>CAVZOR010000001.1:0-89112 GCA_963777025.1 Parachlamydiales bacterium
CGAGTGAGCCAACAGCAAAAAAAGATGAATGAATATGCTATTTATCCTACTCGAATCGTTTTAAATGCTCTTCTACAGCAATGTCCATCCGAGGAAGCCATGTCCCTAGCTCAATATTTAACGTCAGCAGAAGCCCAAGCTTTAGAAAAACTTCCTAAGACTTGTGGTAACCCGCTTGAAAAATTCGATGAGACGGAAATTCAGTTATCTCGAATTCACTCATCATGGATCTCCCCCTTTTTACGAACCTTGCCTGAGAAAGAGATCGGTTTTTTTCTTTCATCACTAGATCCGATACAGGCAGAGTCTGTAAGTAAAGATCTTCTCTACACAAAAGAACGGATTCCGCTCACCTCTTTAGCAAAATCGTACTTACAGGAGACCCTTCTTGGCCATCTCACTGCTGACGTTGATTACCTCCTTCCCGTTGCGTACCTTCCTGACTCTCCTTTAAATCGACTACTCGAAGTGAGAAATGAAATTCTTAACCTTTCTTTAGATTACTTAGGTCTCCACGATGTTTCGATCGAGATTCGGCAAATTATAGAAAAAAAAAATTAAATAAATTCTATAAAATTCTTACGCTTTCACAGCGTAACTATTTAAAAATTCTTCTTCGAGGTCACGAACCCGTCTCTTTTCCCCCAATGGGCCTAGCGAGTTGGAATGAAGACGAAGAAGAACTAAAGCTCTTTATTCGTAGAAGGGGCGCGAACCGAATGGCTAAAGCACTTTATGGTCAAGATCCTAGTCTGATTTGGCATCTTCTCCATAAACTTGATGTTGAACGAGCTCTTTTACTTCAAAAGCTCTGTTTACCTCTGAAAAATAGTCGAGCTGTTAATCTGATTATTAAGCAGATTTTGGAATCCCTTATCTATGTGAGAGAGGGTTAGTCATGGGAAGGTGGCTCTCCTTCATTAAGGGTGGAGAAATTCATCCAATATCGGATAAAAAAGTGATCTCTCAGAGCGATTTTTCAACTTTAGTTGAGGTTACAGCTTTGCTTGAGCAGGCTCTAGCCGACGCTGAAGCGTATCGAATAGAGACGGAAAATGAGTGTGCTCGACTAAAAGAAATCGCAAAAGAAGAGGGATATGAGGAGGGGCTAGTTCAATTAAATGATCAAATTTTAAAACTTGATCAAGAGAAAAAACGAATCCTTCATGAGGTAAATAAATTAATTCTACCTTTAGCTGTTAAGGCTGCTAAAAAAATTGTAGCTGCTGAACTTGAGCTTAACCCTGATGCGATCGTGAGGATCGTTTTACAAGCCTTAACACCTATCCTTCAAAATCACTCAATCACCATCTATGTTAACAGGATCGATAAAGAAATTCTCGAAACAAAAAAACCGATTTTGAGGGAACGTTTAGAACAAGTCAAAACCCTCCTGATTAAGGAACGTGATGATATCTCTCCTGGCGGATGTATCATTGAAACAGAGTCAGGGATAATTAATGCAACAATTGAAAAACAATGGCGAGCCATTGAAAAAGCCTTTAGCCTGTATACTCAAAACACATGAAAAATTTTACCCGTATTATCCCTCTTTATCCCCTTAGTCCTCTCCGTTTCTCTCTACGGCTTGCCCGATCACATAAACCCCATTCAAGAGCACGTCCCTTCATTAGTCTCAGAGCTTGCCGTTTTGGCTGGTCTTTCCGTGCTTCCCTTTGCGATCATGCTTCTTACCTCCTATATGAAGATTATTATTGTTCTCTCGCTTTTACGAAACGCCATCGGGGTACAACAGTCCCCACCGAATCAGGTTTTAAACGGAATTGCCCTTTTGATGACGATTTATGTGATGTTTCCCACCGGTTTGGCCATGTATAACGCCGCCTCTTCCGCGATTGAAAAAAATCCGCCAATAGAACTCTTTACAGGAGCTACCGCGACTTATTTGACTGACGTTATTGAGGCAGGCAAAGAGCCACTTCGAAGTTTCTTGCAACGAAATGTAATCGAAAAACATCAGACCCTCTTTTATCAACTCGCGTATCGATCTTTTCCTGAAAAGTATCGATCTCAATTGAATCCAGCTGACTTTATTATTCTTATGCCCACTTTCATTACTTCTCAGCTTAAAATGGCTTTTGAAATCGGCGTTGTTATCTACCTTCCATTTTTTGTGATAGACCTTGTCACCTCAAATATTCTTCTTGCTATGGGAATGATGATGTTATCCCCCCTCACCATCGCCCTCCCCCTAAAACTGCTCTTACTTGTTATGGTTGATGGGTGGACTATTCTCATTCAAGGCCTCGTGTTAACGTTTAGGTAAAGTCGTGTTCGTTAATGAAATCTATCAACTCTGTTACCAAGCCCTTTTAATGATGTTAATTTTGTCGACGCCGCCGATTTTAATCAGTTTATCAATCGGCCTCTTTGTGGCCGTTCTACAGGCGGCGACTCAGATTCAAGAACAAACGCTTTCATTTACCGTAAAACTCATTGCCGTTATCTTTACCCTTCTTCTAATGGGCGGATGGCTTGGGGCCCAAATTATGCAGTTCACGAATACCATTTTCCAAAATTTCTATAAATGGACCCCGTAGCCGCTCCTGCCGTTATCAACACCTCTGATTACATTAGCTTTGTCCTAAGTTTTCCTAATGTCCCTCCCCTTTCCGTTCTTACCTTATTCATACTCGGTTTAATGCGGGTTGTCCCGATTGCGGCAATGGCCCCTTTCTTTGGATCTAAACTCCCCTCTGGAATAAAAATGGGACTCTCTATCATGCTGGTGGTCATTGTATTACCGCATCTAATTTTTGCAGCTAAGCCTCCTGTTCTCGCTTTTGACCACTTTTTTCCACTTTATTGTATTAAAGAACTTTTTATTGGCTTTCTTCTTGCTTTTTTGGTTACCGTTCCCTTTTATATCGTGCAGTCATGTGGAGTTTTAATCGACTTTTTACGAGGCTCCTTTGCCCTTCAAGTAACAGATCCTATTATGCAAACGCAGTCATCCCCTATTGGACAGCTTTATCAATATGTTTTTATCATCATTTTTTATGAAATTGGAGGGATCTTTATCTTTTTCGATAGCCTTCTTGCCTCGTATGATATCATCCCTGCGGATGGTTTCATCTCCGCAACCTTTTTTCGTTTCCATCAACCGATCTGGAAATTTTTAACGCTACTTTTAACAAAATTTTTGTCACTTGCGACTCAACTGGCCGCTCCATCCATTGTTGCAGCACTTATGGCTGAATTGTTTTTAGGCATAACCAACCGGGTGGCGCCCCGAGTTCAAATCACTTTTTTGGGTATGGCTCTAAAATCGTTATCAGCGCTAGCTTTACTATGGTTGGGTTGGTACTTTATCATTGGGGAGCTCTCTAAACAGGCTCTTTTATGGCTACAGTCTCTGAATCATCTCATCCAATCGATTCCAATGGCCTGATATTGAAATATACCGAAGTGGACTGAAAAATTGAAATTTTGGTCGTTGCGATTCTCAATTTTTCAGTCCACTTCGGTATAAAGTTTGGAAAGCCGCCTTATGCAACATGAAAAATAGTGTGAACAAATAAAAACAACTCAATTATACCGAAATGAGTTGAAAAGTTGGATTTGGACCCCGCCAAACCCTCGGGGTTGGACGATCTCTCAATACGAGCGACGCTGCGATAAGATCCAACCGCGAGGACTTTCGCAAAGGTCGAAAATCAAATTTTCACCCCCCTGCGGTATATTAATGGGTGCAACCGTATTTTTGACTCCTTGAATAATCTAAAATCGTGCCGTTTGCCATTCCCAGATGGTGTGCAAATAATTTATGGAAAAATTTTTTCTAAAGGTCCAAACTTAAAAGGCCCTAGCATATCTTGAAAAGGGGTGTTGTTTTCTGGAAACTTAAAAATTTTATCAAACATCTCCTTAAGATTTTCTTGGACGAAAACCTCCTTTATCATTTGACCAAGAGCCGTCCGCATCAATTGTTCACTTAAATCCCCTCCTTCGCTACTGACATTCTCCAGCTTGATAGAAGAAATTCTAGGAAGGTGCCGAATCTTTCCTTTGTTTTGATACAAAAGATCTGTCTCAATATTAGTTAAGATAAGCTCTTTGATCAAAACCGTTTTTTTACTTAATCGACGAGATCTTTTCTGCTGTCGGGACCTCTCCATGTTATCAATAAGAACCGTCCAATTTCCATCACTACTTGTCGAAGAGAAAAATTCTAAACCAATGTAAACATTATCGATATTAATTTTATCAATTTTAACATCATTTTTTATATACCGAGTAAGTGGAGCGTGAATTTCAATGCTCTTTGCCCTGAAGCTATTATCAAGGGTAAACCCTCTTGGATTCCCAATCTCAAAGCCATCAATAGTTAGTCGATTTAAGCTAACCTGAATATTTTTAATCTGAACGCTAACCTTAAGGAGGTTCTCAAAACGATTTGAAATTATATTGAGAATATGCGATCCGCCAAAAAAAACAAAAAAAGCACTGATAACAATAGAAACCACAATAAAACCAATAAAAATTTTTAATGCCATCTTCATAATACCCTCATATTGAGCTTCGGTATATATCAAGTGAACTAAAAAAGGCGACCCCTTTCAGGGTCGCCTCTCTCTACTAACCAAAAACTTACGATTGGCTCTTCTTTAGACTAAGCACCTGCTCCCATAGGATGCGATGAAACAGGACTATCATCCTCTTCCTCCGTAATAATGGCCTCAGTTGTGAGAAGAAGGGCTGCAATCGAAGCAGCACATTGAATGGTGTGACGAACAACTTTCGTCGGGTCAACAATCCCCTTCTCGATCATATCGCCATACTCTTCAAGGACAGCGTCCCACCCTTCATTGGGTCCAAGAGAAAGAACCTTCTGAAGAACAATAGAACCCTCTTTACCTGCATTTTCAACAATCTGACGTAAAGGCCATGTGATCGCCTTCATAATGATTTCAACACCAATTCTCACATCACCCGAAAGTGAAGCCGCAAGCTTTTCAAGAGCTGGAATACAACGAACGAACGCCACGCCACCACCAGGAAGAATTCCCTCCTCCACAGCAGCTCTGGTCGCATGAACCGCATCATCAACACGATCCTTCCTCTCTTTCATCTCAACTTCCGATCCGCCTCCAACTTTAATAACTGCAATCCCTCCAGAGAGCTTGGAAAGCCTCTCTTGAAGCTTCTCTTTATCGTAATCGGACGTACTTCTTTCTTTCTCTTTCTTAATTAAGCCAATACGCTCCTGAACGGCCTCTTTCTTGCCGAGTCCTTCAACAATCGTCGTGTCCTCTTTCCTAATAACAACCTTTTTAGCACGACCCAACATTTCAAGCGTGACACTCTCAAGCTTATGACCGATTTCTTCACAAACAAAAACGCCGCCTGTGTGAATCGCAATATCCTCAAGCATCGCCTTCCGACGCTCTCCAAAGCCCGGGGCTTTAACGGCACAAACTTTTAAACGACCTTGAATTCGATTGTAAACCAATGTCGCCAAAACTTCGCCTTCAACATCTTCCGCGATAATTAAAAAAGGTTTTCCTTTATCGGCAACCAGTTGCAAGATAGGCAAAAATTCCTTCATGCCACTAATTTTCTTCTCATAAATCAAGATGTAGGGATCTTCAAAGACAACCTCTTGAGATTCAGGGTTCGTAACAAAGTAAGAAGAAAGATAGCCGCGATCAAAATTCATTCCCTCAACAACATCAAAAGTTGTCTCGAAACCTCGCCCTTCCTCTACCGTAATTGTTCCCTCTTTACCAATTCGGTTCGTCGCATCACGAATGATATCCCCTATATCAGGATCGTTATTAGCAGAGACGGTAGCCACTTGTTTAAGCTCTTGGTCGTTTTGAATCGGCTTACTACGTTTCTTTAGTTCTTCCCTGATAACCTTAACACCCTTCTCAATACCTTTCTTAATCTCAATCGGATTGGCGCCTGCAGCAATGTTACGGAGCCCCTCAGTATAAATGGCTTCCGCTAACAACGTCGCTGTTGTTGTTCCGTCACCAGCTTTGTCGGCTGTCTTACTGGCAACCTCCTTAACCATTTGAGCGCCAATATTCTCTTGTTTATCCTCAAGCTCAACCTCTTTAGCAACCGTCACACCATCTTTAGTGCTATGAGGAGCCCCATATTTTTTACCAATAAGGACATTTCGCCCCTTCGGCCCTAAAGTAACTTTGACGGCCGCAGAGAGAGTCTGAACTCCCTTAAGAATTTTTTGGCGCGCCTCTTCTTTAAATTTAATATCCTTAGCTGCCATGATCTATATTTCTCCTAAATTTTAGTTAACAATTGCAATGATATCATCTGCTTTTACGATAATATATTCTTCATCATCAAGAGTAACCTCTTGAGCGGCATACTTGTCCATTAAAACCACATCTCCAATACTGACTGGCATTGGAAGTGTTTTTCCCTCTTTTGTTAGTTGGCCGGGTCCAATTGCAATAATTTTTGCTGTCTCCTGCTTTTTCTTAGCAGAATCTGGAAGGATAATCCCCCCTCTTAAAACTTCCTCCTTTTCTATGCGCTTAGCCACAACACGATTACCGAGTGGCTGTAAAGAAAGTTTCTTTTCTGTTTGTTGCTGTGCCATAATCTATAGTCTCCTTTTAAAAAATGCCCTCTATACTCAGAGGCGAAGATCTTTGCGGCTTCTACATCCGAAGAAGTTGCCGATTCCAAAATCAGGATTCTACACAAAAGCGATTTTTTCTCGCAAGGAAATTTAGCAACCTTGCCATCAAACTGCTACCTTGATTAAAATTTCATTAATGTGATAACGTCCCGGTCTAGATTAAAATTTTTAATTTTTACAACTTAGCTTAATGGATAGAAAAATAGTACCGAAGACCGATCAATGGAATACCGGAGCGCTCTATGCCTCGGTAGAAGATTGGGAAAAAGATTTCACTCTCTGGGGGGGTCAAAAAAAAGAACCTCATTGGCCAAAATTAGCTCAATTTCGATTGCGCCTAAAGGAAGGGTTATCGGTTGTTGTGGAGCTTTTAAATTATTATTTTGAAGTGGAGCGTCACCTTCATAAGCTTTACACGTATGCTCATTTAAAGCATGATGAAGATGTGGGGGATGAGTCCCATAAAGCCATTTTTTCAAGAATCACCACGCTACTTAATACATTTCAAAAAGAGGCTTCTTGGATACAACCAGAGCTACTTCAATTTTCAGATCAAAAACTCGAGCAGTTTTTAAATGCTGAGGAGCTTGTTTCATTTAAATTTTATTTAAAAAAGATTATTCGACAAAAGCCTCATACCTTAAGCGCGGATCAAGAAAAATTAATCACCTCGGCCGCACTAGCTTTGGATTCAATGGAGCGGGCTTTTGGAGCTTTTAACAATGGTGACCTAAAATTTCCTTCCGTTTTAGATAGCCAAGGGAAGTCACATGAGTTAACCCACGGAAAGTATTCGGTTTACCTCAAAAATTATGACAGGGTATTAAGAAAAAACAGCTTCAAAACTTTTCATCAAAGTTATGGGCAGTGGGAAAACACTTTAAGTGAGCTCCTCCAAGGAGAACTCCTTAAACACCGCTTCAACATGGAATCTAGAAAATTTTCATCTTGCTTAGAGGCCGCTCTCTTTCCCCACAACATTGACGTGAAAATGTATACTAACCTTACTTCAACGGTACGCCAACACATTAAGGTCCTTCATCGTTATATGAGCTTTCGAAAGGAGATTCTTCAACTTGATGAACTTCGCCTTTATGATATGCATGTCTCTCTAATTCCAGAAACTGAGATCACGATGGAGTTTGATGCTGCTGTTCGCCTCGTTGTTGATTCAGTAGCCCACCTAGGTCCTGCGTATCAAATGGAATTGGAAAAAGGGTTGTTAAAAGATCAGTGGGTTGATCGGTATGAAAATAACAACAAACGGTCGGGCGCTTATTCAAGTGGTTGTTATGGAAATTTTCCTTATATTTTGATGAATTATCAAAAACATTTCGGCGATGTCATGACACTAGCCCATGAAGCGGGCCATAGTATGCACTCGCTTCTTGCGTGGAAATCTCAATCCTATCATGACTCGAATTACCCCATTTTTTTAGCTGAAATTGCCTCCACCTTCAATGAGCAGCTACTGCACCGTCATCTCATGGCCACGCTCACTGACCCGCAACAAAAAGCTTATCTCATCAATCAACAGATTGAAAATATCCGAAATACTTTTTTTAGACAGGTAATGTTTGCTGAATTTGAACTTGAGATTCATCTCCGAGTAGAACGAGGAATCCCTTTAACCCCTGCTCTCCTAAAAGGGCTTTACCATCAGTTGAATGTCGATTATTTTGGCCCTTCCGTTGCCCTTGATGTCGAGGGTGACATGGAATGGGCTCGAGTTCCTCACTTCTACTATAACTTTTATGTCTACCAGTATGCGACAGGGCTCTCCGCAGCACATGCACTGCTTGAACTTACTCTCAAAAACGGACCCCACGATTATTTACGAATGCTCTCATCAGGTGGAAGCTCTTTTCCGATTAATTTAATAGAGGAAGCGGGGGTTGACATGTACGCACCAAAGACCATCGAATCAACGATAACCCTTTTCAGTCAGTCGGTTGAGGAATTAAAAACATTTTTTGTTTCTATGCCGAAGTGAAAACTTTGGGGTTGCTTCCCGCCAAAGCCCTTCTTCCCCAACTCTCAATTTTTCAGCTCACTTCGGTATAATAGTCAATATGCATAGCCCTGCGGACCTCCAGTAATGTTTGATCTGCCACCGCATTGGCCTCAACACTCCCCTCTTTCAAAAGGTTTAACACATCTTCTTTATCTTTAAAAAATCGTAGACGATTTTCATAAATGGGTCTTAGAAATTGCTGTAAAACATCATTAAGATGTCTCTTAACAACCACATCACCAAGACCACCAGAGCGATACTGTTCTTTCATCCGCATTAATCTATCTTGATCGGGATCAAAAAGATCGAGGTACTCAAAGACTGGATTTTCTTCCGTTCTTCCAGGGTCTTCCACCCGAAGATGGTGGGGATCGGTATACATTCCCATTACTTTTTTAGTCACAACATCAGCGGGATCGCTTAAATAAATTGCATTATTCAACGATTTACTCATCTTTTTTTTCCCGTCCAAGCCAGACAATCGACCCTTTTCTGGGATCATCGCTTTCGCCTCAAAGAGAATGTCAGTTTGATAAACGGCATTAAAACGTCGAACGATCTCGTTTGTCTGCTCAATCATCGGGAGTTGGTCCTCGCCAACGGGAACAATGGTCGCCTTGAAGGCAGTGATATCAGCAGCTTGGTTAATCGGATAGATTATAAAACCAGCAGGAACCTGTTGGCCATAACCTTTTTGAGAGAGTTCTTGCTTTACTGTGGGATTATGTTTAAGGCGGTTCCAGGTAACCAGATTGAGATAATAAAGAGTAAGTTCTGGGATGGCTCTTATCAAAGATTGAATAAAAATAGTTGATTTTAGAGGATCAATCCCTACTGCTAAGTAATCAAGGAAAACCTCTAAAACATTTTCTCTAATTTTTTTAGGATTATCCGCATTATCTGTCAAAGCTTGAAGATCGGCGATCATGATAAATTGACGACAATTCTCCTGCAATTTTAAGCGATTTTTAAGCGATCCTATGTAATGCCCAAGATGAAGACGCCCAGTTGGTCGATCTCCTGTTAAAACAATTTCCATAGGTGATATCCTGCCAAATCTGTATATTTCCTATCAATGATACTTGATCGATACCGCTTAATAAAAAATTTGGGAAGTGGAGGAATGGGGGAGGTTTTCGTTGTCGATGACACCCGCTGCCAACGAATTGTCGCATTAAAACGAATTCGAAAAAATTTAGAAAAAATTCCATCGATTCGAAAAAGGTTTTTAAAAGAAGCCCACATTGCTGCAAAACTCAATCACCCGTCGATTCTTCCCATCTTCTCCATCTATAATGAAAAAGACCAGGTTTATTACACCATGCCTTACATTGAAGGGAAAACTTTAAAGCAAATTTTAAGGGAAACAAGAAAATTTGATCAAAAAACAGCCATCCCTTCTGGAATAAGAATTTTTTTAAACATCTGCCAAGCTGTTGCCTACTGTCATTCAAAGAGAATCTTACATCGAGACCTAAAACCCGAAAATGTCATTGTAGGAAAATTTGGGGAAGTCCTGATTCTCGACTGGGGGCTTGCAGAATACATCGGTCAAACCAACCAGGACGTTGAGCAACCGATAGATCTTTCTATTCCAGATACTCCAGATTTGACCATTCCCGGAAAAGTAGTCGGGACCCTTGCTTATCTAGCCCCTGAAAGAGCCCAAGATGAGCAAGCCTCCGAACAGACCGACCTCTATGCTCTTGGTGTCATTTTATATCAAATTTTAACATTAACTTTGCCCTTCAAAAGAACTGATTTAGAGAGTTTGAAAAAAACATGGTCGTATGAAGAATTTATAGAACCCATTGAAGCGGCTCCCTATCGGGACATCCCTCACGGGTTAAATGAGATTACCAAAAAATGTTTGGAACCCTCTAGAAAACTTCGTTACCAACATGTTTCTGAACTCGTAGCTGATTTAGAAGGGTTTGTTGAAGGGAAACCTGATTGGATTTTCATAAGGGAATTTAAGATTGACCGTAAGGAAGAATGGGAATTTCAAGAAAATATCCTCCTTACAAAACACATCGCTATCACTCGATTCACTGAAGTGATGGAATGGGTCAATTTAATGATTTCAAAGGAGGCGTTTCCTGGAAACATAAAAATAGAGGCTCAGGTCCAACTTGGGACTCAGAGTCATGGGATAGGTTTCCTTCTGAATGTTCCAGAAAGAAATAAGCGAAAGAGTTTGATGGACGGGTATTGCGTTTGGATAGGCTCAACTCTTTTTCCAGGAGGACGACTCTTTCATCGTAATATTGAGGTAATAGAGAGTTCGAACGTCGTTCTAGAGGCGGGCGTTTGGTATAAAATCTGCATTGAAAAAATTGAGAGCTACCTTACTCTGTTTATCAATGATATTTTAACCATCCACTATGTTAGTCACACCCCGTTAAGCGGCACTCAAATAGGGTTGCTTCTTCGTGACGCCGATCTCAACCTTTTAAACATGACTCTCTTCAGTGGAAGTCAAAATGTAAAAGTTTCTTGCTTGGCCATTCCTGACGCTTTTCTAGCAAACAGGGAATACGCTAAAGCCTTTTCTGAATACAACAAAATTGCCCTCTCTTTTCCAGGAAGAAGGGAGGGAAGAGAGGCTATTTTTCGTTCTGGCATCACTCTTTTGGAATCAGGTCTTGTGCAAACTGGAGCAAAAAAAAGAATCGATTTTTTTAGCCTGGCCCTAGAAAAATTTGGTGAACTGAGAACAACGGCTGGAGCCCCTTTGGAATATTTAGGTAAGTCCCTTGTTTATAAAGCGCTTGGAGAGGTGGAGGAAGAAGCAAAATGCCTCGAGCTGGCTATTCGAAAGTATGAAAAACACCCTCTTTTTTCTCGATTAGTAGAACACATTGTTTTTAGACTCCACGAAGCCTCTTCCTATGACCGGATAGCGGCTTACCACTTTGCCCTTCTTACGTTACGACATTTATTTCAAATATTTGTTAATCCTGAAAATCGGAAACTCATCGATAGCATGAGAAAAAATTGGGAAATGGTTCCTCTTTTTCATCCTGAAGCTGTTATGGTTTACCTTGCTTTTTTTTTAGCAAAGCCTTTGACCTTACTTGAATTAATCGAGAGTAATTCATGGGTTGAAGAGAGTTTTTACGCCCTTTTAGTTTTGGGGTGTTTTAAAATGATCAAAAAAAATCGTCGTTTGGCCGAATTTCCATTCATTGAAGAAGCCCTGCTTGCTCATAAGAAGGGAATTTCTGCTGCTTTAAAACAAGGAAATCAGCCACCTAAGCTTCTTTACTATCTTGTTCAACAGGCCCTCGATGAGGGCATTATAAAAGAGGTATTTCCCCTCATCGAAAATCGCCTCTTCGAAGAACGCTCAAAGGATTTAAAAAATCAAAATTTAGAATCAACTGACGCGAATTCTTTAGTTTATTTAGGCATCTCAGCTCTTCTTTTTACCGACCGATTAAAAGAAGCGGGCGCCATTTTCGAAACCTTCCCTTTGGAGCAACTTTGTCAAGAGACCGGATCGCTATTTCATCTTTTTGGATGTTATCTATGGGCTACCGAAGGGGAAAAAATTGCCAGAGCACATTTTAACACGGTTTCGGAAACACCCTATCCCCACATCGCTTCATTAATCAGCCACTTCTTATCAGGAAAAATCGACCTAAAAAAAGGATGGATCAAAAAAGCCCTTCTTTGGGAAAAAATGCAACTGTATCGTCAACTGATCCTCTTTTATCACTGTTCAAATCAACCTAGCAAAGTTGCTGTCTTTTTTAAAAAACTCAGAAAGCTTAAAAAGTTTACTCCTCATACTTAGCCGCCCTGCAAGCCGAATTTTGGTCTATACCGAAGAGCGCTCAAAATTTAAATTTGGATCGTCGCAAAAGTCTTCCCGGTTGGATCTTATTGCAACGTCGCTCGTATTGAGAAATACGGGCCAGTTACGATCGTCCAACCCCGAGGCTTTGGGAGGGAAGGGCCAAATCCAAATGTTCAGCTCTCTTCAGTATATACCCAGGTGACCCCCACATCCCGTTTTTTTCAGCTCACTTCGGTATAACTTTGGGTGTAGAATTAATTTTTATGAGTCAAATAATCTTTTTTTTGTACAATTGCGTAACTGAAATTTTATAGAGGCAAAAAGGATGGCAGGCCGACTCAATCTTCATTCTGGTTTAAATGAACGCTTTTTTAGAGCTGTAGCCTCAAAAGAAGAACCCTTTTCCGGGGAAGCTTCCTTAGAAACATTTGCCGCCTCGATGATGGGGCGCGCGGTGAAGGCCATAAAGATAAAAGAGCCTACTGAAGAGATGGAAGGGGGGCTATCGTGCTACTTTGAGAATTTCTTTAGCCGTGATGGCTTCAATTTGTTGGTTCTTCTGGATAGGTTGCGGCTTAATTTTTTTGAGTTCACGATAACTCCAGAGAAAATCACTAAAAAAGGTTTTCTAACCAAGATTGAACAGCTTGAGAACGCCTTTATGCATTCGGTTGATCCATTGACAATCTATGTAGAACGTTTCCATTCAAAAAAAGCTGACGAAGTGGATCGATTTTTCGTTCCCATGAAAGACCGATCTTTTTCATTCCCAATTCTTCCAACAAACGATCTTTCTTCGAGAATCGAAGAAAACGAGAGAGGTGTTGTCATTCCATTTTGTGAAAGTCAGTACGACTCCATTAAAGTGAATATTATGCTTCGTACTGAATTGCCCCAAAAGCCAGATCCCAATCCTAAATAAATTTTTATAAACAGATATTTCTTTTTTTGTATATACTCCGCCGCTGTACCGAAGTGAATCGCAACGTTGCTCCTATTTTCTCAATACGAGCAACGCTGCGATCCTTCAACCGCGATGCCTTTTGCGACGGTCCAAATTCAATTTTTTAGTCCTCTTCGGTATAAATTTATGGAGAAAAAAGACGATGACTGCAAGTAGTATCAATGTTTGTCACGGTTCACCCACCTTGAAACCAACCGCTCCTAATTTTTCAAGCTGTTCTTCTGAGCCCGCTGAGAGGCAGGGTTATCTTCACTCGAGCCAATATTTCACCAATACAACCAATACACAAGGGCCGAATTCTCCTGCTCTTTCAGGTTGTTCCCAATCCGCTGATGAACAGGAGTACCCCCACCCAAGCCAATATTTGACCAATACACAAGGGCCGAATTCTCCTGCTCTTTCAGGTTGTTCCCAATCCGCTGAGGGGCAGGGTTATCCTCACTCGATCCAATATTTGACCAATACACAAGGGCCGAATTCTCCTGCTCTTTCAGGTCGTTGTTCCCAATCCGCTGAGGGGCAGGGTTATCCTCACTCGATCCAATATTTGATCAATACACAAGGGCCGAATTTTTCTACTTCTTCAAATAATTATCCCCAGCGCCCCGGATGGCGGGATTATTCTTATTTAAGCCCTTATTCCCCTTATCCACAAGGGCCGAATTTTTCTACTTCTTCAAATAATTATCCCCAGCCCCCCGGATGGCGGGGTCATTCTTATTTGAGCCCTTATTCCCCTTATCCACAAAGATCGAATTTTCCTACTCTTTCAAATAATCATTCCCAATCCGCTGAGGGGCAGAGTTCTCCTCAATCGAGCGAATACCCTTCTGACACACCTCCCAACACAAAAGAGCAGACGCCCAATAGTTTTTCGAACACTAGCCTCTATTATAGGGTTTACATTTTAAAAGAAGCCGTTGTTAACTCACCTTTTCCCGCGAAAGAAATGACTGGAGGTTTGGCCAGGGGGATAACGGGTATAAATATAAAAGAGGATAGCTTCCTCCATCGTAACCTGAATTGCAGGATAAAAAACTTCGCTACGAACCGGGATAATTATGTTTTGAATACGACTTTCAGTAAGACGAACATGCAATTCCTTGAGGTTATACTTGGCCCAGTTAGCCTGCAGCAAAAAGATTCATCAAGTAAAAAAATGGAAACTCTTGAAAGAAAGTCGATGGGTTCAGGCGGCCCCGCGACAATTTACGTCGAATATTCTCATTCAGAAAACATTGAAAAGATTGATCGAGTTGTTATTCCTATGGAAACAGATTTCTTATCTCTTAGAATAAATCCTAAGAAAGGGATGCCCTCTCCCTTCGCCCCCCTCGAGTCGTATAAAATTCAAGGAGGAGATGTTTTTGTTTCGTTCCCGGATGACCTTTATGACTTGATTACGATTACTATCGCGTAAAAAAGAAATATACCGAAATGAGCTGAAAATTTGGTTCTGAAACTCGCGAAGGCTTTCGCGACGATCCAAAACCAAATTTTCAACTCTCTTCGGTATAGCCAGCTTCAAATCCAAAATTTTCAGCCCCCTTAGGTATAAAACTTGGGGTACAGAAATTTAAATATTAACCTTTGTTTGAAAATAATTTTTTGCGCTATGATATACCCCAAATGGGTCTTTCAGTTGTTTTCTTCAGGTTGTTTTTCACGCTTCTTAGCGCGATTTTTATGACTGTTTACATGCTTTCTACTTCGTCGGAAAGAAGTATAATCGGTGCTTTAACCGGTGTTGGAATTGGCCTTTTTTTTGGGCTTTTTCTTATTATTTTTGATGTTGTTTTTCGCCGCTTTAATCTCCGCTCCTTGAATGTTACTATCCTTGGAATCTTTGTTGGTTATCTCATGGGAAAGGCTCTTTTGCTTCTTTTTGGTGCTATTCTAGAAATTAGCTCTTTCTCCATCAATTTGCATCACCAGGCTATCGAGATGATCAAGATAGGCATTTTTCTATTTGGAGTCTATTTCGGAACCGTTATAACACTTCGATCGAATGATGAACTTTATGTGAGCATCCCTTTCATCCGCTTTACCCGAACAACTCAAAAAAAAAAGATCTCCTCGCCGACAGCTCCCTCTTATCCGACTCACGCATTGTCGACTTCGCCCTAACGGGGTTGTTAGATCATCAGCTCATTATCCCTCGTTTTATCATTAAGGAACTCCATATTCAGGCTGAAACAGAAGAAGATTACGGTAAAGCAAGGCGGGCATTAGAAATTGTCAAAAAGCTAGAACTTATTCCTCACTTAGGAATACGATACGATGATACCGACTTTTCTGGAAACCCTGAGATATTGGGAAAACTCGTTCGTTTGGCTCGCCTTCTTGATGCGAATATTTTGAGTTCTGATATGAGTCGTATTCAAATGTCCAAAGTTGAAGAAATTACAGTCGTTAACATCCACGCTCTTTCTAATGCTCTTAAACCTCTTATGATAAGCGGAGAATTGCTTAAAATCGAAATTCAGCGGTACGGCAGAGAACCGCGGCAAGGCGTTGGTTATCTTAAAGATGGCACCATGGTGGTCGTGAATGGCGGTGGAGATCATATTGGCCGTGCTGTTGAAGCTCGAGTTCTTTCTGTTAAACAGACCTCTTCTGGTCGTATGGTTTTTTGTAACTTAGCTAGCGAAAATGAATCTAGAAGTTTTGAATTGGATAAAACTTTTGCCGATGAGAAACATTAAGCATGACGATTCTAGGAATTGGAAATGATCTCATAGAGATCGATCGAATTCGAAAGATTGTTGAAAAGTGGGGGCCCCGTTTTATTGACCGTACTTTCACAATAAATGAACAACGGTATTGCTCCTCCTATGCAGATAAGGCAACCCATTATGCCGCCCGGTTTTCTGCAAAGGAGGCCGTAACAAAAGCTCTTGGCTGCGGATTTGGAGAAAAAATCGGGTTTCTTGACATCGAAATTATCAATGATCCTCACGGACGACCCGAGGTCTTTTTTTCAGAAAAAAGTAATCAAAGCTTCGATTTTCCAAAGATTTTTTTGGCCATCACACATACCCACCTTTACGTCTCAACCGTTGCCATATGGACTGCTTGAAAAGTTTCTGATCGCAATGTTGCGATCGTTCAACCCCAAGGCTTTGGCCGCGCCCAAAACCAAGGTTTCAGCTCCCTTCGGTATATTGATGGGTGCAACCGTATTTTTGACTCCTTGAATAATCTGAAATCGTGCCGTTTGCCATTCGCAAACGCTGTGCAAATAATTTGTTGATTCTTTTTGTTCACAGCACTTTGGCTTTTTAGCGTGTGCTTCTTCTTCTTTCCTGAGTTGAAGTATTGTTGCTTTTTTTTGGTCTTTCAATAGGCGTTTCTGTCGCATCGATTAAAACAACATCATATTCAACATCACTTTTTAAGAGGGCTTTACGACCTGGTAAAGCAAAATCCGGGTGTTTGATTAAAGTGTCCTCGACCCACCTAATGGTTTTGTAGGCAGTGCTTTCACTGACACCATAGCTCTGACTGATATGAAAATAGGTTCTGTATTCCCGAAGATATTCTAAAGTCATCAGGAGCATATTCTGTATGCTCAATTTATTTTTTCTTCCGCCGTGAATTTTTTTATTTTTATCAGACTGTTCTAAGATTAATACCATCCTTTCAAATGTAGTACGTTTTACTCCTGTTAGACGATGAAATTTTTCGTCGTCTAGTTCTTTTACTGTCCCAAATTTCACTTCTCCTCCGTCACTGGTGACGGACCAGTTATTTATTTTAACAAAATCAACTTAAATTAAAAAAATTTTTTAATTATATTAAAATAATATTTTTAAATAAAAAGATGTTCCAATTAAATTGAATCTTTGCAATGGTTTTGCTTCGCGACTAGCGGTTTTTATTAAAAAAAGGAAAAAAGATGAGCGCAATTGCAACGACAGCACATCAAATAATAGATAGCAACCTAGTAGGTAGTTCGATAAACCTTACTGAACAAAGTGGTGTTGCTCTTTCTAGGTTTGCAAATATAACAAAAAAAATTAGTGGACTGTTCAATTCTTTCGTAAATAATGGGGCAAAAGCATGTAAAGGGATCCCATCTTTGGCGGGTCGTGTAGCAGATGGTGGGATGAATGCGTGTAAAAAAGTCTCATCTTTAGCCGGTCGTGTGGTCGTTTCATTTAATGCTCTTCCTCTTTACGTCAGATTAGGGTGTGGTTTAGCCGCAGCAACCACTCTAGTTTCTTGTGCCGCCTACTTTGTTCTTCGGCCTTTGCTTCTAATGACTTATGGAAAAGTTCGAGAAGTTTATTATCGATATCAGGTCGGCTGTGCTTCTTCACATGACCCTCTAATAAGGTTACCAGGTGAGGTTTTTTTAGACGAAAACCTTGGCATTGAACAAGAAAAAAATGAGGAGAAAAAAAGGTGTGGTCTTCTAGCCTTACATTACCTCGATATCTATGAAGGTGCATGTAGAAAAGGCGTGTTTGGTTTATTTTCAAAGGGGACCCTCGAACCTTATGTTTTAAAAGATGGTGATGGTAACTATCAGCGGAACCCCCTTAGAAATCTTTCAGGGATGATCTCCCCTCCTATTGAGCCCCTCTAGATCCAGCTGCCCCTCTACCAAATGCAAATGAAAATGTAATAGGAGCTCGCGACCCTGCGTTAACAAACGAGGCTCTCCTTCAAGCAGGAGATCCAAACACAAATCAGGCTGCAGCTGCACCCCTTCAAGCGGGAAACGATGGAGCCCCTCTACCAAATGCAAATGAAAATGTAATAGGAGCTCGCGACCCTGCGTTAACAAACGAGGCTCTCCTTCAAGCGGGAGATCCAAACACGAATCAGGCTGCAGCTGCACCCCTTCAAACAGGAAACGATGGAGCCCCTCTAGATCCAGCTGCCCTTAATCAAAATGGAGTGCGGGATCCCGATCCTGCATTAAGAAACGATCCTGCCCCTCCTCCTCAAGGAGGAAACGAGGTAGCAGGCCCTTTTCCTGAGGCAGCAAACCATCAAGCAAATGGTAATGCTGCAGAGGGGAGGGTAGAACCTCAAGAAGTAATGGGGCAAACCGATCTGCTTCTTAAACTACAGAACGCTGTCGAGGATCAGAGAGCCTTGCTTACGAATAACCAGAATGTTAGCGAGAGAAAGATGAACCAGATGCTGAACGAGCAGTACTATCTCAAAAGGATGGTAAGTAGGGTAATAGCTATTGCAGAGTCATGGTCATAATAAAGAGGGATATACCGAACCTAAACTGAAAAATTGGGGTTTCCCGTCAAAGCCTCCCACAAAAGTTCTTCAAGTTGGGCGACCTGAGAGGCTTGTGAAAGGTTTTTGCCAAAATTCGAATTTTTCAGCTCACTTCGGCATAGGGGTTAAAAAAGAGAAAAGGGGAACAAATACTTGATCGTAAAAAACTTGACTGCCTGAGGAAAAGCGTGAGCATATAGACGGTGGGTGTAAGAGAAAGAGAGCCTGCCTGAAACAGGAAAAATATAGGTGTATTCACCTCCCAAATCTATACTTCGATGTCGAATGAGGCCGTACCCATTAAAATGCTTTGTGTTAACTGTATTTTTATCCCCAAAACCAAAATACCCCTCCGCAAAAGTTCCCAATCGGTGAGCTTTTTTTATGTTTCCTTCAATTTTACCAAGAAAGCAGAGCCATGGAAAGCCGCGATTACCGATTCCACCCGATGCAAATGCATAAGCTCGCAGGTACCAAAGCGTGCGACGGCTCCATTCGCGCCCTAAAGAGGCATTAAACTCAAAATCGAACTCTGCATGATAAGGAGTGTTAAGATCTTTCAAACTGCGAGGCGAAACGGCTCGAAAATTCACCCCGGTTGTTAAGGAGACAGGGTCACCTGTCACATCGTCTAACCAAAGATACCGTATTTGCAGAGCCCCGCTACGAAAGCTTGTTTTTTGGGACGACGTATCGGCGAACTCAATACCACCATCGACTTCCCATAGAGGAGATGGGGAAAAGGCAAGATCAAAAACAAGAAGATGATTATTCAACCCTGTTTCAAGTTGAGGCCTTCCATTCTGCACACGCGAAAAATAATCATAAGTGTAGGAAGGGGCAAAGGTGAATTCCCATATATCATCGTACCAAGGCTGGGTATTAAGACTGTATAGAGAAAAACGAAGATAAAAGGTGACTAAAAAAAGAGCTTTTTTAACCACTACACATCTTCTTGAGAGGCAAGCCACCGTTCCGCATCTAAAGCGGCCATACAACCGGTTCCCGCTGCGGTAATGGCTTGCCGATATAGATGATCTTGTACATCTCCTGCCGCAAAAACTCCTTTGATGTTGGTTTCAGTTGACCCTGGAACAACTTTAATATACCCATTCTCATGTAATTCCAAATGATTTTTTAAAAAGGAAGTATTGGGCTGATGTCCAATTGCAAAAAAGACCCCTCCCGCTTCACGCTCGCTCTCCTTTTCAGTGACCACATCTTTAAGAACAACCCGACTCACCGTCTGCTCGCCTTTAACAAAAGTGAGGACAGTGTTCCAAAGCACTTCAATTTTTGGGTGAGCTAAAGCCCGTTGAGCCATGATTACAGAAGCCCTTAACCGATCTCTACGATGAACGATAAAAACTTTACTACCAAACCGAGTTAATAAGAGAGCCTCCTCAACGGCGGTATCCCCTCCTCCGATGACAAAAAGATGTTTTCCCCTAAAGATAGGGGCGGGACCATCACAAACAGCACAAGAGGTAACTCCCTTTTGCCAAAATTCATGATCGCGAGTCCCAGGGATATCAAGCCGCTTGGCATTGGCCCCTGTTGCAATAATGAGCGCTCCAGCCGATACAATACCTGAAGGGGCTTCGATCTCAAACGGACGTCTATCAAGCTTTACACCAATAACATCCTCCTGTATTAGACAGCTCCCAAAACGAATCGCCTGTTGACGAAACAAATCGACCAGCTCTGGACCTGAAATTCCATTCGGAAACCCAGGGAAATTTTCCACTTCTGTGGTCGTCATGAGCTGACCCCCTGGGGTCCCCGAGTAAAAACCCTCAAAAACAAGCGGCTTTAAGTCAGCTCTTGCTGCATACACTGCCGCTGTATAGGCCGCTGGCCCTGATCCAATGATGACAACCTTTTTCTTTTTCATATAATTTTCACTATTTGTATCAATTTCTATGGAAAAAATCTAGAATCACATTGGATAATTTTAAAATGAGAAGCATTCGTCTAGAAAAATTGAAAAAATCGATTAGCGGTGGACTGATTATCAACGGCATCAGTTTAACGATCCCAGCAGGGAAATTTTTTGCCCTTTTAGGTCCCAGCGGCTGTGGAAAAACGACCCTATTGCGATTGATCGCGGGACTTGAAACGGCCGATGAGGGGAGGATCCTTCTTGATGGCAAGGATGTTACTCATGATCCCATTCATCAGCGTCCTATTAATGTTGTTTTT
Organism: Parachlamydiales bacterium; assembly: GCA_963777025.1. Lineage (GTDB taxonomy): Bacteria > Chlamydiota > Chlamydiia > Chlamydiales > Rhabdochlamydiaceae > PALSA-1444. The sequence continues at coordinate 20,861 of CAVZOR010000001.1, forward strand.
CAGAACTATGCTCTCTTCCCTCACCTTAATGTTTTTGATAATGTGGCCTATAGTTTGCGATTAAAAAAATTCTCACGATCCGACATCAAAAAAAAAGTTTTTAAAATTGTAGAGGCTTTTCATCTTCAAGATCATGTCTACAAATTTACAAGTCAGCTATCAGGTGGCCAACAACAACGAGTTGCTTTGGCCCGCGCAATCGTCAACGAACCCGACGTCCTTCTTCTCGATGAGCCTCTAGCGGCGCTTGATTTTAAACTTCGAGAACGGATGTTGATTGAACTAATCGAGTTACAGGATAAGCTAAAAACGACATTTATCTACGTCACACACGACCAATTTGAGGCTCTGACCGTCGCTGATCAAATGGCCATTATGAATCATAAGGGAGATATTGAACAAATTGGAACGCCCAAGGAGATTTATGAATTTCCTCTCACTTCTTTTGTTGCACGATTTGTTGGGACGACCAACATCATAAGCGGAATCCTTCGAAACTTTGATACTTCGGAATCAACCATAGAGGTCCCCGGTCTGGGGCTCTTTAAACTCTCCATTGCTCAAAAAAAACCGTGGATGTCAGAGGGGTGTGAAGTTTTAATCAGTCTTCGTCCAGAAAAAATTCTCATATCAAGAAAAGAAGTTCCTAATTTTTCCAATACTGTTAAAGGCATCGTACAGTCAATTGTCTACCATGGTCGCTCAACGCAATACAACGTTCTTCTTAAAAATCAGATGAAATTGCAAGTTTTTGAACAAAATGAAGAACATTTCCCTCAACAAATAATCGATTATGACAATGAAGTTAATCTTTACTGGCAAAAAGAGAATGCTTTGATACTGGAAAAATAATGAAAAATTTTCCTACATCCACTTCGCAACGTCCCTTTGCAATTGGGGTGCCTGCATTGATTTGGCAGGTTATTTTCTTCTATATTCCCCTGCTCATGACAGGAGCTCTCAGCTTCTTAAAGATAACTGACCTGGGGATCGAAGGATTTACCTTTGAAAAGGTTCGGTTTTTTTTAAATCCACTTTATCTAAAAGTTATTGGGTTTTCTCTGATTTTAGCCATTTCCAATACACTTCTTTGTTTCTTAATTGCCTATCCTCTGGCTTATTTTCTTGCTTTTATAGGTAAAAAATTTAAAACCTTATTCTTATTCCTTCTTTTAATTCCATTTTGGACAAATTTTCTTCTTCATGTTTACGCTTGGTTTTATGTTTTGGAGAAGCACGGATTCATCAATAACCTACTCATTGGGTTAGGGTTTCTCAAAAAACCTTTGATCATGCTTAACTCCCCTTTTGCGATTATGATCATGATGGTCTATTTCTATCTTCCCTTCATGGTTCTTCCAATTTACTCTTCTTTGGAACGGTTCAATACCAGCCTTATTGAAGCTTCTATCGATCTGGGGGCTTCGTGGTTTCAAACCTTTCGTCGTATTATCCTTCCCCTCACAATGAAAGGCGTGCGAGCCGGCTTTTTTTTAACCTATATTCCCTCATTTGGAGAATTTGTTATTCCTTCGTTAATGGGGGGTGATAAGATCATGTTCGTTGGAAATGTGATCTCTGAGTTCATCTTGGCTGAAGGAACCGACTCTCTTGGGACCGCTTTTATTCTGATCAGCTGTTTTTTTTTAATCGCCACAGTGTTTCTTTTTTACCGACTTCTTTCTCACTTTACCCGGTCAGAACATGATTAAAAAAAGAACTAAGGGAAAAACAGGGAATCTGATTGTTGTTGTAGCCACCTACTTTTTCTTATGGCTTCCTCTTATCATTTTGCTTATCTTTTCCTTCAACACAGTGGAGTTCCCCTCTTCATGGAAAGGGGCAACCTTACGGTGGTACAAAGAGCTGATCGAATCTCCCTATCTTTGGAAATCATTTCGAAACTCTCTCATTGTTGCGATTAGCTCTACCGGCCTCTCTGTCTTGATGAGTATCTTTCTCTTTTTTTATGCGGCTCAAGGAGGCCATATCAGAAAATATATGATTTTTTTCTATGGAGGAATGATCATCCCCGAAACAGTTCTAGGGGTAAGCCTCCTTGCCTTCTTTAGCTTGCTCTCCGTCTCCTTAGGCCTCGTCACACTTATCGTTGCCCATACGATCCTTGGGTTAAGCTTCGTCATCCCCATTGTTTATGCTCGCTTTCTAGAGCTTGATTATCGGCTTACTGAGGCCTCCCTTGTCCTTGGGGCGACACCCGTCCAAACATTTTTTAAAATTACCCTTCCGTTACTTGGCCCATCGTTAACGACAAGCGCTCTTTTAGCTTTTATCATTTCCTTTGATGATTTTATCCTTTCCTTTTTTTGTGCTGGAAGTTCGGTTCAAACTCTATCCCTATATATTTTATCGATGATTCGTACCGGAATTTCACCTGTTATGAATGCTTTATCAGCCGTTCTGATTTTAATGAGTAGCTTAATGGCCCTTTTCTATTTTCGGCTCAGCAATAGAGGCAAAGCTTTCATATGATAAAAAAAACCCTTATTTATCTTCTCATCATCAGTTGCTGGGGAGGTCTTATTTTTACCTTTCTCTATTTGCCTTCTGAGACAGCCCTATCCGACAAAAAAAGCCTTAATGTTTTTACGTGGGGGGATATTTTAGCCCCCTCAGTGATTTCTGAATTTGAAAAAAAGACAGGCATTAAGGTAAATCTAAGTTTTTTTGCCTCCAATGAGGAGATGGTCGCTAAGCTTAAGGCAACAAAAGGGGTTGGTTATGATCTCGTTATCCCGTCTGACTATTCGGTTGAAATATTGGTTAAATCAGGGCTTTTGCAAAAACTCGACAAAGATAAACTTAACTTCTTTTCTCGCCTTCATCCTAGACTCACTAACCACTTTTTTGATCCCGGAAACCAATATTCTGTTCCCTTTTCTTGGGAAGTTTTCGTTTTTGGCATCGACAAAGAATTTTTTAAAGAAAAAAAAATAGACCCTAGTTGGAAAACGGTCTTTGATACATCGGTGATTGATTATTGTATTACGATGCCCAATGATCCCATTCAAACCCTTGCGCTGGCCTCCTTTTATTTGTTTGGAGCTGTTGATCACATCACAAACCCACAACTCAACCAAATAACTGATCTATTAATCACTCAAAAAAACTGGATAACCGCCTATGCCGATTTTCCCAACTATTTCTTAGCCACAAAAAATAGCGCTGTGGTTGTCTCTTCTAGTTCCTATATCTGTAGAAGTATGAGGCGGTTTCCCTTCATTGGCCTCGTTATCCCTAAGGAGGGGTCGTTCATTACAATTGAGAACCTCTGTATTCCGGCCTCTAGCAAAAAAGCCAACCTTACCTACCAGTTAATGAACTTCCTCTATACACAAGCTTCGATGAAAGTACACTTTGATGCTTATGCTACTTTCCCCCCTATCACAGACCTTCTTGACAACCTTCGCCTCGATCCCGATACTCAACTCATCATTAAATGGCTTTTTTCAAAAAACAAGCTTCTCTTTACGACCGTTCTTACCAATCAAGAAAAAATTCGGAATGCTTGGGTTGAGATCAAAACAAACTAAAATACTTCTTCTCACTACCTTTTTTTTAAAAAAATCTTTACAAAAATTATTTTTACAGCCTAAAATCTTCCCCAAGAGGAGCTTTTATGTCCTGCTTGCCTATCTCATCCAGAACCATCGAGGACCTTCCTTACGATCGACTGAAAGATATCTGTGAAAATCATGAAACTCTCTCCAGTTCCGCACCAGAAGTACAAGATATGGTTTGCGAGCTTCTTGAAAAAGACGAGGAAAAGAGCTCTGTTTGCCCGGGGCTATTGTTGAAACCGATGGCTGAAATCGTTTATGCCATTGCTTTTAAAATACTCGAAAATGCAAGACCGGTTGATCTGAAGTGCATTCTGTCAATGGTTGGTCGAACTGCCTCGGTAACCTTGGATACCGATGAAAGAATGGCTATAACCAAAGAAATCCCCCCTAATTCTTTACTGGCAGCAATGGAAAATTATGTTTCCGAGAAGAAGAAACTTCAAACCTGGGGAGATGGTGAGGAAAATCGTCTCGAAGCTATTCAAAAAGTTTTTAATTTCCTTGACGACTCTTGTTCAGATTCGAGCGCTCTAAACCTTGCTAATTTGGGTTTGACCACGCTTCCTCCCTTTTTTTTAGGAAAATTCGGAGAAGTAAAAACCTGTTTTTTGACGGAAATAAATTAAACGAATTCCCCGACCTAACCCCATTCCCAAAGGCGACCTCGATCGTTCTTTCATCTAATCAGATCATGGCCATCCCCGTCGGAGTAGGAGCTCCCGAGCTTGCAACAAACCTTTTTCTTTCCTCTAATCAAATATCGAGCTTCCCCGAAGATTTAACGTCTTTCAAGTCTCTGACTATTCTCGAACTCAAAGACAATAAGATAAAAAAAATCCCTGAAAAGGTATGCCTCCCCCCTTCTCTCAGCACCTTACTTCTTGGCAAGAATGCACTATCAGCTATTCCTGAAAATTCAGAAGGTTTTGAGAACCTCCATTCGATCTCCTTTTCTGAAAATCAGATATCACGCTTTCCTGAAAATTTCAACGGGTTTTTTAATCTCCGCCGTCTTGATCTTTCTAAGAATACGATATCGTCCTGTCCTGAAAATTTCACAGCGCTTCCTTGTCTGCAATGCCTGAACCTTTCCGAGAATGAAATATCAGAAATGCCCCGAAAGATAAAGGGCCTTGATGGGATAAACTCTTCTCTGGATCTTTCCAAAAATAGGATAAAAGAGGTCCCTTTAACCGCAGAAGAAAAAGGTCTGTTAAGGAACGGTTTAGTAGAGGATGGTTTCCTAGAGAGGATCCCCGGTCACAAGTTCCTTCGCGTTTATCTTTATCCTCAACGTGTTTAAAAAAAATAGGGTGCCATACCGAAGAGAGTTGAAAACTTGGTTTTGGACGCCGCCAAAGCCTCGGGGTTGGACGTCGGTATAAGGAGCTTTTATGTCCAGCTTACTTGCCTCATCCAGAACAATCGAGGGCCTTCCTTACGATCGACTGAAAGATCTCTGTGAAAATCATGAAAATCTCGCTACTTCCACGCCTCACGTGCAAGATATCGTTTGCGAGCTTCTTGGAAAAGGTCAGGAAAAGAGCTCTATTTGGCCAAGACTCTTGTTAAAAACAACAGATGAAATCATTTATGAGATCGCTTTTGAAGTACTCGGAAATACGAGACGGGTTGATCGGCAGTGCATTCTGTCAATGGTTGGGCGGATCGTTACAGCAACACTGGATACCCATGAAAGGATGGCTATCACTAAAAAAATTTCCCCTCATTCTTTGCTAGCAGCGATGGAAAATTATGTTTCTCACAAGGAAAAGCTTCAAATGTGGCAAGAGGGGGATCAAAATCGGCAGAAAGCTATTCAAAAAGTTTTCGATTTCCTTGACACCTCCGGTTCAGATTCGAACGATCTAGACCTTGCTAATTTGAATTTGACCTCACTTCCTCCTCTTTTTTTTTTAAAAAAATTTGGAGAAGTAAAAAATCTCTACTTTGACAGAAATAAATTGGAAAAATTTCCTGACCTAACAATGTTCAGAAGGGCGGCATCAGTGTTTCTTTCAAATAATGAGATACCGGCCATCCCTTTCGGGGTAGGAGCTCCCAAGCTTGTGACAGACCTTTTTCTTTGCTCTAATCAAATATCAACCTTCCCCAGAGATTTAATGCCTTTCGACTCTCTGAGTATTCTCTATCTCAATGAAAATAAGATAAAAAGCATCCCTAAAAAGGTGTGGCTTCCCCTCTCTCTCAGAATTTTGCTTCTTAGCAAGAATGCCATATCATCTCTTCCTGAAAATTCAGAAGGTTTTGAGAATCTCGATACCATCTCCTTTTCTGGAAATCAGATATTATTTTTTCCTCAAAATTTAAAAGGATTTCATAATCTGCGCCATCTCGATCTTTCTAAGAATGGGATACGGTCTTGTCCTGAAAATTTAAAAGAGCTTCCTAGTCTGCAAGAGCTAAACCTTTCCGAGAATGAAATATCAGAAATGCCCCGAAGGATAGAGGGTCTTGATAGGGAAAACTCTTCTTTGCGTCTTTCCAAAAATAGGATAAAAGAGCTCCCTTTAACCGCAGAAGAAAGGGAGCTGTTAGAGGATGGCTTATCAGAGGTTGGTTTTCTAGAGAAAATACCCGATCACCCGTTTCTTTCCGTCTATCTCTATCCTCAACGTGTTTAGAAAAATAGTATATTGCCAATCTATACCAAAATGAGTTGAAAAATTGGAATGTTGACATTTTATTTTAGGGCAAGTTAGAGTCTTCGCTCAAATGAGCCCTGTAGTACCTGATTTAAACTTCAATCTTTCGAATGACGATTGGAAAACTATCGTCCAATACTTCGATAAAAATCCCATTCCATCCGCTGTCAAAGAGTCAAATGCCCAACCCCTAGGCTTATTTATAGAGGAACAACTGTCCGATATATTTGAACAGTCTGCCCACCAAAACCCAGCGGTTAACAAATACCGATCCCATAAAAAGTGGGATTTGGAAATGAAAATTGTTGTTTGTGAAAAGGCGCGGGAAGCCGTTCGGTTGTGGCATGGCCAATCAATCGTTGTTTCAGAAATCTGGAAAGCTAGACACGATGCCGTTGAGTCAGCCTGGAATTATCAGCGCTCGCTTGTTGAACACGTTCTAGAAAGTGATCAATGCAACGCCGCTATGGACGAGGAGAGTAAGCTCGCTATCGGTGCTCTAGAAAATGATCAATCCCAAGCCGTTGACGCTGTTCAAAAATCTCTCCATGAAGCCCTAACCTTCCTAAAAGCTTCTTCTCAAGCCGTTGAGGTCTTAAGGCGTCCTACAAGTAAAACGACTGCCGCTTTCGAGAAAGTTAGAGATGAAACCTTGGACGATGTCGAGAAAGCTAGAGATGGAGTTTTTGAAGCTGTCAGAAAATCTGATGCTGTCATTTTTTTTCACACCGTCTGGATACCTCTAGATGAACTTGCTCTAGATGCTCTTGCTGTTCGGGAGGCTAGAGATGACGACGCTTGCTGTGCCAAAGCCTTGAAAATTGAAGATGGAACCTCTGCCGATTTTCAGAAACTGCACGATCAAGTTGGGGCCACTTTACGGAAAACTCACAACAAAGCGGCTGCTATTTTTCAGAAATTTTACGATGAGACGACTGCTAATTTACAGAAGGCTCGGTGTGAAGGCGTCCCGAGCAAAAACATTAGTGAGTTCATTACCCCTTTTCAGAAAGTTTGCGATGAAGCCATCACTGCCCAGAAAGCTCATTGTTCAGCTCTTGAAGCTTTCAAGAAATTTCAAGATGAAACCGCTTCCACCTTCAATAAGTATGTAGATTTATCCATCATCCTCCAAAAAGCTATAAATGAAGCCCGTGTCTCTTCCCTGAAATCTGCTAATGAAGCCAATACCGATGCTACTTTAAAGAAACTGCCTCGTAATGAGGTCTTCGCCGCCGAGCTAGCTCAAGATGAACTCTTTACCGCTTTAGGGAAAGATGATAGAGCCCTTGCCGCTCTCTTGAAAGCTCAAGATGAAGCCCTCGCTACTATAGAAAATTTGCAAGATCAGGTTAAAGCCCTTGCCTCTCTCACGGAAGTTATACCAAAATGATTACCCCTACAGCCCTACCAGATTTTTTTTGGGAAACTGAAATGACGCCTGAGGCTCGAGAGGCTGCTGTTTCAGCCGTTATCCAAGGCTGGAACCTTCAGGCCGTTGCCAAACTTTGGCAAGATCAAATCCAACCCGATCTCAAAGCGAGGCCTCAATTTCTAAACGTTACGAGGGTCTACGATGGTCAAATCGAAGCCATTACCAAAGTTTGTGACAATCACATCAAAGGGGCCTATAAAGAAATTTCGGCCCAAGTTAACGTCATTTTTCAAAGTTTTATCAAAATCGTAGATCATTTCGATCAACAGGGTAATATTAACGGGGTCGAGGCCGAACATGATAGCCTGGTCCTTCACATCTCAAAGGCTAAGCTAGACAGCGAAGCTATTATTCTGGCCTCGGAAGCCCGGCTTAAAACCGTTAAAGAAGAGTGGAAAACTCGGATGTTATGCCTGGAACAGAATCCACACAAGCTACAAGCTCGACTGGGTCAGGCGCAGAAGATCGGGGATGCGGTTTGGCTCCACAAAAAAACCGTTAGTCAAGTTGAGGAGATTCAATCCAAAATCAGAAACTTATCTTTAGATCTTATCGTCATGAGAACCGAGAATACCGCATGCAAGGGGCTCCAAGCTCGAATCGAGGAAATTCATTTTATGGATACCCATCTTCTTACTACAGTTAATCCTATCACAAGAAAAGCCTTTTTCGAAAAAAACGAAGAAGCGACACCCTTTTTTATTTTTCTTGCTCTTTATGCGTATGTGTTTGGAGCTTTAAGAGAAGCCGTACTTCCTTTGTTCTTTTTTCACGATCTACGACAAGAAATTCAATCCCTTCGAAGAGAGAACCCAATAGAGGATCTATCGGTTCCACGCCATCGAGAAGGGATGTTTTTGGACGATTTCAAAAAGTTTGGTTCTTTGAGGCGCTCCTTGGAAGATAGCCCCACCTTTAAAACCCTACTAAAACTCTCTGAAGAAATGTTAGAAAACAAGACGGTTACCAGTACTTTTATGGAAGAGTTCCCTTTTATAGGTTCCAAATTTCTTGATAAAATTACTTTAGATACAAGGAGGGCGCTTTTCGAAAAAAACGAAGAAGCGACACTGTTTTTTATTTTTTTTGCTGCTTATGCGTTTGCGCTTGGATATTCAAGACATGGACCAATTTCTTCCCGTTTTTCTTACAATCTAATGCGAGAAATTCAACGCCTTCGAAGAGAGAACCCAATAGAGGATCGGTTGGTTCCACGCTTTCCACGCTTTCGAGGAGAGATATTTTTGGCTGATTTCAAAAAGTTTAGTTCTTTGAGGCAGTACTTGGAGCATAGCCCCACCTTTAAGAAACTGCTAAAACTTGTTGGAAAACAAAGAATTTGCCAGTACTTTTGTTGATTGTTGGCATGCTTGCGTCGACCAATATAAAAGGGAGTTTATGATTTACTACTCCATCCCCTTAAGCAAAACATCTATACCGAAGTGAGCTGAAAAATTGGGGTTTGGACTCCGCCAAAGCCTAGGGCAGCAACGGGCAGCGACATTCCGATAAGGTCCGGCCAGAGCTGTTGCGACGGCCAAAATCCAAGTTTTCAGCTCACTTCGGTATAGACATTTGTTAAAAATAAAACCTTTATAAAAATTATATTTACAGCCTAAAATTTCCGCGAAAAGGAGCTTTTATGTCCTGTTTACCTGTCTCATCCAGAACAATAGACGACCTTCCTTACGATCGACTGAAAGATTTTTGTGAAAATTATGAAAATTTGTCTAGTTCCACACTTGAAGTACAAACCATGGTTTCCGAGCTTTTTGGAGTGGATCTGAAAAAGAGGTCTATTTCGTCAGAGCTAATGTTAAAACCGACTGATGAAATCATTTATACCATCGCTTTTGAAATACTTGGAAATGAGAGCCAGGCTGATCTGAACTGCATTTTGTCAATGGCTGGTCAGGCCGTTTCGGCAACGTTGAGTACCGATGAAAGGATCGCTATAACTAAAGAAATTTCCCCTTATTCTTTGCTAGCAGCAATGGAAAATTATGCTTCTCAGAAGAAAAAGCTTCAAATGTGGATGGGTTGGAATGAAAATCGGCAGAAAGCTGTCGAAAAAGTTTTCGATTTCCTTGCCAGCCCTTCTTCCGATTCGACCTTTCTAGACCTTTCTAATTTGAATTTGGTCATGCTTCCTCCTCTTTTTTTAGAAAAATTCCGGGAACCAGGACATCTCTTTTTTAACGGAAATAAATTCAAAGAATTCCCTGACCTAAAAATATTCCGAAAGGCAACATCGATAATTCTTTCATATAATGAGATATCGGCCATTCCCTTCGGAATAGAAGCTCCCCAGCTTGTGACACACCTTGCTCTTTGCTTTAATCAAATATCAAGGTTCCCCAAAGATTTAAAATCTTTCAACGCTTTGACTGTTCTTCATCTCAGTAGAAATAAGATAAAAAGGATCTCTCAAAGGGTATGGTTCCCACCCTCTCTCAAGCTTCTCTATCTTGACGGGAATGAAATATCGGAGATTCCTGAAAATTTAGAAGGGTTTGAGAGTCTCCTTTTAATCTCCCTTTCTGAAAACCAGATAACACGCTTTCCTGAAGATTTAAAAGGGCTTCCTCGTCTGCAATCGCTAGATCTTTCCGAGAATGAAATATCAGAAATGCCTCGAAAGATAGAGGGTCTTGATGGGGTAGGGTCTTCTCTAAAGCTTTCAAAAAATAGGATAAAAGAGGTCCCTTTAACCGCAAGAGAAAGGGATCTGTTAAAGGACGGCTTATTAGAGGATGGTTTTCTAGACAAAATACCAGACCATAAGCTGCTTCGCGTCTATCTTTATCCTCAACGTGTCTAGACACAAGGGAACTGAAAAGAGGCTAAGACCTTGCCTCTCTTTTTGTATATACCGAAGTGAACTGAAAAATTGAGATTTGGGCCGTCGCGAAAGCTCTCGCGGTTGGATCTTATCGCAACGTAGCTCGTATTGAGAATACGGGCTAGTTGCGATTGTCCAACCCCGAGGCTTTGGCGGGGTCCAAATTCCAATTTTTCAGTCCACTTCGGTATAACAGATCCCACATCTTTCTAAACGGATCACAATTTGCCAGAAGCTCTTCTTTAGTTCCTTCTGCGATCTTCTCTCCCTTGTCAATAAAAATAATGTGGTCAGCATGCTCGATAGTTCCAAGTCGATGCGCAATGATAATCTGCGTAACTTTACCGTGAAGGTTCGCTGTAGCTGTCCGAATATAGTTTTCACTGATCGCATCCAAGGATGAGGTTGCTTCATCGAGAACCAAAATCGGAGATTTTTTTACCAAAGCCCGTGCAATAGCTAGACGTTGTTGCTGCCCCCCAGAAAGATTTTGTCCCCCTTCTGCCAAAAGACCATCGTACTGCTTCTGTTGCCGAAGAATAAACTCCTCCGCATGGGCTGTTTTTGCCGCTTCTTGAATCTCTTCCTGGGTGAAATCACGACCAAAGGCAATGTTAGCCCCTATCGTGTCAGAAAAAAGAAACGGCTTCTGAGAAACAAAGGCAATCCTATCCCTTAACGACCGTTGTGTATACGCATTAAGGGGTCTTCCATCAATTCGAATTTCCCCTTTTTGGGCTTCATAGAGACGGGGCAAAAGTTGGGCAATGGTCGATTTTCCAGAGCCTGTCGCTCCAACAATAGCAATTGTTTTCCCTTTACGAAGGACAAAACTCATATTTTTTAAAACCCAATCCTCTTGATACCGAAACCAGACTCCGTCAAATTCAATACAATCATTAAAGTCGGACAGCTCTATTGCATCCTTCCTATCTTGAATTTCTGGTTTTAAGTTCAAGACTTCAAACATCCTTTCAGCGGCGACAATACCTTTTTGAATATTGGTATTTTCATCGGCAAATTTTTTAATGGCCTCGTACGACATTTGGAGTAAGCCGCAAAAAACAATCAGTCCAGAAATCGTGAGCTTTAACCAAAGCAACCCAAATAAAACCGTACCGGCTAAAAAAATCGTGGTAATCATATGTAAAATAGGACGGGTCAAAAGACCATATTTAGCCGTTTTACTTTCAAAGATCGCCATTCGGTCGTTCTGTTCTTTATATTTTTTAAGAGAAAACAGCTCCATAGCAAAGATCTTAACCGTCTGAATTCCTGCTAAAAAATCAATTAAAACCGAGGCGAATTTCTCTTGGTTGAGTTGAAGCTGCCGAGAGGCTTTTTTCATCCTTCTGGCCAGTAAAATAATGGGTAAAATAATTATGGGAAAACCAAAAAAAATTAAAAGAGAGAGTTGCCATGAAATATAAAAACAAAGCAAAAGGGTCATAAAAATCGTAAAAGGGGTCTGTAAATAGTTGGCAAGTACAGAATTAATGGAGGTCGAAATTTGAGTCGCATCTCCAACGACTCTAGAAGAAAGGCTGCCAATATTATGTTTTTGATAAAAACTCATCGGAAGCGATTGAATATGCTCAAAATACTGTTGTCGAAGATCTCGGCTTACTCGAATTGCCATCAGCTGTGTCATGTAGCGGCTTCCAAATAACACAATGGCTTTAAAGATGGCTACGCCAAATAAAATCCAAATAATGGTATGAAGATTTGAAACATGCGCTATTTCTCGATATCCCAACTGAGCTTGAATTTTTTCAATGATCCATTGAAGTGGATTGGCCTCTTTATGCTTTCCTAAAATTTGTAGGGATGTCGAGACCGTAACCTCTCCTGGCATCAAGTTGCTCAGCGTGTCGGCATTGACCAAAACCCCCAAAGCCGATATCTCCATCGAATTAGCAATAATAAGCAAAACTAAAGTAAAAAAACTGATAATAAGCAGAAAAAGGTGCTTTCGATTTCGCAGTGTAGCTTTAAGGAGAAGTATCATGTCGCTTTAAGAAGAAGTATCATAAAGTGGCACAATCTCCCCTTCTATACTGAATTTTCCCATTTTTCGAAACTTTTGATAACGTTGCTCCAGAAGAAGATCGACCGGAATTGATCTGAGACTATTCCACTGGGTTTCAATATATTTTTTTACAGAAAGACAGATCGCCGCTGAATCATGATGCGCCCCACCCAGCGGCTCCTCAATGATATCATCAATAATCTCCATCTCTAGAAGATCCTCCGCATGTATTTTAAGAGCTTTGGCAGCCGCCTGATTCTGGCCCGAATCTTTCCAAAGAATCGAAGCACACCCCTCAGGGGAAATTACAGAATAATAAGCGTGTTGAAGCATTGCAATCACATCTCCCACTCCAATTCCAAGGGCACCACCAGAGCACCCTTCTCCAATAATAATCACAATAATGGGAGTTGGAAGACGAGCCATTCTCCACAGGTTATTCGCGATCGCCCACCCCTGTCCCCTTTCTTCAGCCGCAAGTCCCGGATAAGCTCCGGGCGTATCGATCAACGAAATGACGGGAAGGCCGAATTTAGCCGCTAGTTTCATGCATCGCATTGCTTTTCGGTATCCTTCTGGGTGAGGCATTCCAAAATTTCTTTTCAAGCGACTTTCTGTATCACATCCCTTTTCTTGGGCAATGATCATAAATTTAATTCCACCAATTTTTGCAAATCCACAGATAATGGCGGGATCATTTCGAAAAAGACGATCACCCGAGAGTTCATGAAATTCCTCACAAATAGAATCGATATAGTCGATAGATTTAGGACGCTGCGGGTGTCGACAAATTGTGACCCTTTCCCAAGGAGATAAATTGGAGTAAAGCTTTCTTTTCAACGAAAGCAACTTCTTCTCAATTTTGGTAATCTCCGCTTGAGTAAGGAGCGGATTATCTTCATCATGCTTTTTAAAGCCAGCTAAAGTTTCTTCATATTTTTGAATTTTTTTTTCATGGGGTAACATGGCCATATTTATCTCATCGGTAAGGCGGCTTCAACACCAGGAAGCTTTGCCTCCTCAAACCGCGGAACAATCTCAACCAGGGTCGGTTTTGTAATCACAATGGAGAAGAGCTCTTCGATATCTTCAGAAACAAGACGAACACACCCTTCGCTCATATATTGCCCTATAACATCACGACGCTCAACCCATCGCTCCAATGTTTTATCAAACTCCCAAGGAACTCCATGAATTCCAAATCCTTTTGATGGGGCTGAGCAATCACCCATTTCCTTTTCAAAAGGCATCCAACGGGTTCCAAACACCTGAATCATCTCGGTTGTTTTTTCTTGAAAAAGCGCTGTAATCCCAGGTTTATAAACCGCAATATTGTCTCCTAGTAAATATTTTCCAATAGGAGTCTCCGTTCCGGAGATCGTTTCAGACCTCTTCCCAACCCCGACTTTATAGGTTTTCAATAAAACCCTTTCATTGGTATCAAGATCAATATAGTAAAACCCCATTTTACATCGAGATAAATCGACAAGAAGGTAGAACTGAAAATTTTTATCTTTACGAAAAACATTGAACTTACTCCCCACGGACACGGTTTGAGTAAAATAATCGGTACTTTTATTTAGACTTCGAGCAATAAAGTGACGGGAGGTCGAATAATGAGAGGCGTAGTCACTAATCCAGGCAGGTCTTCCTTTTAGCCAGGGAACACGGCTTGTATAGACAACCGTCTCTACAATAGGAAGTTTTTCGGTCTCAGTAGTAAACAATTGATAAACCCGATCAACCTCATCAAAATCTTCTTTTTCATCCGAGGCCTCGGGAAAGGTTTCAGGGAAGGCCACGAATTCTTTAGGTGAAGGTTGAGGGGCTGATTCTAAAGGGGTTGCCCTTTCTTTTTTTAAAAAAACAACCCTTTTTACAGCCGCAGAAAGAGCAATGACAAAAAACAAAATCAGAGAGCCGACTAAGATCTTTTTTAAAAGAGGCATAATTATACAAAAAGTATACCGCCTAAATTAAATTACTTCAATATCTCTAAAACTAACTAAAAAAATTAAATTGTCAACTCTATACCGAAGAGAGCTGAAAATTTGGTTTTGGACCTCGCCAAAGACTCGGGGTTGAACGATCGCAACTAGTCCGTATTCTCAATACGAGCGACGTTGCGATAAGATCCAACCGCGAGGACTTTCGCGGCGGTCGAAAATCAAATTTTCAGCTCACTTCGGTATACCATCGCGATACCCATTTATTTGATAACAAAAGAAAAAAAATCCGTTTTAGTAGCAGAAACAGTAATGAGAAAATCGGCTCCAAAGAAATGATTTCCGCCTGCCAAAGGAATAATTTCCATTCTCTCTTCTTCGGTATCTTTTGGAGTGATGAGAATCATACTTTTTTCTCCGCATAGCTCGATAGGAAAAATAGGGCCCTGATATTTTTCCAACAGACCGGCCTTAAGAGTCGTTTTTCCACCGACGATAACCTTTTTAGAGGAGCAATAAAAGGCTATTCTTAAGTTTTCTCTTGGCCGCTCTCTTTGAAAGAGAAATCTCAGCGAAATTTCGTTAGCCTGAAAAGAACAATCAACCTCAACCCATGTCGGGAGAGCAAACAGTTTTGTCCATCCTTTTAACCGAAAATGATAAGAACTTTTTTCCCATACAACTTCTCGAAAACTTCTTCCGTTAATAGAACAACCCCTATCTATACCAAATAACTCAAGGGCATCGCAAGGAGCCACTTGAGGGGCGCAGTTGATGATGGAAACATCATTTTTGTGAAAAGAGAAAACGCCTGAATTTGACCCACTAATCGAGCACGTTATGCTTAACTGGGGAGCTGTAAATTTGATAAATCCGAGAGTTATCTCCTCTGCCAAGGGGCGGTAGGATAGGCGAATAAAGGGGGAAATTTTTTCAGGAATAAGCCGAAGTAAATGAGTGGACAACGAATCGGGCTCTCTTATTTTACTGTTTTGAAGCTCCGAAGCTTGATTAAACCCTTTTTCACCGGTTAAACGGTGAGCTAATGAGAAGAGAAGTGAGTTGTAAGAGGCCAGTCGAGAACAATTGAGTGAAGCAGCATGACCCCACATCGACAGATGAGGTAACCCTTGATGATCTAACGTATGCGTTTGCCAAATCGCTACTTTAATCCCGGCCTGCACTAAACCTTCATTCTTTAAACAGATCCCTAAAATCATCCAGATAGAACCGAGTTCTGCTAGTTGGATTAATTCTGGGACCCTCCCCGTTTCAGTGATGCCGCCAACATCCATGATCGCAGAACCATTAGGCATCTGTTGGGGTACGATAGGAAAAAAGGAGAAAAACCAAGAAGATGAGCAAGCAACCCTAAATAAGCATGAGGAAGCTGAATTTCTGCAGGATACCTTCCCTTAATTGCAATGCCAAATTTCTCTTTGGTTTTAAAACGCTCCTCTGCTGCTATGAGGGTCTCCAAAGTTAGCCCTCTTAGCAAAGAAAGATAGTTTTCAACAGGTGACGGCGCCACAGACCCGATTATACCCTGATTGTTAATTGAGTCATCCAAGAAAAAAGAGGAGGGGTGCCATTAAAAGTGTTATACCGAAATGAGCTGAAAATTTGGTTTTGGAACTCGCCAAAGACTCGGGGTTGGACGATCGCAACTAGCCCGTATTCTCAATATGAGCTACGTTGCGATAAGATCCAACCGCGAGGACTTTCGCGACCCTTCCTTCCATTAACTCAATATTAACTCCCGGCAAACGGCCTTGTAGCACGCCCACTACCAACCTCTGCACTTTCCCTGGATTGCAGACCTTACCCATAAATTCATCATAGGAGTCTTTGAGTCCAGAAACCATACTCTCTTTTGCATTAGTCTCCTCGGATCCCGTCAGCTTTGATGCAAAAATCCAAAGACGGCCGATGACTTCTTCCCCTGATATTGAAAGCCCCACGATAGTAAACTCCACTTTATCGAGAAGAGCTCCGAACGGCTCCCCCTACTCTTTAGGTGCCCGAAGAGCGTTGAGGGCTAATTCTTTGTGTTCAGTATTTTTGTGATCGTTGAGATATTGGGTGAACTCCCCCACCGTCTGCTCAATTCTCTCTTCCGGCATCTCACCCTGATCTTGCCGAAGCAGTTCGAGCGGAGCTCGTACTTGTTGATCCCATTTCCCTTGATGCACGTTAATCCCTTGTTCTGGACGAACACGACCCACCAAATGGGCTTGCCTTCTCCCTCTGCGCAGTTGGACATAGGCAGCTCTTCCCTGGGCAAGAACACGAGTCACGCGTTGGATGATTACAATTCTTTCGCCACCATCCATTTCAGGATCAATGAGCTGAAGCGCCTGCTCAATCACATCGCCTCTTTCCTCAGTGGGAATACCCACCACTGCTTGAAAGATTCCCAACCTTAAACCCCAACCCATCTCTCGAGTAATAAACCGCAAGGCAGAAGCAGCATCGCCTTCGTTAATAGGTCCACGCATACCCCCAATATGACCGATCATATTAACTCTTTCATGCCAATCCATTTCCGCTGTCATCAGAGAGAAAGCGGCCTCAACTACTCTGGCTCTGTGGTGATGCGAAACACGCATCACAGCTTTAAGGATCTCCATCTAGTCACCCATCTCTTGAGTCGTAACCTTCTGTGCAAGAAGAAGATCGCTTTCATCAACAATACCGGCAACATTACGGATGACCCTAATTCTTTCAGAACATTCCATTTCTGCCTTCATCAAAAAAACAGCACGGTTAACCACGGAAGATCTTTTGTCATCAGCAACAGCCATCACAGCTTCAAGGATTTTTATCCTTGAACTCTTATTCATCCCTACGGTAATAGACCGCAATGCAATACTTGTGATAAAATATTTTTCGTCAGCAACAGCAACAAACAGACCCGCAGTCATACCTATTATCTTAATCCTTTCAGAATGGTCCATATCCAGTGTCATCAGATCAAGAGCGCATTGAACCACTTCAGCTCTTCGCCTCGGCGAAACATTCATCACAGCTTTAAGGATCTCTATCCTTTGAACGTCATCCATACCTGGAGTAATAACCTCGAGTGCAAGATCCGCGACAGCAGCCCTATCTTTAAAAGGTATAGCAGGTATTCCAGCGATAGCTTCATCTCGTATCGGTCGCTTAGCTTGATCGATTTCAGGCGAAATCAGTGACGTGGCCTGTTGATCAGCCAGGACCCTCCGAATATACCGAAGTAAGCTGAAAACTTGGATTTGGACCGTCGCGAAAGTCCTCCCGGTTGGATCTTATCGCAACGTCGCTCGTATTGAGAAATACGGGCTAGTTGCGATCGTCCAACCCCGAGTCTTTGGCGAGTTCCAAAAGCAAATTTTCACAGCTCATTTCGGTATAGTTTCGAGAGAAGCCTATTTAAGCTACTATCCCTTCGGCTCTCACAAATTCTCCGATTTCCTCAAGAAACTCGCCCCGATTTACAAGGGGATTTTCATCACAAAACCGGTTTGCAGCCTTGAGAAGAGGCTCTAGCTGTCTGATAGCCCGATGAGCTTCCATAGCGAAGAACATGCGTGCACCTTGTTTCGCAGTAACCTTCATTCCTTCCTTTAACTCAATACTAACTCCGGGCAAACGGCCTTGTAGCACGCCCACTACCAACCTCTGCACTTTCCCTGGATTGCAGACCTTACCCATAAATTCATCATAGGAGTCTTTGAGTCCGGAAACCATACTCTCTTTTCCGTTTGTCTGCTCGGATCCCGTTAGCTTTGATACAAAAATCCAAAGACGGCCGATGATTTCTTCCCCTAATATTGGAAGCCCCATTATAGTAAACTCCACATTATCGAAAAGAGGTCCAAACGACTCACCCTCCTCTTTAGGAGCCATAAGAGCATTCAGCGCTAATTTTTTGTGTTCAGCATTTTTGTAATCCTTGAGATATTGGGTGAACTCCCACACTGCCTGGTCAATTCTCTCTTTCGGCATCTCACTCTGATGTTGCCGAAGGAGTTGGATCGCGGCCCGTACTTGTCGATCCCGTTTTCCTTTATGCACGTCAATACCATGTTCTGCAGCAAGACGATCATTCTGAGCTTGCACTCCCCATAACCGCTGCCGTACATATTGAGCCCTTTCAGCGGCACGAACACCGGCCACTTGTTCGATGATGTCAATTCTGTCATCGGCATGCATTTCAAGATTAAAGAGCCGAAGCGCGTGGGGCATGATGTCGTCTCTTTCACGAGCGGGAAGATTAGCCACAGCTCTAAGGATGCTTATCCTTGAATCCCATTCCATCCCTTCAGTAACGGCGCCCAAGGCAAGAACAACAACGGCTTTTTCAACATCTATCTTGGCAACCCATCTGATCAAACTACGTCTGTCATCACATCCCATTTCTGGTTTGATCAAAAGAAGTGCATTTCCAACCACTTTAGCTCTTTTGTGAACCAGAACATTGATCACGGCTCCAATCATCCTTATTCTTGAAATTTCATCGATCTCTGGAGGAGAAACCTCCAATGCAAGAGCAAGATCGCTTTCGGTAATACCGACAAGACCCATAACACGGATTATTTCAATCCTATCAAGCCATCCCATTTCCGGTTTGATGAAAGGAAACGCCTTCTCAACCACTTCAGCTCTTTTTTGAGCGGGAACATCCAACACAGCTTGAAAGATCCCCACCCTTTCAATTGGATCCATGCTTTCACCAATAACCTTCAAAGCAAGAAAAGCATCGCTTTCCTTAACAGATGGGGGCATATGGGCAATTGCTTCAATCAGCTCAATTCTTCGATAAAATATTTGTTTCGGTGTCGTCAGAAGAACGACGAGCCCAATCACTTGAGCTCTTCTCTCAGCGGGAACCTCCATCACAGCTCTAAAGATCTTCATCCTGGGAAACCAACCCATTTTTTCAGTAATCAGCTTCAAGACAAGAAAAACATCGCTTTCCTTAATAGGTTGGCGTATCGCCACAGTAGCTTGAATCATATTAACCCTATCAGCCCATCCCATTTCGAGTGTGATCAGAAGAACAGCGATCCCAACCACCTCGGCTCTTTTCGAAGCGGGAATATCCATCACAGCTTGAAGGATCTCTATCCTTGCAATCTCATCCATTTCTGGATTAATAAGCTTCAAGGCAAGAAGAACATCCCTTTTGGTAACAGGTCCGGGTATAGCGGCAATAGCTCGAATCATCTTAACCCTTTGAGCCCATCCCATTTCTGGTGGGATCAGAAGAACACCGATCCCAACCACTTCAGCTCTTTTCGAAGCGGGAATATCCATCTTTTGAAAGAAGTTAACTGCTGCACCCACCACCTTAAAAATAGTGCGATACCGTTGATTATTGGACACCGGTTCATGAAGTGCTATCTTTGGTGGTCTATCAACGGCTATCGGGTGCATAAAATTTAAATTTCCTCTTGTTTTCCAGAATGGTTATAAAAAAATACGAACAAATTTATACCGAAGTGGACTGAAAATCAGCTCATTTGGGGATAGCTCTCCTTCCCCTATTCCTCTTGTTGCTGGGCTTTTAAAACCGCTACCTTTTCTTTTCTCAGGGCAAGAGTCTCTCTGGTGAAGAGAGTATATAAGGGCGACTCACAACAAACACTGAACCGTAAAGATTTTTTATCTTTTCAGACAAAGGTCCCATTGGATTACGCGCAAGGTCTATGCACCTCAGACTTTCGGGCAACTGTACTTCATCAGAAATGGCTTTTATTTCATTGTGATCAAGAAACAACACTTCTATAGAAGGGAAAGAGATGAAGTTTTGAGGAAATTTTAATATTTGATTATGAGAAAGGGTCAGCGTTACCAAATTGTTTAAATTTTCCATATTTTCAGGAATCTCTGCTATCTCATTATAGCTCAGTGTAGCAATCGCAGGCATCGGAGGCTTTTTACACCTTCAGGAAAAGCTGTTATTTTATTGTGATCAAGGGAAAGGTAAACCAAATTTTTGGGAAATTTTACCCTTTCTGAAGGGGTCTCTATCTTATTGTATGCAAGAACTAAAGATTTCAGGGATAAAAAAGAGTCTAAATCCTCAGGAAGGTTGGATATTTGGTTCCGATCAAGATAGATAGATTCCAGATGATCAACCCCTTCTACCCCCTCACAGGGATCTCCTGTATCTCGTTGTCGGAAAGGTCCAGTGACAGTTGACTTCCGATCACCCCCAGGTTGCAGGGGAATTTTTTTAACTTATTCTTGCTAAGATCCAAACACTTCATTCCACCGAATCCTATTTTTGAAGTCAAGTGGGGGTAGTTCAGTCAGCTCTAATTTAGAGAGGTCTAGTTCTTCCATCCTGAAGCGCTATAAAACAAAAAATTTTTTTGATAGCCTCTAGCCGAACGAGGATCTCCTCCCGCCCAATCTTCAAGAGTTCTTTCTCTGAAGCGCATATTCTTGCATAGATTCCAATACAAAAAAAGGATCAGGTTTTTCTATTTCCTGTTCTTCAGGTGGCATTACTGAAATGGCCCGATGGATCATCGATTGAACGCACTGCTGATCGCATTTGTGGCTCTTCTTTCGATTGCTTGATAAGCGAGGGTACGAATGGCTTCATCAAACGCGTTTGGTGATCGTGTTGAAGGGGGAACTCCTTGCTGATCTTTTGGAAGAAGCTCGAGAAGCCTACCTTGCATTTCGGTCGGAACGGTGGAAAACTTTTGAGCATTTCCGCAAAGGCTTTTCAGTGAATCATAGGGAAGGGAATCCATTGCTCGAGATACGGTAGAGAGGGACATAAAAACCTCTTATTTAGTTTAAAATTGATGCGCGAGTCTCGTTCTATAAACTTGATTTTTGTAAATGTTTTATGAAAAAGTGAAAAATTGGGCTTTCAACGACGGCCTAGAATCTCAATTTGTTTAGACCCCCTATCCCCTTCTTACTGGCTTTAAAACCGCTGTCTTCTCTTATTCTCAAGGTTAATTGTATCTCGGTGAAACCGAATATATATTGAGGGCGACTCAGAACAAACACTGGAACCGTAAAGGTTTTTTATCTTTTCAGACAAAGGTTCATTATTGGATTATCCACAAGGTCTACGCATTTCAGACTTTCGGGAAACTGTACTTCATCAGAAATGGTTTCTATTTGATTGTGATCAAGAAACAACAGCTTCTATAGAAGGGAAAGAGATGAAGTTTGGAGGAAATTTTAATATTTGATTATAAGAAAGGTTCAGAGTTTCCAAACTATTGAAATTTCCCATATTTTCAGGAATTTCTGATATCTCATTATGGCTGAGGGATAGGAATCCCAGGCATGGAAGAGTGTTTAGACCTCCAGGAAAAGCTTTTATTTTATTGTGATCAAGGGAAAGGTGGACCAAAGTTTTGGGAAATTGTACCCTTCCGGAAAGGGTTTTTATCTTATTGTGTGCAAGACCTAGTCTTTTAAGGGATAAAAAATAGTCGAAACCATCAGGAAGATCGGATATTTGGTTATCTCCAAGATCGATAGCTTTCCAGGTGACCAACCCCCTCTATCCCCTCCACAGGGATTTCCTGTATCTGGTTGTCGGAAAGGTACAGAGACAGTTGACTTCCGATCACCCCCAGGTTGCAGGGGAATTTTTTTAACTTATTCTTGCTAAGATTCAAAGATTTCATTCCACCGAATCCTATTTTTGAGGTCAAGTGGGGGTAGTTCAGACAGCTCTAATTTAGAGAGGTCTAGTTCTTCCTCCTGATGAGCTATAAAACAAAAAATTTTTTTGACAGCCTCTAGCCGAAGTTGGGTCTCCTCCGGCCCAATCTTCAAGTGTTCTTTCTCTGAACGGCATATTCTTGCATAGATTTCAATACAAAAAAAGGTCAGGTTTTTCTATTTCCTGTTCTTCAGGTGGTATTACTGAAATGGCCCGATGGATCATCGATTGAACGCACTGCTGATCCATTTGCTGGCTCTTCTTCGATTGCTTGATAAGCGAGGGTACGAATGGCTTCATCAAATGCGTTTGGGGATCGTGTTGAAAGAGGACACCCTTGCTGATCTTTTGGAAGAAGCTCGAGAAGCCTAACTTGCATTTCGGTCGGAACGGTGGAAAATTTTTGAGCATTTCCGCAAAGGCTTTTCAGTGAATCATAGGGAAGGGAATCCATTGCTCGAGATACGGTAGAAATGGACATAAAAACCTCTTAATTAGTTTAAAATTGATGCACGAGTTTCATTTATAAACTTAATTTTTGTAAATGTTTTATACCGAAGTGAAGTGAAAAATTGGATCTGGACGTCGCCAAAGCCAATTTTTCAGCTCACTTCGGTATCGAGTTGTTTTTGTTGCGGCACGTAAAATTTGACGGAAAGAATGGGGTTGGCTACACTGTTGCTCGACTTTAGGAAGTCTGGATTCTTTGGTGGTCGTAGCTCAGTTGGTTAGAGCACCGGATTGTGGATCCGGATGTCGCGGGTTCGAGCCCCGTCGATCACCCCAACTCAAGCTGCTTTTCAAGTTTTTGGTACCCTTGAATGGATTGGATACATGCGCTTATTTTAGGGCTTATTCAGGGGATTACAGAATTTTTTCCTATTAGTTCCTCGGCTCATCTAAAAATTGGGAAGGCAATTTTTGGTGTTTCAATAGGGACTGGCGATTCTTTCTTTGATCTCTCCTGCCATCTGGGGACCTTCCTTGTTTTAGTCATTTATTTTAGGCGAGAACTCTTTTACCTTTTGTTCCGAGATCAACGGTGTGTGCTTCCTTTCATTGTAGCACTCCTTCCCCTATTCCCCCTTTACTGGCTTTTAAAACCGGTATCTTATCTTTTCTCAGGGCCAGAGTACCTCGGTTTTTGTTTAATGGGAACGGGAGGGATCCTTTTTATTTCTTCGGTCATCTTTAATCGCAACCAAGTCAAAAAAGAACTCTCTTTAAAGGACGCCTTGTGGATTGGTTTTTTTCAAGCCTTATCTTTACTTCCAGGAATTTCTAGAAGTGCCATAACGATTGGAGCGGCTCTTTGGAGGGGCCTTCCCGCTTCTAAAGCGGTTCAATTCTCTTTTCTTCTCTCCTTACCCACAATTTTTGGGGGTATTTTTATAGAGCTGTTAAATACTCAACAAAAAATGGTTCCGTTAACCCATTGCTTTATTGGTTTCTTCGCCGCTTCTATAACGGGCTTTGGGATAATAAATTTTGCAATCCCTCTTCTTGAAAAAGGAGTTTTTAAACCCTTTTCAAGATATTGTATAATTATTGGTGTTTTGTTAATCATGTACTCAATCTACCTGTAGTGTTATGGCTAAGAAAAAAATTTCTTATCTCCTTCCAAAAAATCACTCTGAAACAAGAGGTATTTTACTTCTGGTTATCGCCTTTTTTTCTTTGCTCTCTCTCCTTAGCTATGATATCGAAAACAAAACCGTCAATTGGATTGGAATCATTGGACACGGATATGCTTGGACATTAATCTACCTTTTCGGCCTCCCCTCGTATCTCATCCTCGGCTTCATTGGTTGGGTAGGGTGGAAGTTTTTACTTCAAGAGAAGGTTGACTTTCTTAGAGCTAAAGCGTTCCACCTCTCCCTATTTCTTTTCTCTTGTTCCATCTTACTGAGCCTTATGGCTGAAAAAGGGGTCGTTTTTCCAAAGAAAATTCTTCATAAAGTTTTCACCGAATCAATAAAGATGGAGCTCCCCTTTAGGTCTCGCACCGTACGTCATAATTTAGGAGGGGTCCCCTTTTACTACCTTTATCGGGATCTCCCTAACTTCAACTTACAACACTTGCTAAGCGACCTTGGGGTTACGATTACGTTTACCCTCACAGCCATTGTTTCATTTCTTTTTTTAACGGAAATAAGGGTTATAAAACCGCGTAAACAGAGAGAACAAGGGACCTTGTATCCAAAACAAACAAAAAAAATTTCCGAAAAAAACCGTTCTCTGCCCCCCCACCCGCCTCTTTACGAGATAAAAAAAAAGCCCGAAATTCACATTCCGGCGTTACCCGAAAAGGTTGAGCCTTCAATAAAAAGGGAGGAAGGAAGGTGTTTAAAGCGAGCTACGAATTATCAATTACCACCTCCCTCTCTCCTAACAAATCCGAAGAAAGTGGATCAACCCTCTTTGAAGAAAGAGCTACGGAGGCAAGCTGAAATTCTTGAGGAGTCGTTAAAGAGCTTTGGAATTGCAGCTAAGGTAAAAGATATTCACTGTGGTCCCACGATTGTCTCTTTTGAGGTTCACCCCGCCATAGGGGTAAAAGTCCATAAAATCACAGCTCTTGAGAATGATATTGCCCTGAACCTTCAAGCTAAATCAATTCGAATTATCGCTCCCATCCCAGGAAAAGCAGCGATAGGGATTGAGATTCCCTCCCCCTACCCTCAAGAGGTCAGTTTTAAAGAACTGTTATTAGCCTATCAACAAGGCCAAAAAAAATTCTCTATTCCGATCATTTTAGGTAAAACCGTTATGGGAGAGAATGTCATCAGCGACTTGAGTAAAATGCCCCATTGCCTTATCGCAGGAGCTACGGGTTCGGGAAAATCGGTCTGCATCAATACCATTATCATGTCAATTCTCATGAATGCAAGACCTGATGAGGTGAAACTGATTATGATTGATCCAAAAAAAGTGGAGTTAGCTCCTTATACACGGCTTCCCCACCTTCTTGCTCCGGTCATTACAGAACCTCATGGGGCTTACGCAGCGCTCAACTGGTTGGTCAAGGAGATGCTTAAACGTTATGATCTTTTGAAGCAATTTGGATTGCGTAATATTGAAGCTTTTAATTCTCGGCAGAGAGATGAGAAATTTGAGGCTACTCTTAACCTTCCTTCTTCAGAAATTCCTGAGAAAATGCCTCTAATTGTCGCAATTATCGATGAATTTGCCGACCTTATGATGGCCTCCAGCTCTAACCTCGAGACCCCCATTGCCCGAATTGCTCAAATGGCTCGAGCCGTTGGCATTCACCTCATTCTTGCAACACAACGCCCCTCTCGAGAGGTCATCACCGGCCTTATCAAAGCCAATTTTCCGGTCCGCATTGCCTTTAAGGTCGCCAGTCGCATCAATTCACAAATTATTCTCGATGAAAATGGAGCCGAAACCCTTTTAGGAAATGGAGACCAACTTTTTCGCCCCCCCGGAAGTTCTCATTTGATCCGTTCACAGAACACTTATGTAAGTGATGAAGATATCAAACGCGTCATCGAATTTATTTATGAGCAAGAACCTTCTAATCACCTTATCTCTTCTTTTGATTCGATGTCTAAAGAAGATACCGATGGTTCAGAAGACACCGGACCACGAGATTTGTTGTATGAGCAAGCAAAAACGGTAATCCTTGAGACAAAGAATGCCTCTACAACATTTTTGCAGCGAAAACTTAAAATCGGCTACGCAAGAGCCGCAAGCCTTATGGATGAACTTGAAACAAATGGCGTGATTTCTGCTCAGATAGGTAGTAAAGCCAGAAAAGTTTTGATAGAATCTGAAGAATGAACGTCCCTCTTGAAAAACAAATGATTAAGCGTCTTAAAATTTTAGGACTGCTTCTCCTCTGTTTCTCTCTTATTTCGGTCGCCTACACGGTCACCCTATTGGATAAAAAAACAGAGGAGAATAACCTTTTTGAAGCCTCGATTGATATTGAACTTGAGGAAGCCCCTCCCCTTAACCCTTGGTTTATCTCGATCTGTTTTGCTGTCGTCGGAGCAGGTTGCCTTCTTATTGTCAGGAAAAAAAAGAAAAGGCTCAAGGAAAATGACCCTTCTCTTAGTAAAAAGCCGTGACCCAAATTCCAATTTTTCAGTTCGGGGACATCAGTCGATGTCACCAACAGAGCTCAATTTTTTAATATCCCGTAGGTAGTAGGCGTACCATCGAATGGCATTCTTTGAAAGCGTCCTTATTTCGCGACCAATAATTTTTTGATTCAATATAATGACATCTTTGTAAGACATCCCTTTATATTCCATAAGATAACATGAGGCAGCTTCCCCTGTCCTATCCTTTCCAGCATTAGAATGGATATAGACAACACGATCCCGTGAAGAACCTTTAGATTTTTTCTCCCCACTTTTCATAACAATTTCCTTTATTTTCGGAATAAGCTTTTGCAATCCATCAACATCATGATGTGTGAGAATGAGATTTCGAAGTGGTTCCGAAAAACAAGTTGGATCAAACGGATTGCCATACAAAGGGTTAAGTAAAAAATACCCTGTGTCTGGATGCTGAATAAACCAGTTTTTTTCAATTTCAATCCAATCTGCTTCTATAAAATAGTTCAACAAAGAGAGGTCAATAAGCTCAAAATCTTTTTGAAAATGGACCTGATGTTTTTCCAAATAATTTTTGATGCTTTCAATAAGAAGATCATAAGAAAACTTTCCCTCCCCCTCTGGCAAGTTTCCGCGAAATAAAAAACTATTCTTTTGAACATCGAGAAGGTCAAGAAGCTCGGGATTAAACTTCTTAAACTCTTCATCGATTAAGCCCTCAATGCAAATCTGTTCTGCTTTCGTAGGAGCCGAAGAGAGAGAAGCCGGTGCCAAAAAAAATGAAAACAAACCGATGACGCACAAACTGACTTCAAATATAAAAAACACGACTCCTCCCCAGTATACCGAAATGAGTTGAAAACTTGGTTTTGGACCCCGCCAAAGCCCCTGCTAAGGTCTGAGGGTTGGACGATCGCAACTAGCTCGTATTGAGAAAATACGAGCGACGTTGCGATAAGATCCAACCGCGAGGACTTTCGCGACGGTCCAAATCCAAGTTTTCAGCTTATTTCGGTATAAATAACCGTTTTTCGGATCCTATCAGCTTTTTATAGGGAATGGCAAGTTTTTATCGACATTGGGAAATACAATGTGGGATAAAGAGGGTTAATGAAAAAAGAAATTAAAGATTTTCTTATTTATTTAAGTTCTGAAAAGGGGCTCTCGCCTCATACTTTATCAGCGTATGGAAGAGACCTCTCTGCTTTTGCTGAGTTTATGAAAGAAAAATCGTTTGGAACTCAAGATCAAATTATCGAATATTTTCAAATGTTAAAAAGAAAAGGGGTTATGACCAGTACCTTCTGTCGAGCTCTTGTTGCAATTAAGGGTTTTTTCCGTTTTCTGAAAAAAGAAGGGATTATTCCTGATAACCCAACACAATATTTAGAAAGCCCAAAACAGTGGCAGTTGATCCCTGAGGTTTTAAGTATCGAGGAAACAGGCAAACTTTTGCTCTCTCCTGACGACCGATCTTTGATAGGGGCTCGTGATAAAGCCATACTCCACATTCTTTATGCTTCCGGTCTTAGGGCCTCAGAATTGTGTAATCTTAACATTGAAGATGTCTCCGATGACCGGATCAGGGTTAGGGGAAGGGTAATAAGGAACGGATTATTCCTATTGCCAACAAAGCAATTATCACCATCGATCACTATTTAATTCATTTTCGAGCAGAGGGAAACGGCCCCCTTTTTCTTAGTGCAAAAGGGGGTAGAATTAGTCGTGTCACAATTTGGAAAAGGGTTAAATTTTATGCCAACAGAGAAGGAATTATGAAATCGATATCCCCTCATACGCTAAGACACTCTTTTGCAACCCATTTACTCGAAAATCAAGCTGATTTAAGGGTTATTCAAGAGATGTTAGGACACTCCTGCATTGGAACAACCGATCGATACATGCATATCAGTCAACGTCACCTTCATGAAGCCTTTAAGAAATTTCACCCCAAACCTTAAACTAATCCGAGTTTTCAGTTTGGGCATACGGCCAGTTTACTTGGAAAATCAGCAGGGGTGGCTTGAATGCCTTGAAGAAAATTTTTAATGCTCAACGCCTTTTTTCCCTCAAGTTGCAACTCTTTCACCCTCAAACCCCCTTCACCACATTGGATGACCCACTCCTTTCGATCCAAAATAACCGAATCGCCTGCCTTTTTTTCACTCTTTTCAACAGCAACATATTCAGACTTCTTAATTTTTAACTTCTTCTTGTGTGTCCCTATTTGAACCCAACACCAGGCTCCCGGTTCTGGGGAAAGGGCTCTAACAAGGTTATTAAGGGTCATCGCTGGTTCGGTCCACTGAATTTCACACTCTGCAGGGGTGATTTTTGGAGCAAGCGTTGCCGCACTGTGATCTTGAGGCGTCGACTCGGCAGTGCCGTTATCAATTTTTGTTATGACATCAAGCAAGGTTGGGCCTGTGATTTCAGCCAACTTCTGTTCAACTTCTCCAAAATTTTCCTCCCCGGTTAACCCGATTTTCTTCATTGCCAAAATATCCCCTGCATCCATCTTCAACACCATCTTGATGATCGTAATCCCCGTTTCATGCTCTCCATCCATAAGAGATCGTTGGATAGGGGCCGCTCCTCGATAACGGGGTAACAAACTTCCATGAATATTAATGGCCCCCTTAACAGGAATGTTCAGAAGAGAACTTTTAAGAATTTCACCATAGGCAGCAACGACAAAAAGATCGGGCCTGAATACCGTTATGAGCTCAGTGAATTCAACTGTTGATGCCTTAACAGGTTGCAAAAGAGGCTTTTCAGGGTATGATCGAAGGAGAAGCTCTTTGACAGGAGAAGCTCCGATTTTAAGAAACCGTCCTTGGGGGCTATCGGGCCTTGTAACAACCGCCACGATATCGAGGTGCTTTTTCAATAGATGATTAAGAATGATGGCTGCAAAGGTTGATGTTCCAAAAAATATAATCCTCACGTGAGCTCTTCCTGGAGAACCTCCTCATACTCATCAAGCTCCTCCAACTCCCCTTCTTCTTGAATAACTCGATGAAGCCCAATAAGGCCTCGACGAGAGGCACGGCAAAACTGGACCCAGTGCTTAACATAAAGGCTAGAATCTATCTCGCAATGAATCTTCTCCATCGCCTCGGAGAGGCGCAACCCCGATCGATAGGTTAACCGAAAGGCTCGTGTTAGGTCTTTTCGAATGGTAAGAGGAAATCCGTGTCGCTTTAAACCAACAATATTGAGACCCCCCATCTTATAAGGGATCCCTCCTCCAATAGAATAAGGAGGGACATCATGCGTAACACGACTACACCCCCCAACCATCGCATAACAACCAATGCGAGTGAACTGGTGCACGGCTGTGACCCCTCCAATGACCGCACAATCTTCTATAACAACATGGCCTGCTAAATTAACCGCATTTGCCATCACAACACGATTTCCGACATCACAGTTATGAGCGATATGACAGTAAGCCATGATCAAACAGTTATCGCCCACACGAACGATAGAGTTTTCCTGACAAGAAGAATTAATCGTCACGTATTCCCGAATATCACAATTTTTTCCAATCATAACAAAGGTCTTCTCTCCGCGAAACTTTAAATCTTGCGTCTTTGTTCCAATTGTTGCCCCCGGCCAGACCGTCGTCCCGAACCCTATGGTTGTATTGCCATCGATATAAGCATGCGATTTAATCGTAACATCGTCCTCGAGGGTCACCCCCCCTTTTACAATGGCAAACGGTTCAATCGTAACATTATCTCCTATTTTAGCTTTTGGATCGACAATTGCCATTCGGTGAATATCTGTTTTTCCCATAGACTCTTCTAAAAGCCTCTTTTACAACTGTTTTTGATCAACGAGCCCAAAACTCATGTCTGCCTCAACAATAACATTTCCGTTGACGATAGCCTCGACCTTGACCTTGCCCCCCTTTTGGCTGATGTGCTGCCCTTTAGCGTGCAACATAAGAAGATCCCCCGGGATGACAAGTTTTCGAAATTTCGCATTATTAATGGTTAGTAGGACGGCAATTTTTTCCGTTAAAAGTTTTTTATAAACCAAAATCCCCCCCGTTTGCGCCAGCGCCTCTAAAATAAGAACCCCTGGCATAATCGGAACATCAGGGAAGTGACCTACAAAAAAATGTTCATTGATCGTGACATTTTTTTGACCGATGATCAGATTTTCTTCTAAATTCAAGTAAACAACCCTGTCCACAAGTAAAATGGGATAGCGATGGGGTAGAATTTGAGAGATTTCTCTTGCATCGAGAACGATTTCTTCGAAGTTTTGTTGTTTCATTTTCTTTTTAAAAATTTACGTAATTTTCTGGCCATCTCGTGGTTAACCCTATGTCCTGTTTTAATGCCTATCAAATGAATATGAAACGCCCCTCCAAGCAATGAAAAATCCCCAATCATATCCAAAATTTTGTGTCTTACCATTTCATCGGGAAAGCGAACCCCTTCGTGATTTAAAACCCGATCCCCTTCAATAACAACCCCATGTTCAAGGCTCAGATTTTTAAGAAGGCCTGATTCAGCAAGAACGGTCGCCTCTTGATGTAAAATAAAGGTTCTGCAAGGGGCTATTTCAGTTCGAAAATGTTCTAAATTAATGGGGCACGAATAATACTGCGATCTCAAATAAGGGGAGGCTGGATAGTGTAAGGTATAACTAATCCGATATTGGTCGGAAGGAAGGGCAATCAAAGACCATTCGCCATCCGATAGATAAAGAGGTTCATCGAGATAAAAAAGCTCTTTATCAATCGATTGTTCTACAACCCCTGCTTGATCGAGAAAATTTAAAAATGGGAGGGCACTTCCATCAAAAATTGGCATCTCTGACCCAGAAACCTCAACCACCAGATTATCGATACCAGAAGCCTGAACAGCCGACATAAAATGCTCTATTAACTGAACGGAATGTTCTCCCTTGCCTACCTTTGTACACCGATTTCCAATAAAAAGATTCTCTACATTCGCTTGAATCGGATCGGAATTTGGCTCATCTCCCCTTTTAAAAATAATCCCACTTTCAGGGCCCCCTGGAGAGAGGCGTACACTAACCTCTTCTGCTGAAAAAAGAGTCGTCCCATGAAAGACAATATCCCTCTTCAAAGTTTTCTGTTTCATCACTAAGCCCGAAATTTTTCAGCTCACTTCGGTATAGTAAAGATCATTCAATGAATTTTCAAGTGGTTTATTGAATGAGCCATGTTCCATAACGTTCCTTTATACGTCCTTTACGAAAAGCACAGAGAATACCAATACAGCCCAAGATTGGATTAAGAAAAACGAGCCACACTCCGAAGGGAATAATAAGAAAGCGAGCAACACGTGTTACCTCTGCCCAACTGATCACTGAAAGTACCGTTAACAAGGCTCCTGGAATATAGTCTCCCATAAACATGGCTATAATGCCAAGAATAGCCGTAACGGCCAGATTCCACGGTACTGAAATCCCATAAACCATACCGCGCCAAATTTCTTTATAAGAATCCGTCTCGTGAGGAGTAACAAAACTCTCCGCAGAAGGGTCGCTCTCAGGCTCTGCCCCTTGCCATAACGTTTTCCATAGCGGTAATCCCCTTTTTACAGATTTTCTTAAGAATTGAATCGTGGCAACCACTTCGTCTATTGAAAGAGGAATGATAAAAAGCATCAGTACAGCCGTTACAAGACAAAGCCCACACCATGCCTTGACAAGGGTGGGTTGTAAAATGACCAAAACAATACTGATGCAGCTAACCGGCACAGAGAGAAGGCCAAACATCATCACAAACCACGGCATGGTATACCATCTCCGTTTATTTCCGAATGCAAAAAGTGTCTCGATTAAATAAGCCGTAGCCCCAAGACCTGCATCAGAAACTGGAAACGCTTTTGATACTTTTGAATCTAGAACTGCCACCGTTTCATTCATAAAGAAGGGATCCCAAACGGTATCAATAAAACCAAGCTGATAGGCTGCTAGATACCTTGAAATGAGCCAACAGAAGAGGTTAAGGTAAATAATGGGTAACCGTTGAAGGTAGGATGAGGGGTTGTAAGACCAACCAGCAGGAATCTCAGACCCTCTACCCTCTTTAGCGCCAGGAGTGTTTGGAATGAGGGCCGAAAATACAAGAAATAAAATCCCTATAAAAGTGTCATTGACATAGGCGACTGCATTGGGAGCCCAAAAAATAAGGGGCGCGAGCTGAAGCCATAGACCAATCAAAGCTGTCCCCCAAGCAAACCGACGATACCGAAAAGTGAGAAGACCAAAGAGAATCGCCAAAAGGCCACTGATCCCATCACTCATCGCTAAAGCATGGCTCTTATAGCCAAAAGTAAAAGGACTACTTATCAACCAAAAACCAAAGCCTACGTTTAAAAGACCTCTCCAATGCATACCACCCTACCCTTTTCAGCTCTCTTCGGTACATACCGAAGTGAGCTGAAGAATTGAGGTTTGGACCCCGCCAAAGCCTCGGGGTCGGACGATCGCAACGTCGCTCGTATTTTCTCAATACGAGCTAGTTGCGATAAGATCCAACCGCGAGAGCTTTCGCGACGGCCCAAATCCAATTTTTCAGCTCACTTCGGTATAACTGGAAATCATTTTTTTAGTAACCGTAAACTATTCAACCCAACAAGAACCGTTCCTCCTTCATGCAAAATAACCGCTAACCAAAGAGGAAGAAAACCCATAATAGCCGGAAAAGTGGCTAAAAGAATCACCGCTAAAGCTAGTGAGACATTTTGTTTTAAAATTCGACGAGTCTGACGAGCTTTTTTTAAAAACCACCCTAACAAGGCGATATCATCATTGATAAAAATAACATCGGAAACACCGACTGCCGTTGCACTCCCTATCTTACCCATTGAAATCCCCACGGTTGCTCGAGTCAAAGCAGGGGCATCATTAATCCCATCCCCAACCATCATAAGAGGTCCTTCGTCGACGAGCTTTGCGACTTTAAGCAGCTTATCCTCAGGAAGCAAATCGGCAAAAATTTCTTCTATTCCAAGCTGTTTCGCAACAAGATCAACATTAACACGGCGATCCCCTGACAGCATGATAATCCGAAATTTATCTTCCCTTAGTTGATCCAAAAGAGCAAGAACGTTAGGCCTGAGCCTATCCTCAAAATAAAATCCAACAACCGATCCTTCCACCTCTAGGTAGGTCGTTATCCTGTCGCTTTCAATAGGAAAAACATCGACCTTTTTTTGAATAAACTTAAGATGCCCTATCCTTGCGGGACGAGCCGCAACGGTCCCTTCTAAACCATAACCCGGAATTGAACAAAAATTTTCAACAGGGAGAGTCTCTACCCGTTTTAGCTCAGCAAGTTCAACAATTGCTTTAGCAATCGGATGAACCGCATGCTTCTCCAATGAAGCAGCAATACTAATCACCACCTTTTCTTCGAGCTTAGCCCCACAGATAGGTTTTATTTCAGTACACCTTAATGCCCCGGTTGTCACTGTTCCTGTTTTATCCAAGGCTATGGTCTTACACCGAGCAGCCGCGTCCAAAAAAACCCCCCCTTTCAGTATTACTCCCCGTTTTGCACAGGAACTGATGGCGCTAAGATAAGCTGTTGGCGTAGCAATAATCAAAGCACAGGGAGAAGCCGCGATCAAAAAAGCAAGAGAGCGATAAATTGAACCCTCATACCCTAAATAAGGGAGCCCCCAAATCAAAGGAAGCAAAAAAACAAAAAAACAGACCAGCAAGATGACAATGATCGCATAATATTTTCCAAAAGTATTAAGAAACCGCTGAATGCGTGGTTTCACCTCCTGAGCCTCCATAATCAGCTTAATGATACGACTCAGAGTTGAATCAGAACTGATTCGTGTGATTCTAAGGACAAGACTCCCCTCAAGGTTACCGGCTCCTGCAGGAACATCATCGCCTGGAGCTTTGACTATCGGGGCGGTTTCTCCTGTAAGGTGCGTGAGGTTAACCGATGACCTTCCCTCGATGACCTCTCCATCGAGCGGTACGACCTCACCCGCCCTGATAAGGATCCGATCTCCGACCCTAATTTCTTTGACAGCTTTTTGATAAACAACGCCACCTTCACCCAAAACTGATCCCATCTGAGGAGATAATTTATACAAATTGAGCACGCTACTGCGGGCCTTTTTCGTAACCATGATCTCCAAAGCCCCTGAAAGCTCAAACAAGACTAACAAGAGAGCCCCCTCAAACTCGCTCTGTATCGCAACGGAGAGTAAAGCCGCCAGAGTCATTAACACATCGATATTAATTTCAAAATTAGCTAAATCATGAATCGCATTGATTAAAGCCGGTGTCCCAGAAAAAAAATAGACTCCTGTCAAAAATAAAAAAGAGAGAGGCGTGGAATAAAAAAAAAAGAAGAAAGAAAAGGCCAGCAAAAATCCTGAAAAAAAAGCCCCTCTTAAAGAAAGGTTCCTTCCCCATTTGCGAGAACTCGGAGCTAAAAAAGGAGAAATAGCCTCTTCTTGATTAGATGAAAAAAACTCATCAAATGAGTAGGGTGATGCCACAATTTTATAAACTAATAACCCTTTTTAAAAAAAACGTTACGCTTCCCACAAAGGCTGCAATAGAAAAATTCCAAATAACGGTTTCGACAATACGATTTTTTTCAGCTACGACCAAAGCGGCAACGAGAATCGATATCCCCACTCCGATAAGAGGCCCCATCGAGTGAAGAAAATATCCTAAGATAAAAAAAAAGGCGCTAACAACTACCCCTATGACAGCACCAAAACTCTGTTTAAGAGGGTGTTCATAAGCTTCTAAAGTTAACCCCATTTCTTCTTCTAACATAATTTGCAATAACCGATTATCATCAGCCATAAGAATCGTCACAACCTCATCAAGAATTTTCCCGGAAAGTCCCTTTGCCGCATAAAGAGCGGCTAACTCCTCTTTTTCCTGATCTCGATTGTGTTCAATCTCCCATCGCTCCTCCTCAATAACGCGATGTAAACGATCCAAACGGTTCCAACCTAGCAGACTACTACGTCCCGCTTTCCAAATAAGAAAAGCTCCTGAAAAGATGAAAAGAGCAGCCAATTTAAGAGGAAAGACAAGCCATATAATCAGCAACACCACAGCCGTTTCCCGAGCCGCGTCAGCCGCAGCAGCAAGATACCCGGGCATCTCTGCTCCATGAATCTCACCCAAAGCAAAAGCTCCCTTACCACGGGCTACCTTCAAATGCTCTACAACAGACTTTCCTTTAAAATGATCCAACGTTCTCTCGGTTTTTTACTTCACTTCGGTATATACCGAAGTGAGTTGAAAAATTGGGTTTGGACCCCGCCAAAGCCCCTGGAAAGGTCTGAGGATTGGACGATCGCAACTAGCTCGTATTGAGAAAATACGAGCCACTTTGCAATAAGATCGACCTGCTTTCAGCTCACTTGGGTATGACTCCATATAAACCTGACCGAATAAAATAAGTGAAGACATTTTAACCGTATCCCTCAAACAGCAGTGAGATAGATTGATTGATGAGGGATTGTATAATAAATGAAAATTTCACAAAAGAGTTGAAAAAAATTAAATTTTTAAGAAGCGTTAGTATACCAAAATGAGCTAAAAATTTGGTTTTGGACCATTGCGATCGTCCAACCCTCAGACCTTTGCAGGGGGCTTTGGCAAGGCCCAAACCCAACTTTTCAGTTCAGACACAGAGAACGCCATCCACATAAGCGAAATATCGGAGTGCAATGGGATTTCTTTTTTTGAGATACTCTTTGACCAAACGGTTTTGTTCATCGGGAAATTGTTGGAACCGTTGTTGAAATGAAAGATCCTCTCTTGTTAATCTGCTGTGAACTTTTTCAGCAAGATGAAGTTTTACTAAAGCTATGATTGCATCGATAATTAGAATGGTCCCAAAACTAAAAATAGCTAATGCAATTTTCCATTTAGATAAACTTGGAACAACAGCCTTTTCATACTCCCTTTTCAATTCAGCATGAAAAAATTTAAACCCGCGGATGGGCAAATCGATAGGGTTCCTCCCATCGGCATCTGCAGATGCCCCAGGAACAACGGCTAGTGACGTCTGTTTCACGAGTTGAAATAACCCAATTCTTGCACATTTTTCAACACTTGCGCCCCTAGGACCAAAAAATTTATTCCATAAACCTGGTTTCTTTCGAACTAGCAGACCAGCCGGCTCCGTATCAATAATAACCCATTTTTTATCCTGTCTACTTAAGCGAATATTGTTAAGATTGGCATCTACAATGCCTGCCTTTTTCACTAATGTTGCTATTGCTCTTGCTCTTTCTGTTTGCTCTTCTGCTCCCATCCTTGCGATAGCGAGACCTGTCTCTTGCACGTCTAAAACATCCACTTTTTCACAAATCAAGCAATATTTTCTAGTCGGCTCTGTTATTCCAATCGAATCGATATATGGAACCAGTTTTTTATCCGGGACCTTTATATCAATCCCTTCTTCCTGGGCAACTTTTCGAATCCGATTTGCCATTTCTATTCTCAGAAGACTCTCTTCTGGTACGAAAAAAGATTTTTCCTGTCTATCGTTAGTTGGTCCCATAGCAAGAGGCCCCCCTTCAACGACCCTAGCCGCTCCTGATTTAATTATTTTCCCTTTTAATTCATCGTGTTCCAGGACATTGTAAAAAGGAACAGATTCCCTTGTTTTTGGATTAGCTTTAATGCTCAATAGTTTAAATCCATGTCTCTCAAGAATTCGGTTTTTTTCGGAAATTTCTACCTCAAAATCAGAATACGTTAGCGGTTCAGAAAGAATCGGCTGCACCTCTCGACTTGATATGAGTCGCTGCGCAATCTGTGCACCCTCTCGATCTTCTTTTTCAAGTAAATATTTTGACGCCCATTTCTCGCTAAGATCTACCGGAGGAAGATAGGTATTTGAATAATAACGTGAAATAAATAAAGCTGAAAAAGTTAAACTCATTTTTTTCCTTTTAAATTAATTGTTTATTATGAATCTTATCAGAATAAATAAAAAATGACGATGAAAAGTTTTAAAATTGATACATAATTTAAATTACTTAGACTTCTTTTTTAAATTGAATTTTTTAGCATGCTGATTCGTCAAGAATGACGGAGAAGAAGTGAACCTCGCGACGCTCCAAGTTCAACCAAGTCCAATTTTTCAGCTCGGGTATCTCTTGCTTAATCATTAAAAGGATGACCTTGAAAAAATTCAGAATTCCGATCTAGCATCCGTTCGAACTCTATTTTATTCAATACTTCTTGATCCAATGATGAATCAACAGGGAGGACAAATGTTCCGCCCAACACCCCCGCGCAAGACAGTCCCTCCGTATGTTCTGGAGTCACTGAAACCGTTTTGGGGAAAAGGTAAATATACTCTTCTTTTCCATTTTGTTTTACCTTCGTGTAAATCATATAGTCCATATGTCCATCTATCGACGTCTCTTTTAAAGTGACTAAGTGTCCTTTGACGGGGATCACGGAGTCATCTGAATTTAACTCTTTTCCACCCAGCCCGGAGCAGTTGAAAACAATTTCTTCAACAACATCATCAAAAGAATCAACTTTTTTAAGTTCTATATTAATCCCCAACCGTTGTACCTCTGCCACCAGCTGGCACATCAGAAGGGTTGTATTCATGAAATAGGTCATATACTTCACATAACCGTGATGGATAACCCCATTACTAAAATCTAATGAGACGTTCTCAGGGGGAGGGATCATTCCCTGTGCCGCTAAATCTTCAATACCGGCTTCGGTCTCAACACTGCAATAGACGGGCATAAATTTTACCGATTCTTTAGAAAGATAAGGGTGCTCGCCTCTATCAATCTTTTGATAGACAAGAAACGTATTCAAACCAATTTTATTTAGATCAGCTTGCTCTTCAGGAGAGGTTTTAACCGAAACTAACGCAAAATATCCCGCAGCCTTCCAAGACGGCATCTCATAAACGTCTTTTGTTGAAATGGCTGCCACATGATATCCAAGTCTACTCAGTTCTATTGCCGTCGTTAACCCCATACACCCTGAACCAATGATTCGAATTGGTTTAGCTTTATTTGGAACTGTTTTTTGAAAAAGTTCGATAGCTTTGTTTACAGAGCCAAACAAGGTCGTCCATCCCGAACCGCCATGGCCATAACAATTAACAATCGTTTTATCTCCCTTCTGCTCTAAAGAAATATTGAACTTCCCTTCCCGCATAGGTCGTATACAAACAATTTTCTCTAAGATAGTCTCATTAGAAATTTCGGGTGGAGTCAGCTTAACAATTTGCGGTTCATTTGCTTGTAAGGCAAAAGAAAAGAGAACCAAAGGCACAACGGACCTGATCAGATTAAACATCAAAAACACCTCATTCAAAAAATTATTCTCACCGAGAATTTACTAATATTTTTTAAAAATTACCAGAAAAATTAAAAGAGATTCCGTTGGATTCTCTTGGGGAGAACTAGACTTTCCCCGGATTGATACTTTTTATGATTCAAATTTCAAATTTATGGTCAAGTGTGGTATACCGAAGGGGGCTGGAAATTTGGTTTTGGCCCCCCGCTAAAACCAAATTTCCAGCCCCCTTCGGTATATATGGACAAAGAATGCCCCTGTAATAGCGAAAAACTTTATTGCGACTGCTGTAAAATTCTTCATAATGGAGCTTTCCCAAAAAGTGCACTCTCTTTGATGCGTTCTCGATATTCGGCTTATGCTCTTCATAAGCCAGAATATATCATAAAGACAACCCATCCTGACAACCCAGGCTATAAAAAAAATTATCGAAAATGGATTGAGGAAATTTTGAATTTTTGTCGTAACACGCAGTTTCAAAAACTCGATATTTTAGAGGTCATCGATGAAGGTGATGAAGGTTATGTCTCCTTTAACGCTCATCTTTTCCAAAATAATCAAGAGAAAGAACTGATAGAAAAAAGCTATTTTGTAAAGGATGGACAACAGTGGCTATACAGAGATGCGATCACCACTACCTGTCGCCCCCCCTGAAATTTAGAAAGTTTGACTACCCAAATGAGCTGAAAAATTTAGGTATATACCGAAAAGAGTTGAAAACTTGGTTTTGGACGCCGCCAAAGCCTCGGGGTTGGACGATCGCAACTAGCTCGTATTGAGAAAATACGAGCGACGTTGCGATAAGATCCAACCGCGAAGGCTTTCGCGACGATCCAAAACCAAGTTTTCAACTCTCTTCGGTATAGGATCAGTTTTTTTATTATCGGACTTAAGCTTACTTGGGAATATAAATTTTTTTAAACGAAAAC
Organism: Parachlamydiales bacterium; assembly: GCA_963777025.1. Taxonomy (GTDB): domain Bacteria; phylum Chlamydiota; class Chlamydiia; order Chlamydiales; family Rhabdochlamydiaceae; genus PALSA-1444. The sequence continues at coordinate 60,385 of CAVZOR010000001.1, forward strand.
CATCTTAAAAATCGCACTCGATATTTATTGTTAAAAAATGTTAAGATCGCCTTTAAATTTTATTTAATTATAAAAATGTCCAGTTTTCGAATTGTTGCTAATCCTAATAGAATTTCACTTGGTGAAGAGTGGGAGACTTCGAATAAATTTGCTTGCAAAGGGAGTCTCGTTGATGAGCAGGGTAGAAAGGTAGACTCTGAGTACGAAGGGCCTCGATATCAGATGATTGAAAAAAGAGAGGCTCCTTTTTCTACTTTAGAACGTATTGAAAGGATCACACGAGGAATCTTCGTTTTTATTTTTACTTTATCCCTCGGTCTCCTTTCAAGCTCCGTTCGAAAACTTTTTACAGAATCAAAAAAAAAGATCCGTTTTGCTATCCCTTATCGCCTTTCTTCTCTACCAAGTCAGTCTCCTCTAACAAGTCAGCAAGGAGCAGGTGCTCTTCCTTATCCTCCTGAACAGAGAGTAAACCTTGTTAAATTGAACCCTAATCAAGTTTTTCCTCAAAGATTTTTACAAGAACTTGAAAACAGTGAGTCCGAAGAGAGTGAGCCAGAAGAGAGAGTGGATGATCTTTTCGCAAGAGAATTTGAAATCAGCAAAAGAAAATTAGAAGAAGGACTCAAGATTGCTGACAAGACCCTTGAAGAAGTCCGACAATGCATAAAAAAAATTTCTCAAGGTATCAGAGATCGTTCTGTTGAATTTTATCCTTCTCAAGCAGGTCACAGAATTTTTTCATTGATTTCAACGCCCGGTCTTATTTTCAAAATGCAAACCCAAGGTCGTGGCCTGTTCCGCCACCATCAAAACATGATATTCGCGGAAACCGTTATTCGCATAAATAAGCTACGATTACTTGTCGTTCCTTATGCAAAATTGTTACGGATTAGTGGGCATGAAATTCTTGTTCAAGAAAAGTTAGATTTTAACCCACAGAGGCAAGAACAGTATCTTAAAAGTCGTTGGGCTCGTAAATCGCTTCTTGAACTTACGGAATTTGTTTGCAAGACCCATTACAGTGGGGTGGGGTGGCATAATAATCCTATTTTAAATCAAGGTGATGAAGAAGGAAATCACAGAATTGGTCTTATCGATCTCAAAGAGATGGCTGGTCGAGAAATTGGATTATTTGGTGACACCTCCGGAAGAAAGGGGTTATTTGGGTGTGTGAATGAAGAACAACGAAAGATGATGGAAGCGGCGGCAAAAGAAAATGGCGTTAATCCCGGTTTTTTCGAAAAACCCGGTACTTCAGAAAAAAAAGGGTTGACGGAAGATTTTAGTTTAGAACAATACTATCGAGAAAATCGCATTTCTCAAGGAAACGAACTGGTTCGGGTTGATGAGGATGATCTTAATTTTTCCATGTATCCGCAAGAAGAAGAAAAACTTAAAAAGACCTCTCTCGAGCTTATCAAAGTGATCAATGAAAAAATTTTAAAAAGTTCAACCCAAGAGTCCATTGAAAACCGTAGGTCGATTTGTATCAATACGGACGACCCCGGTCCGTTTCTAGATGGGGATAGACTGCTTTATCGTGCGGATAAAAACCGGCTTGGTTGCTTAGGTCAAAGAGTCCAATTTTTCGCAGATGACCAGGAATATGCTGAGGCTACTTTTTTTGGATGCATAACGAGGAAGTTAGTCGATTTAGGAGCTTTTTATTCCGTTGGACACGAGAAGCACTCCTGGTTTATCCAAGCTTAATGAACAAGATGAAGCACCCCGTACATACCTGAATCCTCTTCAGGCTGAACCAACCCCTATAACCTTAAAGCGCTTCAGAGAGTCGATAACGTTTTCATTCAAAATTCTTTTGAGAACTGTCGGGTTATACCCTTTGTTTTTACACTTTCCAAGTTACTTGGGTTTATAATTTTTTTGAAATGAAAATCACAATCGACATTTACAATTAAAAATGTTAGAATTCAATTTAAGTTTTATTTGTAAATATAAAAATGCCTAATTTTAACATTGTTTCTGATGCTAGTAAGATTTCATTTAGTAAAGAGTGGAAAACTTCAAATAAATTTAATTGCAAAAATAGAATCGTTGACGAGAGGGGTAGAGAGGTAACCCGTGATTACAAAGGGCATCGATATCAGATTATTGAAAAAAGAGAGATTCTTTTTTCTACTTTAGAACGTATTCAAAGGGTCTTATTAGGAATCTTCGTGATTATTTCTACTTTATCCCTCGGTTGCCTTTCAAGCTCTGTTCGAAAACTTTTCACAAAATCAAAAAAAAAGATCCGTTTTGCTATTTCTTATCCCCCTCCCCCTCCTTCACCAAACCAGCAAAGGGGGGATGCTCCTCCTCCCGTTCTTGAGCAGAAAATAGATCGTGTTAAAATGAACCCAAGCCCAGTTCTTCATCAAGGTTTTTTGCAAAAACCTGAAAAGGAAGAGGATGAGACCTTCAAAAAGGAATTAGAATTCAGCAAAAAAGAATTAGAAAAAGGGATCTCTCTTTCTGACGAGGAGATTGAAAAGGTTGGACAATGCATAAAAAAAATTTTTAAAGATGAGAAAGATCCTTCTGTCAAATTTTATAAATCTCGACACTATCGTTGGGTTTTTGAATTACCTTCAATTCGTGGCCTTATTTTCAAAATGAAACCGATAGCGGGTCGTAGGGCGTTCGATGAGCATGAAAAAATGATACGCGCGGAAACCATTATTCGTCTCCATCAGCTACGATTGCTCGTCGTTCCTCATGCAAAATTGTTAAAAATTGAATGGCGTGAAGTTCTTGTTGAAGAAAAGTTAAATTTTGACCCACGGATACAACAACGGCATCTTCAAGATGATCGGTTTCATGAAACACTTCTTCAACTTGCTAAGTTTTTTTGTAAGTCGAATTGTAGTCAGGTGGAATGGGATAATCACCGTATTTTAAACGATAGATTTGATCAAAGTGGAAATAGAAAAATTGGTCTTATCAATTTCGAAAAGAGGGTTAATCCAGAATTGGAATTATTTGGTAACGGCTTCGGAGACAAGGGCTTAGTTGGGTGTGCGAATGAAGAACAGGCAAAGATGATTGAAGCAATAGCAAAAGAAAATGGCGTTAGTACCGCTTCTTTTGAGGGGGTCTTTGCTCGAAGAAAAAAAGAATTGGCAGAGGATTGTAGGTTAAAGCAATTCTATGAAAAAAGAGGGATCTTCAGAGGAGATGAACCGATTCGAGTTGATGAGAAGGCTCTTGATTTTTCGATGTATCCTGCTGAAAAAGAAAACCTTAAGAGACTTGCTCTCGAGCTTATCCAAGTAATCGATGAAAAAACTTCAAAAAGTTCATCCGAAGAGTCAATCAAAAACCGTAGGTATATTCGTATTGAAACAGACAGACAGCCGTTTCTAGACATGGGGAAGGAATTGGTTGATCCAGGTAAAAGAAACTTCAAAACTTCTCAGGAATATTTTGATAATACTTTTTTTGGATGCGTAGCAAAAAAGTTAGTCAATTTGGAAGTTTTTTATTTTGCTGATAGACTAGGCCCCTCATGGGATATCCAAGCTTAATGAGCAGGGTCCCGCTTATTATACCGAAATGAGTTGAAAACTTGGATTTGGACACCGCCAAAGCCTCGGGGTTGGACGATCGCAACTAGCCCGTATTTCTCAATACGAGCGACGTTGCGATAAGATCCAACTGCGAGAGCTTTCGCGGCGGCCCAAATCCCAAGTTTTCAGCTTATTTCGGTATATCGTCTTCTGCCCTCAAATTCTAAACGCCATTTTTGCAATTAATTAAGTATATAAATTTTTTGAAATGAAAATCATCTTAAATATCACGATCGACATTTATTATTAAAAATATTAAAATTCCTTTTAAATTTTATCTATAAATATAAAAATGCCTAATTTTAAAATTGTTGCTGACCCTAGCAAAATTCCGATTCATAGTGGGTGGATTGATTCCAATAAATTTTATTGCAAAAATAGAATCGTTGACAAGAGAGGTAGAGAGGTAACCCGTGGTTACGAAGGGAATCAATATAAGATTATTGAAAAAAAAGAGTTTCCTTTTTCTACTTTAGAGCGTGTTGGAAGGGGTTTGTTAGGAATGATAGCGGTTATTTCCACTTTATCCTTTGCCCTCCTTTCAAGCTCTGTTTGGAAACTCTTCACAAAATCACAAAAAAAGATCCGTTTTGCTATTTCTTATCCCCCTCCCCCTGATTTACCAAACCAGCAAGGGCGAGGCTCCCCCCCTCCTGAAATAGCCTTGGACCTTGTTGAAGCGAACCCTCATTCAGATCTTTCTCAAGCTCTTTTGCAAGAACCTGAGGAGAGCATGTGTTTCGAAAAACAGTTGCCATTCAGTGAAAAAGCATTGCAAGAAGGGATCTCTATTTCTGACGAGGCGATTCAAGAAGTCCGACAATGCGTAGAAAAATTTTTTAAACGTGAGGTAGATCGTTCCGTCAAATTTTATAAATCCCAACGACACCATTGGGTTTTTTCATTAACTTCAATTCCTGGCCTTATTTTCAAAATGAACCCCGGGGGAGGTTCTGGGATGTCCCATCACTATCAAAACATGATACGCGCGGAGACGATTATTCGTGTAAATCAGCTACGATCCCTCGTCATTCCTCGTGCAAAATTGTTAAGAATTGAAGAGTATGAAATTCTTGTTCAAAAAGAGTTACATTTCGATCCACAGAGGCAAGAACGGCACCTCCAAGATGAGTGGATTCATGAACCGCTTCTTGAACTCGCTAAGTTTGTTTGCGACACCGGCTATAGTCGTGTGGGCTGGCGTAATAACCCTATTTTAACCAATAAAAAAATTGGTCTTATCGATCTCCAAGAGATGGATAGCGCAGAATATGGATTGTTCGGTAAGGGCTTAGAAAGAAGGGGGTTGGTTGGGTGTGTGAATGAAGAACAAGGAAAGATGATTGAAGCGGTAGCAAAAGAAAAAGGCGTTAGTACCACCTCTTTCGAAACGACCTATGCTCGAAGAGAAAAAGAGCTAGCTTGGGGTCGTAAGGTGAGGGAATACTATAAAGCAAAAAAAATTGTTGATGGAGACGAACGGATTCAAGTTGATGAGAGTGCTCTTAATTTTCCCGTTTATCCTGACGCAGAAGAAAGACTTAAAAGACTCGCCCTCGATGTTATCCAAGTGATCAATGAAAAAATTTCAAAAAGTTCAACCGAACAGTCGATCGAAAAGCGTAGATGTATTCGTATCAATACAAACAGTGAGCCGTTTGTAGGCATGGATGCGGAATTGGTTGCTCGAGATGAAGATTTGGTTAAAACCACCAACGGTTTCAAAACCGAGCAGGAATATTATGATGTTACTTTTTTGGGATGTGTATTAAAAAAGTTAGCCGATTTAGAAATTTTTTATAAAGCTGTAAAGGAAGGGTGCTGGTGGCATATCCAAGCTTGATGAAATATACCGAAGTGGACTGAAAAATTGGAATTTGGACCCCGCCAAAGCCCGGTCAAGGTGAGGGTTGGACGATTGAAACTAGCCCGTATTCTCAATACGAGCGACGTTGCGATAAGATCCAACCGGGAGGCCTTGGCGGGGTCCAAAACCAATTTTTCAGCTCATTTCGGTATATACATCATCCAAAGATTTCAAACTTGATCGGGAATAATATGCTGCTACTTTTTTTGGATGTGTAATAAAAAAGTTAACCGATTTGGGAGCTATTCACTCAGGCCGCCGATGGGTCTACGGGTTGGCTATCCAAGCTTAATGAACAGGATGAAGCTCGCCTTGTCGATAGGCGGATTCAGCTATTGGGAAACAACTCCCCTACCTTACAAACTTTAAACGACTAGCAGCAGGTTATAAGGAAGAACCCTGCAATTTTTCAGCTCTCCTCGGTACACTCTTCTAAAATTGATAAAAGAAAGAAAAGATCCCTTCTTGAGTGGAGTTTGTTTCGCCAAAGGCGGCGTCGTAGGCAAGTTTTAATCCGCTGTGAAGAGTAAGGAAGCTGAGACTTCCGCCAACTTGAATTTGGTTAATACGGTTGTGATAACTGGTGACCGTGAAGCCACTCGTGCAAAGCTGAAGATGGTCAAGCTGTGCCTTATAATGGTTGCCGGTTAGGGGGAGGGTCATCATCCAGCCTACGCTGATTCCAGGACGAAAGGTCGAGTCATTATTTTTTTCTTCGTAGGAAAATTGGATCCCCAAAAGCGATCGAAGATAGGCTGTTCTATGTTGATGTACCGTAAGATCAACGGAATTAGCGCCGTGTTCAGAGTATTTTTTTTCATAGCTTTTGAAATAGTCGATTGAAAGAGAGGGTATGAGGTTAAAATAGTTATGAAAAGATTTGATGATCCCCCCGATAACCCCTTTAGCTAAGAAATTCCAGTCAACCTGGCGATGTGTGGCAACTCGATTAAGGCCGGGGTAACAAATACGACGTTGAACCTGATCATAGACATTAATCCCCCCCAAAAATAATAGACCCGAGTAAAAATAAGCAGAATGATACGTAAAGGTCGGGCCTAAGTATGCAGAATTAGCACGTCCCTTCCCATGGTTAGAGTGCCACTTGGTTTTACTATAACTGTAGCCGCCGCCACCGCCTAACGTAAAGCCATTTCTATAGTACCCCCCTGAAACCGTTATACCATAGGCCGTCTGTCCAAAGGTGGGGAGCCCGTCATTGGTAAAATTATTTTTTTCGACATGATTATTTTTAGAGGTAAACCCGAGTGGAGTAACTCTGATTTTACTCCACTCGGAAGCCGTTTTAAGGGGAAGTTCCATCGCTAGTTCCTCAAAAATAGAATTTCCCATTCGATAATTGGTTTCGAGTTCAGAGAGGGGTAGAGCCCCAACTTGTTTAGGACCCAATTGATTAAGAGCGTTCGATAACTCTGAAAGAGAGGTAATTTTGAGAAGCATATTAATAATTTGTTGAAAGTCGGTATTCGTGAGCAAGGTAGGGGAATTACAAAAGATATAATTGGCAATCGACAAGGCATCCCCACCTGGGATTTTTTGGAACGGCGTAATGATTTGAGAGCCAGGGACGATGTATAACTGTACAAAAGTGGGAAAATACTGGACTTGAATGCCAATGTTGGGGTTACTGTTGGTATTGCTAGTGAACTGACCGGTGATCCCGGCGCTCGATTGAAGAATGGTGAAGGTTTCTCCTGGAGAATATAAACCCAGGTCCGGGATGATGAAGAGGGATCCCAATAGGGTTGTTGAACCGGTTACATTGAGTAAAGAGGAGCTTCCGTTAGGGTCGATTTGAGCATAAAAGACCCCGCCGGCCGATTGAACGTAGGGGCCCGTGATATTAAGGGTTCCAATTGATGCCCCTGGAATCACCGTTCCATTATTGGTGACGGCTCCTATAATGTTCCCTATCCCTTTCAAAGTTCCGTTCGGTTGAACGATAACCCCACCTGATAAGTTTCCTGAAACATTGAGGGTTCCGATTGTGACAGTGGTTGATCCTGAAAAGGTTTCTGAATTACCTGAAAAAGTTGTGGTTGCAGGGCCCATCTTGATGACCGCTCCCGATCCCAAAATAGAACCGGTGAAGGCGCCATCGGTTCCTTGATTAAAGATAAGCGTGCCGGCAGTATTGTTGGTAATCTCTCCCTGAAAGGTGAAAGAGTCTCCTTGCAATGTTCCAGCATTGATGGTGGTGCCGCCCGTTTGGTTCAACGGTTGTGTTGCGATGAAAGTTCCGGAATTTTGCTTAATAACACTCCCAGCCCCTTGTACCGAACCATTAAACGACCCTATTGATGTTTCATCAAAAACGACGGTTGTCCCGGCAAGGGTGTTGATCACACCCGTCAAAGTTGAGTGTCCAATCTGTAGGATACCGCCGTTCAGCTCCGTTCCCCCCGTAAAATTATTAGAGCCGGTCAAGATCAGAGTATTAGGATTATTTTTGGTGAGTGAGCCACTCCCTGTGATCTCGCTAGCATAAGTTCCATCAGAGGACTGTTGAAAGGTAACGTTGGTGTTGTTGCTGGTAACAATATTATTTTGAAGGCTATTGGTTGTCCCTTGAAGGGTTCCCCCCGTGACAAAGGTCCCGCCTGAATAACTGTTTGAACCGTTGGTGTCACCGAGGATAACCGTTCCGGCATTTTGTTTGATCATGGAACCGGTTCCCGAAATAACATTATCATACGTTCCTGTTCCTACTTGATCAAAGACGAGGGTACCATTATCAATAACCGAACCTTGGATCGTTATCGTATTTCCTTGTAAAACACCCTGACTGACGACGGTTCCTCCCCTATAGTCCATTGTGCCCCCCAAAATTAGGGTTCCGGGATATCCTTTAGTGAGCGAACCCGGTCCTGTTATTCTCATCATCGTCAACGTATTCCCCCCTGTGACGTCAATGGTTCCTGGGCCGGTTAAGTTTACGGTCCTTGTAATCGTAAACGATGCCGTTGCCTCTAGCCCCCCTTGGGCATTTAAGACGAGAGCTCCCGTAGGAGCTCCTAGATTACCATCCGAAGAGACTGATAAATTTCCCATTAAAACCGTGGTTCCCCCTGAATAGGTGTTAGCTCCGGTCAAAATAACCGTTCCCGTGTTGAGCTTCATAAAGGCTCCATAACCACTCATAACCCCCGAGTAGGTTCCCGTTCCTACTTGATCAAAATTAACCTGAGCGTTGTTCAAAATGTTACCTTGTAAACTGCTCGCATTTCCCTGTAAAATTCCTTTGGTAACGGTGGTGCCGTTTGTATAACTATTCGCATTCGTTAGGATGAGCATGGCCGTGCCGATTGAGGTAAGCGACCCTGCTCCGCTTATATTGCCGCTAAATGTTCCCGTTGTTACTTGGTTAAAGGTGACATTACTCGTCTCTGTCGAAAGGAGGATATTACCCTGTATCGAAGCAGGGGTGGAACCTTGCAAAGTTCCATTAACGACGACAGTTCCGTTCGTATAACTGTTGGTTCCGGTAAGGATAACCGTTCCCGCGCCATCTTTAGTCAGAGGGCCACTACCTACAATATTTCCAGAAACAGTCAGAATTGTGGAGGGGTCTGTAAGGAGAGTTCCCGCTCCTGCTAAAGTAATCAATCTTGGTGTTGTTAGGGTTGCGATTGTTTCTAAAATCCCTCCCGTATTGAAGAGAATACCGGGTCCTACCGCGTCAGTGGCACCGAGGTTACTGTCACTGCTGACGGCTAAAGTCCCCCCAACAATTTGGGTGGTTCCCCTATAATTGTTGAGGGTTGAGGATAAGGTAACGACTCCGCTGTTTTGCTTAACAATTCCCGCATCATAAAAAGAGGAAGAGGGGACCGTTGGCGGTTGGACAGCTTGAATAGCAAAAGGGGCTAGAAGAGTGGTTGGAACGTCAAAGATGAGTTGAGCTTGCTTAAAAAGAAAAATATCGTTTGCATACCCCTGTCCGGCTACGGCTCCTGTTCCCGCAGCACCCCCAACAGCGGTATTCCCCGTTAGGGTTGTCCCGGCTTGAATAGTAAGGGAGGCGGTATCTCCAACAAAAACAGCCCCTCCTATCCCGGCACCTCCCCCACCTGAGCCACCGTTTAAACTATTGCCCATCGCACCGGCTCCTCCAAAAGCGCCACCCGCTGCAACAGGAGTGGGAGAGAGATCGGCGTCCAGACCATTACCGCCGCCGCCGCCGCCAAAACCACCCCCACCCCCACCGCTCGAAGAATTACATCCTGAGCCCCCCCCTCCACCGAACCCCCCACCTCCGCCTCCGGTGGAAAGTAGTTGAGATGCATTTCCCCCCCCACCTCCACTGCCGATGCCTCCTCCCCCACCGGGAAACTGAACGTCATTAAAGACATAACCATTCCCCCCCCCGTTACCGCCACCACCCCCACTCCCGTTGGCGGCCTCGTCCGGGGTCCCCCCCCCACCACCGCAGTAGCCCCCTGCACCGGCCATGTTAAAATATCCGCCGGCAGCACCGGCATTGTTTCCGCCACCAGCTCCCCCTCCCCGACCGCCACCGGTGCCTCCTCCGTACCCAGTTCCGGTATTGTTCCCTCTTCCACCAAGACTGGTTCCTCCCGGATTATCTCCTCCCGGTCCAGCTGACGTAGCATTTTTTGAGGCAACGGAAAAACTAGCCCCCCCTCCTCCGCATGCCACTACAGTAGCTGGAGCGGAGCTCCCATTGCCGCCGGCACCCCCTACGGCTGTATTGTTAGAAAGGGTCGTTTGTTGGAGGGTGGCGGACTGATTTTGGGCAATGTAAAGCGCCCCACCTGCACCCATTCCACCACCACCACCACCGAGAGCGCCGGTTCCAACAAGACCGGCTCCCCCAACTGCCGCTCCGTTTTGTAGGGTGCAATTTTGAATTGTGACCGGAGCAGAGGCAACAAAGAGACGATAGCCGTTTCCCCCGTCGATGACCGTTATTGCCGATGATTGGATGGCCACTCCTTTTTGTATGGTGGGAAGATCAGCAGCCAGGGTGATGATGGGAACGCCGCTGATCGTGATCGTATTTCCAACAGAGATGCCGGACATATTAAGGTCAAGGATAGCTTGTCTTAGGGAGCCGGCGCCCGAGTCACTGCCATTACTAACGGTATAGGTGGCCGACTCAAGGTGTGCAAGGCAACAAACAACATTGTAAAAAATAAAATTTAGTAATTTTTTTATTAAAAGTCTTAGCATTAAATTTTAAATAACAAAAAAAATTAAATATGTAATTCATTGTTAATTAAAAAATGCGAGTTAAGGGGTGTGTTAAAGAGGCCGCCAAAGCCCCTGGCCAAGTTGAGGGTTGGCCGACAGTCCAAATCCAATTTTTCAGTCAACTTCGGTATATTCAATAGAAACTAAGGAATCTTCGCTTCTTAAAGTCTCATTTAACCAACTCGTTTGTACGAGAAGGATCCCCGATCCTTTTCCCATCGCTCCATCAAAGGAGTTATCCCCATCATTTCCATTCCCTGGAGCACTATGAGGATCCCAAGCATTAATAATTAGATCCTGTTCCTTGGCCGTTTTTATAATATCCCCAATAACCACCTTACTATACCAAGCCTCAACACCAGAATCAAAATACTCACTCATGACAACTTCTAAATCTATATCTTTAATTCTATCTAAAAAGATAGCCAGTTCTTTTTTATAAACCCCCTGCGCTATCTCCCGATCACTTGAAGATAAAGCCCCTAAAAAGGCACCCTGACCAAATTTACTAAGAACAACCCTCTTAATGCCTTTGTTTTCAAAAGCACTACCCTTATGATCTCTAATCGCTCTTTCTATCGCTTTGAATAAAAATTTGATTTCTTTTAAGTACCTGTTTTCATCCAATCTCCCGGTTTCCATATACCACTTATAGTGCGGCTGATCGGGAGAGTCTAGGGCTGGAGCTGGTAAAGAAAGGGCGGCGATCTCTTTTTTATTTTTTCCGCCTGGAGGGTTCCATAAATAAGTTTCAGAATAGATAGCTACCGTATTAGGCAACTCCTTGAATAACGACCCATCCTTTTTTTTAACCTCGGTATCGTTGTACACCCCCCTCGTATAACCAAGCAACTGTTCTAAATTTTTTTTGTTATACTGGTCGGCTTTCATGGCTATGTTCGTGGGTTCCCGTTGGAAAACAATTTTTAAGGCATCTTCTTGGGTAAGTTGCCCTGAATTATAATAAATGCAGGCTGTTTTAGCATGCCGCTTATAGTCTTCTGATTGGCTGTACTCCATTAGGTTGATCAGGTTGGCTCGGGGTGCAAAGATTGGATTATAGGCCTCTAAGAGTTCTGATAATTCAATCTTTGGTAGACACTCCAGCGCCCCTAAATGGAAAAAAATCAACAAAAGGAGCGCCGCCTTTTTTTTCATTCTAATCCGAATTTTCTTCATCACTTCTGCAACCCACATTTTCTGTTTTCAGGTTGACCAGATTATAATCGCATTTTTAAAAAAGTAGCATGTAATTTTTTTATTTAATTTTTTTCACCTTATCCTTTAAACTTGCGGGCGAGGTAAGGAATATGGTGCCTGCTTTTTCTGATTTTCTCAAGTCGTTATATTGTTCGAACACCTATCTCCCACCAGTGGAGCTCAGTAAAAAATGGGTATCGAGCCACCTTTTGTCTGAAAAAAAACATCCAAATTTGATAGCAGAGGCAACGCGGTTAACATCGGATCCCGAGGTGCAACGAGCTCTTGCTGAACCGCTATCTTCCGATTTTGCAGAAGCCGTTCCCAAAAGAAATGAGATTCTTCTACAGCGTGAATTTAAAGTAGAACATGGAAGAGACGATTTTCCTTTCTACAATACCGTTGAACATGACGATTTACCGGGGTGGATGATTAAATCGGCAGCCACTAGGGTTCCCAAAAGGGAGTTTCTTCTTGGGCCATCAAATGATAGAAATGACCGGTCTTTTTTCACTGAAGAAGAGGTTTTTTTAGAAATAGAAATGGGAAAATGGGTTCAAGAGGCCGCTAGGAAAGAGAAAATCGATATTGTTATTCCAGACAAAAAATTGGTTCCCTTTCCTAATGTCGATAAAAAAAAGGAACTTAGTCGGAGATATTTTTTAGTTTCTGAAAAAATTAATGTTTTAAGTGCTGAGGAGACTCTTCGAAAGATCGAAACGATGGATCCCGAGGGGCAAAAAAAACTAGCAAAAAAAATATCGACTGTCGTGAAAGCCGCCGGATTCGCGTGTGCCTCTTTTAACACGATTCGCTTAGATTCGAATGGAAGGATTGTTTTTGTTTCTACTGAGCCAGCAGGTTTAATCATTAAAAGGAAGCCAGGCTTATGGAGCAAGTTTTTTCATCCAAACGGCACAACGATTGAAGCCTCTGCAAGGATTGGCTTATATGTGATGATGCAAGAAGCATCAGAAAGAATGGGTGGTATGCAAACAGCCCTATCGGATGGTACGCAGTGTTCACCAAGGTTGAAAACTTTTCACGATGAACTAAAGCTTGCGTATGAAAAGAGTCTTGTCCTAAAGTTATCTAGATGGAAAGTTTTATTAAGCGTTGTTAGTTTTGGACTTTTTCTCATTGTCAACATCATTAGAGCTTTAGCGAGAAAAAGCTTAGCTCAAAGGACACTTAACGATCTAAAAATCACTGAGGTTTCCTATCGCCAGGAGTGCTCCAGTTTGACATCAAAATATCAAGCTGATCAACACCGTTTGGCAGCCCAGTATCAAGAAAAAAAAATCCCACTTTTAAGAAAATCGCTAGCTTGTACCCAAGGGGTTCCCTATATCTCGAAGTGAGCTGAAAACTTGGGTTTGAATCTCGTCAAAAAAAGATTAAGTTTTTAAGAAGGGTTCAATTTTTTCTGTTAAAAATGAGAAATCCCGTAGTGGCTCATTATGTCGTTCTGGTATGCCAATAAATATTTTATTTTTCCTTGGAGACGCCGTGTCGTCCAATAGTGCTTTAGCCAAGGAAGCGTCGGCAAAGATAACTCCATCATCAACAATTTTTGAACTATCGTGAAGTTCTTGATAGCTTCCGACACAAGCGGTCTGCATGATGATTTCTACGGCTTTTAGTTTTTTTGAAGATTCTACCGAATCAATATTCCATCTTAGTATTTTTATAAAAAAACCGAATAGCTTGGTGGTTAGAGCCGAGGCTGCCGAGCTCAAGTCTGAAAAAGTTCTATCTTTAACAAAGATGTATTTGATCCCTTTTTTCAATTCATGAGTTTTTAATGCCTCACCCTGGACGCCACCGCCAATAGAATAACCATATCCAATGATGACTTTGGCCCCCACTCCGTTTCTTTCATCTTCTAAAAAGCAGAGAACTGCACGATAAGCCTTTGCCATTGCTTCTCTGTTAGGGAAGCCCGAGCTTCCTTTAACCCCTGGATAATTAAACAGGATGCCATTCCCCTTAACTTTTTTCAAAATTTTTTTTAACCTATCGTCATCAAATAACTGACTTTCATAAAATTCACCATTTCCACCAGAAAAGAGTACCCACCTTCCATTATTCAATGTCGAGGGTTCCCCCATGATAGCGCCATCTATTTTATAGCCATCAACCTTGAGGGTAATCCGTTTATACTTCCAGCAACTACCTAGTGCATTATGTATTTTGTTATGATCGGGATAATTTCTAAGATATCCGAAGAAAGCTAGAATTGAGGCGGGAACTAAAGCTATTCCGCCAATAGCATGGAGGAGTTGATAAATTCCTATTGGGAAAATAATAATTGAAAGTATGAGCTTCGCAATTCTAACAACTCTACTTTCGGTATTCCATACATAACTCTCACTAAGGAATTTTTTTTGAACAAAATCTTCTCGAGTTTTCTCTAAATAATTAGGTTGATTGTAAAAGGCCCCTTCTCCACCTAATTGATCTCTAAAGGGACTCGAGTGAGGCTGACTATAAGAAGATTTTTCTGAAAAAGAAACCGATTGTGACGCCAAAATGGTAAAAACCTATTTAATTTAAAAAGTTAATAAAAGCTATTATACAAATTTATATATTTTTTTGAAATACAAAATTATTTATAAATTAGTATCGATTTATAGGCTTGAAGGGCTTCTTTTTTCCTCTTTTCATGATCGACCATCGGAGCTGGGTATTTTTCGCACTGAGCATAAGATTTCCCTTCATACCATTGATGAATGGCTTTGGATGGAAGGCCTCGAAGTTCGGGAACCCATTTTTTAATATAGGTGCACTGAGGATCAAATTTTTTTTGTTGGTTCCAGGGATTGAAAATCCGAAAATAAGGGTGCGCATCACCTCCCGTACTGGCCACCCATTGCCAATTGCCGTTGTTCACGGCCGGATCGTAGTCGATCAAAGTCTGAGCAAAGTGTTTTTCACCCCATCTCCAATCGATGTGCAAATCTTTAATAAGAAATGAAGCGGCAATCATTCGAACACGATTATGCATAAAACCGGTTTCTTTCATCTCTCGCATTCCTGCATCAACAATCGGAAAACCGGTAAACCCTTCACACCATCGGCGATAAGCTTTTCGATCCTTGGACCACCTAAGTTTATCGAATTTCGGATGAAAAGCACCCTTAAAGACATGAGGGGAAAAAAATGCAATCGATGTAAAAAAGTCTCTCCAGTAGAGAGCGCGGATCAACTCATGGTGTCGACCCAAGTGACGGCAGATTGCGGCATAGACTTCGCGAGGAGAGCAAACGGTGAACTTCAGATAAGCAGAGAGGTGTGTAGAAGGTTTTTCTACTGAAACCTCCCTTCCCTTTTCATCGTGATTAAAAGAGCCT
The DNA here is from genome assembly GCA_963777025.1 of Parachlamydiales bacterium. GTDB lineage: Bacteria > Chlamydiota > Chlamydiia > Chlamydiales > Rhabdochlamydiaceae > PALSA-1444. The sequence goes on from CAVZOR010000001.1 coordinate 75,612, forward strand.
AATTTTTCTAGAATTTTGAGCCCTTCCGACCTGCCCCCAGAGAAACCATTCTCTATCGGTTGCTTAAGAAGGGGGATTGTCCCTTTCGCAAAAGGAATTGATCGGCCGAAATAATTGATCCCTTGGTTTTGTGCAGGAGATAAGACTTTCAGTTTCGAAGCGTTCCGAAAATAGGGAGTAAAAATCATATAGGGCTTCCCATCCTTTTTCAAAGTCTCTTCAGGTGGGTGAAGAAGCGCATCATCGAAAGAATAAAACAGAACATCGGTCGTTTTGCAAACTTTTTCAAGCTTTTTATCTCGTTGTCGACTATAGGGAGTGTAATCCCGATTTACGATCAAAGCTTTAATGCAAAGTTTTTCGATACATTTTTTCACAACTTCTTCGGGCTTTCCCTTAAAAAGAAAAAGCTTCCCCCCTTTTTTTCGCAACTGATTTTCAAGATCTTTGAGAGATTCAATCATAAATTTCAGGCAGTGATCGCTTCTAAAACCATTTTTATCAATTTGTTCTGGCGTAAAGATAAAGGCAGGGATCACAACTTCTGACGACTGCAATGCAAAAATGAGCCCTGTGTTGTCCTCTAGTCGCAAATCACGTCTAAATAAAAAAAGAGATTTCTGAAACCTTTTCCCCATTTGTATCCTTTTGACCAACTTATACCGAATTGAGCTGAAAAATTCCACTTTGGACCATCGCAATACAATCCAACCTCGACGGCTTTCGCGACGGTCCAAATCCAAGTTTTCAGCTTATTTCGGTATGAATCAAATTTTTCAGCTCACTTCGGTATCGCTTGCGAAAATCCGATGCAGAATTAATTGCTCTTTCCCTACAATCGCCTTATGGATCATAAAATTTTCACCAACGGGTTGAAACAGTTCACGTTTGTTCTCCTAGCTCTTTCTGCTTTCAATATAACAACCTGTGATGGCTTTGAAATAAAACAGGAGGTTAAACCTTTGGAACTATCGAATTATGTGACCCTTGTTATCACTGTCCCAGAAACTCACGCCGATTTGTTAAGAGAAGCCATGGGGCGAGCAGGGGCTGGCAGAGTTGGCGACTACTCTTATTGCAGCTATTCAGTGAAAGGAATGGGTCGATTCATGCCTAATAAAGGATCCAATCCGTATCTTGGAAAGGAAGGCACCTTAGAAGAGGTTGTGGAAGAACGGATTGAGACGGTTTGCAATCGCAAAGTGCTCGATCTTGTATTGGAAGAAATCAAAAAAGCTCACCCTTATGAAGAAACGGTTATCGATATCTATCCCATCTATGAAATCGGTCGAAAAAAGGGAAAGAGAGAAAAGTAGTCAGCTGAAAAATTGGATGTATACCGAAATAAGCTGAAAACTTGGATTTGGACCGTCGCGAAAGTCCTCGCGGTTGGATCTTATCGCAACGTCGCTCGTATTGAGAAATACAAGCTAGTTGCGATCGTCCAACCCTCACCTTAGCCGGGGCTTTGGCGGGGTCCAAAACCAAGTTTTCAACTCATTTCGGTATATAGCTCAATTCGGTATTCAAAATTTATGACCGGGCGTGTTACACTCCCGTTACTTTAAATTTTAATCGAGGTTTTTTTTTGAAAAAGTGGCTTTTCTTGATCATTGTCTCTCTTCATCATATCGCCTTCGCGTTGCCGATGCGAGATGGAAGGATCGATCCGGTTGCCCTCTCCAGCCTTGCCTCTGCTTTAAATATTCCACAAGGAGCAAACCTGATTGTTGAAACGCAGAAACGTTGGTTACGTAAACCTTATCAGGAACGATGGGAAATGGCCGAACTTTCCGCAGAACAAAAACTTTTTGTATTGAATTGGAGTAGGGAACAGGGTCTTTTTTCCCCATGGAAACCGATTTCCAAGAGGTACGATAAAGCTCTAATCCTTGGAGCTACCACTTCTCGTATGCAAATCCGCCTTGACTATCTTAAACAGCTTTGGAACGAAGGGACTCGCTTTAGTGAGATTGTATGGCTCACCGGTAATAGACCCCTGGACAAGCGGATTGATGGGTTAACAGATCGGTGCAGTGATGAATCTGAGGCCGCCCATATTCTTTGGGAAGAGACCGACCTTCCTGAAGCGATCCGCTCCCTTCCTGTTGTTTTTGTGACCGTACCGATGAAAACAGAAGGCGGCTCTCTCAAGCGCCCTAACACAGAGGACACCCTGGTGGCCTGGCTTAAAACGGCACCCGAGCCTTGTAAAATTCTTTTTATTTCGAATCAACCTTTCTGCGGCTATCAGTTTGCGGTCATAAGGGGAACCCTGCCCGACACCTTCCTTTTCGATCTTGCAGGAGGGGGAAGCGACTCAATGGATGAATTCGTTGCTCCCGCTGCCATTATTCTTGATACAATTGCTCGCTGGATCTACCAAGATGATTTAATACCCTGTGCAAAAAAGATACAGAAGTGAGCTGAAAAATTGGATTTGGACCGTCCCAAAAGCTTTGGCGGGGTCCAAAACCAAGTGTTCAACTCATTTCGGTATAGGCTAATTTTTAAGAAGATCAATTGCGAAAGGTGGGACTCGAACCCACACGAATTGCTCCACTACCACCTCAAAGTAGCGCGTCTACCAGTTCCGCCACTTCCGCAAAAAGTTTAAGAGCATCATAGTTTAATAAAAGGGAAAAAAAAACAATAAATTTTATATTTTTCACATTTTTATTGAAAAAATTGATTCATTGATTACTCTGAGGACAAAAGCGTATCTAACCTGAATTTTGGGTTTTATGCTAACGACTTAAATTTAAAATAGGGGTTATCGAGTCTATGTTACAGAAAATCATACGGTTTGGGGTTATTGGGGGGGTGATACTTTTTGTGTGGGGGATCCTGGTATGGACTATTTTCCCTTGGCAAAAAAATCAAGTCAAGATGTTCGCGAATGAAAAAAATGTTGCTTCAGTGATTAAAGGTAACGCTACAGAGAGCGGTCTCTATGTATTGCCTGATTTGAAGGGGTATTCGGAAGATGACCTCGATAAGGCAAAGGAAAGAATGAGGAAAGGACCTTTTATCATTGCTATGGTTTCGTTGAGTGGAAGGAGCCCAGGCATGATAGGGGCCATGTTTAAAACACTTATTTTGAAGATCATTGCAGCCTCTTTTGTTGCTTGGCTTCTGATTCAAGCTAAAGCTAAATCTAATAGGGCTATAAAATTTGTTACGGTAATCGGGTTTGTCATAGCGCTCTCCACATCACTGCCGCCCGTTATTTGGCTTGGCGTTCCTGTACTTTTCGGGCTTCCCTGTTTAATTGAAGGAACCATTGGCTGGTTTTTTGTCGCGTTGGCCATGGCTAAAATGGCCACGTCACGCAATGACTAAAATCTATACCGAAGAGAGTTGAAAACTTGGATTTGGACCGTCGCGAAAGTCCTCGCGGTTGGACGATCGCAACTAGCTCGTATTGAGAAAATACGAGCGACGTTGCGATCGTCCAACCCTCAGATCTTTCCAGGGGCTTTGGCGGGGTCCAAATCCAAGTTTTCAGCTTATTTCGATATCGATAGAAGTAATAATGCAGGGTTTTCTAAGTAGTGTTGAACCGTTTTTAGAAAAATTGAGACATTGTTTCCATCAATAACTCTATGATCGGCAGAAATCGTTAATTTAATAACTTTTCCGGGAATGATCTGGTTATCGACAACAACGGGAAGATTCTCAATAGCTCCAACGGCCAAGATGGCAGCTTGAGGAGGGTTAATGATGGCTATAAATTCTGAAATTCCATACATCCCAAGGTTGGAAATCGTAAAAGACCCTCCCGTGTATTCCTCTTGTTTTAGTTTTCCTTGGTGGGCTTTTTGAGCTAAAAGCTTCATTTCAGTGGAAATTGTCTCTAGGTTTTTCTCATCAGCTCGCCAAATGATTGGTGTGATAAGACCGTCAGGAATAGAGACGGCAACGGAGATGTCAACACTTCTAAACTGAATAAGAGTTTGGTGGACCGGATTAAAACCGGTATTAAGGTCGGGATGTTTTCGAAGAGCTAATGCCGAGGCTCGAATAATCAAATCATTGATGGAAATTTTTAGACCGGTTTGATTTAACTGCTCTCGAAGTTCAAGAAGCTTCTCTGCTCGGATTGTTAAAGAGACATAAAAGTGAGGAATTGAATTTTTTGCATTTTGCAATCGATCTATAATCGCTTTTCTCATGGGTGATAATGACCTTTCTTCATAATTTTCACCGGGTGAAGGAGGGATTGAGAGGAGTAGGTCTTCACTGACAATACGATGCCCGGGACCGGAACCCTTAAGGGTAGATAAATCGATTCCCCTCTCTTTTGCCAATCTTCTAGCAAGTGGGGAAGCAAGAATACGACTCTCCGTTGGATCGAGTTTTTTTTGTATGACTTCTTTTTCAGTCTTCGAGTTAGCGGGCTGAACAGCCTTGATGGTTACTCCTTCCGGCTTATAGGCCTCAATCTCTTCATCCTTTGTTTCAGAGAGGATAGCAATGGGGCTGTTCACAGAGACCGTTTCCCCAGCCTTCACAAGAATTTTACGAAGATACCCGCTGTCTAAAGCAGCATGCTCGATTGTCGCTTTATCCGTCGCAATATCCAAAATTAGATCGCCAGACTTGATAAACTCCCCTTCTTTTTTATGCCACTTGGTGATAATTCCTTCAGTCATTGTTGGAGAAAGTTTAGGCATAGTCAGGGTAAAAGGCATGAAAAAGTCCTCTTTGGTTTTAAACGATTTCTTTAATAGCCCGCACAATTTTTTCTACTGTCGGCATCGTTTCACGTTCAAGCGGAATAGAGTAAGGCATCGGGGTTTCTTGTTGTGTGATCCGCTGTATCGGAGCATCAAGAAAATCAAAACATTCTTTTTGAATTTGAAAAGCAATTTCTGAGCAGATGCCCGAAAAAGCATGTCCTTCTTCAACAATAACAGCCCGGTGTGTTTTTCGAACAGAATCTGCTACCGTAACAATGTCAAGGGGTTTAACGGTACGAATATCAATGACCTCGATATCAATCCCACTCTGAAGTAATTGTTCAGCACTCTCCATACAAAGGGTGATCATACGACTATAAGAAACGAGAGTCAGGTGCTTCCCTTCCCTAATTACCTTAGCTTTTCCAATAGGAACGAGGTATTCCTCTGTGGGAATCGTCATTTTATCGCCATACGAAAGTTCGTTCTCTAAAAATAAAACGGGGTTATTGCACCGGATAGCTGATTTTAAAAGTCCTTTTGCATCATACGGATTGCTAGGAGCTATGACGATGAGGCCAGGGAGGTTTCCATAAATGGCTTCAACACAATGGGAGTGCTGCGAAGAGACCTGTGCCGCAGCTCCATTAGGCCCCCGAAATACAACGGGGACCGAAAATCGATTCCCAGACATGTAGTACATTTTAGCAGCATTGGAGATAATTTGATCGGCTGCCATAAAGGAAAAATTCCAGCTCATGAACTCGACAATAGGCCGTAACCCCGTCATGGCTGCACCAATGGCAAGGCCGGCGAACCCCTCTTCAGCAATCGGCGTGTCGATAACACGGCGATCCCCCCACTTGGCCAACATTCCTTTGGTAACTTTGTAGGCTCCATTATACTCAGCAACCTCTTCTCCAATGATGCAGACACAATGATCTCTCTCCATCTCTTCGTCAATGGCTTGGCGTAAAGCTTCGCGCATTTCTATCGTTTGATTACTCATGGGGCAAAAACATCTTCTGTTAGGGTCGCTGGATCGGGCCAATCACTTTCATCGGCAAATTTCATTGCATTCAGAACTATTTCTTTTTGTTCTTTGTCGATGATTTCATACTCCTCCTTTAGGGCGACATTTTGCTTAACTAAGATATTAAAAAAAAGTTTTATCGGGTCGCTTTCCATACATTCCTGAAGTTTTTCCTTAGAGCGGTAGAGGGCTGGATCAGAAATAGAATGACCCCGGAATCTCTCTGTTACGACCTCAACTAAAACGGGATGAGAGGAGGTAGAAACCTCGTTAAAGATATGCTTAAATCCAGCATAACAATTGAAAAAATCGGAACCATTGAACGTATAGCCGCTGATTCCATAACCAGGAGCTTTTTTCTCGGCAATAGGTTGTGTGCTAATGGCTCGGTTAACGGCTGTTCCCATTCCCCAGTGATTATTTTCAATTACATAAATACAGGGAAGGTCCCATAGAGCGGCCATATTAAGAGATTCATGAAAGGCCCCCTGTGCGACAGCCCCCTCACCCATGAAACAGATAGAAACCCCTTTTTGGTTTAAATATTTTAACGAAAAAGCTGCCCCAGTGGAGATCGGAATTTGCCCCCCAACAATACCGAATCCCCCAAGAAGTCGTTCCGTATAAAGATGCATCGATCCACCCCGTCCTTTAGCATTCCCCGTTATACGACCATAAAGCTCGGCCATCAACTCATTTGGAGAAGCGCCCAACAAAAGGGCTAAAGCATGGCACCGATACGAAGTAGCCCACCATTGGTTTTTCCCCATCACAGCAACGGCAGCAGTCTGGACCGCTTCCTGTCCGATATAAGAATGAAGAAATCCCCCGATTTTACCTTGAAGATAAGCAGACTCAGCTCGAATTTCAAAATTTCGAATCAAAATCATTTGTTTCAAACAGCGGAGAAGTTGCTCTTTTCCGATCTCTGCAACGAGTGATTCAGTGTCACTAGAAAAAAAATGGTACTCGATCGGTTGTTCAGATCTCATCTTATTTTACTAAAAATTATTGAGTAGCGGAGCTGATGGAATTGGGCCTGGCATCGCATGCGGATTATTTGTGACCGGAACGGTACGTGGATCATCCTCTTCAGGTCCCATTTTATAGCAGCTCGTAACCACCTCACATAAAATCACCATAATTATAATTTTTATCATAAATTGTTAGCCTTTCTTTCTTTTTTGTTGAGGGTGCAATGAAAGGTAAGAAGCTAAAGGGGTCCCTGATCTTGTTTTGATCATATTAAACCGTTCGGCATAGGCGGTTGCCACCGCTGCCTCTTCAATAACGACCGCATCTTCTTGATTTTTACGCGCAGCTTGATAAGTAAAATTAAATGACCCAAGCCATACTTTCCCACTTCCAAAAACACAAAATTTATGGTGCATGATGGGGGCATTTGATTTTCGGTGATAACTGCTATCGGGCTCCCAAATGTAAACAGGGATAGAGGCCTGGTCTAACCGGCATAAGAGAGAAGCCGTTTTTATTGAGGCCTCATCAACGACCACTTCAACAGTAACCCCTCGTTTACGGGCTTCGATTAACGCTTTTGCAATCCCACGGTGCGTGAATAAATAGACGCAAATGTAGATGAGATCTTGTTCTTCATTGATCAACTTTATTAATTGATTGTCTAACCGATCTTCTGGAGAAAAATACGGTTTCGCTAACTCCAAACTTCCGGTTTTCAAATCATTAGGGTATAATCCGACTGAGTGGGTGATTACGAACAAGCATAGAAAGAAGCGAAATATGATCATCTTAAGAAACATTTGAGTATATGGTTGAGATAATGCCACCCCGGCCCATTTATTACGATACTGAAACAACGGGAATTCGAGCCGACAAAGAGCGAATCATCGAAATTGCCGCTTATGATCCGAGCACGGAACGATCTTTTTGCAAATTTATTAACCCAGGATGTCCTATACCAGCTGAGTCGACGAGGATTACTTCGATTACGGATGAAATGGTTGCAGGGGCTCCTGGTTTTGACATAATTGGAAAGGAGTTCATTGAATTTTGTGGTTCCAATGCGATATTGATTGCCCATAACAACGACAAATTTGACAAAATCTTTCTTGAAACCGAGTCGTTGAGAGCCGATTTACAACTCCCCTCTTGGAGATATGTCGATACCCTAAAATGGTCCCGTAAATACCGGCCTGATCTTCCAAGCCACGCGTTGCAAGCGTTAAGAGATGCTTATGGGATTCCCCTTAATCAGGCTCATCGTGCTATGGACGATGTGATGACCTTATATAAAATTTTCTCCGTTATGATCGATGATCTCGATATCGAAACAGTCCACTCTTTACTGTATCAACCTCATACGGTTCATCGAATGCCGTTTGGGAAACATCAAGGGAAACCATTTGCTGAAGTTCCTCGTCACTATCTTGAGTGGCTGAAAAATAGTGGAGCTCTGGATAAAGAAGAGAATAAAGAGCTCAGAGAAGCCCTTTCGGAAAAAGGTTTTCTAACCTATACTTGAACCTAAGTGAACTGAAAAATTTGAGTTTAAACCCCGCCAAAGCCTCGAAGTTGGACTCTACCAATACGATTGACATTGCGATAGGATCCAGCCGCGAGGCTTTTGCGACAGCCCAAATCTCAGTTTTTCAGCTCACTTCGGTATAAATAGGAGGTCGTTAATGTCACCAGCTTCTGGGCCTACTGGTATTGGCAGTTCCGGTGAGGATGGGGGGGTATTTTCTTCAGGGAACGATAAAATTCCACCTCCGCTAATACCACATGGGCAATTACTTTCATCGGATAATCCTTTTGTGAAGTGGTGTGCAAAGATGTTTCCTGATAAACCTGAGGCAGAACTCCGTATGATTGGGACAATTTTGAGTAACAATATGCAAAAAATGATTGGTGATGAGATTTCAAGAGAAAATAGACGTTCGCATGAGAATAGAAAAAGAGATTTACGCATTATTCAAGGGCAAGAATGAGGTTTTCTTCTCAAAAAGATAAAATTGTTATTTCGAATGAGATGGCCGATATCCGTCTTGACAAACTTCTTGCAGAGCGGTTTGTGCATCATTCTAGAACTTACTTTCAATACCTTATCAAAAAAAATTGTATTCTAGTGAATGGGATGCCGATCAAAAAAAAAGAAAGGCTTGTTGCTGGTGATGAGGTTGATATTCAGTTCGAAGCCCTTCCAGAAGTCCTCTTGCAGGCGGAAAAAATCTTCTTGGAGATTCTTTATGAGGATGAGGAGATTATCGCTATTAACAAACCCTCTGGAATGGTAACGCACCCAGCCCCCGGTCACCATTCGGGCACTGTTGTTCATGCCTTATTGCATCACTGCAGAACCCTTTCCTCAGGTTCTGCTGTTTGTCGACCAGGGATTGTTCACCGCCTTGATAAAGAGACCTCTGGAATTTTATTGGCAGCAAAAACCACACAGGCTCATCAAAAATTAGTAGAGATGTTTTCTCGAAGAGAACTGGAGAAAACGTATTTGGCTGTTTGTATTGGCTCGTTTGAGGGAAATGGAAGTATCGTCGAACCGATAAAGCGGCATCCGATCCGAAGAAAAGAGATGGCCATTGATGTCGAAGGAAAACCTGCTACCTCTCTTTTTAAAGTTATTGATTCTGATGGAATTTTTTCGTTTATTGAAGTCAGGCCTATTACAGGAAGAACGCACCAGATCCGGGTTCACCTCAAATACAAGGGGTTTCCTGTTTTGGGAGATTCCGTTTATGGCTTTTCTTCATGGAATAAAAAATATGGAGCCTCCCGTCAGATGCTTCATGCCCATCGTTTAAAATTTAATCACCCTATTACGGGTGCAGCAATGAATCTAGAAGCCCCCTTGCCAGAAGATTTTCATAAACTTTTATTAAACCGATTTCCAACTTTTCACTCTTTTCGGGGCAGTAGCTCAGTGGTTAGAGCAGCGGACTCATAACCCGCTGGTCCTTGGTTCAAATCCAAGCTGCCCCATATATTTTGAAAAGAGGATCATGAAAATTTTACTTACTGGAGCCAATGGGTACATTGGGACTCGCCTTCTTCCCCGTTTGTTAGAAGGAGGGCATGAAATCTATCCCCTGGTAAGAAGCCGTTCTAGAATTGAAATTCCCGAAAAGTTTCAATCTCAAGTTCATGTCATTGAAGCAGACCTCCTTAACCCTTCCTCTTTATTGAAAATTCCCACTGAGATCGATGCCGCTTACTATCTAGTCCATTCCATGAGCTATTCGGAAAAATTTTCCGAATTGGAAGCTGCTTCAGCAAAAAATTTTGTGAATCGATTAGAAAACACACAAGCAAAACAAATCATTTACTTGAGCGGTCTTTCAAACGAAGCCCATCTTTCCCGTCATTTAAGCTCGAGAAAAAGGGTGGGGGAAATCCTCAAAATGGGAAAAGTTCCTGTGACTATTTTAATGGCTGGCATCATCATCGGTTCAGGAAGCGCTTCATTTGAGATTATTCGAGACCTAGTTGAAAAACTACCCATTATGGTTGCCCCAAAATGGCTTAAGCAGCTAACCCAACCGATCGCGATAAGCGATGTTCTGGCCTATCTCACGCTCGTTTTGGGAAACCCCGCCTGCTCGGGTCACTCCTTTGAAATCGGGGGGCCTGATGTCATGAGTTATAAAGACCTTCTATTAAATTTTGCAAAAATGCGGCGATTAAAACGAAGAATCTTCACCGTTCCTGTTCTTACACCACGTCTCTCCTCGTACTGGCTTTTTTTTGTGACCAGCACAAGCTTTTCACTTGCCCGTTTCCTAGTTGAAAGTCTCATTAATAATGCCGTTTGTAAAGAAAATCGAATTCAAACCCTTTTTCCTAGGAAACTACTCTCTTATGAAGAGGCTCTGCAGGTAGCTTTTACCCGTATCGAAGAAGACTGGGTCCCTTCAAGCTGGAAAGATACGTTAAGTGGCTCCGCTTTAAATCCTGATCTTTCCATTTACGTCCACGTTCCTAGATTCGGCATCTTGAGCGATAGACGGACAATTTCTTTTTCTTGCCCTATAGAACAGGTGCAAAAACGAATTTGGTCCCTAGGTGGGAATCGAGGTTGGCTTGCAATGAATTGGGCTTGGAAAATCAGGGGCTTTCTGGATAAATTGGTGGGAGGAATTGGGCTGCGCCGAGGTAGAACTCATCTAACGCGGCTGAAAGTAGGAGACGCTCTTGATTTCTGGCGCGTTTTGCTAGCGGACGAAAAAAATCGACGTTTACTTCTCTACGCAGAAATGAAAATGCCAGGTGAAGCATGGCTTGAATTTGAGATCATCGCTCATAAAGGGGGTGGGATGCTGAAACAAACAGCATCATTCCGTCCCAATGGAGTCTGGGGTAGGTTCTACTGGTATAGTCTTTACCCACTTCATGCTCTTATTTTCAGCCAATTAGCAAAGCACATCACAAAAGGATAAAAATGGAGAAAAAGTTTCGAAGACCTTTTTTGCAAATACGACAAATTTATACCGAAATAAGCTGAGAACTTGGATTTGGACCGTCGCGAAAGTCCTCGCGGTTGGATCTTATCGCAACGTCGCTCATATTTTCTCAATACGAGCTAGTTGCGATCGTCCAACCGCGAGTCTTTGGCGGGTTTCAAAACCAAATTTTCAACTCATTTCGGTATAAATTCGATTTTTTCCCTCTTTTCTTCCTCAAGTTTATCCACTTTCCAAATCGTTCTTTAAGAATGGCCTTATACCCGTTAGTGTATCCTTTTCTTTCTTCACTTGTCCGAATATTCTCATGACTTCGTTAAGGTACCGTGTGATGGTTCGCCTATGCGGCTCAACCAAGGAATGTTCTGATTAAATTGACTCTTTGCGTAAGGTGAGGGAGTCAAAAATTCGATAAGCAAGCCACTTCACTTGATCATTTATGAGAAACCATACAAAGGCATACCCCAAACAAACCCAGCCCATTTCCAGTTTAGAGGCGTCATAAGTAGCCCATAAACAGCAATCAAAGTCGCTATCATTTGTGTGCCAAGGACGGCTCCCCATAAAATCTTTGCAGGTCGAATGGTCCAGAACGGACCTCGTGTACGCGTCAGGAAAATCGTTAGATGTCCGGCCACCGATAATTTTAAATAGATCAATGTTTGAATATGTGAACGGTCAAGGTGAAAAAGCCGGTCGCAGAGATAAAATAAACTGAAGGTCGATACGACGCCGATGAGGCCAAGTGCTGTGGCAACTCCCAGGACCATACGGATATTCCAACCTTCAGGTTGATCCTTGTAATGAACGTGATCATAAGCAATAGCCAGAATGGCTCCGTCATTGAGCAATGCCAGCATTATGATCATTACCGCTGTCAATGGATAAAAATTAAAGATCAGGATGGCAAACGTTACAAAAAACAACACGCGTACTGTTTCAGCGATCCGGTAGATCGCGTAGCTGTTCATCCGTTGAAAAATTTTTCGGCTTTCCTTAATCGCATCAATGATGACTGAGAGGCCAGGTGTCAACAGGACAATGGCGGCGGCCGCGCGTGCCACATCGGTTGCGCTTGAAACAGCGATGCCGCAATCGGCTTTTTTCAGCGCAGGAGCGTCATTCACTCCATCGCCAGTCATGGCAACGATATGGCCTCGTTTTTGCAAGACATCCACAATGTCGAACTTTTGTTCAGGGAATACCTCAGCGAAACCGTCAGCCTTTTCAATCGATTCTGCAACTTCAGCTGCCTCTTGTTTCTTTACGTTCGCCAAGGTCGGTAACATTGAGAATGTTTGTGCCCATGCCTAAATTTTTGGCAGTCTCCTTAGCAATAGCGAATTGATCGCCTGTCACCATCTTGACTTTCACTCCCATTTGAGCTGCCGTCGCAATGGTTACTTTGGCGTCTTTTCTTGGTGGATCGAACAAGGGTAATACGCCGAGAAACTGCCAACCGCCCTCTCCATCGGCACGGGCGACTCCAAGTGATCGAAATCGCAAATTCATTGACAGCTTTTTCAACTTCGCCCTTTACTTGGGCCAAATTAGCCGATAGGGCCAAAATCACTTGAGGTGCTCCCTTGGTCACCTTGAATTCTTTACCATCCTGGCTCTTGATCGCTGCTTCAGTCCGTTTATGCACAGGATCGAATGGTTGGAAATGGACGATTTGATACCCCTCTAACGCATCATTATTTTTCAAGCCACCCAAAACGGCAAGATCAATTGTGTCGTTATTTTCTGCGCACGATGCAAGAGCCGCATAAAGGAGTAGTTGCTCGGGGTGGGTATTGTTTACGCTGAAAGGATCGCCGAGTGTTAGCTTATTCTGGGTTAAAGTACCGGTCTTATCCGCACACAAGATGTCCACCCCTGCCAATTCCTCGATAGCGACGAGCCGGCTCACAATCGCTTGCTTTTTGGCAAGCAAGCGAGCCCCAACGGCCATCGTTACAGATAATACCGTTGGCATTGCCACCGGAATCGAGGCAATGGTCAAAACTAAGGCAAACTGCACCGTGGTGAGGATCGGATCGCCTTGGAAGATCGCAACTGTTATGATTCCCCCAACCAAAACGGCAGCGAGAATGATCAAATAATTGCCGATTTTCAAGATTGCTTTTTGAAAATGACTAACGGTGTACGCTTCTTGTACGAGTTGTGCCGTCTTGCCGAAGAAGGTCTTCATACCCGTCCCGTAGACTAATGCTTCGATTTCTCCTTGCCGAACAATTGATCCTGAAAACACCATTTCGTCCAGATTTGCATGTGACGGGCAATGATTCTCCTGTCAAAGCAGACTGATCTACTTCTATCGGATAGCAATACAT
>CAVZOR010000002.1:0-60585 GCA_963777025.1 Parachlamydiales bacterium
ATCGGGCGCTTTGGGTGTTCTTAGCAAGTTTGAGGTTAATAATTATGAGGGATAAAGTTTGACTACAGCACAAGAAGAAATTATTACAATTAAGGAATTATTAGAATCGGGTGCTCATTTTGGGCATCAGAGGCATCGTTGGAACCCAAAGATGAAGCCGTATATTTTTGAAGAACGAAATGGGATTTATATTATTGACCTTGCTAAAACCAGTTATCAGATTCGGAAGGCTGTTGAGGTTATCCGAGAGACCGTTGAGAAAAGAAAATCGGTCCTTTTTGTCGGAACCAAAAAGCAAGCAAAAAGTGTGATTCGAGAATGTGCCGAGGCTTGTGGTGAGTTTTATATGTGCGAACGTTGGTTAGGGGGAACCTTAACGAATTTATCGACAATTCGTCAATCTGTGAAGACTTTGGAGCGAATTGAGAAACGGATTGCTTCCGGGGGGGAAGGCTTTACCAAGAAAGAAATGGTTCTTATGGCTAAAGATCAGGTAAAATTAAACCGTAATTTGTCGGGTATTCGGTCGATGCGAAATCCCCCGGGTCTTTTAATTATTGTTGATCCCGGTCGTGAGCATATCGCTGTAGCAGAGGCCAATAAACTGGGGATTCCGATTATGGCTTTGGTCGATACAAATTGTAATCCAGATCCTATTGATTATGTCATTCCTTGTAATGATGATGCGTTAAAAAGCGTTAGGCTTATACTCCACGTCCTTAAGCGAGCCCTCATTGATAAGAAAAGTGAAATGTCTCTTGCGAGCGTGAAAGGGGATAAAGAAGATAAAGAAGAGGTTGAGGAGGATGTTGTTGACCAGGAAGAAGGAAAAGAATGAGTTCTATCACTCCTGATGAAATAAAACGACTTCGAGCAAGAACGGGCGTCAGCATCGGTAAATGTAAAGAGGCCTTGAAGGAAGCAGAAGGTGACATGGAAAAAGCGATTGAGATCCTTAGAAAAATGGGGGTCGCTTCTGCTGTAAAAAAAGAGGGGCGTGAGACGAAGGAAGGGGTGATTGTCAATGCCGAAAACGACGATTTTATCGTCATGGTGGAGGTGAATGCTGAGACCGATTTTGTCGTCGGTAGTAACCAATTTAAGGAATTTGCTCAACATGTTGTTGCTACGGCTGTTGAAACAAGGGCCTCTTCTTTAGAACAACTTTTAGGACAGAAATTGATTAGCGATCGTTCGTTAACGGTCGATGAATATCGGGCGGTTGTTGTTCAAAGTTTGGGAGAAAATATCAAAATTAGCCGTTTGCAACTCATTCAAAAATTTCCTGACGCCTCTTTTGGGGTTTACTCTCACATGGGAGGTAAGATTGTCGCCGTTGTGGAGTTGAAGGGGCTCTCTAATCAAGTAACCTTGGCTCATAGTATAGCGATGCATACTGCGGCTGAGGCGCCCGATTATCTTGATCCTGATAAGGTTCCTGAGGCAGTTAAAGAGCAAGAAAAGGAGATTGCGCGCAGTCAAGTTGTGGGTAAGCCTCCGCAAATTGTTGAAAAAATTATCGAAGGAAAAATGAAAGCTTTTTATGAACAAACGTGTCTTCTTTGCCAAAAATTTATAAAGGATACAACGGTTTCTGTGGCAACGCTTTTGGAAGAAGAGGGGAAGCGACTTGGTAGTCCTTTGGGTATCGGTTTTTTTGTTCGTTGGAAAGTTGGAGAGTAGAGGTTGTGAGGCCTCCTTATAAAAGAATTTTACTCAAACTTTCAGGTGAGGCTTTCTTGAGGGTTGATGCGATTGAAAGAGGTCAAGAATTTGGAATCAAGTATGAAGCCGTTAAAAGGGTTGTCGCTATTGTAAAAGAGCTTCATGATCTGGGTGTGCAAATTGGAATTGTCGTAGGAGGGGGAAATATCTTTCGGGGATTACAGGCTCATGAGCTTGGTTTCCCAAGGAGTCCTGCTGATTTTATTGGTATGTTAGGGACCGTTATCAACGGCCTTTTTATTCAGCAAGCTTTTGCAACAATTGGGTGTGAGACGCATGTGATGAGCGCTTTTGAGATGCCTTTCATGACTGAAAAATATAACTGGCAGAGAGCGTTGGGGTATTTGCAAGAGGGTGCTGTTGTTATTTTCGTAGGTGGGACGGGAAATCCCTATTTTACAACGGATACGGCTGCGGCGTTGCGTGCGAGCGAAATCAATGCGGAGATCCTTTTGAAGGCGACAAAGGTCAATGGCATCTATGATAAAGACCCTTTGAAGTATCCTGGCGCTAAAAAATTTCGGCAACTGACCTATGCTGATGTTTTAAATAAAAATTTGAATGTTATGGATTTAACAGCCATCTCTCTTTGTCGTGAAAATCAGATTCCGATTTGTATCTTGAATATTTTTGAAAAAGGGTCTTTGCTTTCTGCTGTATGTCATGGAGAAGAAGGGTCGTTAGTGATGGGAGAGTAACGTGGATATAGAAGAGCAAGTAAAAGAAAAAATGGAAGCGGCTCTTCGGCATCTTAAGCAGGAGCTTAAAGGGCTGCGTACGAATCGAGCTAATCCGGAGATGCTTGAGGATGTTATTGTTGAGGTTTATGGTGCTCCGATGAGGATAAAAGAGGTAGCTAATATCACGGTAGTCGATTTTCGGCAACTTCTTATCACCCCTTTTGACCCCCAAATGGTAGCCTTGATTGCTAAGGGAATAGGGAAGGGGAACTCAAATTTACAGCCCGTGGTGGAAGGTTATCTTATTCGAGTTAAGATCTCTCCCATGGATCAGTCATTAAGAGAAGAGGTGGTTAAAAAAGCAAAGAAAAAAGCGGAAGAAGCCAAGGTCTCCATTCGTGAAATTCGCCGTAAAAGTAATGAAGTGATTCGAAAGAATAAATCGGATGGCGCTCTTACAGAAGACCTCATGAAGAAGTTAGAGAAAAAGATTCAGGAGTTGACAGATAAATCTTGCAAACAAGCTGACGAGATATTTTTAAATAAAGAAAAGGAGATCCTAGCAGTTTAATATCTTTATGTTTTATCCTAGTCGTCTTCGTCTTTACTTGTAGAAGAAGCGTGGCCCCATCGTCTAGCCTGGCCTAGGACACCAGATTTTCATTCTGATAACAGGGGTTCGAATCCCCTTGGGGTCAAAAATAATTTATGAGACTTTAGCTCAGTGGTAGAGCATCTCACTTTTAATGAGAGGGTCGATGGTTCAAGCCCATCAAGTCTCAACTGTACCCAAATGAACTGAAAGGTTTGGCTTTGGCGTGAGCCAATCCCAAATCTTTCAGTTCGTTAATGCTTTTAAGCTTTTTGAGGGGGTTATTTCACAGACTTGAGGTGTGACGAATTTTCAGCTTACCTCGGTATGGCCTTTCTTCTGGTCTTTTGTTTTCCGATTGTCAGCTTCGTTTATAAAAGCTGTTAGTTTTTTGATTTTTTCTGATTCTTCTTGATCGTCAATTTTTATATTTTGCTCTCGTAAGGCAGACTCTACTTTTTTTAGTCTACTTCTATGTGAAGGGTGTGAAAAGCGAAATCTATCTTCTCCATCGGGGGAGATAGATATTTTCTTCCTTATGGTATTCCGATTTTCTAAGTTAGAAGCTTTTAAACTCATGAACACTCGTCTTGCTGCTTTCAACTCTTGAGGAGAACTCTCCTTTATGGCCAAATCGTCCGCTTTTCCTTCAGAATATTGAAGAAATATGTAATGAGTAACAACGGCCACACCAGTGGTAAAACAAAGAGCTCGTACAATAGGCATGGAAAAAGCTTTAAACAATATGGCTGCAGCTGTTGAGCAAATAGCAGGCACCAAATTCCTTGTGACATGATCGTTATTTTTAATATGACCGGCTTCATGTTTTATAACCCAATGGCAGGCCTCTTTATCTACATCACAAAGATTTGGAGAAACAAAAATTATAATATCACTTATAATGAAAGAATTCGAGCCTGCGGCCGAACCTAATGATGGATCAATTTTTTCTATAATAACGAGATCTTTTCTCATCTCGATTCGATCAAAAAATGGCTGCAGTTCGGTTTTGATGTTATATCCAGAGAAATCTTTAATGATCTCATCATATTGTTCTGAACCCCTAATATAAACGGCTCTTTCTTTAAGAACTTCTTCATTTTCTTTAACATATTCAATTATAGGTACTTTAGAGCAGGTGGCGTTACAGGCTTTTGAAGCGCAGAATAAGCCAGGCAAAAACGGGATAACAGACATTTTCTTCCTTATTTTATTAAAAAGTTTTATTACATCCTTGCAAGGATTGTATCATACAATAACACTTTTTTAATTTATAAAATGTTATTTTTTGTTTTATTTTATAAGTTTTTTTTATTAAAATTTTAGATTGAGTATTTTGAAAGGAATAAATTATTCATTTGAAACTGTCAGAATAAAATCATTTCAAATGAAAGCAAAGAGCTGGTCAGGAGGTTGCTGCTTGGGAGTCCTTGACTTCGGTATAGGCCGCATGGGGTGTACCGAGTTCTAGTCAATCTTCTCATCTTTTATTTTTTCATTAAATTTGTTCATAAAAACGGTTAATTTTTCGACTTTTTCTGACTCTTCTTGGTGGTCAATTTTTATATTCCGCCGTCGTAAGGCAGACTCTACCTTTTTTAGTCTACTTCCATGTGAAGGATGTGAAAAGCATAATCTATCTTCTCCATCAGGGGAGATACGTATTTTTTTCTTTCTTGTGTTACGGCTTTCTAAGTTAGAAGCCTTGAAACTCATTAACGCTCCTCTAGCTGCTT
Organism: Parachlamydiales bacterium; assembly: GCA_963777025.1. Classification (GTDB taxonomy): domain Bacteria; phylum Chlamydiota; class Chlamydiia; order Chlamydiales; family Rhabdochlamydiaceae; genus PALSA-1444. The sequence continues at coordinate 4,734 of CAVZOR010000002.1, forward strand.
TCAATTCTTCAGGAGAGCCCTCTTTTATGGCGAGATCATCTGCCTTTCCTTCACAATATTGAGAAAATATTTTATCAGTAACAATCGTTACGCCAGCAGTAAAAAAAAATGCTGGAATAACAGGGATGGAAAAAGCTTTAGAGGATATTGCTGCAACTGTTGAGAAAATAGCAGGAACCAAGTTCCCCATGAACAAATCGTTATTTTTAATATGACCGGCTTCATGTTTTATTACCCAACGACACGCATCTTTATCTATATCCCAGAGACCTGGAGATACAAAAATTACAACATCACTTTCAGTGAAAAAATTCGAGCCTACGGCAGAACCTAAAGATGAATCAACCTTTTCTATAATAATAAAATCTTTTCTCATTCCGATTCGATCAAAAAACGGCTGCAATTCGTTTTTGATCTTCTGTCCAGTGTTGTATCCAGGAAGAGTTTTAACGATTTCATCATATTTTTTTGATCCTTTATAAAAATAAACAGTTCTTTCTTTAATAAGGCCTTCAATTCCTTCAAAATATTCAAATACGGGCATCTTACTACAAGTAGAATTATATGCTTCTAAAGCGTAGAACAATCCAGGCAAGAATGGGATAACAGACATTTATTTTCTCACTTTTTTATTTTAAAATACAATAATATGAAAAAGCATATCTTATAACAAGATTCTTGTTAATATATAAAAAAAAATTGATTATATAACTAATTTTTTATTAATCAATTTGCAGGGTTTTATTAGCTTGTGCTATTTTTTTTAAAAGAGCTGCAATCTCTACAGATATTGCAAAGAGATTTTTAGAGTGATTGAGGAGAAAGATGCCTTCTATCTACCGAAGTGAACTGAAAAATTGAGATTTGGACCGCGCCAAAGCCTCGTGGTTGGACACTCAAAACTAGCTCGTATTTCTCAATACAAGCGACGCTCCGATAAGATCCAACCGCGAGAGCTTTCGCGACGGCCCAAATCTCAATTTTTCAGTTCACTTCGGTAGATTTCTAGATCTTGAAGGATGGCGGTTCAATCTAAGGAATATTTTCATTAAATTTTTTGACTATTTGCGTAAGGTGAGTTAAAAATAAAATTTATTGTGTTTAACTTAAATTTGTACCGAATCTGATATGTGGTTTTTTTGAAGCTTTTCGATTTTTTTTGACTCTTTTCAATAAAAAAGAAAGGAGATGCTCTTTTTTAGAGGCCCAACTGTATAAAAAGTGGAGGGGCTCCAGATTTATACCGAAATGAGCTGAAAAATTGGATTTGGACCATCGCGAAAGTCCTCGCGGTTGGATCTTATCCCAACGTCCCTCGGATTTTCTCAATACGAGCTAGTTGCGATCCTCCAAAACCAAGTTTTTAACTCTCTTCGGTATAAAACCGGGGGGGTGAAGCCCGATATTTTTCGGCTATGCTGTAACGGCGGGTTGAGATAACGCTTCCTGGTGGGGGGCTGCAGCGTGGCGGCTGATCCACTCTTGATTAAGGGCTTGGTCTCGGGCCTTCCAGACATCAGCAACGGCCTTGTCTTGGGCGTTCAAAGCTCGAACAACGGCTTCAGTTTGGGCGCTCGGGGCCTGACGGTTCAAAGCTTGCACAATAGCTTGGGTTCGGGCGTTCCGGGCTTCGGTAACGACTTGGGCTCGGTAGTTCGAGGCCCGGAGAACGGCTGCCTCTCGGGCAAGCCACTCTTCATTAATGGCTTGGAGTTGGGCTTTTGAGGCGGCTTGGTTGATGGCTTGGAATCCGGCATTCGAGGCTTGGGTAATGGCTCGAAGTCGGGAGTCCCAGGCCCGGCTAGCCACTTGGATTTGGATATCGCAGGCTTGAATAATGGCTTGGATTTGGGCATTGTGGGCCAGGACAGCGGCTTGTTCTCGGGGATCCCAGGCCAGGATAGCGGCTTGAACTTGCGCATCCCCAGCTTGAATAACAGCTTGAACCTGGGTATCCCAAGTTTGGGTAAGGAATTCGATTCGGACATCAAGCAAGACCTGGCTAATGGCTTTTGTTCGGGCTTTCCAGGCATCATTAACCGCTTGGCTTCGGGCATTCAAGGCTTCGATAACGGATTGAATTTTGGGCTTCTGTTTTTCAGTAACGGCTTGGACTCGGCTGTTCAAAGCTTGATTAATTGCTTGGATGCGGGCTTTCCAGGCATCAGTAACTTTTTTAATTCGGGTGTCCAAAATATGGATAACCGCTCTTTCCCGCTCATACCAATCTTGATTAAAGGTTTGGATCCGGGCATCCCAGGCTTGGATAAAGAGTTGGACTGCGGCATCCCAGGTTTGGGTAATGACTTGGGTTTGCACATCCCAGGCGTGCATAAAGAGTTGAAATTGGGGATCCCAGGCTCCGGTAATGGCTTGGATTCGTGCGTTCCAGGCTTGGGTAACGAGTTCGACTTGGGCATCACAGGCTTGGGTAAAGAATTGGATTTTGGTATCCCCCCTCGTATGCCAAAGAGGGGTGGTATGCCAAAGAGGGGTAGCGGTTTGAGGTTGAGGACCCCAAGCATTGAACCTAGAATCAAAGGGTAAAGATGAAAGTGTCATTGAGGTAATAGTTTTGACTCCCTTTAAATTAACTGACCAAGTATAATAGTTGGCAAGGTAAAGCATTTCAATCTTAATGAAGGGTTCAATGGCGTAACCCCATCAATTTTGAGCTTTTAAGGGGGTCTTGTTTATGCAAAAAATAACGGAGGGGGTCTTTTTTCAAACTGCCTCATATTTAACAGAGCCGGTGACTAGAATGCATGAGTCGTTTTGCCGGTATCAAATTTTAAACAAAGAGTACCCCAATGAGGGTTTTTTTTCATTCAAAAAAGTTTCTCTTCTTTTTACCTCCTGTTCATATTTTTTTCTGTCGTTGTTCACAACTGTAGTTGGGGGAAGTTTTCGTTTTATTGCCGTTCGTTTGCAAAGGGAGGGGTTTTCTTATGCCGAAGAGAAAGCCGAAGAGAAAAAAGAAGGTACATTGGCCCCGATTGGATCTCAAAAAACTTCTCTTATTAAAGGTCAACTACAAAATATTTGTGCCATGCCAGGGGGGTATGCCATTTTGACGGGGAATGTTTTACCCTGGCCTGATAGAAGGGAGCAGGTTGTTGCCGATTTACTTTAGGGAAAAAGCTGATTTTATAGGTTTAGTCGAGGTTTTTGATTATCAGTATGGAGTTGACCTTTCGCGGCGGTTTCGCGATCACGGTTATCAGAATTGTTATTATAATATGGGTTCGAGAGCTTGCGGGCTTTCGTCGGGTCTTTTTTTTGCAACAAAACTTCTTGTTGAAAATCGTCTTTTTGTCCGTTTCTCCGAGAGTTCTTTGATTGGAAATCAATCAAATGTATCAAGAGGGTTTTTTATCTGTGATTTAAGTAAAGTAACCGTTGTTTTGACCCATCTTTCTCCGTCGGAGAAGGAGGAGGCCCCCTCCTTAGAGGAAAAAAGATCAAGAGAGCAGCAGATGAACGAGATCGTTGCAAAAATAAAAAATATTCGGAATAGGGGTGTAATTTTAATCGGAGATCTCAATATGGATCCCAACGAACTAGAGAATACTTCATGGTACCACCTCTTTGAAAAAAGAACTTCTGCCGGTCCTACGTGGAAAAGAGGTAGACCAGAGGAGAAAGAGCTCGACTATATGTTAGTTTTTAAAAACGAAGTTGAGCCAGTCATCACGGAGTTTATTTTGAGGGATGCACAATTTAACGAAAGCAACTTCACCGGCAACTCTGATCATTGTAGTCTTGTGAGCGAGTTTCAGATTAATGAGAAAGCTTCCACTTTTTAAGTAAGGTTAGGTAAGTCCCGTTTGCTTTTAATGAGGCAAGGCCCTGGTTAAAGATAAGAATCAGTTCGGGCGTGTGATTTTTTAACGTCATAACACGAATCCCTTCGTTTGTCAGGGGGGGGAGAGGCAATTTTGAGTTGATTTTGAAAAACATCGCAAATAAAGGCATCTGCACTAAGGTTATCGATCAGGCACCCGTCTAAAAGAGAGGTAGAAGTGTCGAAAAGAGCCTTTGGAGGAGAATCGTACGATCGTTGCAAAATTTTCGGATATTTTGAAAGAAGGAGGGTCCCTGAGGAACCCTTTATAACGGCAATGGTTTTCCCCCCCAGTTGATCCAATGAATGATCGGTGCTTCCCACGGGTAAAATGATAACGGGACCTGTCATCAGAAAGGGATTAGACAGTGTAAATGTTTTTTCGTAAAAAAGATGTGGCTCCATCATCGTACATATCGCATCGTATGCCTGATTTTGTAGGTCAGGGACTAAGAGGTTACTATTCACCTGGTATAGGGTGATTTTTTTCTTTTCTATTTTCGCAATTGCTTCAAAGAGTTCTACCGTAAAAGCTGTAAGAGCTGTCCCACGGCTTGGAAGATTTAAAGAATACCAAGAGGGGTCAAACGCAACTTTATACCCTTCATCGTTTGAATAACGAGAGCAAGTTGTTAAAGAGCAAAAAATAAAAAAAAAGAGAAGATAGTTAAAAAATTTAATTTTTTTTATGGTGTACCTAAACAAATATTGACAAAGCTATACTCCGATCACTGATTTCGGAGCTTTAGCTATACCGAAGTGAGCTGAAAAATCTGGGTTCGTTCGACGACGTCCGACCGCGATAGTTTTTGCGATGGCCCAAATTCCAATTCTTTCAGTTCGCTTGGGTATGAGTCCAGTTTTCAGGTGAATGGAGTATATGTCAACAAATACTCTTGTTTTAGTCAATTTTGGTGGCCCTCGCTCTATTGAAGAGGTCACTTTGTTTTTGACAACGTTGTTAACGGATAGCGACGTCATTCGAACCCCTTTTCCTAGATTTTTTGAAAAATGGTTCTTCCGTAGGGTTGCTCTAAAGAGAACCAAAAAGGCTGAGGCAGAATATCAGTTGATTGGGGGGAAGTCGCCCATTTTTGAAGATACCGAGGCCCTTGCTCAGAAGATACGATCCCGAACTTCGTCTCGAGTCATCACGTTTCATCGATATTTGCCGCCAACCCATCCTCTCTTTTTCAATGAAATTAAAACTCATGTTACGGATGAATTTTTGGTATTTCCTCTGTACCCTCAGTTTAGTTATGCAACGACAGGGAGTATTGCCCGATTTTTTTCGAAAAATTTAGGGGGTGAGCTTTTAAACAAGCTCCGATGGGTGAGGTCATACCCGATAGAAGGGGGGTATATCGATTCAATGGAACAAGGCATCGCTGATTTTTTTCATACTCATTCGTTAAGGGAAAAAGAGGTTGTGTTGTTTTTTTCTGCTCATGGGTTACCACAATCCTTTGTCGATGAGGGAGATCCTTACGAGAGGGAGTGTTATCTCTCTTTTGATGCCATCCGGCAACGGTTTCCAGAAAGCCATTCTATCCTTGCTTTTCAATCGAGATTTGGCCGTGGGAAGTGGCTTAAACCTTATACCGATGAACTTTGTGCTAATCCTCAGATGTGGAATCAAGGTCGTAAAAACGTTCTCTTCATTCCTCTCTCTTTCACATCGGATCATATTGAAACCTTATTTGAAATTGAGTATCAGTACTTGCCCCTAATTCGAAAGGGGGGATTAAATGGTTTTCGGTGTCCTACTATCCAGGGTCGGGAGGATTGGATGAGGGGAATTTTGAAGATTTTGGAAAAATCAACTCTGTTTTCAAACGAACAATTAATTCGGAAGAAAAATAATTTTTAAAATATAAAAACAAAGAATACTCATGAGAGCACTGGCAGGAATGGTCATTAACCAAGAGAGAACGATTTCTTGAATCATTCCGAGATTGAGTGCCGACATTCCCCTTGCAATTCCAACACCAAGGACAGCCCCCACAAGACAGTGGGTGGTTGAAACAGGCAATCCTATTTTAGAGGCAAGCAAAATGGTTGTAGCCGCTCCAAATTCTGCACAAAACCCTCGAGTTGGTGTAAGAGCCGTGATTTTTTTACCCACGGTTTCAATGACACGCCATCCCCAGCTGGCTAGCCCAATGACAATTCCAAGGCCACCGAGCATGAGCAACCAGGAAGGAATAGGGCTTGTCTCCGATACTCTCCCATTTTTGAGAATGTCGAGAACAGCAGCAATGGGGCCAATCGCATTTGAAACATCGTTAGCTCCGTGTGCAAAAGCGATATAGCAAGCACTGATGATCTGAAGATAGACAAAAATTTTTTCTACAAAATGGTATTCAGGAGCTCTCTCCATCGAGGCTGGTTTTTCCTTGATTAATTTTTTCATCGAAATTTTTAGGGAGGCCTCCATTTTAAGGTTGGGGGGGTGCTCAGAGTTTATCGTCGACTCAGTTAGGCAGGTTAAACGGATGATAAAGTACGAAACAATAGCAGCAATACCACCTGTTCCAATGGCAATCATTAAAGCTTGAGAAAAAGAGGGGTTCAAGTTTAATGTCTGAAGGCCGTTAAAAATGAAGTTAAGGGTAAAGGTTGCAAAGATAATAAAGGAAAAAAAGGGAAGAAATCGTTTTGTTGCTAGAACAGGGTTCATAGCAAAGAGAATTTTTTTTTGCAAAAAAATGAAAATTAGATAGGAGATGATGGCGCTTATGATAGGGGAAATAATCCAACTGATAACGATAAAGATGACCTCGTACCAATGCAACATCTCCCATCCGGATATAAAGACCCCAAATCCTAAAATAGCGCCAACAATGGCGTGGGTTGTTGAAACAGGCCACTTAAAAAAAGAGGCCAGTTGAAGCCAGAAGCTTGTTCCCAGTAGGGCCCCGCACATTCCAAGGACGAGAATCATTGGGTCGTCCAAAAATAGGTCGGTTTTAATAACGCCGCGTTCCATTGTTTTTGAGACGTTAGCTCCAAGAAAATAGGCCCCACAAAACTCTAAAATGGCGGCGAGAAATACAGCTTGTTTCCAGGTAAGAGCTCCAGAACCGACAGAAGTTCCCATAGCATTCGAGACATCGTTGGCTCCAATGTTCCATGCCATGTAAAAACCGATTAGTAGAACGAGTACGGTTAGAACAGAATAAGGATCAACCATCATAGTTCCAATAACATGAGAATCCGTGTTGCCAGCTTCTCCGAAAGACTTGAAAGGGCACCAATATTCTCAATTGTTTTTATTTTCAGGTAAAAAAGAGAGGGGGAGGGGCTTTCTTCAATAAAACATTTTTTCATTAACATACGGAGGAACACTTTGGCATCATACTCTTTACGGCTTGTTCGTTCAACAAGGGTGTGTACTTTTTTTGCTTCGATACCGCCGAAGGAGGCCTCTACTAAATCATCTATTTCTTGAATAATTTTTCGAGATTCTAAAAAAGTTTCGATGTTTTTTTGCAAAAGGACTTCTATATCCGTTTGAAAGGATAGGGTAAATTCAATCGATCGGAAGGAAAGAAAGATCCCGACCTTCTCAGCTATGTCTCCAATTTCATTTTGAATCGATAAGATATCGAAAAAATCACTTCTGTCGATGGGGATAAAGAGGTCTTTCGGAAAATGATGAAGGATCTCTGTTTTTTTTAGATCAGCTTCATGTTTAAATTGGCAGAGATCATCAACCTTTTTTTCAAAGTCGGCATCTTCAAAAGAGGGGAGAAAAGCAATGATCTCAGCAAGTTTTTCAACACAGCGGCTGATACAGACCATATGATTTTTTAGAGGAGAGAAGGGAGATTTGCCAAATAGACGAGAGATGATATGCATTCAGGTCTTATGAATTGTTTTTAATTTTTTGGACAAAAGCTCGTTCACAAGAGAAGGGGGGGCCTTTCCTGAAGATTTTTTCATAACTTGCCCAACAAGAAAGGCAAAAGCTTTCTTTTTACCGGCCATGTAATCCTCAATCGAAGTCGGATTCTCTATTAAAGTTTGATCAACCAGTTGTTCAACCTCACCAAAATTCTCAAGCGGTTGATAATGGCCGTTTTCTTTAACAAAAGTAAGGGGAGAAATTCCAGGGCTTTTAATCATTTCATCGGCAATACTTTTTGCTATCTTACCAGTAATCGTCCCCGCCTCAATGAGATTAACAAGTTCCACAACGTGGTCACTAGGGATGCCGATATTCCAGATTTTTTTCCCTGAACTTTTGAGACGACCAGGAAACTCCACGGTAAGCCAGTTGGCAAGAGATTTTGGATTGGAGCACGTTTTTAAACTCTCTTCAAAGTAGTCAGAAAGCCTCTTTTCATTGATAAGAAGCGTGGTTGGCTGTAAAGGTAGATGAAGCTCAGAGAGATACCGTTCATAACGAGCTCTGGGAAGCTCAGGAAGGGAGTTTCGGACTTTTTCCACATACGACTGACTAAGGATGAGCCTAGGTAAATCGGGTTCTGGAAAATATCGATAATCGTCAGCCCGTTCTTTAGTGCGCATGAGGATAAGTTCCTTTAATTGAGGATCAAAACGGTAAGTTCCGCTCACGATAACCTTATCAGGATGAAGGGAGTAAAAATTAATTTGACGATGAATCTCGCTTTCTAAAGCCGTTTCCATATAGGAAAAAGAATTCATGTTTTTAATTTCTATTTTATTTCTAAGGCGACTCTCTCCTTTTGGACGAACCGAAACGTTAGCGTCAATACGGAAAGACCCCTCCTCCATATTTCCATCTGAAATATCGATGTATTCAACAACCGCTTTGATGGCCATGGCGTAACTGACTGCCTCGCGGGGTGAGTGGATGCAAGCTTCGGAGACGATTTCTAAGAGAGGGATCCCAGCACGATTGTAGTCAACGCCCGAAAAATGGTTAAAATGTTTGAGTATCCCACTGTCTTCTTCCAAATGAGCGCGGTTTATTTTGAAATGTTTTTTTTGATTATTCATATCGCACTCAATGCTCCCTCCTTGAACAATTGGAAAGTCAAGTTGGGTAATCTGATAACCTTTAGGGGTATCAGCATAGGAATACGATTTTCTATCAAAGCGACTAACCAACGATATATTGGCTTTAACAGCGCATCCGAATCGTACGGCTTTATGAACAGCCTCTTGATTAATGACGGGTAATGATCCTGGCTGGCCAGTAGAGACGATTCCAATTTCAGTGTTTGGTTCATTCCCAAAGTGGAAAGCTTCCCCGGAGAACATTTTTGATTGAGTGTTGAGTTGGACATGAATTTCGAGACCAATGATGGGTTCCCATTGTTCGAGAAGTGTCATTGCTTTTTTCCTTTTTCATCGAATTGGAGAGGGATCTTTTGTGTAAAAAGGGTTTTCTCTTCAAAATGATGGGCTATCTGAAGGAGCATCCCATCTTCCATTAAAGGGGCAGCCATGTGAAGGCCGAGGGGAAGTCCTTTGGAAGAAAAACCTGAGGGAATCGAGATTGCGGGGAGGCCTGCAAGGTTAGCCGGAATGGTATAGATATCCTGAAGTGACATTTTAAGCGGATCAGGGACGGATCCAAGTTCAAAAGCGGGACAAGGGGAGGTCGGGGTTACGATAACTTGGCACTCTACAAATGCCTTCTTAAATCGATTGAGAATAACGGCCCTGACTCGTTGAGCTTTTCGATAGTAGGCCTCTTGGTACCCGGCTGATAAAACATAGGTGCCCAACATGATCCGTCTCTTTACCTCAGAGCCGAAACCTTCTTGCCGCGAAAAATTAAAAACTTCATCGACGGTTTTGGCTTTGGAAGATCGGTTGCCAAACCGAACTCCGTCAAAGCGAGCTAAGTTGGTGGAAGCTTCAGCTGTCGCAAGAACATGGTAGACTGCAATCGAATATTTTAGAATATCAAGATCGATATCAATGACAGAATAACCCAGCTCTCTTAGAAGCTGAAGAGAGTTTTCAAAACCTTGAGCCACCTCTTTATCAAGCCCTTCTAAAAAATTCCAAGGAACCCCAATCGTTATTCTGCTGGGGGGGGTGAGGAGTCTTTCAACATAAGCTTCAGGTGGAGAAGCAAGAGAGGTCGAATCTTTTTTGCAGTGCCTTCCTATCACCTCCATAACGAGGGCAATATCAGCAGTTGTCGTTGCTAAGGGTCCTATGTGATCAAGAGAAGAGGCAAAGGCAACCAGTCCGTATCGGGAGACCCGGCCATACGACGGTTTAAAACCAACAACACCACAAAAAGCAGCCGGTTGACGAACAGAGCCACCTGTATCGCTTCCGAAAGAAATTGGGCATAGGCGCGCCCCAACGGCCGCTGCAGACCCCCCAGAAGAACCCCCAGGACTACAAGAGAGGTTCCACGGATTTTTTGTGATTTGAAAGGCTGAATTTTCTGTAGAGGATCCCATCGCGAACTCATCAAGATTCGTTTTTCCTATGATCAACGCATCTTCTTTCTCCAGCAGCTCGGAGACCGTAGCACTGAAGGGGGCTTTATAATTTGAAAGAAATTTAGAACCACAACTGCTCCTTTCTCCGAAAAGATGAATGTTGTCTTTGAGTGCAATAGGGATTGAGGCCAATTTGCCAAGAGGTTTTTTTTGAGCCCTCTTTTCATCCAACTCTTTAGCCTTTTGAAGCGTACGGTCAGAAAATAGAGATAAAAAAGCCCTAATTTGAGGATCATGTTTATCGATTCTCTTCAAGAAAAAATGGGCAATTTCAGTTGCAGAAAGCTCCCCTTTCACAAATAATTCTCGAAGAAGGTTGCCTGAAAGATCGTACATGGAGAAGCCTCATCAGTTATAGGACAGGTGGAACACGAACGAATCCTCCTGTGTGCGCGGGAACGTTTTCTAGAAAAAGCGAAGTCGGGAAAGGGTCTTCAGCCGTGTCTTCACGTGTCACAGATGCCGCTTCCGCTACTGAAAAACAGGGAGCAACCCCCTCTGTATCAACTTCCTTCAACTGATCGATATAGGAAATAACCCTTTTTAAATGAAGCGAAAAAAAACTTCGCTCCTCCTTTGAAAAAGTAATATAACAAAGGCGAGAAAGGGTATCAATCTCATCTTCTTTCATCTTTCTCTCCAGCTAAGATTGAATTCTAATTTTTCAGCTCACTTCGGTATATACCGAAATGAGTTGAAAACTTCGATTTGGACTCCGCCAAAGCCTCGGGGTTGGACGATCGCAACTAGCCCGTATTTCTCACAATACGAGCGACGTTGGGATAAGATCCAACCGCGAGGACTTTCGCGAGGGTCCAAATCGAAGTTTTCAGCTTATTTCGGTATATTATTAATTAACATATGAATTGGAGTAAATAGATAAAAAAGATGGTGACAAAATAATTATTTTTTTTAATACTGAAGTATAGAAACCTGAATCAGGAGGGTATCTATGAAGTGGAAGTTTCTTAATGTTCTTTCTTTGGTTTTAGTTATTGTGGGGGCGTTGAACTGGGGTCTTTGGGGGTTTTTTCAATTTGATATCGTGGCCTGGTTAGCAAAAGGTAATACAAGTTCACTAGCTCGGTTGATCTATGCCGTTATAGGCTTGGCTGGAGTATGGGCTTTTCGGTTTCTTGTAAAATGTAAACACCTTTGCTCTTGCTGTTGTTCACATCATGAAAATAAGTCAGGGGGCTCTTCTGATGGTTGCTGTAAAAAGTAGCTCTCTTCGGTATAGCTTTGGAAATTTTTGAGGTTTTTTGCAAAACCATAAATTTCTGGTCACGGGGGCATCCGGCTTCATAGGGCGTGCCCTTACTTCTTATTTAGAGAAAGAGGGGCACCTTGTTTCTCGGCTAGTCCGTCATCCTAATCAAAATGAAAAAAATATCGTTACCTGGAATCCTTCTAGAGAAGAGGTTCATTTGAATGAGTTCGAGGGGTTTGATGTTGTCATTCATTTAGCCGGAGAGAATATTGGTAAGGGGAGCTGGAGTGAAAAAAAAAAGGAAGCCATTTTCTTAAGCCGTGCTCGTGATACCTGGTTGCTTTCACATGTTTTGACGAGGCTTGTCAAGCCTCCTCATGTTTTTTTTTCTGCTTCAGCTGTTGGGTATTATGGTAGCAGGGGAGATCTTCTTCTCACCGAAGAAGTGGAGAATTGTAAAGGTGGAGGTTTTTTATCAGATCTTTGCGCTAGGTGGGAAAAGGCGACCGAAATTTTAGCTCCTCATCGTACTCGGGTGATCATAGGAAGATTCGGTGTCGTTATTTCTCCACAAGGGGGGGTGGTAGCTCGGTTGATGCCTATTTTTCAGCGTCGCCTTGGGGCAAGACTCGGAAACGGGTCTCAGTGGATGAGTTGGATCGCCTTAGAGGATTTGGTCCGCGCCATTCTATTTACAGTTACCCATCAAAATCTTTCAGGTGTTTTTAACCTTGTCTCTCCTTATCCTGTAACCAATTTGGAATTTACAGAGACTTTGGCCCAAACCGTTCACCGGACTCCTCTTTTCTCTATTCCCTCCTGGGTTTTGAAATTAATGTTTGGAGAAAAGGGAAGAGAGCTATTACTAGCCAGTCAACGGGTTATTCCAAAAAAACTTTTGGAATCTGGATTTATTTTTAATAAAGAAAGACTTTCGGAATCATTAATTATTTAATTATAAAATTGATTAATTAATATTTTATTTATATTATGAACATACAGTCGTGTTTTATACCCAAGTGAACTGAAAAATTGGGGGTTGGACGATCACAAGCAGCCCGTCTCAATACGAGCGGCGTTGCGATCGTCCAACCCTCAGACCTTTGCAGGGGCTTTGGCGAAGTTCAAAACCAATTTTTGAGCACACTTTGGTATAATCCCTAAAGGAAGAATTATGTTAGAGAAATTACCGATTAATCCGTGGTTAAAGATGTGGTTTTCTCCTCGAGAGACGGTTCGAGGCGTCATTGGATTTAATTCGAACTATATGGTTCCCCTTCTTGCGGCTATCTATGGGATTTCTCCGCTTTTTCAGGCTGCTCAAAATTTTTCGTTAGGGGATAAATTTTCTTTACAACTCATTGCTTTAGGGGTGTTTATTGGTTCTATTTTTGTTGGACTACTGGCGATAAACTTTGTTTCGGCTCTTTTTTACTGGACGGGAAAATGGATTGGCGGGGTTGCTGCTTTCGATCATATTAGGGCTGCGGTTGCTTGGTCCAATATGCCAAATTTTATCAATATTTTGATTTGGATCATTAATATATCGGCCTTTAGGAGGGCTCTTTTTACAAAAAATTTTACTCAAATTTCATTTTTAGGGGGGGATGCGATTCTTATTTTTCTAACCTCACTAGGGCAGGTTATCATTGCAGTATGGGTCTTTGTTTTACTGTTGAATTCATTAAGTACCGTTCAAGGCTTTTCCATTTGGAAGGCAATTTTAAACGTTTTGATGTCGTTTTTTCTCATTTTTGTAGCGTTGTCGATTTTAACCTGGTTTTTGGGCTTAATGACAAACGGGTTGAGTATCTAAATTTTTTATTAGGGGGGTATCAGAGATGTCAATTAAAAATAAAAAATGGAAACAACTGTTAAGGTGGGCGGGTAGAGCTTCGCTTTACCTATCGTCGTCTGTCATCGCTTATGATACGGCGCCCTTGGCTGAAAAACCTTCTCTTGAGGTATTTTCGAGCGCGGGGCTTTCTGATTGGAAAGAATATCATTCATCGCCTGGGAATTGTTCGATGATGTTTCCTGGAGACCCAGAGCATATTTCTGAGAAAATGGCTATGCCTGAGGAGGGTTTTGAATTAAAATACGATGCCTACATCTCTGCCTCACCTCTTCAGGCTGTTTTTATGCTTCTCATTGCACAGTACCCTAGTTTTGTTGACGAAACCTATGCTCAGTTAAGCCTTGAAGCATTTTTAAATGGTATTTTGACCCATAACGCCAGCAACCAGCTTCTTTTTTCTGATACACTTTTAGTGTATGGGCATGAAGCTCTCGATTTCTTTATTCGTACAGGTAATGCTTATTTTAAGGGGCGTGCGATTATGATCCAAAATAGTCTTTATTTGATGGCTATGGAATGCGAAATTCCGAACTATGACGAAAGTCATTATAAACATTTCGTCGGTTCTTTTAAACTTCACACTTTCAACGAGGCGAAAAAATCAGATTTACCCAAGTGAGCTGAAAAACATCGGCTAAAAGGTAAAGCGGAGATCTCCCTTTATGAAAGGAGCCGATTTATAAGGGTAGTAATGACCGTTGTGGTTGTTTTGATCTTTGATGAGGATCCAACCACTGAAATCCCATCCAAAACCCAGAGTGGCGTGGAATAAGTGCTCAAATAGAAATTTTATGTTGAGTTCAGCTCCGCTTGAAAATAGGGTAAAAATAGGGTCCTTTAACCCATTGATTCCTTGATAAGCTCTTCTTGGGTATCGATAGTAGGGGCCGCCAAAAAAGGCATAAGCAAGCTCAACCATCCAATGGTCTAGAAAAGAGTACTCAAGCGAAAAATTACCTGGGTAAACGACATTAGCTTTCCATCGATCGTTAAAAAGCCATTCAAAGCCAAAAATCGGAAAAGCCTTTCCATTAAGAATTCCATACCAACCGAGAATGCCAAGATGAAATTTAGAGTGAGAGGTAAACTGATACCGTCCCCACACCATTCCATGACCAACTCCCGACTTAGCAAAATCAAGGCGAGCTGCATCAACAGAGAAGCCAGCATTAATGACCCAAATCCATCGTTCTAGTGTTGTAGAGACATACCCAATGGAGCCAATCAAATAATTAAATTGCGTCTCATGAAAGCCGGGGTTTTTAGCCCAATTTATTCGTAAAAAATCATAACCAATTTCATAGCTTATTGAGTTTTCATTATTGATAAACTGGGAGTAATAAAGAGAGGCGTCGGCGTCGGTGTAATAAAGGAAGCCTTGTTGAGAGGAGGCGAATGAAGCTTTATCAATAGCTCGATACTTTCCCTCTATATGCCAAGCTCTGGATGGATCTATAAAATAATAGTTGCTAAAACCATACTCTGCGGCGACCCGAGAAGAAAGAAGGGGAGTTATCAAGAACAAAAACAACCACTTAAATGAAACCCCCTGCAGTTTAATGGTCATAGCTCGACTTGGTTTTTTCAAAAAATCTCAATTATAGAAAAAAAAGGATTTATGAAAAGGGAGTAATCGATAACGAAGTGAAGTGAAAAATTTGGGTTTGGACCCCGCCAAAGTCTATTTTTAGAAAAATTTACCTAACTTAAGCTGAGCATTGTTTGATTGGTATTTGTGTCCGAATTCTCCTTCGTAGGAGAGTGTCCCAAAGAAGCCATTTTTTTTCTTAATGGAGGCTAGTAAACCAAATGAGAAAAGGGTCTGATTTGAGGTAAACGATTCGACACTAAAAAAGGAGGGGTTTCCAATGAGAGCGGCGGAGCCCTTGCCTGTATGAAAGGGGGCTTTGTTGACACAGGATAAACTCTCTTTTAGCATGAATGTGAGGGAATCCCCTTTCCAGTAATGATAAAGCTGAAAACCGGCCTCACTGCGGAGCATCGATGAATTTTTATGTTTTTGTTGCATATCAAACGCTGGGCTTCCCTGCTCTTTAAACCCCTGTTGCCATGAATAAACCCAGTCGAACCGAACAAACGGTTCAACAACGCCAAAGGAGTAGCTGAGATCATACCCCAGTTCGAGATGAGGCATAAGCTGGGTTGTGTTAAAGGAGGCCGAGGCGGTGGCTTGATATCCTGGGAAGGTAATATAGCGGTGGTTATGAGTTTTGTTGAGAGAAAGCAGTAACTCCGCATCTAGGTAGGCTTTGGAAAAGTAAACGGTTCCATAGGGTCCTATAACGAACGATTCGATCTTTCCTTTGCCAAAGTGGTGGTGATCTCTAAAGTGACTGGCGGCATATCCCGCTGCGACCCCAACCGTTCCCTTCTCTGGGAAACGGCGATCATAACCGATGATGACCCCTTCGCCGTCGAAGTTAAAACTGGGACACTGGTGTTGCGAGCCTTGATGAGCAAAATCGGCAAAAGCAGTTGCCCAGATCGAATTTTTTTCTTGTTCGGTTTTTTTATTAGGCTTCCGGAGGCTTTTGTTATTTATAGCAGATAAAAGCTCTTCGGGAGGCAACAGAGAGTTAAGGGAGGCTGTATTTTTGTTTACATCAGCTCTGTCTGAAAGATGGTCAAAATGGGATTCAGAAAAATGGGTGTCAAGCTGATCGCTAAAAGAAAACATGAGGTTGTTAAGAATAAAATTAGGAAACGAATTTCTTGTCGGTAAGGCCGCTTCTAGGGCACTTTGGAGGGTTCCACCGGAAAGGCTGCTTAGAAGAAGGTTTGCTTGGGAGGTGGGTGCGTTTGTATTGAGGTACTGTGCAAGGGTTAGGGCATTTCCAGTTAGGCCACTTAAGGAAATGGCGACGGTTGTCAGCGCTGTATAGCCCAGCTGAATTAGGGTAGGCGTTTGAATAAGGCTAAAGCCGGGTAAAGCTCCCGTTGGAGTAAAAGCGCCTGTAATGGCGGTCGAGGTCAAAAGGGTATACACTTTTCCGGGGGTGTAAGCTCCGGAAGCTTGTGAAAGGTGTAGGGTGCCCCCAACCGTTGCTGGCCCATTAACAACGATACTGCTGGCGTTGTTCGGGTCGACCAGTATAAGGGTTACTGCACCTGGAGAGATATTGAGCGAACCGACAGTCAGTACCGCAGTTGAGTTGCCTGGAGATAGCGTACTCCCACTCTGCATGGTTACCGAGCCTGCAATGGTTCCTGTTCCTGAAAGAGCAGAGCCGGTATTAATTACGGCGTTTCCTGGAATGGTCCCGTTGAGTAGAAGGGTTCCGTTATTCACCGTTGTCATTCCGGTATAGGTTGCAGTTCCCACGATCGACAAGGTCCCAGGCCCATATTTAATCAGTGGACGGCTCCCCGTAAGGACAGAGGTATCAGGTGTGGAGTTGTTGTTGGCAAGGCCAAACTGAAGGACCGTGGCTGTTGAAAAATTACTGGTAACATCATACATAAGCCAAAGACTTCTTCCCCAGGCACTCGCAAGAAGGGTGTCGCTCTTGATATCGTACGAAAGGACGTTAACATAGGTGTTGGGGATATTTAAACCAAAAGACCTCCAATTCGATAGGGCGCCGTTGACATCGCTGTCAGCAACCATAAGCTGATTTTGTGAAGCAGCGGTAGAAACACCCCCTATGAGCAGCGACTGCACCCCATTGTTTGAAATAAATTCAAGCGATGTTGGAGTGGAAAAAGTGGGCGAAAAATTAGATGAAAGATCGGTAAATGAGAGCCCTGTATTCGTTGTTCCCCAAACGGTGATGCCGTCGATAACAAAAAAACGGTTCATCGTTCGTTGATCAAAAACCACAACTGAGGGGGCTTGGCCTGTATAGCTTGGAAGAATAGCTGGAGCCGTGGTAGCGACATTTGGGGTAAATAAGACTTTCTTCGTTTTACCTGCCCCGATCAAAAGGGCCTCCAAAGCATCGGCTGTGCCATAGGCAAGGGATAAGGTTCCGGAGTTGGGAGGGAGAGCGACTGGCGTAAGAGCTAGGGTGGAGCTGGTTATGGTATCTATCGTTGTGTAGACATTAGAAATGCCGCCAAAGGCGATTTTAAAGGGGTTAATTCGATTAAGGACTACCGGAGAGTCAGACGCAAAATCCATGGTTCCTACAGGGTCGGCCCCAGAAAAAGCGAGTTGCACAGAGCTGGTTTGAACCCCGTTGGTCATAGTAATTCGATTAAGATTCGAAACCATCTGTACCGTGGTATAATAATAGCTTGAAGGTCCGGTGTCGTTGACCACAGCGTTTACGCCATCACCAGTAATAGATAATGAGGTATAAGAGAGGCTAGTAGGGGAGTTTTGTACCGTGTTACCCGTATCCTGACCCGATGCAACGATGAGATTGTTGTTCCCATCGTAGCCGGCACCAAAAGCTTGCCACGTCCCAAGAGATCCGTTGATACTTTGAAACACACCCGAAGAGCCGCTTGGATTGGTTCTGATGTAGGCACCTCCGTCTGAGGTAATGAAAAGTTGGCCATTGCTATCAAACGAAAGAGTTCGACCATCGGCATGGGTCTCTGAGCCGTCCGTTGCAGGTAGTAGCGCGACGGCAGTGGTTGTTCCTCCCGTTACCGTGAACCTCCATAGTGAAAGCGGAAAGTAACTAAGGTTTGGATTATAGGTCCCAAGTGCATAGACAATCGTGGGGTTATTCGGGTCAATGGCAACGAAGGAGTTTACCACGGCCGACCCTTCCGGATTAAAGCCTCCCGCTGCGGTAACCGCCGTTAAATCAACTTGAGTCCAGGTTGGTGCAGCGCCGCTGGGCGATAGAAAAATGCCAGAAATGACCCCACCGTCACCAGCAGGAGCAACAGCATTGACAACGCAGACAGCAACCGAACCGCTTGGGCCGGTTGCAACTTTAAGAACCGTTTGGTTCGTAGCATTGATGAGGCCAGCGCTATTAGTGCTGGAAAAAATTTTTGACCAAGTTACCCCTAAATCGGGGCTTCGAAAGACGGCGGTGTTGATCTTCGTTGTTGGATTGGTCACGGCTGCGTAAAGGACGTTGGGGTTGCTTGGATCACCAACCAGTGAGGTAATAGGCCCTGAATCAAGTCCTCCTGATCCTGAAATTGAACTAAAAGTGGATCCCCTGTCAGTGCTACGATACAACGCACCTACCCCAGTTGCAAAATCCTGTGGTTCAAATGTTCCGGCTAGTAGGGTAGCTCCCCGTGCGATAACTCCACAGACGCTTTGAGTTGAAAGGGCTGTGTTTCCTGCAGGTAAGGTCCACGAATTCCCCCCATTTTGTGAATAAAGGATTCCTATTTTTTGCCCTCCGCGACCCCCTCCGTAGGGTCCGTATAGTGATCCATTACTGTTTATGCCGACCCCTGCGATCAAAGTTTGATTTGAAACGTCGAGGGGATCAAAGGCTATTACTTGCATTGAAAGTGAGGCTTGAAAATCAGTTAAAGGGGTCCAACTTACACCCCGATTTTGCGTGCGCCAAATACCCCCATTTGACCCACCAAGAAAAATTGTATTTGGATCGGACGGTGAAACAGCTAGGGGTTGGATGCTCCCTGGCTCGGTGTTTGTAGGGCTGAGAAGGGTATCTAGGGAAGGGGCCGGCCCTTGAGGAATAAAGGTCTGAGATGCCCCGAATAGGTTTAGGTGGACTACTATAAGGGGCAGAATTTTTGATCGCAGACGCACTTAATCTCTTGAATGATGTTAATAATCGTCAACGTGCAATTTAAATAAATTTATTTCAACAATTTTTTCGATGAATGAGTATACCGAAGAGAGCTGAAAATTTGGTTTTGGACCTCGCCAAAAACTCGGGGTTAGACGATCGCAACTAGCCCGTATTTCTCAATACAAGCGACGTTGCGATAAGATCCAACCCCGAGTCTTTGGCGAGGTCGAAAATCAAATTTTCAGCTCTCTTCGGTATATTTGTGAAATGACGTCGATCGTCGTTTTGATCTCTTCTTCTGTTGTCATACGACTTAAGGAAAAGCGAAGGCTTTCTTTGGCAAGGGCAGGGGCGATTCCCATATTGATTAAAACGGGAGAGGGTTCTGTTCCTCCGGATGAACAGGCAGCGCCGTGGCTAGCCGCAATCCCTAAAAGGTCGAGTTGAAGTAAAAGAGTTTCGCCATTCATTCCAGGGAATCCGATGTGTGCGGTGTTACAAATGCGGGGTCCCTCCCCATGGACAACGATATCGTAGGGCCTTAACCCTTCTATAAGCCGATCCGTTAAGTGTTTCATCTGTTTGTCGGAAGAAGCGAGAGAGGGAAGAAGGTCTATCGCTTTAGCAATGCCGACAATCCCGAGAAGGTTTTCTGTTCCTCCCCTGAATCCATATTCTTGCCCCCCCCCTACGATTAAGGGCGGTATTTTGAAATCAGAGCGGAGAAAAGCGATACCAATTCCTGAGGGGGCATGAAGTTTATGCCCTGAGAAGGCCATTCCAGAAACACCACAAGGAATGGAGAACGGTTCTTTCCCTAGAAGCTGAACCCCATCCACAACGAACGGAATGTTTGAATTGTGGGCAATCGCTGCGATTGGCTCAATATCAGTTTTCACCCCTGTAACGTTATTAACGGCTGTCAGGACAATGA
Source organism: Parachlamydiales bacterium (assembly GCA_963777025.1). Lineage (GTDB taxonomy): Bacteria > Chlamydiota > Chlamydiia > Chlamydiales > Rhabdochlamydiaceae > PALSA-1444. Next base: position 24,731 of record CAVZOR010000002.1, read on the forward strand.
GTTTGGTCGTGTTGGAAATCACTTCTTCAATTTGATCTGGCTGGACGGCCCCCCATAAACCAACGGGAAGGTAACTGATGCGGGCACCTTTTTTTTCTAGCTGTCGAAGGGTCTCATTTACGGCGGGGTGTTCCACGTTTGATGTTATGATATGAGCCTCTTGAAAAGAGGAGAGATGAAAAAAACCTTTAATCAAGAAGTTAAGAGATTCAGTCCCCCCTGAGGTGAAAATAATTTCGTTCGGCTTAACACCAAGAACCCTGGCAACGGTATCACGTGCAGAGATTAAAAGTTGCTTTCCCTTTTGACCAAAAGAGTGGTTACTCGATGGGTTCAAGGGAAATGACTTTAGAACCGTATGCATGGCTTCAATAACGCGTGGATCTAGAGCTGTGGTCGCGTTATTGTCGAGATAAATTTTTTTCATCAATGGTATAGGCACTGAATCACTGCCGAGGCAGCAACAACTCTTGTGAGTTGGAAAGGTTCATTAAAAATGTTCATGAGAAAGGGGATTGATTCGAGATCCCCAACATGGCCAATCGCTTCTAAGATATGAATTTTAAGATCGCGGCTCATAAGGGGATAGGCTTCTTGAAGAACTTGGACGGCCTCTGGGTCATTGCCGATCATAGCCAAAATGAAGGCGGCTTGAACTCGAACTTCAGGTTCGGTGTCTTTTAAAAGGGCTCTAACGACGTCCATGGCCTCCTGGTCACCTTCTTCTAACAAGATAACGGCCGCAGCTCCAGTAATGCCCCAAGGTCGATGTTTGATGTATTTTTTTACAGCATCCTGAGATTTTGGGTGGTGCATCATACACAAAATATTGAGAAAATCGAGGCGTGTCTTTTGATCAACAATATTGGGGTAGTTAGGAATATGGTTAATGTGAAAAAGACGACTCGGGGATAAAACTTTAAAATGGGAGTGGTCATCCCACATTAGAAGAGTTTCTTGATCGTCCTGAAGAATTTGATAAATCGTATCGCAAGCCTCTTCCACCCATTTTCGTTGACCGATTAGGCCTAAAGCAAGGTTAAGTTTAACAAGGGGGTTTTTATGACTTTTCATCGCTTCAAAAATAAAAGGAGCCGCTTCTGCCCCGCAGCTACTTAAGGCCGCTGCTGCTAAAAGTTGAGATTGGTCATGACCTCGGCCATCATGCACCCATTTCAAAAGACCTAAGATCCCTTCGTCAAGACTTTGCAATGCGGCAGCCCAGCAGGCCGTCATAGCCACCTCAGGGGAGGTATCATTCATCACCTCCTCCATCATCGATTTTTTTAGAGGAATTTTTAGAAGACCTAGGGCATAAATCGCTTCAGAACGGACATCGGGAGAAGTATCATTAAGCAGGGGGATGAGTTGATGCGCCTGTTCTCGAAGGTCAAAATGGGAAACGAGTTGGCATCCGAGTTGCCGTAATCCAGCTCGATTGCTAGTCAAAAGAATTTTTAAATCATTTTGAGATATTCCATCGTACATTTGAACAAGAGCAATGATCGCCTCTCCTTTTTCTTCCGCTAAGGTTCTATTGCTGGCCATGATAGCCTTTAGATCGGAACGAAGAGAGCTCATGTGGAGGGTCCCAATACTACGAATGACTTCAAGTCGAACAAACCAAACTTTTTCTTCCGATAACATCCGAATGAGCTCCTCTTGAAGAGGTCCGTCACCATAAAGGGCTGCGAATTTTACACTGATTAAACGGAGAAGAGCATTCGTGTCTCTCATACCGTTGACAAGGATGGGAACGGCGCGGACATCGCGCGTCAGTGCTGCACCAATGACAGCATTAAGATGAATATTAAGCTGGGGCGAAAGGTTTCCTTTTTTCAAAACACCCCAGGCAAGGGTCTCTAAAGCATGTCGATTTTTTTGCAACCCCTCTGCCGCCTCAACCCACTGTTGAAAAGCTTCCATCTCATCCCCCTTTTCGGTAAGAGACTGAATGTAGGCAAATTGAAGCTGTTCGGATTGAGGGTATAGCTTTAGATTTTTTTCCGCCTCTTTGGCCGCAGAAAAGGGGTCATGAATGAAGAGATAGGCATAAATATGTCTCAGCGCCTCCTCTTCTTGTAGAGGGGAAGCTAAACAAGCTGAAAAAATAAGATTGGTTAGTAGCCAAAAAATGCGGCCTTTTTTCTTCAATTAACAAGGCCCCCAAGCTGGGTTCCTCCAATGAGGTGAAAATGAAGATGAAAAACGGTTTGGCCAGCTCCCTCGCCATTATTGGTTAAAAACCGATAATCGTTCCGGATACCAAACTCCTCTGCGAGTTTTTTTGCCACTCCAACCATCTCCAAAAGGAGAGGCCCGTCTTCTTCCATATCAAGAGCTTGTAAATTGGGAATTTCTTTTTTAGAGATGATCAAGAGGTGAACAGGTGCTACCGGTTGGTTATCCTTGATGGCAAGAATTCGTTCATTTTCAAAAACCTTTTCGGCATCAACCTCTCCTTTGATAATTTTTGAAAAAATTGTCATTGTACACCTTCTCTTGTTAATATCGTACCTAGGGCTTGAAAAGCATCTTCTTTTGTCTTCCATATCGAAATAAACCTCCCTTTATGACAAAAAATAGCCCCTGTAATTCCAGAAACTTCCTTAAGTTCCTTTTCGATTAATCCTGCCCATTCAGCCGGAAGGGGGAGTCGAACTTTCATACGCTCTTTTGAGCTGGGTGGAATGCCTCGTAGTTTCCAATGAGATCCTGAGGGCATGACAACAAAAAGGGCCGGATGGGTATCCCCCCCCATATCAAAGAAAAGATCCATCCAGGGCATCGCCTTATCGAAGAGCAAAATTTTTTCTTTTTTTTTCATCAATTCCGCAACGACCGCGCGGCATTGTTCGGTGTAGTGATAACGATCAATGAACCGCTTAATATGGCCAATCGTAAAATCAATGGCTTCAAAAAAAGCCTTCGTGACGATTTCGGCAGGAGTATCATAAGGAGCCGGAACAAAATTCATAATCACTTGCGAAAAAGTACAAATTCCGGGTTCGATATTGAGCCGGCCGTTATCGTGGGCATCAACGCCCCAGACAAGAGCTTTATTTAGAGATTCATAGATCTTATTGGGGATGATACCCTGAGTCCGGAGATAAAGAAGGACCATCCCCGCACTACTCAAAGCTCCCTTGTAGCTAATTTGATGGTGATCAAACCGTTTCAGATCGGGATCATAGAGGCCGCCAACATCACAGACGTACTCACATGAGTCAAGAATATGGGAATCCCTTGTCCTAACAATTTTTTCCCGATCAACGCAATCAAAAAGAAGAAGAAGAGAGCAGGCGGTAACCTCATCTGCATGAAAAGTTCCGTTGTGGGTACCTAGGGTTCGTGGTAACATTAAATGTAGGTTTTCAAGATTTTTTCATTCTAGGGTCCAAAAAAAAATAGATAAGGTCAACCAGAAACACGGACCCAAGGAGAATTGTACTATAAAAAATAGTTAAGGACAAGATAAGTGGATAATCTCTGTTGGAAACACTCATCATAAACCACTGACCAAGGCCAGGGATGCCAAAAATTTTTTCAACAATAAAACTACCTGTGATAATGTTGGCGGTGAGAGGGCCCAGGTACGTGATAATTGGAATGAGTGAATTTTTTAAGACGTGTTTGGTGAAAATTTGAAAAGAGTTCAGACCCTTTGCTTTGGCGGTTAAGATATAGTCTTGTTCCCAAACTTCTATCATGCTGTTGCGAGAAAGTTTTGCAATCACAGCAGTGGGGAATGCCGCAAGTGAAAGGGTAGGAAGAATCGTTTGCGAGAACGATCCCCACCGAGCAACGGGCAGCCACTCAAGTTGTAACGCAAACAAGTATTGAAGTGCCGTTGCTAGAACAAAACTTGGAACAGAAATCCCCATTACGCTAAAGAATAACATCAGCTGATCTTCCCATTTGTCTTTTCGAAAGGCCGAAAAAGCACCAAGGGGAATGCCGATCGATACCGATAAAAAAAGAGCCTCTAAACCAAGCGTACAGGAGATAGGGAATCCCTCTGTTATGAATTTAGCCGCTCGCTGTTCATGGTATTTAAGAGAGAGACCAAAATCTCCTTTCAATAAATTTTTAAGGTATCGTCCATATTGGATGAGGAGAGACTGGTCTAGTCCATGGTGATGGCGAATGAGACTTAAAATTTCCTCGGGCACCCCATCTTCTTCCAAAAAAGGATCACCAGGAAGGGTGTGCATTAAAAAAAAAGTCACCGTAACGATGGCAAACAGAGAGGTGATCAGTGCGAATACTTTTTTTAATAACGTCTTAAACAGAGAAGGCATGATATACTTCGTCTTTGTAACGATGGAAGAACGATGATTCGGTATCTCCTTGCAAGTTTGGGCGGGCTCCAAGTTGGTTATCATCTTGCTATCATAGCTGGTACCATCTTGTTTTTGTCGATTGATTTTTCCCTTACACCAAAAGAACAAGGGATTATTTCAGGGGCTTTTTTGATTGGGGCTTTATTGGGTTCGATAGGAGCAGGGGCGGGGTGTAATTATTTTGGCCGTAAAAAAATGCATCAGCTGACAGCCTTGTTATTCTTCATAGGAAGCTTACTCCTTTTCATTGCTCCATCGATTCCTTTTCTCGTTATTGGCCGTATTATTCAAGGAATGGGTGGAGGTGCTGCCACAGTAGTGGGGCCCCTCTACCTGGCAGAAATTTCTCCCCCTGCGAAGCGGGGCGCTTATGTCAGTTTTCAACAACTTGCTTTGGCTTTGGGTATTTTAGTTGCCTACGGGGTTGCTTTTATTTTTTCTTTCAATGGAAGCTGGAGGGGGATGTTTGGAATTGGGATGATATTCGCACTTGTTCACCTTGTTACTTTTTATTTTTTGCCGGACAGCATTCCTGCCATTCGTGAAAAAGCACCCCATCCTTTTTGGAAAGAGTTGAAGGATCGTCGCTTCCGGTCCTCTTTTTTTATTGTTCTTCTTTTAAATGTTTTTCAGCAAATCACGGGTATTAATGCCATTGTCTCTTTTACTCCGACCATTTTACAAAATTATGGATTTAACAATCCTAGGATAACCCTTTTTTTTACGTTTTTACTTGGCGTTTTTTTCTTTTTAGTAACCGCGAAATCGCTCACCCTATTGGATAAAAAAGGACGCCGTCCATTACTTTTACAAGGAATAGCGGGGATGATCACCTCTCTTATCGTCCTGATCCTTTGTTCTGCTATTTTTCAAATGAAATGGATCGTTTTAGGAACTCTTTTTATTTATGTTGCCTCTTTTGCTTTTGGGTTCGGCCTCATTCCACAGCTCGTTGGTACCGAGCTATTTAGTCGTAGATTACGAAGCCAGGCTTTAGGCATCGTCACATCGGTTAACTGGTTTTTTAATTTTTTTATTGTTTTTACCTTCATCGACTTCAGTTTTTATTACTCCTATGTGACGACTTTCTCCCTTTATACAATTTTCGCCATCGCGGCTTTCTATTTAACGTGGAAATATCTTCCAGAAACAGCAGGAAAAGCCCTTGATTAGAGAAATGTTCCCTAAAGCTATTGAGATAAATTCTGTGAATTGATAGACTGCCCCGATATAAAAAAAGGATTTTGTGTATGCCTCGTATCATTGGGGTTGACGTCCCTGATAGTAAAAGGTTGGAGATTGCTTTGACCTACATTTTTGGTATTGGCCGTAAGCTTTCTAATCAGATTATTGCTAAACTACTGTTGGACCCCAACATGAGAGCCGGCTTGCTTACGCAGGATAACATTGCCTCGATTAACGGGCTGCTTCAGTCGGAGTATGTTGTTGAGGGGGATTTGAGACGGCAGATACAGAACCATATTAAGCGGTTGATTAGCATTCATTGTTATCGAGGCAGACGACATCGTTTAGGGCTTCCTGTTCGCGGTCAGCGGACGCGCACTAATGCTAGGGTCCGTAAAGGGAAAAGAAAAACAGTTGCTAACAAGAAGAAATAAATGAAAGAAAAAAGCACGACCGAGAAGTCAGAGTCAAAGAAAAAGGCCGGGAAGTCTCGAAAAAAAGTTCACCGACATGTTCCGTTTGGGATCGCTCATGTTCTAGCCTCTTTTAACAATACCATCGTAACGATTACTGACTTGGCTGGAAGTGTGATTGTTTGGTTTTCAGCGGGAAGGGCGGGCTATTCAGGTTCTAGAAAATCATCGGCGTTTGCTGCTACTGTGGCAGCACAAGAGGCGGGTAAAATGGCTAGATCTTCTGTTCAGATGGAGGAGGTCGAAGTTCGGTTGAATGGTCCTGGTGCAGGACGGGAGGCGTCTGTTCGTGGTTTGCAGACTTCAGGATTAAACGTCACAACAATTCGGGACGCGACTCGTGTAGCGCATAATGGCTGTCGACCTCGTAAGCGGCGTCGAGTTTAAGAATACTACTTTTTAGGAGACACCATGACGGTTAAGTACGGTAAATTTGAATTGCCGACTAAGATTAAGATTGATAAATCAAAAGGTAAAAAGAATCAGTGTCGACTGATTGCCGAGCCTTTTGAAAGAGGGTTTGGTCATACAGTTGGAAGTGCGTTACGTCGTATTTTATTTACGGCGATGGAGGCTCCTGCCGTTACGTCGGTTTGTATTGAGGGCGTTCCTCATGAGTACACGGCAATAGAGGGTATTGTTGAGGATATGACGCACATTGTTCTCAATTTTAAATCAGCATTGCTGCGAAAGCTTCCCTTAGAAGAGGAGAATATCTCTCGCGAGGCGCGATTAATTAGCAAGGAAATTGATGTTACAGCAGACATGATTGCCCAGCAGAATGGCCAGTACTCCGTAACATTGAGGGATCTGGTAGGGCAGTCTGATTTTGATCTTGTCAATCCCGATCATGTTTTGTTTACCGTTACCAAACCGATGGTAAAAAAGGTTTCGATTAAGGTTGGCTTTGGAAGAGGGTATGTCTCTTCGGAGCGGCATGTTGTCAAAGAGAAAGGGATTGATGAGATCATTATTGATACGGCTTTTTCTCCTGTTCGCTTGGTGAATTATTATGTTGAGAACACCCGTGTTGGTCAGGATACCGATTTTGATCGGTTAGTTTTAGACGTGACGACGGATGGGAGGGTTGCTCCTGAAGAAGCGCTTTCATACGCAACGCAGATTGGGATTCTCCATTTTAAAGTTTTTCAAGATTATTTTGAGGAATATTTTGAGCAGCATGCGAAGAAGCATTTGGTTACCTTTACGTCGGATGAGATAGAGGCCAACACCGATCGCGACACTTTGATGGCAAAGTTGGTGCTGAAGATCAATGAGATTGAGCTTTCTGTTCGTTCGACCAATTGTCTGAGTTTAGCTAACATTGAAACAATTGGGGAACTCGTCATTATGACTGAACCTGAAATGCTCAAATTCAGAAACTTTGGAAGAAAATCTCTTTATGAAATTAAAGCCAAGTTAGAAGAGATGGGGCTTTTTCTGGGAATGGATCTTACTCGTTTTGGGATTGATCGTGATAATATTAGGCAAGTCATTGCCGACTATCTTGCTCAAGTAGGGGGTGTAACAAAAGAGGGATGAGACATGGAAAACACACCTTTAAAATTGGCCGGACCTCAGCTCATCGTCGTTGCATGATTGCCAACATGCTCAAATCGTTAATTCATCATGGAAGGATTAAGACGACCATAACAAAAGCAAAGGAACTTCGCCGTCATGCAGATAAGTTGATTACGTTAGCTAAAGAGAATACATTGGCTAGTCGTCGGCAGGCTATTGCTGACCTCATGATTAGATTTAACAAACTGGCGCCTGGGAAAAAAGAGAAGCCGTCCGTAGTGGGGCGCCTTGTCCAGACTATAATGTAGACCGGCTAGTGATTGATAAGCTTTTTGGTCAGCTTTCTCCTCGTTTTTCTAAAAGGGAAGGGGGTTACACCCGGATCATCCGTTTAGGGGAGCGTCGAGGCGACAACGCTTCTGTTTGTATCATTGAGTATCTTTCGTAAGCCATTTGGGCCATCCCGAAAATCGTTGTGGCTGGATCTTGTCCCAATGTCACTGATCTTCTGGGCATAATGATGTTTTAGATAAATGGCCAGGCTCTTCAATCACGTATTTTGGAACAGCATAACCCGAAAGGGCGTGGGATAGTTGAGTTATCAGTTGTTTCCCTTGCTCTATGGGCGTTTCAAAGTGGTTGCACCCTTTCACTTGGTCTAGTTGGTGAAGGTAGTAGGGTATAATACCATGGTTTACAAGGGATTCGGAGAGATTTTTCAATGTTGTGAGGGAATCGTTGATACCCCGAAGCAAGACGGCTTGGTTTAAAATAGGGATTCCCAATCGTTGTATTTGGCTAAGAGCTGAAAAAATATCTTCATCAAGCTCTGACGGGTGGTTGACGTGAATGACAAAAAAGAGCTGTATTCTTGTCTTTTTTAGAATGGAGAGGAATGGCTCGTTAATCCTTTCAGGAATGCCTATAGGGAAACGGGTATGAATTCTAAGTCGTTTTAGATGATTAATTTGATCAAGATCGTTGATGAGGTTTTTTAGAGCGGCATCGGAAAGAGAGAGAGGATCGCCTCCGCTCAAAATGATCTCTCTTAGAGATAAGTCGTTTTGGATAAGCGTAATTTCTTCAGAAAACGATTTGTTTTCCGTTTCATATTCATAATGTTGGCGGAAGCAGTAACGGCAATGCATAGCACAGCTACTTGTGCAGAGTAAAAGAGCCCTATCACTGTACTTTTTAAGAAGCTTACTCGTTTTTTGAGCCTTAACATCTCCAACCGGATCTTTTTTAAAAAGGGTAGAGTCGGTATTTTTTTGTTTAAGAGGAACGAACTGAAGTAAAATAGGATCATTTAAATTATTTTTTTCAATTTTTTCAGCTAACCGTAAAGGTAGACTTAAGGGAAATGTCGGTTTTTTTACAATAGAAGGGAAACAAGAGGGATCGAGATTTAAAAATTGAGCAAGCTTTTCCCAAGAAGTAAAATTTCGACGTTGAATTTGGCGCCACATCCCCTTTATCTCTCCCTGGCTGTAGGAAATATACCGAAATGAAGAGCATTAATGTAGGGTTTAATGACAACTTCTGTATTTTCCATCATTCACTATCCTGTTTTTATGTTTTTCAGAGCGAAAACCAAAAGCGATGGGTTGTCCTTCCCGACAGTCGGGGGAAGTGATGGAAAGTTTAAAACAGTTAAAAATGATCCTGTCAATGCAAGTGGTAAGGACACCCTCTGACTCTTTCTGGAACTCTATTTTTTCTTCTATTTTTGAAAAATCTCTTGGTTTTAAACGGATCTCAAGCTGCTCAAAATCTGGTCCCGTAAAGCCTGCGGTACAATGAGAGGATCTTGAATGAGCTTCGATTTCCAAGTTTATAGAACTTTCTGAAAGCGGTAAGATTTTTTCACAGCTAACAAACGACTTCCATTGGAATGTTTCTGAAAAAGGTCGGGAAAGTTCAATCATGAGCTCAAGGGCCCTCAATTGAGTCTGATTAAAAATGATACTCACCTGGTTATCGGAACTGTCCAGCTCTTCCTTTAGATAAAATTCTACAGGTTTCAGCGCTGTTTTGTTCGATTCTATTTTTACAGATCCTATTTTGTCAGAGGAGCCCCATTTTATTGACCAGTTGAGCTTTGAGTAGCTGTTGTCAGAAAGCCAGCAGCCCCCTGAGATGCTTATAGCAAAAGTTGGGTAATCGGAAGAATAACTTCCAATTCTTTCAGCGAAAGAGGCCATAATTTTCTCCTTTATACCGAAGTGAGTTGAAAAATTAGATAAACGGATTGAGTTTTCTATTTTAAGGAATGGATTGAAATCCTAAAACAGTCAAAAACCCTGCTATGGATGGAAGCGTTAAAGAAACCTCCTGGGGCTTCGACTAGCACTATCCTTTCTTCTACCTCGGAAGGATTTGTTGGTTTTAAATCGACCTCAAGCTGTCTAAAATGTGGTCGTAAACGGGCCACGCCAAAAACAGGGGATGTGCTTGAACAAGCCTGAATGCTCAGTTTTACAGTATTGTCTGAAAACGGCAAAATTCCTTCGCGGTAAACAGACGACTCCAACGGGAATGTATCTAAAGATAGGATAGATTTAGCCGTGAAATCTAGAGAGTCCAGTTCAGTTTCATTAAAAATGATAGTTAGATGATCATCAGAACTGTCCTGTTTTTTTTCTAAAAAACATTGCATGGGGACCTCTGTTTCTTTTTTCGATTCTATTTTCACGGATCCTAGTCCGCCCACGATAGCGGTCTCCACTTCCCAGGGGAACTCTGTTTCGTTGTCAGAGTAGAACTCTGTGTAGTTGTTAAACAGTAAGTGGAACGCTGTACGGGTGTCTGGAGGGCGGTTGTCAGACAGCCGGTAGACCATTGAAATCTCCATATCAGAATCTCGGTAGACATGACGATAATTTCCTACCCAATTAACGGAAGAGGCCATAATTTTCTCCTTTATAAAATTCTAGTCCGATTATGGTATAAAAAAATAAGTTAACGTGTCCAGTTTTTTATTTTTCGAAATTTTTTCATTCCGAACTTTTCAGCTCATTTCGGTATATACCGAAGTGAGCTGAAAAATTGGCTTTGGACCCTGCCAAAGACTCGGGGTTGGACGATCGCAACTAGCTCGTATTGAGAAAATACGAGCGACGTTGCGATAAGATCCAACCGCGAGGACTTTCGCGACGGTCGAAATCCAATTTTTCAGTTCACTTCGGTATAGATTGTTGTCTTGAGTTTTCTATTTTAAAGAATGGATTGAAATCCTAAAACAGTCGAAACCCTTGCTGTCGATCCAAGCGTTAAAGGTCCCTTCTGGCCCTTCCTCTACATCTATTTTTCCTTCTATTTCGGAAGGCTTTTTTGGTTTAAAATGGAACTCAAGTTGTCTAAAATTTGGTCTTAAAAGACTCACGCCAAGAACAGGGGATGTGTTTGAACAAGCTTGAATGCTCAATTTTACAGTATTGTCTGAAAGCGGTAAAATCTCTTCGCGCCTAACAACCGACTTCAATGGGAATGTGCCTAAAGATAGGATAGATCTAGCCGTGATCTCAAGAGAGTCCAATTCAGTCTGATTGAAAATGACAGTTAGCTGATCATCAGAACTGTCCGGTTTTTTTGCTAAAATACATTGCATGGGGGACTTTGTTGCTTTTGTCGATTCCAATTTCACGGATCCTAATCCTCTTACGATAGCTTTCTTCATTTGTCGTTCGACCTTTGAGTCGGTGCCAGATGGCGGGCAGGACTCTGTAGGATTATCGGAAGGCGAATAGAAATCTGCGTAGTCGTTAAACAGCGAGTGGAACTCCGTACGGTTGTCAGAGAGTCGGTAGGCCGTTGTGATCTCTATATCAGAATCTAGGTAGAGATGAGCATAATTTCCTACCCAATTAACGGAAGAGGTCATAATTTTCTCCTTTATAAAATTCTAGTCCGACCAGGATATAAAAAAATAAGTTAACATGTCCAGTTTTTTATTTTTCTGAAAAATATAGATGATTTTTGGAGAGCAACTTTAAATTTTTCGGACTTTTTTTACTCCGAAATGCCCTTTATGGATGGATAGCCCTTCATCATTGCGAAAGATCCAACCGTGAGAGCTTTCGCGACGGTCCGAATCGAATTTTTCAGTTCACTTTGGTATGCCCGAGTGGTCTATTTTGCGTCAGTCGTTAAGAGACCGCGTCAGGAATAAATTCGGGCCTATTGGGGTTCCTGAAACCAATTTTTGAAGTTACTTCGGTATAATAAATTTATAGAGACTTGAAAAGCGTCAAAAACCCTGTCGTCAATCCAAGTCCTAACGATACCTTTTGGCCCTTCCACTAGTTCTATTCCTTCTTCTATCTTGGAAGGATCTTTTGGTTTCAAATGGATCTCAAGCTCCCTAAAATGTGGTTGTATAAGACTTATGGCATAAGGGCCAGCTGTTTTTGAACGAGCCTGGATGTCCAATTCTGCAGAACCTTCTGGAAGTGGTAAAGTTTTTTGAGGGTCAATAAACGGTTTGAATTCGAAGGGTTCTGAAGATAGAAGAGGTCTAGCCGTGAGCTCAAGGGAGCTTAATAGAGTTTCATTAAAAAAGATAACCATCCGGTTATCGGAATTGTCTGGGTCTATCATAAAAGGAAGTTCTGTTCCTTTTGTCGATTCTATTTTCATGGACCCCTGCCCGGTTAGGATCGTTTTTTTAATCCTTTATTTAACTTTAAGTGGTTCTCAGAGAGCCGGTAGGTCATTGAGACCTCTAACTCAGAAGCTGGGTAGTAGTCATGAGAATAAGCTGCTAACGAGTTAACAGAAGAGGCCATAATTTTCTCCTTTATAAAATTCTAGTCCGGTAGAGGTATAAAAAGCAGATTACAGTGTCAAGTTTTCTACGTTCACGGAACAGATTGAAACCTTAAAACAGTCAAAAACCTTCCTGTCAGCGTAAACCTTAACGATACCTTCTGCTTCTTCGACTATTTCTATTTTTTCTTCCATTTTGTTGCGGGGGTCATAGAAAGTCTCTTTTGGTTCTAAATAAATCTTAAGTTGTCTAAAGCCTGGTCGGAAAAGACTCGCGCCAGAATGAGGGAGGGTTTCTGAATAAGCTTTGACATCGAATTTTGAAAGCGGTGAAATTAGTGGACAGTTAATAAATGGTTCCGATCGGAGAACGGATCTAACCGTGACCTCAAGCACATCTAATTGAGTTTCATCAAAAAAGACATTTACATCAGGGGTGCCCGGTGGTCCTTTCGATAAAATACGTTGGGCAGGGAACTGGGCTGCTGTTTTCATGGACCGTAACCCATTTACGATGGCTTGGTAGACAGGACGATAATTTCCTACCTGACTAACGAAAGAGGCCATAATTTTCTCCTTTATAAAATCCTTATCCGGCTATTTTATAAAAAAATAATTTATCATGTCGAGGTTTTTATTTTATCGAAGTGGACTGAAGAGTTGAGATTTGGGCCATCCTGAAAGCCTTGCGGTTGGATCTTATCCCGACGGTCCAAATCCAAGTTTTCAGCTTACTTCGGTATAAAGTTCATTTGTTACTATTTTTCTGATGATAAAATTTCATTGTATTGCTAGGATCGACCCCTGAAAAAGGTGGCCTGGAAGAGAGAGCACGGTGATAAAAATCGAAAAAACGGGTCAGAGGTTAGCATGATAAAAAAATCTGAAAAAATTTCATTATTAATATGGCTGGGCGTGACGGCTCTCACATCGCTGAACTTATACGCCCAGATCGATTCGGAAACACCCAAACCTGTTATCTTTTTCTCTATGGAAGGAAAGGAATGGGTAGAACGGTGCTTTCAAGAACACCCTGAAATTTTGTGGTTAGCGAATACCGATGTTCGAAAAACTGAAGAGGGGCAAGCCTCTCTCAATGCTCCCTACTCAGAACAGGTATTGGGTCAAAAATTCATTGAATTTGATCGAACAATGATGACGTTGCGTTGTTTGAAGTTAATTTTGGATGGTAGCGAGGAAGCCTATCAAGCCTTTACAGCAGATCAACCAAAAGAGGTGAGGTTATCGAAGCAGAGTTTTGAAAACCTTCATGCCCAAGGTCAACAGCTTTTGAAGTCGGCCTGGAGAGGATTGTCAGAATTACAAATGGCTCAAGCGATGGAAACGGCCCTCGTTCTTGGTGACATTGGGAAAAGTGAGCAGGCCCGAGAGCTGTTCAAGCCGTATGGAATCACCGCTCCCGATCATGATGATTTTTATGGAGAGGCTATGCCTATTCTATCTCAACATCCGCAGCTGTCTACTTCTTTTGCCAAGCTTTCAGGGGAAGCTAAAAACCTATTGGTCGAAGTTGCCAATTTGGCTCATTATGGACACATCTCCCATCTAGAGGGTGGGACCTCGATGTTTGATAAGTTGCGCTTGAGTTTCGTCGCTGTTAACGATCCTGTGGCCCTTTCCTTTGATCTTTTTGTTCATACCTGTGATGTTGCAGGCGCATTGGGCCACCTAAATAACAACTCTTCCCTTGTGTACACGGAACCGGCTCACAGAGCAATGCAAGCGATGAATCATTCCGTGCGCATTCTTTCTGATCCTCAAAAAACCTCGGCAGACGCATACAACACCTACTTAAAAATCAGAGCTAACTGGCTAGGGCTTGATCCGACAAATGGAATCGACCGAGTTTTAGCACGTATTGGTGCCATGCTTAGGCTTTTTACCCCGGAAGAGGGAACCATTTTAAAGAAGACCGTCTCCTCGCTTTCTTCAGCTGATCGAGATGAAATCATAGAGGGCTTAGATGTTCAAAAAGGGGATTGGCTGCTCCGTACCCCAACTTATATACCAGCTGTTCTCATTAATCTTTTGAATAATCCTCAGCTTGGAGAAACGAAAGGAGAGCGCCTCTCGCAAGCGATTGCATTAGGATTGCCATTCGTTTGTAGAGTGTTACAATTGCATAAGGGACAACTCCTCGCTCATGAAGCAGACCCAAATATTCCTCTTAATTTTAACAAAATGGCGGCAGTAGCAAAAACATCTCCAAGCTCGCTTGCAGGCTCATGCAGGATTGATCATGAAGGGAATGTAGATTTGGCACCATGAAAAATACTTCCGTGAGAATCTTGACATTCTTCCTGTTATTGATCGCCTGTCCCGTTTCCCCCGTTTTTGCAATCGCGTCATACCCTTTTTTTCAGAACATCGAAGCCATTATCTTTGACTGTGATGGTGTGCTTGTCGATACAGAATACCTTAAATTTCTTGCTTGGCAACACGCTCTTGAAACCAAAAAAGTAGAATTTATAATCGAAGAATACAGGCCTCTGGTTGGGCATAGCTCAAAAAACATTCTGCAGATGATTCGGGAAGCAAAAGGCATAGACATCGATGAAGAAGTAATAGAGGTTCGAAATGCAAAATACAGGGTTTTACAAGAGCAAGGAGTTCCCCCTTTAATACCAATGATTGAATTCGCAGGTAAGTTGTCTCAAAAAAGGGAGAAGCTCGGGTTTAAGTTAGGCCTTGCCTCCTCCGCCTCTCAAGAGGAGATTTTGAATAATCTAAAACAGATTGGCTTAAGTGAGGCTTTTGATTTAATCATCTCAGGATCAGACGACCTAAACGGCTACGTCGATGAGGAAGGAAAAAACAAACCCAAGCCATATATTTATATCGAATCCGCAAAAAGGTTGGGCGTATCTCCATCGCATTGTCTTGTTTTTGAAGATACCACAGCTGGGATAGAAGCTGCTTTTAAAGCGGGGATGGTCGTTGTTGCCGTACCAAACCAATTGACGTTAAATCAAGACTTTTCTAAGGCAGCTCAGATCATGTATTCGTACAAAAATTTACCTAATTTTGAGGAGTAAAATGCCTTATACAGTAGTTCTTACGTCACCAACTAATCAATCAGTCAAATATTACGCTCAAACCGATTTGGAAACCCCCAAGCCTGTTATCTTTTCCTCTATAGAAGGAAAGGAATGGGCAGAACAGTGTGTTCAAGAACACCCTGAAATTCTGTGGTTAGCGAATACCGATGTTCGAAAAACCGAAGAGGGGCAGGCCTCTCTCAATGCTCCCTACTCAGAACAGATATTTGGTCAAAAATTCATTGAATTTGATCGAACAGTGATGACGTTGCGCTGTTTGAAGTTGATTTTGGATGGTAGCGAGGAAGCCTATCAAGCCTTTACAGCAGATCAACCAAAAGAGGTGAGGTTATCGAAGCAGAGTTTTGAAAACCTTCATGCCCAAGGTCAACAGCTTTTGAAGTCGGCGTGGAGAGGGTTGTCAGAATTACAAATGGCTCAAGCGATGGAAACGGCCCTCGTTCTTGGTGACATTGGGAAAAGTGAGCAGGCCCGAGAGCTGTTCAAGCCTTATGGAACCACCGCTCCGGATCATGATGATTTTTATGGAGAGGCTATGCCTATTCTATCTCAACATTCGCAGCTTTCTACTTCTTTTGCCAAGCTTCCAGAAGAAGCTAAGAACCTATTGGTTGAAGTTGCCAATTTGGCTCACTACGGACACATTACCCATCTAGAAGGGGGGCCCTCGATGTTTGATAAGTTGCGCTTGAGCCGCGTCGCTTTCAACGATCCTGTGGCCCTTTCCTTTGACCTTTTTGTTCATACTTGTGATGTTGCAGGCGCATTGGGCCACCTAAATAACAACGCTTCTCTTGTGTACACCGAACCGGCTCACAGAGCAATGGAAGCGATGAATGATTCTGTGCGAGTTCTTTCTGATCCTAAAAAAACCTCAGCGGACGCATACAACACCTACTTAACAATTAGGGCGAACTGGCTAGGGCTTGATCCGACAAATGGAATCGACCGAGTTTTGGCACGTATTGGTGCCATGCTTAGGCTCTTCACCACCGAAGAGGGAGCCATTTTAAAGCAGGCAGTGGCTTCGCTTTCTTCGACCGATCGAGATGAAATCATAGCGGGATTAGATGTTCAAAAAGGGGATTGGTTGTTCCGTACTCCGACTTATATGCCAGCTGTTCTCGTTAATCTTTTGAATAATCCTCAGCTTGGGGAAACGAAAGGGGAGCGCCTCTCTCAAGCGATTGCATTAGGATTGCCATTCATTTGTAGAGTGTTACAATTGCATAAGGCCCAACTCCTTGCTCATGAAGCAGACCCAAATATTCCTCTTAATTTTAACAAAATGGCGGCAGTAGCAAAAACATCTCCGAGCTTGCTTGGAGGCTCATGCAGCATTGATCATGAAGGGAATGTATACCGAATTGAGCTGAAAAATTGAAATTTGGACTCCGTCAAAGTCTCGGGATTGGAGGATCGCAACGTCGCTTCTCTAGCTGGGGTGTAAAAAAGGGAATGCCATATCGAGATTTTTAATTTAATAAATTTATAGAACCTTTAAAAGAGTCAAAAATTCCGCTGACGACCCAGGCGTTAACGGGACCTTTTGAGGCTTGCATTATCACTATTTCTTCTTCTTTTTTGGAAGAATTTCTACGGATCTCAAGTTGCCCAAAATGGGTTAATAAAAGGTTTATCTTAGAAGGACAAGATGTTTTTGAATGAATTTGCATATCGAATGCTACAGTATCTTTTGGAAGAGGTAAATTTTCTTCAGGGGCAATAAACGGCTCTGATTTGAATTTTTCTGGAGATAGGACCGGCATAACCGTAATGTCAAGGGAGCGTAGTTTATTTTTGTTAAAAATGATATTCATCTGATTATCAGAACTGTCCGATTTTTTTTTAAAAATAGATTGCACAAGGAGCTCTGCTTCTTCTTCCGATGATTCTATTTTCACGGATTTTAATTCAGCTACGATAGTTTTTTCTAATTGCTCATAGGGCTTTGAGTCGTTGCTTAGAGAGTCGGTAGGCTGTTGTGATCTCTACATCGGAATCGGAGTAGAAGGAGGGACGATCCCCTAACGACTTAACAGAAGAGGCCATAATTTTTTCCTTTATAAAATTCTAGTCCGACTAAGGTATAAAAAAATATATTACAATGTCCAATTTTTTATTTTTCAGCTCACTTCGGTATAACTAAGGAGGGCAAGGAAAATAAAACTTGTTCTGCATAAAAACGTTACTGGCTATTTCCTCAAATGCTTTAAGATCGTGGGGAAATGACCCTCGAAAGAAGTTTAATAACTTTATAGAGACTTTAAAAGAGTCAAAAAACCTCTTGTCGATCCAAGTGTTAACGACACCTTCTGGACCTTCCACTAGGTCTATTGCTTCTTTTATTTTGAAAGGATATCTTGGTTTTAAATCGATTTCAAAATGCCTAAAATGTGGTTGTATAAAGTTTAAGCCATAAGGGTCAGACGTTTTTGAATGAGCTTGGATACCCAACTCTACAGAACGGTCTGGGAGTGGTAATGTTTTTTCAGGGCTAACAAACGGTTCCCATTGGAATGCCTTTGAAGAAGATGGAGAAAGTTCAACCGTGAGATCAAGGGAGCTCAATAGGGTTTCATTAAAAATGATAGTCGTCTGGAGATCAGAACGGTCTGGGTTTTTTTTTAATATCAGTAGCAAAGGGAGATCTATTCCTTTTTTTGGTTCTATTTTTACAGATCCTACTCCGGGTTGGATCGTTTCCTCTAATCCTTTGTTTAAGTTTGAGGGGCTGTCAGAGAGCCGGTAGGCGGCTGTGATTTTTACCGGAGAAGTTGAGTAGGCATGAGGATAAGCTGCTACCGAGTTAACAGAAGAGGCCATAATTTTCTCCTTTATAAAATTCTAGTCCGGCTACAGTATAAAAAAAAAATTACCACGTCCAGTTTTTTATTTTTCTGAAAAAAATAGATGGTTTTGGGAGAGAAACTTATAAAATTTTTAAGGGAGAGAAATTGAGAAAATCGGAGGCGGTCAAGTGATACTGAATTCCGCGACTTTTTCCAAATAGGGAAAGATTTTCTTTCAAGGAGTGAAGGTGTCCAAAAACAACAATCTCAACTCCAAATTCCTCCAAAATACGAGAGGCCCTTGAGGGTTTCAGGTCGGCGCCAATGGGGGGGTAGTGGGTCATTGCAATTTTAAGTTTAGCATGACGATCCATCTGTTGAAGACTTAACCTGAGTCGTTCTAACTCTCTTAGAAAAATTTGTTCATCTTTTTCCAAATCATTAGAACGGGGTTTTTGTCGGCTATTTTCTTGAAAATGAATGAACTGACCAAAGGAGTATTCTTGCGTTTCCCAAAGGCGACTCCCTCCAATGGCGACACCGTTTAAATGGATGGCTGTATTGTGGATAAAACGGATCGAAGGGGGGAGGGAAGCTGACATTTTTTTTGATGAGCTCCACCAGTGTTCGTGATTACCGCGAATCATGATTTTTGTCCCGGGAAGTGCATCAATCCATTCTAAGTCAAGAAGCGCCTCTTCAAGTTTCATTGCCCAGCAAATATCCCCTGCGATTAAGACGAGATCTTCAGGCTGGACGACCTTTTTCCAGGCGTCGCTTATTTTTTCCATGTAACCTTTCCATAAATCGCCAAGAAATGACATGTCTTTAGAGGGTTTACTGATGGCTAAATGGAGGTCGGCAATTGCCCAGATGTTATGCATATACCTTGCCAGTTCAAAATTGGACTTTTGGCCATCGCGAAAGCTTTCGCTTTTATACCGAAGTGAGAAGAAAAATTCGATTTGGACCTTCCCAAGGCTTTGGTGGGGTCCAAATCCAATTTTTCAACTCATTTCGGTATATATTTAAGCAATCCAAGTTTTATTTCTAAGAAAAAGCGACTTAAAGGATAAAACCATCAACGAGATGTGTTCCAGTTTTGACAATGATAATCCCATTCCGTAT
Organism: Parachlamydiales bacterium; assembly: GCA_963777025.1. Classification (GTDB taxonomy): domain Bacteria; phylum Chlamydiota; class Chlamydiia; order Chlamydiales; family Rhabdochlamydiaceae; genus PALSA-1444. The sequence goes on from CAVZOR010000002.1 coordinate 44,020, forward strand.
ACAGACCCCCTCCCCGTCATAATGGTCTTGTTTCTTTTCGTTGGTTAATCGGACATCATTTCCTATGTAGGTCTGTTCGTCAATGATGGCATTATTGATAATACAGTTTTCACCAATTGAAAATGGGTTAAAAACAGATGAAGGGTGCTGTAAAAGGAGTTCATTCCCCATAAGAATAGAGTTGTAAATTTTGCTTCCCCTGTGTAGGTGGCATCTTATTCCCAAAATACTTTGATTGATTTCTTCAGCTTCAACGATAGAGCCTTGGCTGATGATCGATTTTTTTATCTGACCGTTCAAAAATGAGTGAAAAAGATGATAAGGCTTTGCATAAATGGGATTGATTTCATCAAAAATATTCAGGCAATTTTTTCTTTCTAGAAGCGCCATGTTGGCTTTATAAAAAGATTCAATCGTCCCTATGTCAGCCCAATATCCGCTGTGAAGATAAGCGTAATTGCCGCCCCTGACAATTTGCTTAGGAATGAGATCATAACCAAGGTCATTTCCCTCTTCCTTCAAAAGAGAAAATAAAGCTTCACGTCGAAATAGGTAAATGCCCATGGAAGCTAAATATTTCATGGTGGGGGTGACAAAAGAACGGAGGACGGTTTTCTCCTTGGGTTTTTCATGGAATTTTGTAATGAGGGAGGCGCTATCGATTTGTAAGATCCCCATTCTTTTTGCTTCTGCTTCCTCAACATGTAATGAAGCAATGACCATATCGGCCTTTTTTTCAATCATAAATTGAATCAATTTATTCAGGCTCATATTGTAGAGCTGATCACTAGATAGGATGAGGAAGTAGTCAGCAGAAGAGTTTTTAAGAAAATTGAGGTTTTTGCGGATGGCATCGGCTGTTCCTTGGAAGGTAGCAACGGTTCCCTTCGTTTTATCAGGTGAAAGAAGAGAAAGGCCCCCTTTTAAGAATAGGTCAGATCGATAAGTTGATAAAATGTGTTGATGAAGATGAGTCGAAAAATATTGGGAAATCACAAATACGTTCGTGATATTAGCATTCAGTACGTTTGAAAGAGGGATATCGATGAGGCGATATTTTCCTCCAAAGCTTACAGCTGACTTACATCGATGTTGTGTTAGTGGCCACAGTCGAGTCCCTTCTCCTCCTGCTAGGATAATTCCAGCAACGTTGTGCTCTTCTTTTTTTCCCGTTGGCATAAGACTCTCCATCAGATACCCAAGTGAACTGAAAAATTTCGATTTGGACCCTTCCCGAGGCTTTAGCGGGGTCCAAACCCAAACTTTTCCGTTCACTTGGGTATCTTGAATTTCATTTAACAAAAAAGGAGTTCTTAGGAAAGGTTGATTTACTAGAAAATGAATTGTTTTTGGATGTCAACTTTTTAATTTACTTGGGTATAAATGGTCGGCCATCAATAATGGCTTGGTATTATTTATGAAAGAATTTGTCGCCTATCTCGTTAGAAATTTGGTCGATCAACCTGACGTTGTTAATATCAATGTTGTTGATGAAGAACATGAAACTCTTGTTGAAGTGAGAATCTCTCCAGAAGATATCGGTGGGGTTATCGGACGTCAGGGGCGAACCATCAATGCCTTAAGAAGGATCGCTTCTGTCGTAGGGTCTAGGGTTGGACGTCGGGTCCGGGTGGAGGTGATCGAGTAATGCACTTTCGTTTTCGATTATCGCTCTTTTTTTTGCTCTTTTTCGGGACAAGTTATGCCGTTGGAGTCAAAGACGAAGATATTCAGTCTTTACGAGATTGGATTAGCTCAAAGCGGATGATCACTGTCCGTGAAATGGGAGGGCAGCTTTCCATCAGCGGTAATGTTCATGCTGAGATGCAGTCGTGCACGGCAGTTAGAAATGGAATTGCTCAGAGGGGGAGGGGCACGGGATTTCCCAATAACCTTTTTGATGTTGAGTTCAATCTTTTAGTCGACTATCGGACAGATAATACATGGCTTGCGGCTCGGCTTCGGTTTGATAATGATGCCGGAAGTTTTAACGATCTATTTGGGACCGGAACCGACAATAGAATGAAGGTAGATCGCGCTTACTGGGGTTATCGGGTAATGGATTCTAACCGTCATACGATGGATGTCAACGTAGGGCGTATCGGTGTGATATCAAGTTTTTTTGATTCTAGGATTGAGTTTGGTTCCAATTTTGATGGCGTTAGCTTTAAAGATGCTTATGCCATTGATAATGTAGGAGACCTTTATTACCAACTCGGTATTTTCATTGTGAATGAAAAAAAAACTCAGTTCGCCTATTTGGGAGAGGCTGGAATTCTGAACATTGCCAATACGGGGTTTTATACGAAGTACTCAATCATCAATTGGGATACGAAGGAGATGGATAAAATTCCACCTCAGTTTGATTTTATCGTCTCCCAAACTCTTTTTGCTTATAAATGGATTCCCCAACGTTTGGATAGGCCTGTTGTTATTTATAGCGCCGCTCTTTACAACCACCGTGCTCGTCCTCTGTCGGTTACAGGGTATAAAAGAGCCAACTGGGGTGGGTATTTAGGGTTTAGTATTGGGGCTCTTAAGCTAGCGGGAGACTGGGCATTCGATGCCAACTATCAGGTGCTTCAAGCGCAATGTGTTCCCGACTTTGATGTGCAGGGTGTCGGTTTGCGGAGTACAGGTGGTGTTAATTTCTATTATACCAGAAGGGCCGGTAAGCTTACGTTAAATACGCAATCTATAGCAGAGGGAAACGTTAACTATAGAGGTTTTGAGCTTACAGCGCAGTACTTAATCAGTAATAACCTAAATTTGTGGCAGGGATGGAGACAGTCCATCACCCTAGACAAGAGTATTGGACCGTTTCGTAAATATAAGCAGTATGAAGTCGATTTTATTTACTCTTTTTAAAAAAGACCGTTGCTGTATTGTCGTTGCAGATGACCTCAACGTGGATGAGATTTTCAGCTAAATATTTTGATTTTATCATCATGCAGGGGTTTATTGATTCTCCTGATACCGTTTTTGCCGCCTCCAAAAGAGGTTGAAGGTTTTCTTTATCAGACTGAACCCAGTGAACGGAGTAAAAGATCCGGCTTAACCAAGGTTTTCTTTTATCATAGGGAAGAAAAAAGTGAAGGTTTGGTGAAATACAAAGTAACAAAAAGGCCTTTTTCCATGTTGCTTCCATCAAAACAAAAACGGCCCCAGGGCTTGGCTCTGCCTCTTTTTTTATTTTAAAATTGATAAAAGGCTTTAAGAGACATCGGGCTAAAAAAGGGAAGGCTAAATCAGAGAGACGGGAGATCATCAAAAAAGATAAAAGGAGTGTGATGAGGCCGATTAAGGCGAAACCATCTTTTGGGGAAAGTTTGAAAATTTCGTTAAAAAGATAAAGGGTTAAAGAGGCGATGAAGACACCGCAGAAGCTTAAAAAATTATTCGCAGCAATAATTTGCCCTCGTTTATCAGGTGGGCTGAAAATTTGTACAAAGGAATCAAAGGGGACGATAAAAAGACCTCCGCTGATTCCCAGAAAAATGAGAAGAACGATAACCGTTATGAGGTGAAAAGAAAAAATTGAAAGCAAAAATGAGCAAAGGGCGATTAAAATAGTGGCACAACAGGAGAGCCCCAGTTCCACCTTTTGTTTAGAGATCTTCCCGGCGAGAAAGGCCCCCAAAGCGATTCCTAGGGCCGTGCTTAAAAATAGATACCCTCCGGCGATCTCGCTCAAGTGAAGAGAATGCATCCCATAAGGAATGATGTTAAGTTGGACAAAAGCGCCAATAAAAAGAAAATAGGCCGATCCACAGATCGCTACTAATAGGTGTTTTTGTGTTCGGCAAAAGGAAAGCGTTAAAATAATTTCACGGATAAAGAGTAAATTCGGTTTTTTTTTTCCTCCTTGGGGTCGTGTGTGGGGTATTTTAAGAGTGATGATAAAGCCGATAATGGCTATGGCTAGACAAAGGCCTGCAATAGCAACAAAATTTCTTTTTGTAACCTCAGCAGTGAATGAGGCAAGGAATGTTCCGATGATCACACCTAGATAGGTAAAAGAGGTGATTAATCCATTTGCGCTTGGTATTTTTTCTTTGGGGACTAATTCAGGAATGATAGCATACTTGGAGGGGGCAAAGACGGCGCTGTGCGTTGCAAGAAGGAAAAGCAGAACGTAGCTACCCCACCCACTTTTAAAAGCAAAGGTGATCATAGCAAGGAGCATAATCATCATTTCAACCGACTTCATGCTCACCAGAAGGCGTTGCTTACTGAATCGGTCGGCTAAGACACCTGCTGTAGAGGAAAAAAGAAGGAAAGGGAGGACAAAAATGGCTCCCACGGAGGCAAGAATGGTGTTGGTGTGGTCGGCTCCACGAATCCCGATCAGAAGAAAGATAACGATAAGTTTGAAGATATTATCGTTCAAAACACCCATGAATTGGGCTATATTAAGAAGGTGGATGGAGTGTTTATCGGGTTTCGAAAGGGTCGGTATCTTGGAGAAAAACTTGCTAAATTTTAATTTCATAACTTCTGCATTCTAAATGAAAGTGATTCTTTCTAACTATCTTGAAGTTTTAGCACAAGCCTTGAAAAGAGAACTTTTTCAGGAAGAGAAAAACCCCCTTGAAAAAAGAGTGGTGATTGTTCCTAGTGATGAGATCAAGCAGTACCTTCTCTTTTATTTTGCCAGTGAAAAGAAAGAAAAAGGGGTGAACGAGGGTGTTGCTGCTGGATTTAAGATGATTACCTGGAACCAGGCAATAAAGCTAATTTTTTATGATTTTCCTCTCAAAGCTGAGCTTTCTTTAAACATAGAAGAGGTATTAAAGGAGTTACAAGATGAGGAGCTTGTTTCGTATCTAGAACAAGGAGAGAAAGAGAGGGTTACGGCCCTTTCGACTCAAATGGCTAATCTTATTTTGCAGTACCTTTCTCTTCCTGAAGAAAAGATTCAAGAACGGTTGAATGATTCAGACTGGCAATCACTTCTTTGGCGCCGTCTTTTTCCTATCGAATTGCCGTGGAAAAAAGAGCGATTAATAACGGGATCTGTCTATCTATTTCATCCCTATTCGATAGATTTTTATCAATTTTTAGCCTTAAAAAAAATGGAAACAACCGTTTTTCTCTTTTCCCCTTGTGCGATGTATTGGGGGGATTTGAAAACGACGCGGGAACGGAAATTTGTCTTAAAACATCAAGGCGTTAAGGGTCGAGAAGCTTTGATGGAGTATTTTGAACAAGATCACCCGTTGTTAGCAAATTGGGGTAGAAATGGGAGGGCTGTATCACGACTTTTAGATGAGGAGAGAGAGGTCCATCTGTACAAAAACCCACCCACTGATACGGTTTTATCGACGCTACAGAAAGAATTGCTGACTTTAACAATGGTCGATAAAGGGATGGATCATTCTATTCAGATCCATGCAGCCACCTCAACCTTACGTGAAGTCGAAGTTGTCTGGGAAATTATTCAAAAGTTAACCGTTGAACCAAGGGAGATTAAAGTTTTTGCCCCTGATATACAACCGTATGCGGCTGCAATTGAATTGGTGTTTAAAACTCGGGGGGGGGCTTTTGACTATGCTATTGATGGGCTAGAAGTTCGCCTCAACACCCCTCTTATCCAAGGGTTTGAAGCGCTTTTAACATTGCCCCGGCTTAAATTCTCAAAAGAAGCTTTTGAAACTCTCCTTTTTTCGACTCCTTTCCTAAAAAAATTTCGATTTTCTCCTGAAGAGGTTGCTCAAATAGAGAGTTGGATGGAAGGGGCTGTCATCCGTTATGATTTAGTGGGAAATCATCCCTTTACTTGGGAAGAGGGGCTAAAACGTCTTTTGGAAGGGTTAGTAACAGAGGAGACAGAGGATCACTTAGTTGTCGATTTTTCTCAGTCAGATCTACTTAATCGGTGGCTTGAAGTGATCCACTTGTTTAAGACAAAATTGAACTTTTTTGAAAATACCCTTTCTTTGCAAGAGTGGTCAACGCAGCTAAAGGCTTTAGTTGAGGCCTTTTTTGCTTTTGTTGCCGATGAGGATGATGGGGGGTTAATTCAAGAAATCGGTCAGCTAAAAACATACAATGTAAAAGGAGTTTTCCCATTTTCTAGTATTGAGCCTATTCTTCGCTCAATAGGTTCTCGCCGCGTCGGTTCCGTTCAGGGGGAACTTTTACAGGCGGTTAGGTTCACCTCTTTGCAAAGGGGGGCTGTCACCCCCTCCAAAGTGATCATTTTAATGGGAATGGAGGAGAGTTCTTTTCCTAGAGCGGGACTATCAACCTCTCTTCAGCGCCTTCCGATTAAAAGTAGAATTGAGGAAGATCGATACCTATTCTTGGAAGCAGTTTGTGGGGCTCGAGAACAATTCATTCTGACCTACACCTATCTTCATTCTGAGGATGGGAAGCGGCAGCGTCCTTCTACGCTTGTTGAAGAACTCAGCAGGTATTTGGGGCCGATTTCCTCCACGGTTCATCCACCCTCTCCTTTTGATCACTCCTATTTTCAGGAAGGAGGGTTTCGAACCTCCTCTTTGCTTTACCCTGTACACTTAAATAACCTGAAAAAACAGGACGAGAGGCCCCTTCCCCCTCTTCCAGAAATTCCGTTATCATTATTGATGACAGGGGCGCTTCGTAAGCTCGCCCGGCACCCACTTCAGTTTTTCTTTGAAAATCGACTAGGAATCCATTTTACCCACCCACCCCCCCAACGAGAGTTTCTTCTCTCGTCTTTGGATTTTTTTCGGTTGAGAAAAGCCTCTTTAACCTTGCCTGTAGATGAGCTAATTTGGAAAATGGAAAAAAAGAGGGGAATTACCTGTCGGTCCTTTTGGCGAGATGGCTCGCCAAAAAATTGTTCATGAAATTAACAGCTACCATCAAATCCTTAAACAACTCGATATTCCCAAAGAAAGTATTTATTCTGTAGAGTTTAAATGTGACTGCAAAAAAGGGAGACAAACCGGGGAAAGGAGTTGGGTCTGCCCTCCCATAATTTTGAAACGATTGGGTAAAAAGGATGTTGTCATTCAAGGAAAAGTCGAGGGGCTTTCTTCCAAAGGTCTTATTTATCACGGAAATGATGTGATTGCAGACCTGTTAAAGGTTTGGCCTCTTTATCTTTTAATTAAAATGGGTAATGACTCAACACAGCTAGTTTTGACCAAAAAGGGAAAAATATGTGATTTAATTAAAGCCGATCAGGCAGAACAAGCCTTCATCCGGTATCTTGATTATGCGGAACGAGCCTTGAGGTCTCCTTCCCCTCTGATGCCCAACTGGGCTAGTTCTTTTTTTAAAGAAGGGAAAATTATCGAGTCATATGAAGAAGATGAAATCACCCGATGGGTAAGCTCTCGGGGTTTGTTGCCCGTTCATGACCACACCATAAGGGAGTGGAGACCCTATTTAAAAAACATTTTCAATGAACTCCTTTGACATTTTATCGAAAAAACAACGGCTACAAAATCGTCTTTTTTTGGAGGCTTCCGCAGGTACTGGAAAAACTTTTACCCTGGAACACATTGTTGTACGGATATTGCTTGAGAGCGACCTAGATTTAGAAAACATCGTTGTTGTTACTTTTACAAGAGCGGCTGCCCGGGAGTTAAAGACGAGGATTAGAAACAGCTTAGAACAGCTGGTGTTAGGGCTTTCTTCCTATGACTATCTGGAGGGGATTTCAACAGAACAAAGAGAAAAAATTAAAACGACCCTTCTTAACTTTGATCAAGCTCAAATTTTTACTATTCACGGTTTTTGTCAGAAAGTTCTTCATGAATTTGCGTTTGAAGCTCAGCTAGGGGGTGAGTTAAAGCCGTGGGAGGGAGAGGAGGAACGGGTCGCCATCTTAAACTTTTTACGCCACTTTGATCAACTAAGCACGGATCGACTAAGCACGGCCCAAATGAAGAGAGTTTTACGCTCGAACCGGCAAAGTATCAACTTGGTTGTAGAAAAATTGCGAACCTCCTCTCTGATTCCAATTCCTCCCCTTGATTTTTATTCGATTCTTCAAAAATTGAATTTCGTTATGGCTACGATAAAACCTTTTCCCCTCGTTGATGAATTTGCGCAAATCCGTGTTCGCTATAGAGGGTTGGGATCGGCTGCTTTTGAACTGCAGGCGATAAAGATGGAACAATTCCTTTTGAAAAAAGAGGTTTCATTTCAAGAACTCGATCGACTCATCGAAGAGGAAGAAATTTTTCTTGAGAAAATCAAATCAAGCAACCTAAAAACTCGGGCTGAACATCAGATCTCCCCTCATCTGGAGAAGTTACAAGAAAAGCTTCTTCCCCTCCTTGAAGTTGCTCGATCGGCTCAAAAGATCTTGGATGTTCTTAAGCACGGGTGGCAACAACACCGGAGGGCCGTTTTTCATGAAACAATTTCACCGGATGATTTACTCGGACTGATGAGCAGGTCTATGGGGAAGGGCCCTTTTATTCAAGCGGTTCAAAAAAAATATGGAGCCGTCATTATCGATGAGTTTCAGGATACGGATCCCGAGCAGTGGAATATTTTTGAAACTTTATTTTTTCATGATCCAAAGAAAAAATTTTATGTTGTAGGGGATCCAAAGCAATCGATCTATTCATTTCGTCGGGCCGATATTTATACTTTTTTTCATGCTGTTCAATCTTTTAAAGATACCGAGAGGGGGGTTCTTAATGTCAACTACCGTTCTACTCCAGGGCTTTTGAATTTATTAAATAAGCTCTTATCTTCTACTTCATGGATGGATCTTCCAAAACTAAAAAAGCAGTTAAAGGTTCCTCCTCTAACGGCAGCCAAAGAAGGTGATGGAACACTTTCTTTGGTCCTCGCTGAGGGGTCCCTGGGTAGGGGTAAGCGGTGGCCAAATCAAGAGCTAGAGGAGAAATTTCTTTTTCCCTTTATTGTCCATGAAATTCAACGGCTTCAGCTTGAGCCGAATCAAGTCGCTGTTTTAGTTAAAGACAGACATCAAGCTTCTAGAATTAAAGAATATTTCAATGATTGGGGCGTTCCTTCTTTTCTTTATCGGGAGAAGGGGTTAAGTGGTTCATCGATGATCAGTTGTATTGAGGAAGTTGTTGAGGCGTATTGCACAGGAGAGATTAAAAAAGTGGTCTTGGGTCATTTTATACAGCTTTCTTTGGAAAGAGTCTCTCCTGAAATTTTTTCAGAGGCAAAAGAGAGTTTTGTTCACTTGTTCCTCCTTTGGAAGAAGAGGGGTTTTTTTTCTTTTTTTTCTCAGTTTCTTCAAACTTCTTTTTATGGACACACCGTCCTTGAGCAACTCACCGCCAAGGGGGACCTTACTTTTTATGAAGATCTTATGAAAATCTTAGAAAAAGTCGCTTTTATTCAAGAACCTCACCGAATCATGATGGCTTTGAAAAAAATTAAGAGAGAAGAAGTCAAAGAAAAAGCTTCCGCCCATCCACAGGGCATCCAAATTATGACTGTCTATGGAAGCAAGGGGCTAGAGTTTGAGACCGTTTTTGCCCTTGCTCTCGCTTCACGCACTCCTGTTAAGGATGAGGAGGAAGCGTGTCTACAAGAACGGAATGCTGAAAAAATGCGAGAGCTTTATGTCGCCCTCACAAGGGCTAAGTCGCATCTCTATATCCCTATTCTTAGGGAAAAAACAGGGGCCATTTTTGATTCTTATGAAGCTTCTCCCATGGAAATTTTCTTGCAAAAAGCCTCTCCTGACCTGGAGCCCTTTACACAGATTGACCTGAATCAAACTGTGTTTAATTTAAAACCTTATCAAAAAAATGAAAAAGGGAGGGATCTTCCCTCATTAGAACCACGCCCTTCTTTTGATCCTATTTTTCTTCACTCATTCTCCTCTCTTAGGCAAAAGGATGGGGGGAGTCATTCTTTGCAGAAAAGAGCGAGTAAAGAGAAAAGCTTTCCCGATGGGATGGAGACCGGGGTTATTATTCATCGTATTCTAAAGAGATTTTTCGATGAAAGGCGTCCTTTTCAAGAGTTGATCCTTCAAGAGACACGAGGCACCCTGTTAGAAGGGTATGAAGAAGAGCTGTTTACCACCTTTGAAAAAAGCCTAGACCTGATGTTGGTCCCCCTCTCGGGGAACGAGGCGTTTTGTTTACGAGAGATTGATCAAGTTATTGCCGAGATGGAATTTGTTTTTGCAACTCAAAACTCTTACATCAAGGGATTCATTGACCTTGCTATTGAATACCAAGGACAATACTATCTAATTGATTGGAAAACCCATGTTTTGAATGACTACCTTCCTGAAACTTTAGAAAAGTGTATGAAGGCTAATGATTATTTTTTGCAAAGCCGCATTTACGCCACTGCTTTTCAAAAATATCTAAACCATTATAAAAAGGCCTCTTTTTTTGGTGGAGTTTTCTTTTTTTTTATCAGAGGTCCAGCCGTATTTCTATTGTAATTTATGCCTAAGTTAAGCAAAAATCACTGGCTAAGATGATTCCCTCTGGTTTTTCACAGATTTCTGCTCAAAATCAGGCTATTCAGCCCCACTCTCTTGCTCAGGTAAATCGGCTTGAAGGCCCCCTAGACCGAAGCGAAGACGGAAGTGACAGTTTGAGAAATCTCATCGTTGCCATGCTGGGTCTAGAGGAAGCGATTCCGCGGCTACTCGAAGTCGAACTAGTTGAAGCTACGTGGGCGTGGAAGCTAGCAGTAACCGAGGCGTTGCTAAACAAAGGCTGTGAAACTCTAAACCGAACCATGACGAAACTAATCAATGATTTTGGTGGGCTCCTTGGAGCTTTGCCGCCTCCCTTGACCAAGCTAGCTTGGGAGGTTCAGGAGGCCGCTCTACAAAACCGAAATAAATTCCTAAGGCGGGTCGTGGAAGAAATCAAGGCGGCCGAGGCCAAAGTCGATAAAGTTGTGAACGAAGTCAGCTATGTCCTGTCCGAACAGAGGAAGATCAAAACCGAAGGCCAGAGGAACCTAAAGGAAGCCACAGACATCTTAAACCAGGCGGGGTGGTTCTTAGAGAAGGCCGAGAATTCATTAAAAAAAGTGAGTCAAGAAACCCGAACCGCGACAGCTGCGACGATAAAAGGCTTAAAGGCCCGAACCACCACCGTAGAAGCCCAAACCGAAGCTGTGAAGGCCCTGACCGAGGCTGTGCGGAGGAGAACCAGTTTTCTAAAGGCCAAGGACGAGTCACTCGAAAACTTAATCAAGGATCTTGCTGGCAGGTCTTCCGAGTTACAGTCTTTCATCGATGCCGAGGAAGCCGAATTTATACCGAAATGAGCTGAAAAATTGGGATAAGGGCCGTTTTCCAGTCTTTTCAACTCTCTTCAGTATAATTCTCCCTTTTGAAAGGTTTCGATTGTTATTTATCCCTGACCTAAGCGAAAATCGCCCGCTAAGATGATTTCCTCTGGTCTTTCTCAAATTTCCAACCAAAATTTGGCCATTCAGGCCCAGCACTTTGTTCAAGAAGATCGGCCTCAAGGCTCTCTAGACGGAACGGATAAGATGAAAGACCTCAGGGTTGCCGTGGAAGATCTAGAGAAAGCCGTAGGGGGGCTAGCCAAGGGCAAACTATTTCAAGCCATGTGGATATCGCAGCTGAGCACGACCAAGAAGTTGCTAGAAAAAGCTAAGAAGAACTTGAGCGAGGTCACGGTGACAGTGGATAGAGCTAGTAAGCTGCTTGCAAGTGTGTTGCCCATCTTACCAGAACCGCCCCTGGAGGTTCGAGAGACAGCTCTAAAAAACCGAGTTCAAGCCCTACAGGCCGTCAATGAAACCATGACGACCCAGGTCGAGGCCAGGGAGGGGCTGGACCGAATCAGGGATACCTTATGCGAATATGAAGAGCAGGGGATCCTAACCAAAGACGAGGAGAGCCTGGAGCAAGCTACTAAAAGCTTAAACGAGGCGAGGGAATTTTTAGCCAGAGCCCAGAATTCATTAAAAGAAAAGGGGCAAGAAACCCAAACCGCGACGGTAGGAGCCCAAACCGAAGCCGTGACCGCGACGGTAGGAGCCCAAACCGAAGCCGTGAAAGCCTTAGCCGAAACCGCGCAGAAAAGAACCGATGCTTTTGAGGCTTTAAACAACTCGCTGCAGGGTCTGACTCAGGTTTTGCAAGGCAAGACTTTTGCGTTACAGAACTTCAACTATGGCCTAATCGACGAATATACCGCGTTTCTCCAATTAGTCCCGGTCCCTCCCCCGAATGAACTGAAAGGGTGATTAGCTCACTTCGGTATCTTTCGGGAACAAGAACCACTAGTTTTGAAAGAAGTCCAATTGTATTGCAATTTATACCCAATTTAAGTCAGAATCACGAACCAAGATGATTCCCTCCGGTCTTCCTCAAATTTCGACACAAAATCTGGCCGTTCAGGCCCAGGCTTCTATTCAAGAAAATCGGCCCAAAGGCCTTTTAGACGAAAGCGAGAAAGGACTTAGGGACGCCATCCGAGAGCTAAATAAAGCCTTAGGGTGGGCGGTTTGGGCCAAAATGGATCAAGACAAATGGATGTGGAGGCTCAACGAAAACAAGAACTTGCTAGAGGATGGCGAAAGAATGCTAAGAAAAGCCGTGCCGAACCTAAACGAAGCTAGTGAGGTATTCGAAAGGGCAAGCCCTCTCCTAGGAAAACGAACTGTAGAGGCAACAATTCTACAAAACCGAGATAAAGCTCCAGAGGGCTTGAATGGAGCCGTGGCGGCCCTGGCCAAGGCCAGCAAGGGGTTAGACCAAGTAAAGAGGCTCTTATCTGAACAGCCAGGGATTAAGGCCGAAGGCAAGAAATGTTTGGATCAAGCCTACGAAAGCTTAAAGCAAGGCGAGGAGGCCTTAGCTGGAGCTCAGAAGTCATTAGAAGAAAGCCAAGAAACCCAAGCGGCGACTATAGAGAGGCTGAAGGACCAGATTGCAACGATAGAAGCGCAAATCGAACCGGTGGAGGCCCTAGCCGACGCCGCCGAGGGGAGAACCGGTGTTGTGAAGACCCTACACCAATCCCTCCAAAACCAAACCAACGTTTTGCTTGACCTATCTCGCGACTTACAAGCCTCCACCCAACAGATGCTAGCTGAAGTTAACGCGCTTTCCGATCCTATACCCACGAAACTTCAAAAGAGGGTTCCTTGAACTTCATTATACCCCCCCCTTATCTCCAAAAAAAATATATATAACGAAATGAGCTGAAAAATTGGATTTGGACCATCGCGAAACTCCTCGCGGTTGGATCTTATCGCAACGTCGCTATAGAAATATCGGCTAGTTTTGATAGCGATTAAAATGTTTAAAAATTCCATTTTAGTAATAGAAATGATATGATTAGCGATCTAACTATAGTAAATCTCTTTATAACATGAAAAAAACTTTAAATATTTTATGCAACAGATAAGGATTATTACGCCAAGATCGATAGAATTTGTTATGCCACCAAGAGGGTTTTACGAATACGAACCGATTATTCCTAGATTAGTAAAGGCCGTAGCTGAATTATTTCGGAAGATCTGTGTTTTTTGGGAAAGGAAGGTGGACTTGCTTAAATATCGAGTGAGCGACGCTTTCGTTTATCTTAGTAGATCATCTTCTTATCTTGGTAGATTGTTTTTCCGCACGACCTTGGCCGGTGTTCCCGCTTCGGAGAGGGCGGAAGTTTTTAGAGGTGCCATGTTGCTGGCCGAACCGGAAATGGGAGAATTTGAAACCACGGAGATCCTCAACGCTCTGATTGTTATTCCCTTTCAGGAAAGAGACGAACTGATTAGAAACGCTCTTCTTCTGATCAAACGGCGAATGACATATGATGAGAGGGTTTACGTGATTAAGGTTACCTCTGAAACACCTATTAAAGAAAAAGATGGTGTCGTAGCCCTTGCACTGGAGGCTATGCATGAAGATATGAGTTTGTTTGGAAAAATGGCTATCGTTAGAGCGGTAGGACTTCTTATCGCTCAGGAAAGAGAGAACGTCATGCACCACGCGCATCAGGTCTTTACCCTTCAAATGGAGGCTAGAGAGAGAGTCAAGGTAATCAAGAGCATGGCCGAGGTTTCTGCTGATGAAAGACCTAACCTTGTCGAACGACTCAGAGAGGAAAGGGATGCCCATCAGGTTAACGAGGTTCTTGTTGTTGCAGAACGGGGTATTGACGTGCACAAAGGCGATCGCGATCAACGAGTAAGAGTTGCGATCGAGCTCCTTAGGAAATGTCAAGATCAGATATCGAAAGATACAATAAACGGGGCGGTGCGGGAGTTCACGCATTATCTGGAGGGTCGTGAAATGAATTCTAAAAACAAAAAATTAGCCCAACACGCCCTTGAGGGACCTTTCGATAAAAACGATCTCGGACCTCTTTTCGATAAAAAAAACATTACGATTAAGGGTCTCAAAATATCAGGGGAAGAACTGATCGGCCGTCTTTGGATCTTTGCGTCAGGGCTAAAGGAACCTGAACAGACATTTGCAAAAGAAGGTATCGTTTTTGCACTCGAAGACTCTTATGACATGGGAGGTAGGGTCTGCAATCCAGGGAAAGTGCAGAGGTTGATCGTTCGCGTGCTGCAAGGGCGGTTTCCAGGAGTTGAGGTTGATTTTGAATTAATTAAAGAAACCCACATTGAGATAGGAGCAGCTACGGAAATGTTCTTCAATGTGGAAGCTCATCAGGCTATCAACCAGCTAGCGCCTCTCAGGGATGCTGCCAATCGGTTTTGTGATCAAAACCTCCTTGTAAATCGGGCCGAGTTTCTTCGTGAAATCGAAAGATATGCGAAATACGAAAACTATCAGTAGGAATAGCCTTCTTTCAAAACTATACCCGATTCAGCTGAAAAAGTGATTTTGGACCCCGCCAAAGACTCAGGGTTGGACGATCGCAACTTACCCAAGTGAGCTGAAAAATTTAGATTTGGGCCGTCGCGAAAGTCCTCGCGGTTGGATCTTATCGCAACGTCGCTCGTATTTTCTCAATACGAGCTAGTTGCGATCGTCCAACCCCGAGGCTTTGGCGAGGTCCAAACCCAAATTTTTCAGCTCACTTGGGTATTGCCCGTATTTCTCAATACGAGTGACGTTGCGATAAGATCCAACCGCGAGAGCTTTCGCGACGGCCCAAATCTAAATTTTTCAGCTCATTTCGGTATACACCTGCAGATTTTTTTCAAAAATCGTTAAGCCTTTCAGGGGGCTACATGAGGGACAAATTTAGGCCTGTTCAGGCCTTTAGAGTCAATTTCTGAAGTTGCTTGGGTATTCTACTCTTAATTAACAACTTGCATTATTTATGCTTTATTTGTGTGTTTTATTATATTAAGTAAAAATTTTTATATTAATCATAAAGTATGATATAATTTTATTTATAATAATAAACAATAATAAGAATAGGCATTAAAAATGATTTGTGTTGAAAAAGTGAATTCTATAGGTATTCCACAACAGCAACACCCCTTTGTCGAGAAGAGCCGATACTCCTTAGCAGAAGAACCTTATTTAAAAAAAGAAGTTATTTTAACTGCCCTTGTGGTTGTTGGGGTTGCTTTGGTCGTTTTTTCCGCGTTCGCTTGCCCCCCTGTTTGTGCTGCTATTCTGGGAGTTATAGTTCTAGTCGCTCCTGTGGGGGCATTTTTTCTGGATAAAAAATGGGAGGAGGAAAAAAAATTGAACTCATCTTCCTCAAACTCTTCCCTTCAAACGGCGATCAAGGGGCCTAGTGCGTCAAGTTTGGAGACTGTTAAAGCTCCAGTTGATGTTCCTGCTAACGAAAGAGATGAAGTGGTTAATCATGCGCTTCTTCGCACTACACCGGCCACTACACCGGAAAGGGGAGCCGTTGAAAGGGCTACTATGATCGAAGCTAGTTTTTCAGGAGCTTCTTTCCTTCCTACCAGTGGAATTCCTTTAAAAGGGATTTGGTGGCACTATTATAATTGTGGTCCCAATGCGGCTATGCAGTTGATACTAAACGACGAAACTTTGCTTAACAATTTGGAAAAGAAGTTTAATGATCACCGTGATGACAAAAACATCACCGATTTTTTAAAAGCCTTAAACGGCTATAAAACCGATGCAAGACCAGAGAACATCGATTTTACAACACCCTTAGGAAAAATGCTTAACTTAAAAGGTTCAGCGGGTCGAGATGTTGCCGACCCAATGGACATCCTTTCACAGTTGGCCGATCTTAAAAAAGAAGTGTCGTTTCATCAGGCTGCTATTGTATGTCCGGCCGCCACCAGAGGAGAAAACGAAAAGGGAATTGACCTCTTGAAAAAGCATAGAGAATATAACCCTGTTCTTGACCGTTTTTTCAATAATGATTCAGAATTGGGCGGCTTTTACATAAGAGTAAATCATGAGGACCTTTTATCAAAGGCTGCTATTGACATGCAGGAGGCCCTTCACAATAACGTAGGTGAATATGCTTTAAGATCCATCGTTGTCCATAAATCAGAGCACTTCTTTGCCTTAGTTAGAAGAAGTCGTCAAGAACCCTGGATGAAAGCAGATAGTGACAAAATAACCGTTGCAACAAAAGACGAAATAGAAGAGGCCTTGAATCGTTCTGGCTATGTCTATTTTTATGATCTAAAAAAATAAAATTTTCAAGCAGT
>CAVZOR010000003.1:0-294066 GCA_963777025.1 Parachlamydiales bacterium
TTGAATTTGAGCCCCCTGCTCTTTTTCGGTTTCCCACTTTTTTTGCGCTTGGGACTCCCGCGCTTTTGCAATGAGTTGGTTAATGGCTTGAATTTCGGCCTCTCGTGCTTTGGCAGCAGCTTGGATTTCGGCGTCATGCTTTTTCTTAATGATCTGAATAGTGGCTTGGATTTGAGCCTTTCGCTCTTTCGCGACGGCTTGCTTAGCGGCTTGAATTTCGGCCTCTCGTGCTTTGGCAGCAGCTTGGATTTCGGGGTCATGCTTTTTCTTAATGATCTGAATAGCGGCTTGGATTTGAGCCTTTCGCTCTTTTGCGACGGCTTGCTTAGTGGCTTGAATTTGAGCCTTTCGCTTTTTTGCAGCGGCTTGCTTGGCTTCAATTTGAGCCTCCCGCTCTTTCCTAGCTTGGTTAATGGCTTGGGCTTCGGGCTCCCACTCTTTCGTAATGGTCTGAATAAGGGCTTGAATTTTGGCCTCTCGCTCTTCCACAGTGGCTTGGTTAATGGATTGGATTTTGGATTCCCGTTGGGCGTCCCCTTTTTGGGTGATAGCCTCCTGGGCTCGGGCCTCCAGATTTTGAGTAACGGCTTGCGGCGAAGTAATCTCGGGGTTTAACCGGACATCGAAGGCTGAAGAGATTGAAGACAAGGGGGTCATTGCGCAGCCCATTTTCAACTACCTTGGTATAAGTTATCAAGTATATATCGAAGTGAGCTGAAAACTTGGATTTGGACCGTCGCGAAAGCCTCGGGGTTGGATCTTATCGCAACGCCTCTCGTATTTCTCAATACGAACTGGTTTCAATCGTTCAACCCCGAGGCTTTGGCGGGGTCCAAATCCAAGTTTTTAGCTCACTTCGGTATACTTGGGTGCCTGAATTAATGGGCCAAATATTTAAAAACCATCTCAAATTTTTACTTGATAACTTATCCCAAAATGGGTAAAAATCGTGGCCGTAATGAACCCCTTGCGTCCAACCCTATCTCCTCTCTCTGATGTTGAGTTAGCCCTCATCCGGTTAAGCCTCTTAGTTGATCCGGCTCAAGCCGGTACCCAGAAGCCCCTTACCGAGAAGCAGAAAGCCGAAATCGAAGCCATTAATAAAGATTGGTATACCCAAGACCAGGCTCTTACCCAAGCGCGGAAGAACCAAATTGAAACCTTTAACAACCATTGGGACGCCCAGGACTACGTCATTAGCCAATCCCCATGTCCCCAATCCCAAACCATGAATAAAATTTGGAATGCCCAAGTGCAAGCCATTGGCCAGTTGCGATTTGCCGAATTTCAAATCATTAAGAAAACGTGGGACACCCAAGATCAAATCATTGACCAACAGCGGAGTAACCAAATCAAAGCCCTTACCCAAAAGTGGGAACCCGAAAACCAAGCCGACACCAAAGGGCGACAGGGAAGCTTTGCCTCGGAGCACACAACGTGAATGGATTCCCTACTCTCTAAATCTTCCTCTTGTTTCGGTATTCCTTCTTGATTTTTTGAAAAAAAAGGGGACCCCTTCGCACGTCGAGCGGTTCTCCAAAATCTCTTTGCGTCCCCCTTTTTTGATCCATTCGTAGGCCAATTCTCCTTAATGAGTGATACCAAAAATGAGTGATACCAAAGTGATCGGACTGAAAAATTGGGGTGGGTCATTCCGAAAGCTCTCGCGCTTGGATCTTATCGAAAAATACGAGCGACGTTGCGATCGTCCAACCTCGAGTTTTTGGCGGCGTCCAAACCCAAGTTTTCAGCTCATTTCGGTATAACTAAGAACTGTCTCAAAAATAAATTAAAAAGACAATTTTGTACTTGATAACTTATGCCAAGATAGGTCAGAATGGTTACCACAATGAATCCCTTACGTCCAACTTTATCTCCTATCTTCGATGTTGAGTTAAACCTCAACCGGTTGAGCCTCTCAGTTGATCACGCTCAAGCCGGTATCCAGAACCCCAGTATCGAGGAGCAGAAAGCTGAAGTCAAAGCCATCAATAAAGCTTGGGCCGACCAAACCCAAGCCCTTATTCAAGCACGGAGCGACCAAAGACCAAACCCTTAGCAGACATTGGGACACCCAAGAGCAATTCATTGGCCAATTCCGATCTCCCTTTAGTGACCGAGAGCGAGCCATTGATGAATTTCGATCTATCGAATTTCAAGCCATTAAGAAAGCTCGGGAAACCCAGGACAAAGTCATTACTCGACAGCGGGCCGCCCAAATCAAAGCCCTCATCGAAAAGTGGGAACCCTAAGATCAAGCCGATACCAGGGAGCAATAGGGAATCCCTGACTTTGAACATACGGGGTCAATGGATTCCCCAGACTCTAAATCATCCTCGTGCTCTGGTTTTCTTTCTGGATTTTTTGAAGAAAACAAACGCCTCTCCGTTTTATACCGAAGTGGACTGAAAAATTGGGGCTTTATCGGCATCTAAACGCCAATTTTTCATTCTCTCTAGCATCCCTTTAACTCTTTGAAGTCAAGTGATTTTGAATTTTTAGAGATTGGTTGAAAAAAAGGAAAGATGTTACGATCAGCATATGTCAAAAAATTCAAAAATATTACTCACGAATGATGATGGTTTTTTTTCCTCCGGGTTAAGATCGTTGTGGGAGGCCGTCTCTGACTATCCCAACGTTGCCATCAGCGCTCCTCTAGAAAATATGTCTGGATCGGGGACGGGAATTACATTAACAAAGCCGTTGAGAATCGATCCGATTCCTTGGGAAAAAGGGATTTCTGCTTGGAAGGTAAACGGCAAGCCGGCTGATTGCGTCAAGCTGGGAATGAAGACCCTACTAAACGGGAAACCTGATCTGATTTTATCCGGAATCAATCAAGGATCTAATGTTGGAAGAACCATCTTTTATAGTGGAACCGTTGGGGGTGTGATCGAAGGAGCGTTGAGAAATATCCCCGGAATTGCTTTTTCCTGTGAAGCTTCTGATAAAAAGCCAAATTATGATTTTTTTAAGCCGTACATTTTATCCATCGTTGAACATTTTTTTCAACATCCTATTCCACCTAGCACTTTTTTAAATGTCAACTTTCCCTGCATCTCTAAACCGCTTCAGGGTATTAGACTTGCACGTCAGGGATTGGGGTACCATATCGATAATCTTGATGAAAGGGTCCACCCCACAGAAGGAACTCCTTACTTTTGGCTTGGAGAAAAGTGGAAGGATTATGAAGAGCCTGAAAACAGCGATGTTTTGTTATTAAGACAAGGCTTTATTACGGTTGTCCCTATTTATGTGGGCGAGCTCACTCATTATCATTTCATTGATAGCCATAAAAAATTTTTTGATGAAAAATTAAACCTCACTTTTAAAAATGAGGAGGCTACTGAAAGCAATCTACCCAAGTGAGCTGAAAAGTTGGGATTTGGACCAACGCTCTCGCGGTTGGGTCTTATCGCAACGTCGCTCGTAGAAGTACGAGCCAGCTGCGATCGTCCAACCGCGAGGACTTTCCCGACGGTCCAAAACCAAGTTTTCAGCTCATTTCGGTATAACCCTGAAAGGAGTGAGGAAAAGGCGAGGTTTTGATGTGGGAACGTCTTAGCGAAAAATTAATCTATTTGGGTATGCCTGTTGTTTTTGCATACCACCTTCTCTGTGGAAATGTTTTTCTTAACACCTCTGTTGAAGAAGCGACAGGATTTGAAAGAGTGGGCAATTTTTTCCTCGCTCCAACACAATACCTGTTAAATGGAAAAAACTTTATCCGAGTTAATGGGGTTTATCAACTTCAACAACGGTTCAACTATGATAACCACCTGATCGTTAAAAGTACCGCCTCTATTTTATCCCTACCCGTTTCTCTTCCTTTGGGTAGTCTGCTGAAGGGTATTAGCTATTTGTCCGATGCCTCTTTTTCGCGTCACCAGAAGGTTCTCACTTTTTTAAACTCCCAAAAGGTAACCTCTCATGTTGACTACTATCAGACTTTAGGCCTTAGGGTAAAGACCCTGGTTCACGAAAAATTGGATCCACCACAGTTTCAACGAAAACCTGGAGAAGAGAAAGTCCTTTCCCTCGAAAGGGAACTTTTATCAGAGGTCACGAAAATTCTTACAAATAATAAAATTCCTCACTGGGCTGACTGTGGAACTTGTTTAGGGGCGTATCGGTATGGGGGTGCCATTCCATGGGATAACGATGTTGACCTTGGTATTCTTGCTCCAGATTTTGATAACGTCATTCATGCCCTCAATGCATTGGACAAAAAAAAATATCATGTTCAGGACTGGTCAAACCGTTGCCTTCCTAAAACCTATATTCGAGTCTATATCCGAGAAAATCGAAATTATCTTGATATTTATCATTTTGCTATCAACCCTGAGTTAAAACAGATCGCTTCTATTGTCTCTAACGAGGGGAGTGCTTTCTTGCCAAAATCGTGGAAAATAAGGGAAAGACGAACAGCTTGTCCTTCTGCCTATGAAACCGTTTTTCCTTTAAGAAAGGGTGTTTTCGACGGCGTTGAAATTTATATGCCTAATCAAACAAAAAAGTATCTTCAAGAGCGTTATGGAGAAAATATCAATCCTGCAAAAATTTATAATGAAGCCTCGGGAAAGTACGAAAATGATACAACGCATCCCTACTGGGAGCTTCCTTACAGTCGTTAAAGTAGAGATTTTGTGCTAAACTTACTACGCCACTCTTTGACCTTTCAAATACTCGTTTCCATTTTTTTAGGGGTTCTCACAGGCCTTTTTTTAGGGGATCTCTGTCTCGTCTTTGCCCCATGGGAAAAGGCTTATATTATGATCTTGAAAATTACGACGGTCCCTTACCTTATTTCAGCTGTAGTCTATGGCATTGGGCGACTTATTCCCTCCTCTGCTAAACAAATTTTTAAAAAAGGACTTCTACTCATTAGCTCAACTTGGATGATTAATGTTGGGATTGTTTATTTGGCCATCTACCTATTTCCTAAATCAACAAATGGAATCGTTCAATCGACTTATAGTACCATACAGCCTTCTACGATCAATTTTTTTGAGCTGTTAATTCCTGATAACATCTTTTCCTCTCTTGCAAAAAATGTTCTTCCAGCTGTTGTTGTCTTTGGAATTCTTCTGGGGCTAGCTTTCATGCACTTAAAGGAAAATCAGGGTCTATTATCAATCTTAAAGGGCCTTGTTGAATCGCTAACCTTGGTTACGAGATGGATCAGTCGTATTACCCCGTTGGGAACCTTTTTGATCATTGCCGACCGTGTCGGAAGCATTCAACCTATCGTCATTAAACAAATCACCTCCTATCTCATTTTATACATTTTATGCATCTCTCTCGTTGTTTTTTGGATTTTTCCGCGTATTGTTGGAATGCTTACTTCCATTTCACCCATAAGATGGCTTAAAGACCTAGCCCCCATCATGCTTCTTGCCTTCACAACAAATGTTGTCATTGTAACGCTACCTTTTATGGTCGAACTCATCAAAAAAGAATCGGAAAGGTTTTATCGAAAAGACCCTCAATTAAAAGAAGAAGTTCAAGGCATTGTCTCTATTATCTTCAATCTTCCTCTGGGAGCCTTTTTCGTTGCCATTTTTGTTTTTTTTGTTTCGGTTTCGTATCACATGCCCCTATCCTTTTCAGGGCAAATGAAGCTTTTCTTTATCACGTTTTTAACAAGCCTTGGAACAGTAGGGTTAGGATCTTGGATTAATTCATTAAGTTTTATACTTGATTCTCTCGGCCTTCCCCTCTCTGCTTTAGATCTTTATATGACAACTTCTCCCTTTACAGCAGGATTTCAATCTCTTGCCTCGGTCATGCAAATTACTAGTTTATCGTTGCTTACCGCCCTAGCCTGTCATGGTTGCTTAAAATGGAAGTTAAAAACCGTTATTTTTAAAACGGTTGTAACCTTGATCCCGATTGCTGCGTTTGCTCTTACCTTTAAATTGTTGCTCAAGCTTCCTTCCATTTCCAGACCTGTTCAAAACATCTCTAATCTTCAAATCACAACACCGGTCAAAGTAAGGGTGTTTACCTCCAAAGACCCTTTACCCTCTCCAAGAACTGGAGATGTTTTTGAACGTGTGATGCAATCTAAAATATTACGAGTGGGGTATTCTCCGTCGGCGTCTCCCTTTTCATTTTTTGGAGCTAAGGAAAATTTGATTGGTTACGACATCGCTTTTGCTTACCTCCTTGCACAAGATTTGAACTGCGACCTTGAATTCATTCCTTTAACGTTATCTAACTTTACGGAAGAACTTAACCAGGGCCTTTATGATGTCGCCATGTCTGGTCTTTCGATCACAGAAAAACGGATTAAAGATAGCTGTTTTACGACCCCCTACTTAGAGTCTAATGTTGTCTTCATTATGAAAAAAAAATTCAAGAACAAATACACCTCTATTGATTCCATATTAAATCATTCAGAGGCTCGATTCATTGTATGTCATGGGAGTGCCTACGAAGGCATCGTGCAAACCTTATCCATCCCTTCTACTCGATCTGTTATCATCGAAAATTATGATGAATATAGCCAAACCTACCCTAACGACATCTTGATTCGGTGGAGAACCTCAGGCAATCCCTTGGGTTCTTAAATTTCCAGAATTTACGATCGTTCGCCCTAATCCTTCGATTGGGAAAGAAAGCCTAGCTTATGGACTTGCCCGCCATTCAGGACCTATGTTCTGCTATCTAAACCAGTGGTTACTACTCAAAAAAACGGAACACCTTATGAATGACGAATACGACAAGTGGATCCTAGGAAAAAGTGACGATACGCCTCAACAACCAAGGAAGTCTATTCTGAAAAATCTCCTTCCGTGGTACCCTCGATAAAGGAGGGTAGAGTGTTTAGAGGTTCGATTGTCGCCCTAATTACCCCACTCACTGCAAGGGGTGAGGTAGACTATGAGTCATTGCGACAGTTAGTGAATTGGCATGTTCAGGAAGGGAGTAATGGAATTGTCTGCTGCGGAACAACGGGAGAATTCCCTGTTCTATCGACGAAAGAACATTATGAAATTTTTAAAACGGTCATCGATGTTGCGAATAAAAGGGTTCCCGTTATTGCAGGAACGGGGTCGTATGACACCCGTAAAACAGTTGAAGAAAACGGATCAAGCAAAAAAACTCGGCGCCGATGGGTGTCTCGTTGTCGTTCCCTATTACAACCACCCTACTGTTGAAGGCTGTCTAAGACACTTCGAAGAGGTAAGCAGGGTGGGCCTCCCTACCATTGTTTATCATAATCCTAAAAGAGGCTGTGTTAGGCTTTCTGCTAAAGTATTGGCAAAGATTTGTGAATACCCATCAATAGTAGCCGTTAAAGAAGCCTCAGATTCTTTAGAGATGGTTCAAGAATTGCAACAATTTTCAAATATCTCCGTTTTATCAGGAAGTGATCCTTTCACCTATCAGAGCCTCGAACATGGCGCCGTGGGAAGTATCTCTGTTGTTGCTAACATTATTCCAAGACTTTGGGCCGAGATGATAAACCATTTTCTCCAGGGTAACCGTACGCGAGCACAAGAGATAAGCGCTCTTTCAGCCCCCCTTTGTAAAACTCTTTTCTTAGAAACAAATCCTCAGTGTGTAAAATATGCTGCTAGTCTTCTTGGTAAATGTCTTGCTTACGTTCGATTGCCACTTTTAGAACCTAAAAAAACAACAAAGCTTGAAATTGCCAGAGTTTTGGCTGAATTATACCGAAGTGGACTGAAAAATTGAGATTCGGGCCGTCAGGAAAGCTCGCAATGTCGCTCGTACTGAGAAATATTGCTTCTCTCTACCCCTTTTTTATCAAAAACTCTTGATACTGTTTAAGAAGATCTCTGAAGCGTACGGCCTCTTCAAACCGTAAATTCTTAGCCGCCTCTTTCATTTTTTTTTCATATTCATCAATTTTAATACCAATTTCATCGACTGAAATGTCCCAGACAATATCTTCTTTTAAAGCTACAGATTCTTCACCAAAAGTTTTTGCTAAGTCTTCTAAGTTAAACCGTTTTGTGCTTTTAGGAACAATGTTAAACCGCTGATTGTACTCCTCTTGAATATGACGCCGCTCACGGGTGACATTTAGGGTGCCTTGGATCGATTTTGTTATCTTATCGGCATACATCACAACCCGCCCGTCAACATTTCGTGCTGCACGACCACACGTTTGAATTAATGAGGTTTCGCTTCGAAGGAAGCCTTCCTTGTCGGCATCGAAAATGATGACAAGAGAAACTTCAGGGATATCAAGACCTTCTCTTAAAAGATTAATCCCTATAAGAACGTCAACCTCTCCACGACGAAGGTCGTTGATGATATCAACCCGTTCTAGGGTGTCAATATCAGCGTGAAGATAGCTAGCCTTAACCCCTATTTCTGTCAAATATTGGGTCATTTTTTCAGCAAGCTTTTTAGTAAGAACTGTAACAAGGACTCTACCCTTTTTTTTTGTTGCTTTCAGAATCTCCTCTACTCCATTTTCGACTTGATTTGACGCTGACTTCACCTCAATCACAGGGTCAAGCAGGCCAGTGGGGCGAATAAGTTGTTGAACGACCTCTCCGCCCGCCTCTTGTACTTCCCAAGCTCCTGGAGTCGCTGAAACATAGATTACCTGGTGAATCCGACGATAAAACTCTTCAAATTTCAGAGGGCGATTATCATAGGCTGAGGGAAGCCGAAATCCAAACTCAACAAGAGAAACTTTTCGGGCGCGATCCCCATTATACATCGCATGAATTTGGGGCAACGTTTGGTGCGATTCATCAATAAAAAGGATAAAATCGGAACGAAAATAATCGATAAGACAGGGCGGCGGATCTCCAGCTCCACGGCCGCTAAAATGACGGGAGTAATTTTCGATTCCTTTGCAACTCCCCGTTTCTTTTAACATCTCCAAATCGTGCAGGGTTCTTTCTAGAACCCGCTGCCGCTGAGTGTATTGTTTTCTTTCTTCAAAAAATGCGGCTCTTTCGGCAAGTTCTCCTCTGATCGTTTCTATAGCACGAAGCCGAGCCTCTTCCGGAGTAACATGATGGGAACTAGGGAAAATAGAGATCATTTCTTCTAAAGATTTTATTTTACCTGTTAAGGGATCAATCCCACTTATTCGCTCAATTTCATCCCCAAAAAATTCAATACGATAGGCCAAAGCCTCTTCATAGGCAGGCATCACTTCTAAAACATCCCCACGCACACGAAAGGTTGATCGCGTCATTTCAACATCACTCCGCCTATAATGCATCTGTACGAGATGAAGAAGAACCTTATCTCTCGGATGCTTATCACCTGTCCGAAGTAAAAGCTGCATTTGACTGTAGTACTCTGGAAGCCCAAGCCCATAAATGCAGGAGACTGAAGCAATGATAATAACGTCCTCCCTTTCAACAAGAGATCGCGTTGCCGAAAGGCGCATTCGATCAATCTGATCATTAATCGCTTTATCTTTTTCAATATAGGTATCCGTGCGAGGGATATAAGCCTCGGGTTGATAGTAATCATAGTAAGAAACAAAGTATTCGACGGCATTTTCTGGAAAAAAGGATTTAAACTCTTGATAAAGCTGAGCCGCCAACGTCTTGTTGTGAGCCAGGATTAAAACTGATCTCTGAAGACGGCTAATGATATTGGCCATTGTAAATGTTTTTCCAGATCCTGTAATCCCAAGAAGAACCTGAGACTTTCTATGATTAATGAGACCTGTAGAAAGTTTTTCAATAGCCGCGGGTTGATCTCCTTTAGGTAAAAAAGGAGAGCAAAGTTTAAACATGGATGAGACCCAACATGTTAAGTACTTGGAATAAAAGGATAAAAAAGGCAATAGAGATAGAAGCAATCAAAACGATTTTACCTCCTACAACCTGATAAGAAGCCTTATTTTTTTGCAGATACCGATTTTTCCACACCATTAAAGGAGGAAACACACCAAAGAGAGCCACAGCACAAATACCCCCAGCAAAATTAAGCGCCTGGATGAAAAAACTAGGATAAACAAGAGCAAAAACAAAAGGGGGTAATAAGGCTAAACAACAAAGAACGGTATTTTCGTGCTTTTCGCTTTTGATTTTGAAGGCATCAGCTAAAAAATGAACTAGGGCCAACGTTTGAGCTAAAAACGAGCTAAGCAAAGCAAAAAAAGCAAAAAATTCTGCAAAGCTACTCACCCAAGAAAGACCTAAAATTCCAGTTACCGCATCGGAAGCCTGGCGGCCCTCTTTAAAGCTTTCAATAATTCCCCACTTCCCTTCAAGGGGAACGATTCCCAAAACAACGATTTCCCAAAAAAGATAAATTAAAAGAGCTAAAAAACTTCCGATTAAAACAACCTTTCGAACTCGTTTAGCATCTTGATTCATATAAGCCATCAGAGTCGGAATCATATTGTGATATCCAAAAACAATAATAAGAATGGGGAGTGAAAAAAAGACAAAAGATGGTTTTTTATAAAGTAAAAGATGGGGTGTAATATACTTAAAACCTAAAAAAACCATTCCAAAATAGGCTAAAATTTTTCCAAAAACAAAAAATCGATTCCAATAATCAACGCACCGGGTTCCCCTATAAGCTAAACATCCAAAAACAAGTGTAAAAAAAAAAGCCCCTATCCATTCAGGAAGAAAAATTGAAAAAAAAGTACTAAAATAGGTCGACGTTAAAGTTCCGCTTCCCAAAATGTAGGCCACAAGAAGGGAATAAAATAGCAAAAGATAGAGAACCCAACTCACAACCTTCCCTACTAATCCAAAAGATCGTTCGCTCATCGAAACCAGATTTACCCTTCCTGGAAAGGAAGTATGAACTTCAATGATCAAAAGCGAAGAAACCCCCATGAAGCCCCACATAAGAAGAAACATGAAAAGTGAAGGGAAAAACCCTGCAATACCCGTCATGATGGGAAGCGCTAATATCCCAGCTCCAATGCAGCTCCCCATAATCAAAAGGATACCACCTAAAAAAGTTCCTTTCGAAGCGAGGCTACTCATAAAACTTTACTGAGCTTTTTTTTTTCTGTTCTGATCTCCTGGCCCAGACGGCCTATTTCATAGCCATCAAAATCAACAAATTTAAAAAATCTTTCAAATTGCGGCAAAACCGTTGATACCTGTCTTGCTAACTCTTGGGCTATAAGCCGATACCCAGAATGCCCTGCCGCGGACGAACGAAGCTCGCAAATCCACTGAAGAGAACGAAGATTTACATGAAAATACCAACGAATATGATAAGCCATGGGGACGGCATACTGCGCCTCTTCAGGAAACTTTTCTACAATGATCTCATAAGCTTCCTTAGCCCGATCCAAGGTATTAGTATATTTTTCAGCCATCGGCGTGTCGATAAGTTCTTCTGGAAAAAAATATCCCAAATCACAAGTTAACAATTGCCTATCTTGCGTCAACATACGATGCCGTTGTAAATCACGATAAACACCAAAGTCCGATACGATTTCAAAAGTGAAAGTAGCTTGTTCCAAAGCACGTGGAGATTTATGACGTCGATTTTCACGGTTCTGGGAAGCCGTTTCTAAAACCTGGCTCAACGCCTCATCAGTGAGGTTTCGACACCCTTCTAGAAGCTCTGATAGACCGTTCTTTGCACTAGAAAATAAGAGGGCCGCGGCGACCTTATAAGGGCTTTCTGAATCATAGTCAACAAGCTTAACCCCCGAACGAAAAGGGAGGGCAGTCTGACCATTCAAAAAATTAGCATGCCGCTTCAATGCCGTCTTAACCCCTGAATTCAACTGTTCCATAAAGGAGGAAAAGGAGTGTTGGTGCTTATGACTATTCTCTCCTCGACGAATAAAAGAGGGGATAACTTTATTCAGCTCCTGATATGACTTTAACCCAATATCTTGAAACTCGAAAAAATTATGACTGTTTAATTTTTGAATAAGGGTTTCAAAAAATCGACCATTCCCATAAATGCCCATGTTTGTCAAGGTGCTAGCTGGCAAAAGCCCCCTTAGACAGTCGAGAACTTTTGCTCGAAGTGCCGCTGTATAGGAACCGTTGGAAACAGAAGGATCTCTAATAACTTTTTTTTGCATGACCTCTGTTAAGTCTTGAACAAGTTCTGAATAAATACGGAATAAGTGATTACAGCTATTGAGATAAAGATCCCGATAGGGGGAAGCCATCACCGTTGGTTCCCTATAAAAAAGATATTCCCCGTTAAGTTTTTGATCGAAACAGACGTACCGTGTCGATTTCTCCAAAGGAGACCCCCCAATGCGACAATCTTCGATGAATTTCGTAGCAACCATAGAGATATTTTCAATGGCTAAATGAGCACCCCCAAGTTCTCCGATCGAATCATCCCCATACCCATCAAGAATTCGATCATAGAAATTTTGAGCTTTTTTAACGGCCACCTCTAAAAATTCTTGATTCGTAGATGAGCCGGTCATCGCTGAAAAAGAAGCCTCTTCATTAAGGATAAACTCCTTAAGAAGAAGGGCACGAAGCCCCAACTTTGAGCGAGAGTATCTGGAAAAAAGAGCTCCCTTGACAACCTCAGGGAGGTTATGAAGAACAAAAATATTACTTGTTGTATGGGTCACATACCGGCTTAAAATTTTAGCCTCATCTTCTGAGAACGCTTCAACCACCCGTTAGACCATCCCTATTAGGGTGATTATAGCTTCCTCACCATTATCTTTCCATTTTGGAGAAAATTTTCTCCATTTGGTTAAGTGTCTCTTTGAACATAAATTTTTCGTTTACTAAACGATAAGCCGCCTCTCCATAAACCCTTCTTTTTTCTGAATCTAAGGCCAGTTGAAGAACGGCTTCTGCTACTTTTTTAGGAGATGAAGGAGGAACTACAATTCCAGTGACTCGATCAATACAAATCTCCGATAGCCCCCCAATAGGTGTTGCGACTAACGGTTTTTTTAAAAAGGCCGCTTGTAAAGATGCTTGCGAGACCCCCTCATGAGCTGTGCTGAGTAGGACGAAAATATCAAGCCCTGCCATCGCTGAGAATGGCTCATCGAGATGCCCAAAAAATGTCAAAGGAGTAGAGGGATCAAGAAGGGGAGTGAAGTGTTCAATATAGCCACCTCCTATCACAACCCATTTGATATTCGAATGTTGTTTTAATAACTGAGCGGCTTTGATGAGGTCTTGAATCCCTTTCCAAGAACGAACAACGCAAACGGTTCCTACTAGAGTACTCTTTTCATCAACCCCTAGCTGAGCCCTAAACGATTTTTTTTCCGTTTCAACAATGTTAAACGGTTCAACCCCAGTAGGGACAGAGGAAAAACGGGAAAGGGGCAACCTGGCCTGCTGAGCCAGATGGGGGATAATAGCAGAAGATGTCGTTACAATAAAGTCTGCGAGTCCCCGATACAGAAGGGAAGCGTTTAACCCCCCTCGCACGGGGGTTGAAAGGTGTCTGGTGCGGACTACTCGACAAGATGTTAGCCGAGCTGCAATGCCTCCTATCCAGGCATCCAACGAAGAGTGGGTGTTAACCACTTCGATTTTTTCTTTTCGAATAATTTCAACAAGCTTTTTTAATGTTGATAAAGCGAAACAACGACGAAAATCAACTTCGTAAACAATCAGCCCGCTTTTTTTAGCATAGTCAGCTAGCTTCCCCCCCTTTACAACTGCAAGAAAGACCTTATGTTTTCTTTTAAGAAGGCCCAGCGCCTCTTTTAAGATCCGAATTTCCTGCCCTCCCCACCCATTTGAACTCTCAGTGTGTAAAATATTCAACTTTCAATGCCTCCAAAATTTTACGATGACCTGCTGAAAAAGGAAGAGACGGCAACTCGACCTGTTTTTTCCATTTAAATTTTTCTATCTCAATTTTTTTTTCACTTTTATAAAGCATTGGATAGAGCGTAGCCTTATACCGGGTGAAGGTATGGTGTACGATAGGAAGAGGGGTAACCTGTCTTAAAGATAAACCAAAATTTAGACAAATGAAGAACGGCTCTTTTAAAGGAGCGTGAGGAAACTCATAAAGGCCTGCCATCACTTCTCCTTCTCTCACCTGGCCGACAAGAACCTCATCTCTCCACTGAATGACCGCAACATTACGATGCAACGATATGAGGCTAGGTCGTTTTTTTTTTACGGGAAGGAAGGGTATTTTTTTTTCATGATAAGCATGACATTTTTCTTTAAGAGGACAGTTGTCACATTTAGGAATTTTTTTACAAACCAAAGCTCCTAGTTCAATTAACCCTTCTGTGACAAGCCATGGCTCTGTTTCGGGTAAAATGGAAAGGAGGAACGCTTCATAACTTTTTCGATTGGTCGACTCAAGGCCAAAAAAGCGAGAGAGAACTCGAATGGTATTACCATCAACAGCGGGAGCCTTCTTATAAAATGCAAAATTAACAATGGCCCCTGCCGTATACGATCCAATTCCAGGTAGTTTCTTTAAGGCCTCTACTGTCTGGGGGAGCTCTCCGTTATATTCGAGAAGAAGAATTTGAGCCGTTTTATGTAAATCTTTTGCACGTTTGTAATAGCCCAGCCCCTCCCAAGCTTTGATTACCTCGTCCAAGGAAGCCGTTGCCAACGCTTGAACTGATGGAAATTTCCTCATCCACTCTTGAAAATAGGGAATGACGGTAGAAACCTGGGTCTGCTGGAGCATTATCTCAGAAATCCACACTTTATAGGAGCTCTTCTCCTTTCTCCATGGGAGCTCTCGTTGGTGTTGTTTAAACCATTTTTCAAGTTGTTTAAGTATGAGTTGTACCTTTATTTCCCTCTTTTGGTATCCGTCGAGAATGACGATTAGAGGAATTGATGATAAATAAAAAATGGAAAAAAAATCACGATCTATTACAACAGGTCATGAAAAAAGAAATGGAAGTGATGAGGCAACTATTAGCTAGTCTGTATCAAGAAGAAGCTTTCATTCTGCGGGGAGAGGCAACGATCTATTTCCCCTCTTTAATGGAAGAGAGGAACAAGCTCATCGCTCAGCTAAGGACAACACGACAAAAAATAGAGGCTCTCATCGCCACTTTGGTCACACCTCAGACTCCCTTCTCATCTTTAGAGGAACTACTCCCACCAGACAGTGAAAATAGATGGGAAATTCTGACCCTGAGGGACCAGATCGCAACTTTTTTAGATAGGATCAGCTTACAAAAAAGTCGTAACGAATTTCTATCTCAACTTACAAAACATCAAAAAGGGCTCCCTTCTCGTTCCAAAAAAAAATCAACGATCTCTGTTGTAACACTTCCTCCGAAAAATTATAATGACGACCATTCATGAAAAAAATGGCTGGCTTAATCTACGGCCCCCTAGAGCATCATCTTGATCATTTAGCTGTTTTTTGTAGCTTGATGAAGATTCCCCTAATTCTTACAGAAGAAGAGCTTGCCCGTGATGCTAGACTCTATTATCCCGATCTTCAAGTGATCTTCATTGATGCGACTGACGCCCCCTTCAAAATTACCCAGCTTTTTGAAACTCTCTTTTGCTCTATTCCCCGTGTCAATTTTGATGAAATTTTTTTTTTAGCAGAATTGGTTTTCAAAAAAAAAATTCGGACCGTCTGGCTTCCTCATGGAAATTCCGATAAAGGGCATATTGAAAAATGGATGGAGGGATTAGAAAACGAAGAGATTGTGCTGGTCTATGGCCCTAAAATGATCGATTTTTTAAAGAAAAAAAAGGTTTTTAACAAAATTCCTTACTGTATTTCCATAGGTAATTATCGCCTTTTTTATTATCAAAAATATAAAAAATTTTACGAATCGATCATTAACAAAATCGTCTCCTCTTCAAAAAAAATCATTCTTTACGCTCCTACTTGGAAAGATTGTGAAAACTCAACTTCCTTCTTTGAGATCTTGCCTCACCTTATTGAGCAACAACATCCCGACTACTTTTTATTGATTAAGCCTCATCCTAATCTTTTACAAGACATCCGAGCAGAGCAGCTGCTGCTTCAATACGAACTTCATCCTAACCTCTTAATTTTAAGAAAATTCCATCCAATCTATCCTCTACTAAAAAAAACAACGATCTACTTAGGAGATATGTCGTCTATTGGCTACGATTTTTTATTCTTTAATCGTCCTATGTTTTTTCTTAACCCCCTTAGAAGGGAGCTATCCGACCCTGGGCTATTTTTACACCGGTGCGGCTACTCAATAACTCCAGAACGGTACGGAGAGCTTTTTAAACTTATCGAAGAAAAAGGAGAGCAGCTGAATTTAAAGAAAATTCGAAAAGAGACGGCGCTATACACGTTTGGCAGCGAAAGAAATTGGGATAAGGTCAGAAAAAAAATCGTTAACTTGTTATCTCTTGTTGATCTACCGAAGTGAGCTAAAAAATTGGATTTGGGTCGTTTGTTTTTGCTCTTGGCAAAAGTTCTCGCGATGGCCCAAATTC
Organism: Parachlamydiales bacterium; assembly: GCA_963777025.1. Lineage (GTDB taxonomy): Bacteria > Chlamydiota > Chlamydiia > Chlamydiales > Rhabdochlamydiaceae > PALSA-1444. The sequence goes on from CAVZOR010000003.1 coordinate 16,350, forward strand.
CAACTTCTCAGTTCACTTTTTTCAATTTAGAATGATGCCGAGTTCGCTTTTTCACATCATCCCGTCCATACCACCCATCCCATCCATCTCTCCAAAACCTTCCCCTTCATCCATATAAGAAGGGCGAGAAGCGGCTTTCGATTTTTTTTTCGGTTTATCCGTAATCATAACGGTAACGGTTAAAAGCGATCCTGCAACAGAAGCTGCACTTCGAAACGCCCCCTTTGTAACTAAAACTGGATCGACAATCCCTTCCTTCACAAGATCAGCAAATTTACCGGTAAGGCCATTGAAACCCCAAGAACCCTGACGCTCATAAATCTTTTCAGCAATGAGATTCCCTTGCTTACCACAGTTATTAGCAATCGCCGTAGCAGGGGCAAGACAGGCCTTTTTCACGATTTCAACCCCGACTTGTTCATCACCCTCTAAAGCAAAGAGATCGATTTTTTTTAATGCCTGTATCAAAGCAACTCCACCACCAGGAACAATCCCCTCAGCCACTCCTGCATAAGTTGCATGAAGAGAATCATCAACTCTTGATTTTTTCTCTTCAAGCTCTCCCTTTGTTGCAGCCCCAACATGGATAACAGCAACAACCCCAACTAGCTTAGCTAACCGCTCTTTAAGCTTTTTGATCTCATATTCTAATTTGGAAGTTGCAATTTTTTCTCGTATTTCTCGTATTCTCCCCTGAACAAGGTCATTATTTTCGTTTCCTGCTATCAACGTGGTTTTGTCCTTTGTAATTTTGACCCGTTTTGCCTGACCGAATGTAGCAAGAGTCGTCCCCTCGAAATTCATTCCAGCCTCTCCTGTTACTAAGGTTGCCCCAGTTCGGATAGCAATATCGCTCAATAACTCCTTCCTCAACTCCCCAAACTCAGGAGCTTTTACAGCACAAACCGAAAGCCCTCCCTGAACTTTATTCAAAACTAACGTTGTTAAAGCCTCCCCCTCAATGTCATCGGCAATGATAACAATAGGGCGAGAACCTTTTTCATTAACATTCTCCAAAATAGCCACAACGTCTTTCGCTGAGGAAATCTTTTTGTCTGTAACAAAGATAAGAGAATTTTCAAACTCAACGCCCATCTTTTCTGGATCAGTTACAAAATAAGGAGATAAATAACCTCCACTAAACTGTAACCCCTCAACAACATCAAGAGTTGTCTCGATCCCTTTTGATTCAACAACCGTAATAACCCCATCTTTCCCAACCTTTTCCATGGCAAGGGCGATTAAAGAACCTATCTCTGGGTCATTATTAGCCGAAACAGCAGCCACTGGCTCGATTTCTTCACGCTTATTAATTTTAATCGCCATCTCATCAAGAGCTTTACACAACTCAGCGACCGTTTTATCAATCCCACGCTTAACACTCATAGGATTCGCCCCAGCTACTACCCTCTTAATCCCCTCACTGTAGATGGCTTCTGTCAAAACAATAGCCGTTGTCGTGCCGTCCCCAGCAATATCGCCCGTCTTTGCAGAAGCCTCTTTGACCATCTGGACTCCCATATTCTCAAATCTATCACGGAGAACAATCTCTTGAGCAACCGTGACCCCATCTTTTGTTGATAAAGGCGACCCAAACTTGCGCCTAATAACGACATTCCTTCCCTTGGGCCCCAGCGTGACAATCACAGCTTTTAAAAGAGTTTTAATGCCCCTAGAAAGGGATTTGAGTGCTTCCTGATTGAACTGCAACATTTTTGACATACCTTATACCCTCTCCTTATTCAAATAGTTTCCCTAAATATACCCAAGTAAACTGAATTAATCTTCCTCATCATCTTCAATATCACCGATTAAAACCTCCGAAAGCAAGACAATACCAGCTGAGGAAACCGCATACTGAAGCGCCGACTTCACGACTTTGAATGAATCAACAACCCCTGATGCAACCATATCCTCTACTTTACTTGTTGCAACATTAAAACCATACCCACTTCCCTTTGAAAGAACCTCGTCTAAAATAATGCCACTATCAAAACCCGAATTAGCCACAATCTGCCTAAAGGGAGCCTCACAAGCTTTCAGCAAAATTTGAAATCCTGTAACCTCATCACCCTCTAACTTAAGATTTGAAACAGCTCTAGAAGCTCTTAACAAAGCGACCCCCCCCCCGGAAAGAATCCCCCCTTCAAGAGCTGCTTTTGTGGAATTCAAACTATCTTCAAGAACCTGCTTCTTTTTTTTCATCTCTGGCTCAGAAAGACCTCCAGCTCGAATCACGGCAATTCCTCCTGAAAGCCTCCCCTTCCTTTTTTCAAACCTCTCCCTTTCATAGGAACTTTTTGCCTGCCGCCCCTCTTCCTCAAGATGCCTCACTCGCGATTCAACCCCGCCAGGAACTCCCTTTCCACCAATAATAGTCGTCTTTTCTTTGGAAATAACAACCTTCTCTGCTTCCCCTAAAACTTCGATAGAAGCCCCTCGAAGGGTCATCCCCGCCCCTTCAGCAACAACAGTAGCCCCTGTTAAAATGGCAAGATCTTCGTTCATCCCTCTCCGCTCATCACCAAAACCTGGGGCCTTGATTGCACAAACCCTTAAAACCCCTTTAAGTTTATTGATGATCAAAGTTGAAAGAGCCTCCCCTTCAATATCGTCGGCTATGATCAAAAGCTCTCGATGAATACCAGCGACCTGCTGAAGAAGGGGCAACATTTCTTGAGTTGAGTCGATTTTTTTATCAACAATTAAAATTTTAACATTGTTCATTTCAACAGAATGATCCTCGCTGTTGGTACAAAAAAATGGGCTCACATAACCCCGATCAAACTGCATTCCTTTCACCACATCAACGACGGTCTCCGTTCCTTTTCCCTCCTCGACAACAATAACCCCCTCCCAGCCAACACTTCCAAAAGTCTCTGCGACCAGAGTTCCCACTTCTTCAATACCACCTGCAGAATTCATAGCAATATTTTTAATTTCGTAATCATTTTTGACAGGAATAGAGAGGTTTTCCAACTCTTTAACAATTGCATCAAAAGCTTTGTCCATGCCTCGCTTAAGCTCAACAGGAGTCGCTCCTGATTCAATATTTTTGATACCCGCCTTAACAAGAGCCCTTAACAACAAAATGGCCGTTGTCACCCCATCGCCACAGTGTTCTTTCATCTTAACAGCGACCTCCTTCCCAATGGAGGCTCCCATATCAAGATACTGATCCTTAAACTCGACATCTTTAAGAACGGTATTGCCGCTGCTCGTAATCGTAGGAGCGCCCCAACTTGATTGAAGTCCGACGTTACGCCCTTCGGGTCCCAAAGTTATCCCAACAACATCGGCAAGTTTCTCAATTCCTTCGCACAGCTTCTCTCTTGCTTGTTCTTCAAAAATAAGCTCTCTTCTTGTTGCCACTAAAGCCACCCCCTCAGAAAATCTTTTATGCCATGGTATCAAAATTGAAGATATGTTCGCAATCGTCTTATCACGAGCAACGTTACGATAAGATCAAACCGCGAGAGCTTTCGCCACGGTCCAAAACCAATTTTTCAGCTCACTTCGGCATAAACCCATTTTTTAGAAAAAAACATTGAAAAATTATCAACAGATCGCTGAGAATCTTTCTCGAGGTTTAGTCCGAGTCGAGCCTTCGACTTGAGAAATACGGGGTATTCCGAAATGAGCCGATGTGGTCGGAATTGGTAGACGCGGCAGACTCAAAATCTGTTCCTAGCGATAGGGTGCTGGTTCGAGTCCAGTCATCGGCAAATCCCCGGAAACGTTTTCAAAAACGGGGACGTTTCCGGTTTTTTCATCTGCATTATACCGAAATAAGCTGAAAACTTGGATTTGGACCGTCGCGAAAGTCCTCGCGGTTGGATCTTATCGCAACGTTGCTCGTATTGAGAAATACGGGCTAGTTGCGATCGTCCAACCCTCAAATCTTTCCAGGGGCTTTAGCGGGGTCCAAAACCAAGTTTTCAACTCATTTCGGTATAGGCCCCACACTAAAAACTTACCTACTTGAAAATCTCTGCAGTTGAACCCTCCATCAGCCCTTTTTGAGACGGCGTATATCTACCGTTCAAATGTTGAGATAAAAAGAGCTCGGCCTGATCCAAGTACATCATTTTATTAGAGAAATTGGCAAAACCATGCCCCTCATTGGAAAATAAAATGTAGGTCACCTCTTTGTCGTTTTTCTTCATTCTTTCATAAATCTGTCTAGATTCATTCTCTGCAACAACATGATCATTCTTCCCATGAATTAACAGCAATGGAGCTTTAATCTTATCCAAGTGGTTTAACGGGGAACATTTTTCTAAATGTTCAGACCCTGAATGATCTTCGGGATTCCCGCCCATACTGGTAATAAAAGCTTGCTTAGTAAAAAAGACCGTCGTATCCGATAAAGGTTTAGAAGGGAACTCCCAGAACTGGGGAACGTGACCCAAGACAGTTTTAAGATTTGATGGGCCACAAACCGCAACACAACAGGTGAAATATTCCGGAGAAAACGTAAGGGCAGCTAAAGACTCATAACCCCCATAGCTTCCACCAAAAATAGCAAGCTTTGTTTTTTCTGTAATACCTTTATCTATGCAAGCTTCAACAGCATCAATGACATCTAAGTGAGCTTTTCCACCCCACTCTCCATTCCCCGCATTCACAAATGCTTTGCCAAACCCGCCAGAAAGGCGAAAATTCACGCTTAAAACCCCATAACCGCAACTCGCGAGCCATTGATGACAAAAATTAAATTCGAATTTATCTCTAACCTTAAAAGGGCCCCCATGTGGAACAACGACAAGAGGGATTGGAGAATCAACATATCCACCCTTATCATGTTCCCTGGGTAGGGTGTAATAACAAACAAGCTCTTTTCCATCTCGAGCTGTAACAATCAGCTCATACATTTTAGAAAAATGATTTTCATGAACAGAACCAGATTTCAAAGGAAAAAGCTGCATTAATGAATGAGAATCCCGTCTATATGCCCAAAAATAGACCCCTTTATCAGGAATGCTATTTGATACTATCCACACCTTATTATCTCGACTTTGGCTAACAAGCTCAAAGTTTTGACCTGTTTGAGATTCTAAAAACTTGATATCTTCTTCAATAGAAGAATCTAAAATATGCCACTTTTTTTGCGTGTAATAAGAAGCATAAGCCTTTGGCCTTCCTTCAATAAACACCACCTCATCTATATCGCTGTGAGGCTGACCCCCCAACACTTCTTCCTGATAGGGACTCGCTAAATTTTTTTTAGTTAACTGATTTGTATTAGAAAACCTGTTATCTAAAAAATAGAATGCATTTTCCTCAATATCATAGGAAATAAAATCTGTTTGAAAGGCATCTTCAGAACTAAGAGTCATAATAACTTCATCATTATTAGTCGTAATTGTCCATAACCCATCTGTATTAATTTTCATTTTCAATACGATTTCTAAATCGTCGCTAACAAGAAATTTCGCAAAACCGTCATTTTTAAAAAGAAGTGTAAAATCACCGGAGTCTAAATCGAGCACATAAAGATCGTGAAAATGAGGATTTCTATGATTCAATCCAATAACGGCTTTATTTTCCTTTGAGCTTACCTTAATGACTTTTGCACTTACTTTTGGAAATTTTTGAGTATAAAAGATAGCTCCTTTCGACTGAATGTTAAACCCATGTAAATTTAGTTGTCCCGTTCCATCTTCATCTTTTAATAAGAGTATGACTTTGCTATCTGCAGACCAAAAAAACTGAACGATTCGGGGAGTTTTAAAAAAACTGACCCTCTCCCCCCCAGAAAAATCGTCACCAACCGGGAAAATAGAGAGGTTTGCAATGCCGGCTTCATCAGCCCCCACTTGAGCAATCCAAGCTCCGTCAGGACTGACCCTAGCTGATATAAAAGCTGGAGTACGACAAAGCTCTTCTTTCGCCGTTTCTACAAATTCCGTCACTTCTGCAAAGATCTCTATTGTTCCCATAACTGTCATGGCCATCACTGAAAAAATTAGAAAAAATTTACCCATTTCGATTCACTCCAACCTAAGCTTTAGCGGTTTTTCCAAGACTTTAGTATATAAACATATTAAAATCATGGTAATTTGGAAAACCTCAGGCTCACTTCAGTATAAAAATCTAGCTTCTATTTTAACCGACTAAAGCCTACGCTTAAGCCAGCCGAAAACTGAATTTTGTTTTTTTATGGAATGGATTAAACAATTTGATTTTTTCTTGTTTGATTTAGATGGGCTTTTGGTTGACACGGAAAGACTCCACTTTAATGCTTATAAGGAGATGTGTCATCGGCGGGGGTTTAATCTTGATTGGAGTTTTTCTCATTATCTTCGTGTCGCTCATTCTGACCTCGGGAAACTAAAGGAAGAAATTTATCATGATTTAACTGGCCTTTACGAAGAGGAACCTTTTTGGCCTCTCCTCTATGAAGAAAAAAAGAAGATTTATTTTGAGCTTTTGAAAAAAGATACGCTTAACCTGATGCCTGGGGTTTTTGACCTTCTAACCGCTCTTCAAAAAACTAAAAAAAATCGGTGTGTGGTCACAAATTCTTTGAAAAATCAGGCCGATCTCATCAAAAAAAAGCTTCCTATACTCAGCACAATTCCCTACTGGATTACTCGAGATCTACACGGAAAGCCAAAGCCTCATCCAGAAGGGTATCTTATGGCATTGAAACAGTTTGGGAATCCTACTGAAGGGGTCGTTGGGTTTGAAGATTCAATAAAAGGGTTGACTGCACTACAGGAGGCAGCCGTTTCTACAACGTTTCTTATTTGTCGATCTGACTACCTTTTATCGATAGAAAAAAAGGACATTAAAAGTTATTGTTACTCCTCCTTGGAAGAGATCAGATACCCTTTTTCATAATAAGCCCGTATTAAGAAAAGCCCTTGAGGAGGAGCCGGATGATAAGCTCGAGACCTGTCTTTGGCCTCAAAAATTTTATTGATTACACCAATCTCTATTTTTTTCTGGGCTACCGCTACTAAAGTCCCTACGATATTTCGGACCATTTTATAAAGAAACCCATTTCCTTTAAACTCCAGTCTAAGCCCCCCTTTTTCCGAATAAACACTTAATTCATAGAGTTTTCTTGTTGAATTTTTTATTATCTTTACAGAGTTGTTGGCAAAAGAGGCAAAATTTTTTTCTCCAATAAAAAGCGCGGTCCCTTCTTTAAGTCGTTCTACATCAATAGGAAATTTGAGATGATAGGCATACCGTTGTTTAAAGGGATCAATGAACCGCTCGAGATGAAGGTGATAGTGGTACTCTTTTAAAATACAGCTGTACCGAGCGTGAAAATTTAAAGGAACTTGTTTAACGTCTATAATACGAATATCGGAAGGAAGAAGATCGTTTAATTGATCCTGAAGATGAGCAAGATCAAGAGTAAAATTCGTGATAAAATGGGCGACTTGTCCTAAAGAATGAACCCCTGCATCGGTCCGAGCAGAGCCTGTGACAGAGGTGGGCTGATTGAGATGAAAAGATAGTGCTGCCTCAACCAAAGATTGGATTGAGCTAACATGAAGCTGGGTCTGCCAACCGTGATAATGAGTTCCGTCGTAGGCAATGATGAGTATGTATTTAAACAACTTGAACTTAAAAGAGATGAGGGGCTCTTCTCAACGATTTAACGATAAACTTCCAATTTGCCCATAAGTATTCGACTCCCGAAACAAGGGTGTATAGGGCAGCAATACTGGCAGCATAAAAACTCATTTCTTGAAAAGAACGAACATCTAAAATCCCTCTTGAATAAGGAATCATCAAAACTAAGATAAAGAGAGCCGTGGTGGCCTGCATGACTGCTTTCACTTTTCCACTCAATCTAGCAGCAAGTGCAATTCCTTGAAGAGCACATAAGGTTCTAAGTGTTGTAATGATAGAATCGCGAAGAAAAAAAACGAGAACAACAATCAATGGAATCTGCACCGAACCTTGAGTAAAGCTTAAAAAAACAGAGAGTCGGAAAACACTGTCGGCCATCGGATCGAGAACCTTCCCTAAGTCGGTGACTTTGTTGTGAGAGCGAGCTAAAAATCCATCCAAAATATCGGACAATTCGCAAATAGCCACAATGGCGATTAAAACATAAGGAACAGCTCTGAACGAAATCCCAAATTCGGTCCCATAAAGATAAAAAATCAAAAAGATTGGACTCATTACAATCCGGATAAAGGTAATAATTAAAGGGAGGCTCATTAGTTGCCAATATATACAGATGATCAGCTATTTTCATCATCTATTTTTACTCTCATTTCAAAATTAGGTGGTGTAATAATAAAGGTTTTACCCGAGTGAACTGAAAATTGAGTTTCGACCCCCCAAAACCTCAGGGCTGGACGATCGCAACATCGTTCGTATTTTTTTTAGTACAAACAACGTTGCGATAAGATCCAACCGCGAAGCTTTTGGAACTGACCAAACCTTAATTTTTCAGTTCACCTCAGTATGTATTTTTTTTAAATTAAAATTAACTTGAATTTCTAAATTTAAAAAAATAAAATGGTTTTTTAAATTTCAAACTAAGTTTAATTAATGCCTGTTTTTAAAATTGTTAATAGCCCCGATAAAATTCAGCTTACAGATCACTGGGTTTTTTCCAAGAAATTTCGTAGCAGGGATAGAATTGTTGATGCAGAGGGTAGAGGGGTAAGTCCTGAACACAATGATTATCAATATCGAATTTTTGAAAAAAGAGAATATACTTTTTCTACTTTAGAGCGTATTGGGAGGGGATTATTAGGAATCGTAGCGATTATTTTGACTTTATGCCTCGCTCTTTTTTCAAGCTATGTTAGAAACCTTTTCACAAAAGAAAAACAAAAACTCCGTTTTGCTGTTCCTATTACCCCTCCTCATCCCCTCTTACTAAAGAACGAAGAGGAGCAGGTCAGCGAAAAAGAGTTGCAAAAAGGAATCTCTATTTCTGAAGAGACGATTGAAGGGGTCCGACAATGCATAAAAAACTTTTCTCAATGTGAGAGAGGGGGTCTTGTCAAAGTTTATAAAAGCAAAAGATTTCGTCGAACTTTTGCATTAGTTAGAGCTCCTGATCTTATTTTCAAAATGGAAACCCAAGAAGGTTGTAGCATGAAAGCTCGCTATCAAAAAATGATAAAAGCGGAAACCGTTATTCGTACAAATCAGCTACGATTACTAGTCGTTCCCCGCGCAAAATTGTTAACCATTGAAGAGGGGGGTAAAAGATATGAAATTCTTGCTGAAAACCGGTTAGATATTAACCCTCATGAAAGTATGCAAGAGCGATATTTTCAAAATGATCCTTCTACGATTAATGAAGCACTTATCGAATTTACTAGCTTTATTTCCAAAACAGGCTGCAGTAAGGTGACGTGGCGTAATAACCCTATTTTAAACAATAGCTTAGATAAAAATGGAAATAGAAAAATTGCCCTTATCAATATTACAGAAATGAGCAATGCAGAAGTTGGGCTGTTTGGTGAAACCTTTGGAAGCGCGGGGTTCGTAAGAAGGGGCTTGGTAAAATGCGTGAATGAAGAACAAGGAAAGATGATTGAAAGGGTAGCGATCGAAAATGGCGTTAGTACCCGTTCTTTCGAGGCTGCATATGCTCAAAGAAAAAAAGAGTTGGCAGACGATCGTGAGTTAGAGAAATACTATGCAGAAAAACATATTGTTACAGGAGTTGAGCTGGTCCAAGTTGATTTCGATACTCTTGATTTTCCCACTTACTCCGATGCACAAGAATCGCTTAGAAATCTCACCCTCGACCTTATCAAGGCAATCAATAAAAAAATTTTAGAAAGTTCATCCGAAAAGTCAGTCAAAAGGCGTAGATACCTTTGTATCAGCACGAATGGGCCGCCATTTGAAGAGATGGGGAGCAAATTGATTAATCCAGATGAAACAGGTGAGGGTAGGGTTAAACCAGATAGGGCTTTCAGAACCGATGAGGAATATTATGAAATTACTTTTTTTGGATGCGCAGTAAAAAAAGTTAGTCGACTTGAGAGCTATTTACAAAATAGTTGTCCGAGACAGCAACCGGTGTTTTATTCAGGCTTAATAGGGAATGGTGCTCGATTCGATTTCATCCCTCATTCGGCTCTTTGCGGAGCCGTCTGAGGAATGTCAGTTCATAACTTTTTTTCAAGAAGTTGAGCCTATAATTGCGTCAACTGAAAATCGGGATCTGAGTCATCGCGAGAAATCTTGGGTTTGGTTGTTATCGCAACTGATTTCATTGGAAGTTCTATTTCATTTTCAAGAGACCCACCTTCGTTGAAGGAATCGATAGCGACATCCCTTCCAATGGTGTTAAATTTTTCAATCAAAGCATCTATTCCCTTTCTCGATACGAATGAATCGATAGTCTCAGGAAAAACACGCCCTTGCACAGCTTGGATAGCCTTTCCATACGCACGCTCCCCCTGCTCCGTGATGACACCTTTAGATAGGCTGTATATAACTTCGGCTACACGATCTGCCGCAGGCTTTATCCGTTCATAGCACCTGTTGTGAACCAAACAGAACTTTGTCTTAGGCCACCAAATAGCAAAACCCTCCAATCCGCCCCCTCCAGTTTCTTCTCTGCAAATACCACATCGACTATCGAATGGTACCTTCGTACTACCAGCAGAAGCAATCTTACCCAAATGAACACTCATTAACGACCTCCTTAACCGTTAAAAACCCTTCAGAAGCACAGGTTTATATCAATTTTTTTAAAAAATTTTCAATGAAAATTTGCAACGAACTTCTCATCTTTTTTCAACTCATTTCGGTATATACCGAAGTGAGCTGAAAATTTGGTTTTGGACCTCGCCAAAGACTCGGGGTTGGACGATCGCAACTAGCCCGTATTCTCAATACGAGCGACGTTGCGATAAGATCCAACCGCGAGGACTTTCGCGACGGTCGAAAATGAAATTTTCAACTCACTTCGGTATATTTTCTGAAGTGATCGAAAACTCAATTTTAGATTGTTTTAGGCGCGTATGATATCTTAAACTGAAAGAAACAGAATCCCTAACCCCTAAACAGCTTGAAAAATTTAATTTCCGTACAAATTTTGACAAAAAACTCAGAAAAGACGCTTGCTGCGACCCTTCAATCTGTTTCCTCTTTCCCTGAAGTGATTGTCTTAGACACCGGATCAACAGACGAAACGTTGAAAATTTGTGAGCAGTTTTCTAATGTCTCCCTTCAACAGTCTCAGTTCAATGGTTTTGGCCCCTTGAGAAACTATGCCTCTTCCCTCTCTTCTTACGACTGGATTCTATCGGTTGATAGTGATGAAATTGCTTCAGAGGGGTTATATAGAGAAATTTCAAACCTTCCTTTAGAAAGGGAGGCCGTCTATTCATTTCAAAGAAATAATTATTTCAACCATAAAAAAATTCGGTGTTGTGCGGGGTGGTATCCTGACACGGTTGTCCGCCTTTACCACAGGGGTACGACAAGTTTTTCAAACGATGCTATTCACGAAAAAGTCATCTCTGAAGGAATGAAAATCATTCCTCTCCGCTCAACTCTCCAACATACCCCTTATCATTCTATATCAGATTTTTTAAACAAAATGGAAAGATATAGCTCTCTCTTTGCTTTTCAGTATCACAATAAAAAAAAATCGTCTCTATTTAAGGCGCTTTTCCACGGAAGCACTGCTTTTTTTAAAAATTATTTTTTCAAAAAAGGGGTTTTAGGGGGAAAAGAGGGTTTAATTATCTCCCTCTATAATGCCGGTGTTACTTACTATAAATATCTAAAATTAGCTGAATTGAATGATATACCCAAATAAATCGAAAAATTACGATTTATACCGAAATGAGCTGAAAAACTGGCTTTGGCGGGGTCCAAATCGAATTTTTCAGCTCATTTCGGTATAATTACGGGGAGCTTTTTATGAGTGAGCAAACACAAGATCGCATTAAAACGGTTCAAAGTCGACTTCTTCATATGTGGAGGTATCTTTGACTTAGAAAAAAAAGAAAAACGGGTTGAAGAACTTCAGTTGATCATGGGAGGCCCCGACTTTTGGAATGACCCGATTGTAGCACAAAAGGTTATCGCCGAAGCTAACGAACTAAAGACCTGGACCGTTTCTTATCAGGATGTCAAAGACCGATTTTTTAATTTGGAGGCGTTGCTCCCAGAAGCAGAGGAGCTGAAAGACAAAGAACTGATTGAAACGCTCCTAACGGAACTTGATTTAATCGAAAAAAAACTTTCGGATATTGAAGTTCGCCGAATGTTATCAGGAGAAATGGATAACAAAGGGTGTTATTTAAGTATCAATGCCGGAGCCGGCGGAACTGAGGCATGTGACTGGGTTTTAATGCTTTTCAGGATGTATCAACGATGGGCCCATAAGCGAGGATGGGATGTCGAAGCGATTGATACGGTCGAAGGTGATGTAGCCGGCCTGAAAAGCGTCACATTAAAAATTTCTGGACCTTTTGCCTATGGTTACTGTAAGGCGGAAAAAGGGGTTCACCGCTTGGTTCGAATTTCTCCCTTTGACACCAACGCCAAACGGCATACGAGTTTTGCTTCTGTTGATATCACTCCCGAGATAGGGGATGATGTACAGATTGAGATTAGACCTGAAGAGATCGAAATCGATACCTATCGAGCTTCGGGGCCAGGCGGACAACATGTTAACAAGACTAACTCTGCGGTTAGAATAAGGCACATCCCTAGTGGGTTAGTTGTCTCTTGCCAAAAAGAACGTAGCCAGATTAAAAATCGTGATACTTGCCTTAAAATTCTTCGCGCTAAGCTCTATGATAAACAACAAACCGAGAAGCGAGCTAAAATTGAAGAGATGGCGGGCGAGAAAAAAGATATCGCCTGGGGACACCAAATTCGGAGCTACGTTTTTCAGCCCTATACTCTGGTAAAAGACGCAAGAACAGGGTATGAAGTTGGTAACATTGGAGCCGTTATGGATGGCGATATTGATGATTTTGTCATCACCTACTTAAAAGAATTTGGTTATACCGAAGTGAGCTGAAAATTTGGTTTTGGACCTCGCCAAAGACTCGGGGTTGGACGATCGCAACTAGCCCGTATCTCAATACGAGCGACGTTGCGATAAGATCCAACCGCGAGGACTTTCGCGACGGTCGAAAATCAAATTTTCAGCTCACTTCGGTATATACCGAAATTAGCTGAAAAAATAGAGAGCTCCTCTACGGAACGATTGACTTTATTCTTAAAAAAACCATAGATTGTGTCTGTTCGGTCTTGTTCAACAGAGCCCTCTGGGGAAAATTTTGATGCATATTGACCTAAAGGAACAGCTGTCTAAAGTTGGAAATGTCATTCGAGAGCTTTCAATAGAAGCTGTCCAGAAAGCGAATTCCGGACATCCCGGACTTCCTATGGGATGTGCCGAGTTTGGTGCCTATCTCTATGGTTGCGTTTTAAGACATAATCCCAACAAGCCAGAGTGGGTAAATCGGGATCGATTTATTCTCTCCGCAGGTCACGGTTCCATGTTGCTTTACTCTTGTTTGCACCTTTCAGGATTTAACATCTCTATCGATGAAATTAAGAGATTCAGACAGCTTTACTCCATAACTCCGGGACACCCTGAATCTCATGTAACAGAAGGCGTCGAGTCGACAACAGGCCCACTCGGACAAGGGGTTGGAAATGCTGTAGGACAAGCCTTGGGTTTCAAAATTCTTTCCGCTAAATTCAATAAAGAGGGGTTCCCCCTATTTACCAATAAAATTTATTGCCTAGCGGGGGATGGATGCATGATGGAGGGCGTCTCTTCCGAGGTCTCTTCCCTTGCGGGCCACTTAAATCTCAATAATTTGGTTGTTATTTATGATACGAACAACGTTTCTCTCGACGGCCCTCTGATAGAATGCTGCTCTGAAGACACTGCAATGAGGTACCGCTCATACGGATGGGACGTTTATGATATAGACGGATATAATTTCGATCAGATGGAGGAGGTCTTTACTAAAATTCAAGAACAGCAGTCCCGACCCTGCCTAATTCTGCTTCGTACGATAATAGGGAAAGGTTCTCCCCACAAAGCTGGGACACATAAAGTCCATGGCTCTCCTCTTGGTCCAGAAGAAGTAGAAGCAACTAAAAAAGCCCTTGGATTGCCGAATGAAGATTTTTTTGTACCTCCATCGGTTTATGCATTTTTCGACGAAAGAAAAAAGAAAGGGGCCGATATAGAAGAAAAATGGAATGCTCTATTCAAAAAATGGAGGGGTATTAACCCTGAACTAGCAAGAGATTTTGATCAAATGATGGAAAAACAGCTTCCAGAAAAATTGGAAGAGAAGCTTATCAGTTTAGAACTTCCCCTCTCTTTGGCAAGTCGTAGTGCCTCTCAAAAAGTATTGGATGTTTTAGCAGAAATGATCCCTCACTTGTATGGAGGGTCTGCCGATCTTTCAAGTTCTGATATGACAATGATGAAAGAGTTTCCTGTCATCGCCCACGATAGGTTCAATGGACGTAACATTAAATACGGTGTGAGAGAATTTGGTATGGCGACAATCGCTGCAGGGCTTTTTCAAACTCAAATGATCTCTCCTTTTGTCGGTACTTTTCTGACTTTTTCAGATTATATGCGAAATGGTATTCGTTTGGCTGCCCTATCCCATTTTCAGGTCATTTATCAGTTTACTCACGATTCAATTTTTTTAGGAGAAGATGGCCCCACACATCAACCCGTTGAGCATCTCGCTGCGTTACGGGCAATTCCAGGCCTTCAACTCATCCGCCCCGCCGATAATAACGAAGTAAAAATGGCATGGATTGCTGCGCTGCAGTATAGGGGGCCGACAGCCCTCATTCTCTCTCGTCAGTCTTTGCCCGAAATGAGTGTCACGAAAGTTCCCTATTGCGAGGGGGTGGGACGAGGGGCGTACATCGTAAAAAAAGAAAAAGGGATCGCTAATTTTATTTTATTGGCTACAGGATCCGAAGTTTCTTTAGCTGTCGATGTTGCAGTAAGTCTCGAAAAAAAAGGAGTGTCGGTTCGCGTTGTTTCAATGCCTTCATGGGATCTTTTTGAGAAACAAGAGGCTTCGTATCGTCATTCCGTATTGGGGATAGAAGACCCTGAAGGAACGGCACCCGTTGTTCGTGTCAGTATTGAAGCCGCTGTTGGATTTGGATGGCATAAGTGGATTGGATCGAACGGCATTACGATTAGTATTGAAACTTTTGGAGAGTCTGCTCCCGAAGCCGATCTAGCTGATAAGTTTGGATTTACAGTCAATGCGATTGTAGAAAAACTCCATCCAAAGAAATTGGGTATGTCGTGAATGAATTATTTTTACAAGCTCTTCAATGTAAGCCAACACAACGTCCCCCTGTCTGGCTCATGCGTCAAAGTGGCCGTTTTATTCCTGAATACCGGCAGCTTCGTTCTAAATACTCATTTCGCACTTTGATCACAACACCGGAGCTATCCGTTCAAGCAACAAAGATCCCCCTAGATCTTTTTAATCCTGACGCGGCCATTCTTTTTTCAGATATTTTGCTGCTCCCCGAAGTGTTTGGCTTTAAAATAGATTTTTCTGACGGTAAGGGAATTCGACTTTTAGAACCAACCGAAATAGGTTTGGATGATCAAAAAAGAGAGGTGGCAGAGACTCTATCTTGTGTCGCCTCTGCAATAAAATTGTTAAAATCAGAGATCAAGGTCCCTTTGATAGGATTTTGTGGAGGCCCTTACACGGTAGCCAAATACATGAAAAGGGTAACTCCAGAATGGCTTGAAAAAATCACAGAAGCAACCATAGCCTATCTACAACTACAAATTGACGCCGGCGTCGATGCGATCCAAATTTTTGATTCCTGGGCAGGAGCCCTGAGTCATCCCGATTTCATCACTTTATCGTTGCCCTATTTGCAAAAAGTTGTTGGTGCTCTCCAGGATACTAAAATCCCCATCATTCTTTTTTGTCGAAGCTCTCACTTCATAGAAGAACTCTCTGCTTTAAAACCGAGCGGTATTGGATTTGATTGGGAAAAAGAGATGGTTCAACTAAGAAAAGAGGTCCCCTGCACTATTGCCGTTCAAGGAAACCTCGACCCCTCTATCCTAAAAGGCCCCTTAAAGGAACTTCAGATCAAACTCCCTCTTCTCATTGATAGCATGAAAGGAAGCTTGGGCTATATCGTTAACCTGGGGCACGGGGTTGATCCAGCAACTCCAGTTGAAAATGTCGAATGGATGATCAACTACGTTAAAAGTCAAGGTTAGCACGAAGTGTCCCCCCCTGCATTCCAATAGACCCACCATTAACGTAAGTCTGTTTTGAAGAAGAAGGAGCTCCATTTGAAGAACGGTAGGTTTCCTGAAGATTTGTCAGAATACTAAACTCGTAACCAAGAAAGATTTCTGTTCTAGCCCGCTCAAAAGACCACTGCCATGAAGGTCCTATTAAAGCTTTAAACTGAGGAACCAAACGAACATCACGATAAAGGGTGTTCTTTAGGGGCAATGATGGGTTGTACCCTCCCTGCGCATAAGTCGAGGTTTCTTTGCTACTGTTTCGATAATATCCTGAGAAGCAACAGAGAGAAGAGCTAGCCGTTAAATAAAATCCATGCCTCCCTAAAAACCAGTCCAAGCTAAAGCCAGTTCGAATCCCTGGTGCTTTATATCGCCAGTCATTACGAAGAGAACTTTTTTGATTATTCAAATCTTGGTAATTAACTTCCCAGTTCTGTCGTATCCATAACATATTAAACCCTCCATACATTTCTATACGAAGGTGAGGATTAGGGTGAAATCTTCTTGAAACAAGAACCTCTAAAAGATTCATTTTTAGACTGATCTCACTACTAGCTGTTGCCAAAGAAACAGTTCCTGTTGGATCAGGATGGGCCCACGTACCATTTAACAGAAGACCTGGTGCCGTAGGCGCTTTAACATGATTCTTTCCGTCTCCTTTAAAGTAAGTATATTGCGCATAAATATCCCAGTAATGAGGAGCATTAAAATAACCAAAATTAAAACGAAACCCAGGATCCCAGTCAAAAGAGGCGTGCTTGTAATGCCCAATCGCGTCCGTTGTGTTCCCCCAAGGGGGTTGCTCCATTCTAATAGCATAGTCAGAGACACCTTCATCGATTGCCCAGTAAAGAAATTCAGCATTAACAAAAAAAACTTTTTCGTTTTTCCGAAAAAGGTCACTGTCGTAACTTAACGGTTTTTCCTTCTCCAAACAAAAAAGAGAAAAGGAAAGTAAATTTAGAAAAATAAAAATTTTATGCACCCGTCACCTATCACCTCTATACCCAAGTGAACTGAAAAATTGAAATTTGGGCCATAGCCAAAACTTTCGGGTTCGCGATCCTATCCGAATGTCGGTCGTATTGAGAAATACGAGCGGGCTGCGATCATTCAATCGTGAGCCCTTCGCCGGGTCCAAACCCAAATTTTTTAATTCACTTCGATACAGATCCACTAATACGAGGATTGACATTTTCAATCAAGAGACTCATGATCTGTTTGGTAAAATTGATACGAGTTAAAGCCATGACAATAACTTCTACTTCGCATGATCAAATCAGCATCCATTCCTTTGAAAAATTTCCTAATGAAGAAACCCAACTTCACCCCCCTGACGACCCTATCCCCCACGCAATTGATTTACAAAAAAAATGGAAAGAACTTGATTTTTCAGTTCTTTCAGAATGGTCATTTGAGAAAACCTATATCAGTGATGTACAAAAGGTATATTGCTTGTGGGCTGAGTATGACCTCTCAAGGTTATATTATAAAGATATTTTTAATAAAAAGGAATTTTTAGAATTTATGAAGATAATAAAAAATCAATCCTCTTCTCTTTTTAGCACTTCAATTGATGAAAAAAATTTGCCCAATGACTTTGTCAAATCTATAGATTGTATAAAAAGGCTATCGATTTCCCTGTTCAATTTTCTCGATTTATCTGATACAGAGCCGCTTGAAAAAGATTCCTATAACCTTTCAAATGAAGAAAAGAAAATCTTATCTTTTCTGAGTGTTTCATCCACAGTTTTTGATAATCTTGAAGAAATTTCAATGTCCTCTATCCCTCGCTCAGCAGGTTTAGCTTTAAATAATTCGAATGAATCGTTAGATAGTTCGGATGAATTGTTCATCAATGATAAAAAATATGATTGTTGTTTTATTTTATGGACCAAAATGAGATCATTGCTACCGCTAGTAGTTGTTAGTTTTTTTGTAATAACCAACTTATCCATGGCCTATTTATGCACGGCATTCGAAATTTAGGACACGTTGTGGGTGGCTCCCTTCTTATCGCAGCGACGATGGTCGGAGTTGGAATGCTTGGCCTTCCTGTTGCAACCGGTCCCGGGGGCTTCATCCCTGCTACCCTTTTTTATCTTTTAGTATGGTTCTTTATGCTTTGCACAGGGCTTTTACTTCTAGAGGTTTGTGTTTGGATGCCGACCGATGCAAACTTGATCACCATGACCCATCGGTTACTTGGACCCGTAGGAAAAGGAGGTTGCTGGCTTGTTTACCTGTTTTTATTTTTAACGGCAATGGTTGCTCACGTCGCTGGCGGGGGAGCTACCCTACTTGATCTTTTTTCTGTACCAAAAAAACTAGGAATGGTTCTGTATGTTCTGATCTTTTCTCCCATTGTTTACAAAGGTGTTCGATCTGTTGATCGGTTTAACTCTTTGTTCATGATTGGAGCTTTAATCACTTATGCCATTTTCATCTTCTTTTCTGCCAGTAAAATAGACGGGGACCTTTTGACTTTCACGAATTGGGGGCAAAGCTGGCCGGCTATTCCTGTTTTGTTAACGGCTTTTACTTACCAACTAATTATTCCGACATTGATGACCTACATGAAGCGAGATGTTAAAAAGGTTCGGTTATCTATTATTTTGGGAAGTTTTATTCCTCTCGTTGTTTACCTTGTCTGGGAGCTCACTATTCTCGGAATCGTTCCCGTAGATCGTCTGATTTTTGCTAAAGAGCACGGGGAAACAGCTGTGATGCCGCTTAGAGACCTCCTCATGTCTCACTGGGTTTTCAAAGTCAGCGTTTATTTTTCTTTTTTTGTTTTAACAACCTCGTATCTAGCTTTAGCCATCTCTTTCTTAGATTTTTTATCTGATGGGCTAAAAATTAAAAAAGAAGGGATAAAAAAGGTCGCCCTTTGTTTGGGTATTTTTGTTCCACCGACTGTAATAGCCCTGATTTATCCTGGTATTTTCATCACAGCTTTAGAGTACGCTGGAGGCATTAGCTGCGCTTTAATTTTTGGATTACTTCCTCCCCTCATGGTTTGGATTGGCCGCTACGTAAAGAAGTATGAGCGTCAGTCTCCTCAGCTTCCAGGAGGAAAAATTTCCCTTACCATTTTGATAATCTTTGTTTTTATTGAGCTTATTTTACAAATTGTCAGCCAGGTGGAAAAAACATCATAAAAGGACCTCAAAATTTGATTGATCCTCGAACTGCTCTGTTACAACAAACCGCCCCTCCTATTAATAAAAAGAAAAAAGTTATTGTTATATCCGGACCAACGGGAGTTGGGAAAACAAAACTTTCTTTAAGAATTGCCCCTGTCATAGGGGGTGAGATTATTTCAGCAGACTCAATGCAAGTTTATAGAGGAATGGATATTGGAACCGCTAAGGTTACCTCTAAGGAGCGGCATTACATCCGTCATCATCTTATCGATAGTCGGGATCTGGATGAACCTTTCAATGTCGTTCATTTTTTCGATGAAGCACAGCAAGCCTTAAAGGAGATATTTTTTCGAAATCATGTTCCTATTGTCGTTGGGGGAACGGGGTTTTATCTCCATACCCTTATCTATGGCCCTCCCCAAGGGCCCTCATCCGTTCCTGAAATCAGAGAAAAATTTCAAAAAGAGATGGAGGAGAAAGGCTCTCTTTTTTTGTATCAACGCTTAAAAGAGATGGATCCCACCTACGCCAAAACGATAACCCCTCACGATCAGTACAAAATTATTAGAGCTCTTGAAATCATGGAACTAACCAACCAAAAGGTTTCTTCTTTTCAACGCAACACCTCACCCTACCAAGAAGTTAACTTTCGATGCTGGTTTCTTTACATGCCAAAAGAACTTTTATACCCATTACTAGATAAAAGATGCGAAGAAATTATTGCCAATGGTTTTATCGATGAGGTTAAGCGGTTAGAGGAATATGGAATTCGACAAAACCCTACGGCTTCTCGTGCAATTGGATACCGGCAGTGTCTAGAGTTTCTTCTTTCCCCGCAGTCATCAGACGATTTGCTCTCTTTTATCAAAGATTTTAAGCGTGCTACTCGCCGTTACGTAAAGCGGCAATTAACTTGGTTTCACAATGAACCCCTCTTTAAATGGTTACATATCGACAAGGTGGGGATCGAAAAAGCAGTAGAATTGATCATTCAAGACTATGAACAAAGTTAACAAAACACTTTTTTAGGGACAAAAAAACAGTTTCGGAGTTCAATAGGGAAAAATGTTTGTGGTGTGAGGATCGTATGCGGAAAAGATTATACCGAATTGAACTGAAAAATTGGATTCGAACCGTCGCGAAAGCTCTCGCAGTTGTATACCGAAATAAGCTGAAAATTTGGTTTTTGACCTCGCCAAAGACTCGGGTTTGGACGATCGCAACTAGCCCTTATTCTCAATACGAGCGACGTTGCGATAAGATCCAACCGCGAGGACTTTTGCGACGGTCCAAAACCAAATTTTCAGCTCACTTCCGTATAACATTGACTTGTTCCTTTTTTCTAATTTCTTCTTTTTTAATCTCAAAGGAGATCGAACAACCTCTCTTACTACAAGAAAGTTTCTCTCAGCAAGAAGTCCTTTTCTTGAGAAGAATAACAGAGTTTTGGAAAGATCGTGACTTTTCAATTGTAAAAGAACAAATTGAACAATTTTTGGCCGACTCCCCAAACTCACCCATTAATAATCATTTAAAATCGATCTTAGCTGATCTTCTTTATCAAGAAGGAGAATATTTATTAGCTCTCAACTTATATGAAGAAATTGACTCCCCAATTCTTCAAAAAAAGAGGTTGGTACGCAAGTACCAATCTCTTTACCTACTCGGCCACTACGATACGATTATCTCTACTTTGCCCTCTATTGAAATAGAGGATCTTGAGCAAAAAGAGGAGTTGCAATTTCTATTATCTGACTCTTTTTTTAGAAAAATGAAGCTGTTAGAGAGCTCTACAGCTGAAGAAAAAAGGGAATCCGTTCTTCAGTTAGCCCATCAAGCCAAACCTCTTCTTCTAAATCTTTATGAGACAACCTATAAAGATAAGGTCTCCTTTCCCCTAGCAGAGGTATATCGAGTTTTAGGCGAAGAGGAGCAAGCGGCGGCCCTTTTCATCATACTATCCGAAACAATCCCAAATAGAAAGGAAGAATTTTTACTACAAGCTGCTTTTTCGCAGACAAAGTTCAATCCTCATGAAGCCATAGAAACGTATCGAAAACTTGTCGATTTTGGAAAATTAAAAGCCGCAGAGGCTGCTTATAATGAGGTCGTCCTTTTGTTTCAGGAGGGGTTGTTTGCTGACCTCAGTAATCGAGCTTCTGCCCTTGAGCCCTGGATCCCGAAAGAAAAGAAGGGAATTTTTGATTTTTGTTTAGGGTGGAGTTATTTTAAACTCGAACTTTATAAAGAAGCGATCGTCTCTCTTCAAAAATTCATTAAAGAAGAACCTGATAACACGACTCATAAACAAGTTGCCTTTTCAACACTCGTAAACTGTGCACAAAAAACACGAAATCAACCCCTTTTTGATCTTGTTCTTGAACAATTTCTTCACGATTTTCCGTCCGATGAGGAAGCAGGCAAAGCCTTACTGCTGCATGCGCAAAATAGTTTACAAAATGAAAAAATAGAAGAAGCTGTTTCAGACCTTGAAAGACTTATCTTTTTATTCCCAAATCCACCTGAGAAAGAAGCCGTTTTACACCACTATGCCCTCTTGCTTTCACAGATAGAAAAATGGGAACAAAGCCGAGCTGCCTTTTTTTCATTCCTAGAAGCGTTTCCAAGTGGCCACCAGGACTCTACCTGGCATTCGATTCTCAACTGCTCCATTCAAGAACTAAAACAATCGGAATATAGCGTAGAAAAGAAGAGACAACTTGTTAACGATTTGAAACAGGCTCTTAGTCTTAACAATCTTTTCACAGCAAAGGAGGAAGCTGACTACCGGTTCCTTCTAGCCCAACTTCTCTTTGAGATTAAAAACTATTCGGAATCGCTTTCCGAGGCTGTAGCGTTTTGCGTAAATTATCCAGAACACCCCTCCCTTTCTTCGGTATTGTTACTACAAATAGAAATACATAAAGAGCTGCAATCGGAACCCAATATTCTTATCTCTCTTGGGGAAAAATCGCTTTCTCTAAACCCAAGTGTAGAAAATAAGAGCCTACTTCAACTCCATCTCTTTAATGCTTACTTATCGATAAAAGATTATGAAAAGGCGGCAGAAAACCTTTATCAAAACCACATAATAATGGAAAACCCTGTCCAAAGAGAAAATGCACTGTGGCTTGCTCACTATTACTGTGAAAGTGCAAAAAAAGGGAATCATGAGCATGAGGAACGGGCTTGTTTTATTTTTAAAAAAATATTAAAAGCAGATGATCATTATGCCCTCCATTTTAATCCTGAAGAGAGTTATTTGGAGGCTGAGGCTCTTAAACTTGCTTCTTTTCTACCTTCGTCAGAAAAACGAGCTCTCCTAACCTCTCTTGCTGATCTTCAAGCAAAGAATACGGTTCAACCTTGGAAGCTTCAAAAGCAAACCCTTTTTGAATTGGGGAAAACCCTTCTTGCCCTCAATGAACAGGAGGATGCGTTAGCCGCTTTTGATGCTTTAATTGCCTCCTCGGAACCATCTTACTACTCGAATGCCGCCCTATTAGAAAGGAGTCGTCTTCTGTTTTCAAGAGAAAGAAACGTCTCCAATCCGCTGATCCCCACCCTCTTATCCACCCTGAAAGATTTGCAAATACAAAAAAAATTCTCTGATGAACCACTTCACCTAGAGGCAGCCCTTGAGTATGCCGATCTTCGCGTCTTTTTGGCTCCAGTCGAGTCTCGTGCCGAGGCGGCTCTTTTTTTTCTAAATCGAATTAAAGAAGATTTTCATGCAAAAGATGATCTTATTTCCAAGCAGTATCATGAAGATCGGTCATTTAATTCTGAAAAAGACTCTATTTTTCAAGACTACATGAACTGTGTTGAAGCCGAAATTCTTCGTTTCAAATCGCAATCAGAGCCAAACGACACCGAGACAGGGTTGTTATCTTCACAAAAGGCGGTTGAACTTTTAGAGGAAATTTTACGACATGATCACCTGACTCCCTATTTGAGAAATAGGGTTGAGGTTAACCTGAAAGCTCTATTATCAGTCCAATGAAAGGCAACCCCCCCCCCCACCCCCTCTTTATCAAGTGCCTGATCATTTCGATGGCTCTTCATTCTGCCTTGGTGTTCTTTTTTTTTTCTCGCCCCATTTTCTTTTCCCCCGTTTTATCCATTTTTTTAGGAGATCCCCTTTTTTTTAAAAAAAAAGAAACCCATTTTTTTGAAAAAGAAAAAGCCCTAGAAGAAACTTTAAATCAGTTTGTAACCATTACCCCTTCAAAGGCCATGTCGCTTCATATCCCTTATTTTCCCTCCAATTTACCAATCGAAGAGGAGTTTGTTGGCCATCCGCCCCTCTCTCACCTTCTCAAACATCATAAATCGACGAAACATACCTTAACTCAACCAAGATTGCTTGCTTCGAACACTCCATTAAGAGACCCCCCCCCTGTATCCGCCCCCCCGCAACCCATCCTAGGTTTTGAAGATCAAGAAAGAGAACTAGACCGATTAAAAAATTCCGATTTTGGCTTAGTGAAAGCCCCAGAATTCATAAATTTGTCCACACATGAAACGCCACACCCCTCCCCAGTTATCGATCAAATTGAGCCCTCCTTTGCAATTACCCCTAAGGGTTATCCCCATAACATTGAGACCGACTCCTTTCACCCAAAAAAACTCAACGCCTATTTAAATGATTTCAAGAGTTTGGATTTGGACTTAAACAAGGGGAGCCGAGCTCTCAATCATAGCCTGATTCATGTGACCGATTTATCCGTGCCAGAAGGTAAAACTGAGTCCGAAGCCTCTCCTCTCTTCAGTTTTTCTGAAGAGGCACCCGGGGTTTCTTTTACCGATCAAAAGATAGAAGCTAAAACAATTGAACCCCTTTTTGTTACCCCTAAAGCTTATTCAAAAAGGATTCTAAATAATCTCGACTTAAGCTTGGATAAAACGGCTGAATTTAACACCCGTAGCCCTATCAATTTTAGTGATCCACCTCCCCTAACACCACCCCAACCTCTTGCAAATCTTCCCACAACACTTAGCTCGAACGAAGTCCTCTTTTCCCAATATGGAATACCCGATTTTCATTCCTTAGAGATGAGTTCTTTTTTTGATATTGAAATCAAATCAACCCCACGACAAGGGGGTGGGTATCTTTTTTCTTTAAACCTTATCCCTAAACAGGACTTAACTCCTTATCGAATCGGACATCATTACTATTTTCTGATTGATCAATCTAATTCAATAGAAAAACATCGATTTCAAACTTTCAAAAGAGGTGTTAAACGAGCTCTTGCTTTTCTACAACAAGGGGACCGGTTTAATATCACTATTTTTGGATCAAAGATCATTCATTTAAGTAAAACTTCGCTTCCCTACAATAAAAAAAGCCAACAAATAGCTGAAGAATTTCTTGAAAGAGAAGACCCTAATAACTTCGGTTCAACCTCGAATATTTACACTTCTTTAAAAAGCCTCATCCCACACCCTCTAGACGATGATGTTGCCCATACCGCCATTTTAATTTCCGACGGAGGTTCTGGGCTAAAAAGCGAAAAACAACGCCGCTTCGTTAACACGTGGCTAAATGATAATCAAGGAAAAATCTCTTTTTACACGGCCGCCGTTGGAACAAAAAACAACCTCGTCACCCTGGACCTTCTAGGAACACTTGGTCGTGGAGCCCTTCTTTATTCCGACACTCATACGGGATTTCCTCGCAAATTAGCTAAACTCGTTTTAGGATTACGAACACCCATAGCAAAAGAGTTATGGTTTTCTATCAATGCCAAAGACCCAAACGCAAATATTCGCCTTTACCCCCCCTCCTATCGCTTACCCTACCTGATAGGAAACCGCCCCTATCAACTCATTGGAACTGCTGATAAGCTTTCTGACTTTCATCTTGTTATTCAAGGAAAAAATAGAGAAAGTTTTTTATCAATCAAAAAAGAAATTTCCTTTGATCAAACTCAAAAAGCGACTCACTTCCTTTCAAAAAAATGGAATGTTGAAAAAGCCCACTCCCTTTATGAACAATATTTACAGAAAGGAAATCTCTCCTTTTTAGAGGAAGCAAAGGAGCTTCTTAAGCATGAGCCTACACATTCTAGGTGGTAAGCTAAAGGGAAGGAAGCTAAAAAAGCTCAAAAGCTCCAAAACCCGCCCTACAACTTCCCTCATTCGTAAGGCCGTCTTTGATATGCTTCAAAAAAAAATAGAAGGGGCTTCGTTTCTTGATCTTTTTGCCGGTAGCGGAGCTATCGGCTTTGAAGCCCTGAGTCGAGGAGCCCATCATGTAACTTTTGTTGAAGCTAACCGAAATGCACTTGTTTGTATAAAGCAGAACATCTCTTTGTTTCATTTTGAAAAAGAGAGCACAATTTTTTTTTTAGATGTTTTTGATGCCTTGAATAAAATTAAAAAAAAGCAGCAACAATTTCAAATTATTTATGTAGACCCTCCCTATGAGGAAAGATCAATCTATCAAAAACTATTACTATTTCTAGACACTTCATCACTATTATCAAAAGAAGGACTTCTTTTTTTTGAAACACCCAACTCAACGCCATTTATTACTCAAAAATTAAACCACCTCATCTTTATCGACGAACGTCGTTTTGGGGCTTCTCTCTTACGCCGATACACCACCCTCACCGGCTCCCTTATACCGAAATGAACTGATAAGGAGGTCGTGACCCTATGAAGCAAACCGAAGCAGAAGAACGGTTTCCTTCTCTCTTTATGAATAATTTTTTATTGAAAACTTTTTAAAAAATTGATAAATTTTGGCCACCTAGAAGGTTGGAGGTTGATTATGAGTGGTGTTATACTTTCAGTTGATGCTAATCAATTCATGATTTTTGATCATGTCATGTCCACGAGGGGTGAGGCTAATGAATGGACGACCGAAGAGTATCTTAAGTCGGTCGCTATCTTTGAAAAAAAGACGGGGATAGGCCCTGATACGCTGAATGAAAACGGTGAAGAAGTTTCCATCAAGTGCTGTACTACGATAAAATCGATAGAAGGTGATTTGATCGAGAAAATTGATAAGTTATTTGCTGAAGGGGTTTCTGACGATCTGGATAAAAAAAATCATGCCCATAAAGAACCTGCTATACCGAAGTGAGCTGAAAAATTGGTTTTGCACGCCGCCAAAGCCTCGGGGTTGGACGATCGCAACTAGCTCGTGTTGAGAAAATACGAGCGACGTTGCGATAAGATCCAACCGTGAGGACTTTCGCGACGGTCCAAAATCCAATTTTTCAGCTCACTTCGGTATAAAGGGGAAGCTGATGAACGGTTTCCCTCCCTCTCTAAAATGAATTTTTTTATTGAAAATTTTTTAGAAAATTGATAAATTTCAGCCGATTAAAAACTTTTTTAAACATTTGGAGGTTGGTTATGGGTGGCGTTATACCACCAGTTAGTGCTAATAGATTCACGATGTCTGAGCCTGTTGTCTCCACTAGGGATGACGCTGCTGAAGACACAACCAAAGACTATCTTAATTCGCTTGAATGCACGACCGAAGACTATCTTAAGTCAGTGGCTAGCTTTGAAAAAAAAAGGAGGGTGCTCCTTGATGCACAGAAGTCTAGTCTTTATGAAGAGCCAAATAAGAGTGAGAGTAAAGGGATTTTCGACGATCTGGATAAGAAAAAAAACCAGATGGATAAAGAAGCTGCTGAAGCCTATGAACTCAACCTTAGAAAAAAAGAGGTAATTTAGCTGCTTCACTCAGTTTCATTGATTCAAAGGTATGAAACCGATGCTTTTCCAAAACCTCAAGTATACCGAAGTGAGCTGAAAAATTAGGATTTTGGCCAAAGCTCGCATGGTTGGATCTTATGGCAACGTCGCTCGTATTGGGAACGATCGTCCAACTCTCACGCATCTGAACCCTCCTGATTAAGCTTGAAGACAAGTCCCGCGTTCGCGGCTGTCTAATTTGTAAATAGCGCCCAAATCGGCTAACTTCTTTACTACGCATCCAAAAAAAGTAGCATCATAAAATTCCTGATCCGTTTCGAACTTGTTAGCTGTTTCAAATTCATCTTCACCTGGATTAATCAATTTCTTATCAAGGCCCCAAAACGGCGAGCTGCCACTATTTGTATCGATAAAAACGTTCCTCCGCTTTTGGATTGAATCTTGAGATGAACTTTGTGAGATGGAGCTATTGATGTATTTGACAAGGTTGAGAGCAAGGCTCTTAAGCTTCTCTTCTACATCAGGAGAATAAGTAGAAAAATCAAGATCACTCTCATTAAGTTTAACCAGTTCACTTCCTGTAACAATGGTTTTTGCTTGATAGTATTTCTCTAACTCACGCTCCTCCAACTCCTTGTTTATTCGAGCACATGCCGCTTTGAAAGAGGCGAGACTAACCCCATTTTCTTTTGCTACGATTCGAATGATCTCTCGTTGTTCTTCATTCACAAGGCCAATTAAGCCCTTTCTTCCGGAGTCGTCACCAAATAATCCGACTTCTCGACCAAGCGTCTCTCTAAGATTGATAAGACCAATTTTGTTATTTCTATCTTCATCAACTTTATCGTCCAAAATAGGGTGATTGTGCCAACCCACACCACTATAATTCATCTCGCAAACAAGCTTGGTAAGTTGACTCAGTTGACGACTCCGATCACCTTGAAGATACCGTTCTTGGCTGCGTGGTTCAAAATGTAACTTTTCTTCAACAAGAATTTCATGCTTCCCAATGACTAACAATTTTGCACGAGGAACAACGAGTAACCCTAGCTGATTTAGGCGAATAATGGTTTCCCCGCGTATCATGCTTTGATAGTGATCGAGCATCCTACCACCTTGGGGCTTCATTTTGAAAATGAGGTGAGGCATTGAAAATAATGAAAAAGTCCATTGATCTGGTTCGCGTTTATAAAATTTGACAAAAAAATCTTTCTCACCTTGAAAAGCCTTTTCTATGCATTGTTGAATCTCTTGAATCTCCTTATTAGAAAGAGAGATTCCTCTTTGCAATGCTCTTGAGCTGAGTTGCAATTCTTTTCTGAAACGGTCACCCTCAATCTTTTCGGTCTCACTGTTTTCAAGTTCATGGGAAAAACTTTGAGGAAAACCTGGACTAAGCCCTGCTTTAAAAGGGGTTACTGTCCCTTCAGAAGTAGAAGGAAGAGGGCTTATTCCTTGCTGGTTTGGTGAAGCAAGAGGAGGGGGGTAGGGAATGGCATAACGGATGGTTTTGTTTGGTTTTGTGAAAAGTTTTCGAACATAGCTTGAGAGGAGAGCAAGGCATAAAGTAGAAATAGCCGCTATGATTCCAAATAAGCCCCTTTGAATACGATCTGAAGTCGAAAAAGGAGTCTCTTTTTTTTCAAGAATCTGATAGCGACGCCCTTTGTAATCATCGGCTACCCTCCGACCCTTCTCATCAACGATTCTCTCCCTGCAACGAAATTGACTGGAGTCAGTCCACTCTTCACCAAGTGAGATTTGATTACAATCAGGAATAATTTTAAAATTAGGCATTTTTATATAAAGTTTAGAAGAAATTCTAACATTTTAATAATTAATATACAATTTTTTTGTTATTGAAGCTTTTTTTCATGCTGCACGTTGCGGGCCTCCAATAGGCTTCTTTCGAAACTAAATTTTTAGTATGCAGAGGCTTTGCCGGCGTCCAAATTCAATTTTTTCAACTCACTTCGGTATCGATATAGATCCGTTGTTAAACAATGATACGGTTGCTTTACCATTTTTTAATAAAAACTTTCTTTCATGAAAAGAACAGCGCACCTTTATCAATACGAGCGACATAGCCATAAGATCCAACCGCGAGAGCTTTGGCCAAAATCCAATTTTTCAGCTCTCTTGGGTTGTTCATAAGTGGAGGAGTTATCAACAATCCTCTTTATCCCGCGCCAGTTTATGAACAATTTTATAGGGGTTTTATTAAAGTTATGAACACACCCTTTTCTCCTGTGATTTTAGCCTAGTTATGAACAAATTCCACATACTCTGAATAAGAAGATATATCTTAAGTTTAATAATTAAAGAGGGGTGTGGAAAATTCGATAACTCACCCCCTTGAAGTTAAACCGAGCTAGGAATTAAACTTCCTACCATAAACGTTTTAAATATAGAGAAAACATGAGTATAGCCATTAGCAAAGTTTCTGTTATGAACAATGGGGATCAACAAGAAAAGGTCTATAAAAAAAATTTAAAACATCAAATTGATATTTGCCCCAATGTTCTTTCAAAAATTGAGTCCTGTGTGCAAGGTGTTCTTGAGTATGATAGGAATGGGATCAGGTATCTTAAAACAGGACAGCACCGTCGAATTTTTATCTTAAAAAATTTTCCTGGGTTAATTTTTAAGATGAACATAAAAGAAAACGACACTTCTATGGATAAACGGCATCAAAATACCCTTGAAGCAGCAAGAATTGTGCACGATTGTAAATTAAATTCTCTTTTCATACCGAAGCAAAGACTAACCACTTTTAACATAAGGGGTAAAGAATATCATGTCATTCTTGAACAAAAATTAAAATTTGATGAAAGCGAGGAAGTACAGCAAAGGCTTTTTCAGATCTATGTTGATGATGAGGTTGTTCGTCAATTTTTTCACCTCGTTTTTAAACTCCATTACAGTGATGTAAGGTATGGTAATAATCCTGTTTGTTATGTAAGGAAAAAATATAGGGTAGCCTTTACTGATTTGGAAGAAGTTGAAAGCGCAGCTGTTGGATTGTTCGGGGCCTTTAATCGAGAGGGTTTGGTTAGTTGTGTAAGTGAAAAACAAGGGATGCAGATTTTTCAAATGGCAGAAAGGAACAGTGTCAACACTTCTTCTTTTAATAGAGCGTGGAGTTTAAGAAAGGATAAGTTATTGGAGCAAGAGAAGTTAAAAAAATATTATGAAGAAAGAAAAATTGTTGTCGGTGATGAACCCATTCAGATAGAACCGAGCAAACTTCTTTTTCCATCCCATCCAAGGGAAGCTGAAAGGCTCAGGAAAATTGCTTTTAATCTTGTTCAAGAAATAAACGAAAGACTTTCTGAAAATTCATGGGAAGGGGGGATTAGAAATCGAAGGACTGTTTATGTAGGAGCTGCTTGTGGAAAGTTTGGAGGTCTTGATACTGAGCTCGTTAGTTGTGAAGAAGATACGAAGATGACAGCAGAGGTTCCCTTTTGTAATACATTTTTTGGACAAGTGATGGACACCTTGAAGAAGGTGGGAGCGATATACGGGTATCGTTCCTCTCCTGCACACGGTTACTTTATACAAGCTTAAACTCTATGAGTGAAATTAAAAATTTTACTTTGAATCGGCGCAAGCCCTCGCCGTTGGGTCTTATCGGAACGCCGCTCGTATTCAGAAAGTATGGGGAATACCCGAGGTTTTGGGGGGGTCCAAACCAAAATTTTTCAGCTCACTTGGGTATAAATTGAAGAGAATCATTATGAGTTATATACTTAGAGGGAACTTCCTAGGGATTAAACATGACGACGAAAGGAACTCAAATGGCCTATTTAAAAGATTTTCAGAATCAAATCTCGAATCGCGACTATACAGCTTTTGTTCGTCTTTGGGAAGAATATTGTGTTGGTGATGAAGTTGATCCGCTAGAGCTAAAGGCGATTCTTGTTTCTGTTAAAGGGTGTGAGTTTGCCGAGTCGTTTGGAAAGCATGTCGAAAAAATTATTCCCATATGGGAAGAGATTCCCGAAGGGGATCAAAAGGATGAGATCTTTAAGCTCATCATCGATCTTGAGACAACGAATAACGAACCTCTCTATGACTATGTGATGGAGTATTTTAAGAAAAAATATGGGAATCAAGCTGATTTCGTTGAAAAAATTCGTTTAATCGGTTTTCGTAATAAAAACAAGGTTCAGGGGTCGGTCTCTAGTTTTGAACTTTTAAATCATATGAAAAAGGGGAACTTTGTTTTTCATGCGGGTGGTTGGGGAATTGGTGAAATCATAGATGTTTCCATGCTTCGAGAGCAGCTCGCCGTAGAGTTTGAGTATGTTTCAGGGAAAAAAGATATTTCTTTTACCAATGCTTTTAAAACGTTAATACCGATACCCAGTAGCCATTTTTGGGCCCGTCGATTTTCTGACTTTGAACAGCTTGAAAAAGAAGCTAAGGAGAATCCCGTTGAAGTGATTCGTCTTTTGCTTCAGGATCTTGGCCCCAAGACGGCCCCTGAAATTAAAGATGAGTTATGTGAGTGGGTGATTCCTAAAGAAGAGTGGACAAAATGGTGGCAAAATGCTCGGGCAAAACTAAAGAAAGACATAAAGATTGAATCTCCCGACGGTGCGCGTTCTGTTTTTGCTCTTAAAGAGCAGGCAATTTCCCATGAAGAAAGGCTTCGGAAGGCACTAGAAGAAGATGTTGATGTAGAAAAGTTAATTGTAACCATTCATCCTTTTGTTCGAGATTTTTCAGAAACACTAAAAAAGGTTGAGTTTAAAAATTTTCTAGAGGCAAAAATTCAAGGAAAGTTGGAAGCCTCAGACTTAACCGAGATTCAAATTTTGGAACTCCATCTCCTCTTGGAGGAGTTATCAGGGGATAAATTTTACGGTTTCACCCAAGAAATAATTAAAAATTGTAAAAATTTAGAAGCAGTCGTTCAGTCGACAGAGATCTTAGCTTTTAAAAAACGAATTTTGGTGATAGCTCGTAAAAGTCGGGCTGATTGGAAGGATCTTTTTCTTAATTTACTTTTAACGGTCGATCAAAATCCGATACGGGACTACCTTTTTAATGAACTTTTTAATCTAAAAACAGAGGCAGAGTTAAAGAATAAGCTTGGGGAGCTCCTTATTCATTTCTCTCTCTATCCAAGGGCTTTTGTCTGGTATTTTCAAAAAATTACAACGCGAAGAAATGTTCCCTATAGTGATAAAGAAGGAAGAAGCCTTTTTTTTGAATCTTTTTTCATGCTGCTTAACCATATCGAATCGGTGCCGAGTTACAGGGAGCTTGTGAAAAAAATGCCCCTTATTTTAACAAAAGATCGTTATGCTGTCATGCGAGCCCTTATTCAAGAAATGAGTATAGATACGGTTCAAGAGCTGCTCCTTCTTGCTTCAAAGTGTCGTTCTTTTTCCGATCACGACATGAAAATTTTTCATTCTCTTGCTGAAATTGTTCATCCTTCTTTGGCCAAGATGAGAAAAAAACAGGAAAATATATCGGAAGATTATGTGATTTGGACAACAGAGAAAGGGTATGCCAAAATTAAAGATAGAATTGAACTTATTGGAACTGTAGAGACAATTAAAAATTCCGAGGAGATTAAAGAGGCCCGTTCTCATGGTGATTTGAGAGAAAATCCGGCGTTTAAGGCTGCTTTAGAAAAGCAGGAACATCTTCAGTCTGAACTGAAGATGTTATCGGATCAACTTTCTTGGGCGCGGATTCTTTCAAAAGCCGATATCAACACAGAGGAGGTTGGGGTTGGTTGTGTGGTGGAGTGTAAAAATAATAAAGGAAACACACGGTTTTATACCTTGCTAGGGCCTTGGGATGCTGATCCAGATAAGGGTATTCTTTCTTTACAATCGAAGTTAGCTCAAGAGATGAAGGGACTTCCTGTTAATGGTAAGTTTAACTTTCAGGGGGAAGAGTTGACGATTGTCAAGATTACAAGTTGCTTAGATGACAACAATTGACTTCTTTCTTTATAGTTTCAGGGGAGTAAGGGGAGGGGGGTTATGAAAATGGTTATCGCCAGTCGTAATGTTCACAAGATTCGTGAATTTCGTCTTATGTTAAAAGGTTACGATCGTTTTGATATTTTTTCTCTTCTTGATTTTCCAAGTTATACCCCTTTAATGGAAGTCGGCCATTCGTTAGAAGAAAATGCGATTCTTAAAGCAACGCATGCGGCGACGACCCTTAACAGCTGGGTTATTGCTGATGATACAGGGCTGGTTATCCCTGCTCTTCAAGGGGCTCCAGGCATCTTATCAGCACGTTATGCCGGAGAGGATGCAACGGATAAAGAAAATAGAAAAAAGCTTTTAAAAGAGATGGAAAATTTTGTCGACCTAGATCGTCAGGGTCATTTTGAATGTTGGATTGCCGTTGCTTCTCCTAAATCTATTGAAAAAACGGTTCGAGGTGTATGCGAAGGGACAATTCTTTCGGAAGAAAAAGGAGGGGGGGGGTTTGGATATGATAGTCTTTTCCTCAAGTATGAATATGGTAAGTCGTTTGCTCAAATTGGAGAAAACATTAAAAATCGAATTTCTCATCGTCGTAAAGCTTTTGATAAGCTTGACTCATTTTTGAAAAGTCTTGACGATCAGCAGTAAAATTTTTTCAGATCATTATCCACCTCTAACCGTTCAAAGTTAAACTTTGGGTTTTCACTTAGGTCTAACTTTGAACGGTTATACCGAAGTGAGCTGAAAATTTGATTTTGGACCGTCGCCAAAGACTCGCGGTTGGACGATCGCAACGTTGCTCGTATTGAGAAAAATACGGGCTAGTTGCGATCGTCCAACCCCGAGTCTTTGGCGACGGTTCAAAACCAAAGTTTCAGCTCACTTCGGTATAGAGGGATGTTTGATGGTTTGTCTTGTAAATCCTTTAAAAAAAAGAGCTGATAAAATTCAGAGGGGAGTCCAAGTCGCCGTTATGGTTTTTTCTCTTTTTCTTTCTGTTCTTTCGTTGATTTTTTTAAATTTTAATCAAACAAACGAAGCTTCGCTTCCTGACAAAAGTTCGTTTCCTTTGATTGACCACCTTAAAATTGGAAAGGGAGCCTTATCGTTGTCCCCTAGATTACTGACCTTATCCTTAGAGGGGTTGGCTCAGGAGCTTGTTTTAATAGGAAAAAAAACAAGGCCGAGGGAAGTGGGAGGCGGGGCAATTTGTTTAGGATTGAAAAGTAGTGGGGAGAAAAAAGAACTGATGATAGGGGAGCGTACTTCTGTTTCCAAACAAAAAGAGAGCTACACTTTTGTTGATAACAAAAAAAATAGCTTTTCTTTGCTGCCCCTTAATTTTCAGGATAATCGACTGTTTCTTCAAATAGAGGGACCCTTTAATGAACAAGAGGAGATCGTACTTTCTACCTCACCCCTTTTTTATCGTGCTCTGAATGATGAGATTTTTTTAAAACCCCTAGAGAATGGGCGTCTCTGGAAACCGGATCTGTTTTTAAGTCAGTGGGGGGGTGAAGAGTATAAGTCACTTAGTTCCAAATATAGAGTGGAAATTGCCGATAGAATATTTTTTCTTTCCGTTGGTGATCTTCTTTGGTGGGATGGAGATGAATGGCAACGGGGCGAAGGAACTGGCTGTCCGGTTGCTACGGTGGTATCTGCTTCTTCTCAACAACTGAAACTAAAAGTATGGGATTCAACAGGCTATCAGGTCTACCCTCATCGATATTCCTTTGTATGAATCTCCGGAAGCCCCTTCTCAAAAAGGAGATATCATTTCGTTTGTTCGAGTTCGTTCTCCATCTGAGATTACCTGTCAGTTGGGGAAACGCCGTTTTGTTGTGAAAGAGGGGGATTGGTGGATTAGAAACGAAGATCGATGGCATCTTCTTAAAACTACCGAGGAGCTAGAGGCTTTTCTTTTACATCAATTTTCAGGAGAACTTTTTATCTTTGAGAAAATTGAGAACAGTAAGGGAAAAATTGTTCTAACAGCAAGAAGCTTTGATAGAATGAGAACGGAGTTTAAATCCCTTTCCTTTGTTTTTAATATCGAAAAAAAACCCCTTCCTCACCACAGGGGTGTCCCATCACTTCCACAGTCGTCATTACTAGCTCAAAATAATAAAAAAGAAAAAAAATTGTGAAGGCCGTATTTTTCTTACTCGTTCCCATTATTGTACTAGCCGAGTCTATTGCTGAAAAAAAATCGTCACTAATACAGAAAACTCTCTCTCGAAATACAGATGTTGTTTTTTTAAATGATAGGATCTTTATTTTGAAAAAAAAAATTGGAAGAGGCATACACAAAAGCTCGAAAACTTTCACAAGAGGGTGGAGATGAGGCAGCTTTTCGTGCTGTTCTCGATGAGGTTAATCAATTCAGGAATGAAAAAAATCATCTTGAAGAGGCATGGCGTGAAACAGCTGTTCAAGAAGGATTGCAAGACGAAGAACCGTACTCCCTCTGGGATCAAGAGGAAATCCCTTTGAGTCAACTCGTCATGGAATATGGCTCGCTTGACTATTTGTACATCGTCCCTCAAGAATTTTCTGGAATAAAGCTCCACCTTTATTCAAACATTCCTATTCCACGTCAGTCTTGGAACGATCTTCTTGAGGTGATGCTGTACCATAACGGATTTGGTTTAAAGAAGCTAAATACTTATGCAAGGCAGCTTTATCTCCTGAAACAAGACCTTGGGAATCTCGAAACCGTTGCGTATCATCGAGACCAATTAGCAATTTTGCCTGCTGGAAGTAGAATTTGTTATCTTGTTCTCCCTTTAGCGGAGCAGGTAAAAACTATTTTTCAATTTTTTGAGAAATTTTCTGATAACAAACAGACGTTTATTCATCAACTCGGGAACAAAATTGCCATTATAGCGGTTAAAGAGGAGGTTGAGAAACTCCTCAATTTTTATGATAAGGTGTGGGGGGCGCAGGAGGGAAAAATGACAAGAGTCGTTTCTCTTTCTAAAATTGCTTCAAAAGAAATGGAAAAAATTTTGATGACCTTTTTCAATGAAGCAGTGGAAAAAAATCGTGCTCCTTTTGGAAAAATTGATCACGACACTTTGAGTGTTTTTGCCCTTGCCCACAGCAATAGTTTGATTTTTATTGGTTCTAAAGAAAGCGTAGAGCGAGCTGAAAAAATTGTTCAAGAAACCGAAGAGCAACTAGAGGACCCTGCTGAGATGACAATTTCCCTCTACACCTGTCGCCATAGTAATCCTGTTGATTTGGCTCAAATTTTGGAAAAGGTTTATGTTTCACTCCTGACAACGAACCATGATCTTCCTCATACGGCCATTTCATATTCTTCGGAAGTCACGGGCTCTAAAGTTCCCCCAGAAGGATACCCCCCTATGCCTCCGCTTGTCGTGGCTCCTCCTCCCTTAAAGTCGGGAATATTTACGAAAACCGATATAGAACAAGGATTTACAGAGCATTTTATTCCCGACCCAAAGACAGGAACGATTCTAATGACCGTTCGACGTGATGTCCTTGAAAAAATCAAAGATCTTCTTAAACAACTAGACATTCCTAAAAAAATGGTTCAAATCGAGGTTCTTCTTTTTGAAAGACGAATCAACTCTCAGATCAATTTTGGTCTTAACCTTCTTAAATTAGGGAAAACGCATAATGGTGTCACCTATACCCCCGTAGTAGGACCGTCCGCAACAAAAGATTCCTTTAGTAAAGGGGTAATGCAATTTTTTTTTCACGGCCCCTCTCATAAATACACCCCACAGTTTGATATTGCTTATAATTTTTTGATGACCCAAGACGATATTCAGCTTAATGCTGCTCCTTCTGTCATTACAGTAAACCAGACCCCTGCTACCATCTCTATTGTCGAAGAGCTCTCGATTAATAATGGTGCCGCTCCTATTGATACCAATAAAGGGACCTCATTTGAAAAATCATTTGCTCGTGCTCAGTACGGTATTACGATCATTCTTACCCCAACCATTCATATTCCACTAGAGGGAGAAGAGCAAGGGTTTGTCACCCTTCAGACTAACATCAGCTTTGACACAACGAAGCCAAATATGGATGATCGTCCGTTAGTCGATCGACGCCATATTGAGAACGAAGTGAGGATTCTTGATGGAGAGACCGTGATATTGGGTGGACTTCGTCGTAAATCACGCCTTGATCATGAAGAAAAGGTTCCTTTTTTGGGGTATATTCCAGGGATTGGAAAACTATTTGGAACAACACAGCTTGCGGACCATGATACAGAGATGTTTTTCTTTATTACCCCTAAAATTGTTTATGATCCAAAAGAAAAAATGGAAAAACTTCGCGCGGAAGAGTTAAAAAAAAGGCCGGGTGATATACCAGAATTTTTAAAAAAAATAGAAGAGGCTCGTGAAAAAGAACGGGTTCGTTTTTTCAACCATAGTATGAAAATGTTTTTTACCCATGAACGATGACCTAAAAACTCTTTGTCAGCAATTACAGATTCCCTTTGTTTTAGACCTCTCTTCCTATCGTTTTGTGCATAATAAAATTCAAGTTCTCTCTTATGCCATTGCAAAAAAACGACACCTTCTACCGGTTGACGAAGAGGAAAATTGTTTAATCATTGCCTTGGAGGATCCCCTTGACTTTGAAGCTATCGAAGAAGTTTCTTACCTTACAGGTAAAAAAAATCGACAAATTTGCGCCCCGCGCGAAGCAATAGAGGCGGGCATCGAGCGGTGTTATCATCAAAAAGAAGATGCAACTTCTAGCCTGATTGCTACCTTAAAGGGGGGTAGCACTGACCCTTTAATAGAGAGTGAGGAATACGATCTTCTTGCACAAACAGCAGACCCCCCTGTAATTCGGCTGCTTAATCTTGTTATGACGGAGGCTATTCAACAAGGGGTTTCAGATATTCACTTTGAACCCTCAGACGAAGGACTTGTTATTCGATACCGAGTTGATGGTGTTCTCCGCCCTCGTCACATCTCACCAAAGGAGCTTCAGCTTCAGATCATAACAAGAATTAAGGTTCTTGCTAAACTCGATATTGCAGAACAAAGACTTCCTCAGGACGGGAGGATCAAACTCAAAATAGGAGGAAGAGAGATTGATTTTCGAGTCAGTACCATTCCGGTTATCTATGGAGAAAGAGTTGTACTCAGGATCTTAGATAGGAGCAATACGATTCTAGGGGTGGACCGTCTTGGTATGCCCTACCCTATGCTGGAAAAATTTAAAAAACTCTTTGGTTTGAGCGAAGGCATTTTACTCGTCACAGGACCGACAGGGAGTGGAAAGACAACGACACTCTACAGCGTTATTAATGAAATCAATTCTTTAGAGGTGAATATCATGACTATCGAGGACCCTGTTGAATATAAGCTGCCAAGTATGGCTCAAATTAGTGTAAATCCAAAAATTCATCTCGATTTCTCAACGGGATTAAAGCATATTCTACGACAAGATCCAGATGTCATTATGATTGGTGAAATACGAGATAAGGAGACGGCTGGAATAGCTATTCAGGCTTCTTTGACAGGTCATTTTGTTATCAGCACGCTTCATACTAACGATGCTCCATCTGCCCTCACTCGCCTTGTTGAGATGGGAATAGAGCCTTATCTTCTTTCGTCGACGGTGGTCGGTGTATTAGCTCAACGACTTGTCCGAACCAATTGCCCTCAATGTAAGGAAGGGTATGAACCCAGCGAGTCAGAATGTCGAGAACTTGGCATCGATAGCCTCTCATTTTTATATCGAAGTCGGGGGTGTTCACATTGTTTTGGTCTTGGATATAAAGGTCGCCATGGAGTTTATGAGCTTATGATTATGAACCATGTTATCAAACAGCAGATTGTTAAGAGTGCCGATGCGATGGAGCTTCGCCTTGCTGCTTTAGATCAGGGGATGACCCCCCTTCGAGACCACGGCATTGAGTTGATCTCGTCTGGTATTACGACGACATCTGAACTCCTTCGAGTCGTTCGAAGTCATACTCAATTTACCTAAATGCCACTCTATCGTTATCACTCGATTTCGGACTTGGGGAAAAAAATCAGAGGCATTATCGATGCCGACTCGTTAACCTCTGCCAAAGAAAAACTTCGAAAAGATCACATTCTTATTACGGATATCGCTCTTTTGGATCATCAAAAGCGGGAAACTCGGATTCCATTCTCCTCGTTACTTGATTTTACCCGCATCTTAGAACAGCTCTTACTGGCAGGTATTCCGCTGTATGAAAGTTTGATTATCATTGAAGAGAAATACCGACGGCACCGTTTCCATCCTATTTTAATTGATTTCTGTGATGCTTTAAAAACAGGGATACCGCTTTCAGAGGCACTAAGACGATATCCAAAAACCTTTACCCCTGTTTATACGGCTATGGTTAAAGCTGGAGAAGAAGCCGGAAACCTTTCCGATGTTTTTAAGCAACTCTGTCTTCTTTTAAAACGACAGGAACAGCTGAAAAAACAGCTTTTTTCAGCTGCAGCTTACCCTCTCTTTTTAGGCTGTTTTTGTCTTCTTGTTTTTTTTATTCTTCTTTTATTTGTTGTCCCTTCCATGAAGCTTTTATTTGAAGGAAAATCGCTCCATCCTATGACCCAGTTTATTTTTTTTGCAAGTGACACGATGATCGCTAATCTCACGTCACTGATTATAGGAACAGGCTGTTTTGCTGCTGTTTTCACATTTTTTTTAAGGTATCCTCCCTTAAAGTTTAAATTTGATGCTTTTTTTTTAAAAATCCCGGTTATCGGAAAAGTCATTACTGAGGCGGCTATGATACGATTTTGTCATACGGCTTCCTTATTACTTTTAGGGGGTATTCCGATTTTAAAGACACTTCAACTCGCACGAAAGGTAATAAAAAATCAGGTTTTAGAGGGAATCATCATCCAAGCTGAACAAAGGGCAAACGAAGGAAAGGTTTTAAGTGAAGAGTTTCGGCGTCACCCTAGAATCCCCTCCATTCTTCCTCGCATGTTATCGATCGCAGAAGAGACGGGAAAAATCGGTTTTATGTTACAAAATATAGCCACAATTTGTGAGGAGACACTGGAGAAAAGAGTTGCTTGGTTTATTGCCATACTACAACCCGCCTTACTTTTGTTATTAGGTCTTATCATTGGGGTTGTCTTGCTGTCTATCTTAATTCCTCTCACTGATGTGGGATCAGTTTTACAACCGTGAGGTACAGAAATGAAAAATAAAAAATCAAAAAAAAGGGCCATAACGCTTCTTGAAATCATGATTGTTATCCTTTTGATAGGCTTAATTAGTGGGGTAGTTAGTTACAATCTCAAAGGAACGCTTGATAAAGGGAAAGCCTTTCGCTCTGAACAGGGAGCTAAAAGGCTTGCCGATATTTTGAATTTAGAAATTCAGATGGGGCATATCAATACCAGCGATCTTATCAAGAACGAAGATCTTTCGAAGAACAAGGAAAAATTACTTTCCACCTGGATTAGTAACTCTGGCCTTATCAACCCAAAGGAAGTCGATTCATTTCTAAAAGATGGATGGAATAAGCCGTATAAAATCGAGTGTTCTCCTGACGGAGCAGGGATAACCGTAACCTCTCCAGAACTAGATGAGTACAACAAAAGACATGGCATTGCAGTGAACTGAGTCCCCCAATTTTTGAGCTCATTTCGGTATATACTGAAGAGAGCTGAAAACTTGGTTTTGGACGCCGCCAAAGCCCCTGCAAAGGTCTGAGGGTTGGACGATCGCAACCAGCTCGTATTGAGAAAATACGAGCGACGTTGCGATAAGATCCAACCGCAAGGACTTTCGCGACGGTCAAAAACCAAGTTTTCAACTCTCTTCGGTATGTTTTTTCTAGTGAGTGATCCCCTGCTGGAGTTTACTATGTTTTTTTCCGTAAACAAAATAGAGAATACAACTTATCGAGATCATCACGATAAATTGGATCCAGGTGACCAGCGGCATGAGAAACATCTGTACCGTGCAAGCCAAGGTTCCTAAAAGTGGGACCCATGGAGAAAACGGTGTTTTAAAGGGACGGTGTAACTTTGGCTGAGCAAACCGAAGAATTAAGACACCAAAACAAACCATAGCAAAGACAAAGAGAGCTCCCATTGAGGTGAGTTGCCCTAAAATATCGACAGGAAAAAATCCGACAAGAAACAGAGCAACAGCGGCAACAATGAGGGTCGTATAAAAAGGGGTTCTGTAAACGGGGTGTGATTTACCAAAGATTTTTGGTAAAAGACCATCACGAGACATCACATAAAAAATGCGGGCCTGGGCTGTCATCATGACGAGGATTACCGAGGTTAATCCTGACAAGATGGCAAACTTAATAATATACCGTAACCAAAAAAATTTGGGACCAAACGAGTTGACCGCAACGCTAACGGGATCGACAACCCCGAGATGACGGTAGTCAACAACGCCGACCATAACAGCTCCAAAAACAATATAAACAATGGCGCAGATCAAAAGAGAGCCAAGCATGCCAATAGGCATATCCCTTTGAGGATTTTTTGCCTCTTGGGCCAAGGTTGATACGGCATCAAATCCAAGAAAAGCAAAAAAGATAATCCCTGCGCCTCGCAAAACACCGGTCCATCCGTAGACGCCAAAAACACCCGAGTTCTCAGGAATAAAGGGAACAAAGTAGTCTCCCTTAATGAAGGCAAGACCAAATCCAATAAAAAGAATAATAACCGAAAGCTTAACGACAACAAGAACATCATTCAAAAGAGCTGTTGCTTCCATTCCACGGCAGCATAACCAGGCAATTAAGCCGATAATGACCATTGCCGGAAGATTAAATAGAGCTTCCGTCGTTGCCCACCCTAAATCGGAGGTATAGATTAACGGAGATCGAGAGATGAGGTCTGACATAACAAATCCCAAGTCACTTGCAAAACTCTTAAAGTACCCCGACCATGCAACGGCCACAGTGCAGAATGAAAAAAGATATTCAAGCGACAGAGCAATGCCCATAATCCAGGCGAAGAATTCGCCCATCGTCACGTAGGCATAAGTATAGGCGCTCCCAGCAATAGGGATAAGAGATGCAAACTCGGCGTAGCAAAGGGCTGAAAAACCAGCAACAATGGCAGCAATGACAAAAGAGATAATGATACCAGGCCCAGCAAAATTTGCGGCCACCTCCCCGGTTAAAACAAACAAACCAGCCCCGATAATAGCCCCAATACCCATCCCTACCAAATTCCAAGAACCAAGAGTCTTTTTTAATCCGTGCTTGGAACTCGCCGCTTCTTTAAGAAGTGAGCTAATAGACTTTTTTGCAAACAATCCCTTCTTCATAATCTTCCTTTGTATATACCGAAG
The DNA here is from genome assembly GCA_963777025.1 of Parachlamydiales bacterium. Classification (GTDB taxonomy): domain Bacteria; phylum Chlamydiota; class Chlamydiia; order Chlamydiales; family Rhabdochlamydiaceae; genus PALSA-1444. The sequence goes on from CAVZOR010000003.1 coordinate 58,697, forward strand.
AGAGCTGAAAAATTCAATTTGGACCCCGCCAAAGCCTTGCGGTTAGACGATCGCAACGTAGCTCGAATACGAGCCAGTTGCGATCGTCTAACCCTTAGACCTTTGCGGGGACTTGGGGGGGGGCCAAACCCAATTTTCAGCTCGCTTCGGTATACTCAAAACAACCCAGCGAAGCTTGTCGATGTGTATCGATCTCCCACTTCTTAACATAGGTTAAAATAGCCTTAAGGCTAGGTTTTGAAGTGAGGAACTCCAGGGAAGGAGAATGGCCACCCAGACTAGCTAATTTTGATAAAAGATGTAAATGAGTTTTATCCGAGGAAGAAAAAAGGAAGAAAAAAACAGTGACGGGTTTCCCGTCTAAGGCGCCGTAATCGATAGGCGACTCAGAAAATACAGTGATCACGACATCGGAACCGACACCCCTTAGAACGGTATCACGAGGATGAGGGACGGCTATACCGGAATTGAGCGCTGTTGACATAAGCTCCTCTCTGTCCAATAAAAGCTCTGTCATCACGTCTGGGTCAAGACCTAGCCCAGGAGCAACTTTTTGCATGACTAGCCGAATTAGCTCGCCCTTATTTTTAGCAGGGAGGTCAACGAGAAGCCCCCCCTTGTGCATAGCGCGATAAAGACTAAATTGCTGTGTCCCAATCCGGTTTTCTATAAGGTTATCTTCAAAAAAATCTTTGCTTTCTTCAGAAATGGGGTAATTTTGCCTCTCCTCAAAAGGAGAAAACCCATTCTCAACGGGGTTTATTTTACACTTCATCATCCAATCCTCGATTTCACATCGACTAAATCGGTATTGATGATTGAGTTGATAAGAAGGAATTTTACCATCCTTTAACCACCGTCGGACGGTTGTTTCAGAAACGTCGAGCAGTTCAGCAACATCCTTGATTCTTAAGTCCATTTGAAGCCACCCCTTAGACCATTTGAGACCATTTGAGACCGTTTGAGTACCTACCCAAACTCAAATAGAGATCGTAAGATAGCTAGGAAAAACAAGTCAATACTAAAACCGATTTTCCGAATTGTTTGAAGGTAATGGTTTGTTTCGTATCGAAAAAAAAAGAGGAATACAGCTAAAAATCGTAATGATGCCAGCGAAAAAGATATTGTCATCAATCGCTTGAATAAAGGCTCTATTTTCAACGGCTTCAGTGATAAAAGATTGAATTGGCAATAACGCTTCGATAGGATCAAGGTAAGGAGTAAATTTCTCTTGAATCTCCTCCTGAAGGGTTCCAAATAAGGGGGAATTAGGATCTATCGAAGATCCAAAAGCCATTGTGTGATAGGTCCGTCTGATAATAAGAAATGTTTCAAAAATGGCCACGCCAAGCGCGGCACCAATTTGCCTTTGGATGCTAAATATTCCCGTTGCTTGGGGTATTTTTGACTCTGCTATTGTTGATAACGACAACGCGACAAGGGGGGCAAAAAGAAGACCCATCGCGGCACCTCGAATCACAAAGACGATCAACATCATCGTTTCTTTTGTGTAAAAAGTAAAATAAGAATTGAATTGATAGGTAAGCCCTAAAGTCACAATACCCCCTATCATTAAAAAATTTGCTGGAATGACTTTTGTTAACCATCCTGAAATTCCGCTAAAAATGCCTTGAGCAATGCCGATCGGGAGTAAGATAAATCCTGTTTGAAGCTGCGAATACTTTATTCCATTTTGTAAATATAATGGGAGTAAAAAACTTGAACCAAACAAGGTAAATGAAAAAATAAATAAGATGATATTGCCCAGTAAAAAATTACGATCTTTTAAAATTTTTAAATCAATAAGGGGATGAGGATGCATAAATTGAATATAGATAAAAATAATTAAACAAACTAAGGAGAGAAAAAAGACTCTTAACGTAAATGCAGATTCCCATCCCTTTACATTCCAAGGGGCATTGCCGCTTGATATCCCTATAAATAAGAAAACCAAAAAACCAGTGAAGGTAAAGAATCCCCACCCATCAAAAGAGGTAATTTTTTTTATAGCTGATCGTTTAAGGACCAAACCAGCGTAAAAAAATGTTACAATACTTATGGGAAGATTGATGAAAAAAACCCAGCGCCAGTTTGTATACTGAATTAAATATCCGCCTATGCTAGGCCCTAGAGAAATAGCAGCGGCAACCGAGATAGAGTAGATTCCTAAAGCAACATTTCTATTTTCTTTTTTAAATTCTTTAACAAAGAGAATCATCCCCACAGGGATAAGAATGCCCCCTCCAATCCCTTGAATAATGCGAAAGGCGATTAGCGCGGAGAGATTCCAGGCAATCCCACAGAGATAGGAGCTAATAAAAAAAATTAAAAGGCCAAGAAGATAAGCCCGTTTAGCTCCTATACGATCAGAAACCCAGGCCGAGGCAGCCAGCACAACGGAAAGAGAGATCAAATAAGCCGTCACAACCCAGACAACCTGGTGAAGAAGTTCTCCAAAAGCAATGGTAATGGTCGGAATCGTCACGTTCACAATTGTTCCATCTAGAACAACCATGAATGTTCCAAGCATAACCGTAAATAAAACATGCCAAGGGTATAGAGGGTGCGTTGTGGCTAGGGAGTCAAATAGACGTATGGCTTGACGACGACCGCTCCATTCTTTCACGGTTTATCGGACCCGAATTTTAATTTCAGCTGACATACCCGGCCTGAGATAAAGGTGCTCGCTGTTTTTAGGCAATGTCATGGTAATTTTAAGGGGAACCCTTTGAACGATCTTTGTGAAGTTTCCAGAGGAATTATTCGGAGGAATCAGAGCGAATTGAGAAGCTGCTGCAGCGCCAATAACAGAGACTTTTCCTTCAAATTTTACTTTTGGGTAGGCGTCAATAGAAATTTCAACAAAACAACCCTTTTGAATGGCAGGAATTTTTGTCTCTTCTAAATTTGCTGAGATCCAAACATCGGATAGATCGATTAAAGAAAAAATAGATTGACCAGACCGCACGACATCTCCCTGTTCATGCCATTTTTTTGCGATCATCCCGCTCATTTGGGCTTTAACAAGACACAGCTCAATCTGTTTTTCAACAAAGGAAAGGCTGGCTTTTTGAACCTCAACAAGGGATAAGGCAGAGAGGAACATCGCTCTGGCCATTTCTAAATTTTTTCGAGCATGTTCAAACGACTCTTCCGAAATAACACCACCCTCAAATTCCTTCAAGGCACGTTTATAATCTTCTTTAGCTAACTCTTGTTTTATCTGTTGCAAAACAACCTGATTCTTTGCGTAATCAAGACTAAAGGCGGCTTTTTGTTTTTCGATTTGAAATAATTTGTCATCTAAAGTGAATAAAATTTCACCCGCCTTGATCAAATCACCCTCATCGACTTTCATTTCCAAGATTTGTCCTGATTGAACAGAGCTAATGAGTTGATCGGAACCGGCAATGATAGCGTCAGATGTCGATTCAAAGGGATAAATATAAATCCACCACCACCAGAAAAAGGCTATTGAAAGGGCAACAAGGGTTGCTGCAATTAAATAAATTTTTTGTTTTCCTTTCGAAGTTACCTTTATCGGATCGTCCATATTTCATTCAGATAGCAGTCTTTCTTAATTTTAACAACCTGAGTTATAGTCAAAAAAATGACGAAGTTGTTTATAACCGATCTTTTACTTAAGGAAAAAAGAGTTATTATTCGTGTTGATTTTAATGTTCCGTTAGATACGGACGGAAATGTTGCTGACGATAGACGGATACAGGAAGCACTCCCAACGATTCAATATGTCTTAAAATCGGGGGGGGCGGTTATTCTGATCAGTCATATGGGAAGGCCAAAATCAAAGAAAGAGCTTCAATTTTCATTAGGAATTTGTGCAAAAAGGCTTTCTGAACTGATTGAAGCTCCCGTCCTGTTTATCTCTGATTGTATAGGAAAGGAGGTTGAAAAAAAGGTAAAGAATTTAAAATGGGGGGAGGTTCTTCTTCTCGAAAATTTGAGATATTATTCGGCAGAAGAGAATCCAGACTCTGATCCAGATTTTGCAAAAAAGCTTGCTAGTTTTGGAGATGTTTACGTCAATGATGCCTTTAGCGTGGCTCACCGTGCGCACGCTTCAACAACGGTTATTGATCAATATTTTCCAAAAAAAGCGGCAATGGGATTTTTAATGCGAAAGGAAATTTCATTTTTACAACCTTTAGTGATGAACCCGCCCCGCCCTTTTTTTGTTTTGATGGGGGGTGCTAAAGTTTCCACCAAAATAAAAGTTTTGAAGGCTCTTGTAAAAAAGGCAGACCGACTCTTTGTTGGAGGAAGGCTATCTTTTGTTTTTTTTAAAATACAGGGAGTAGAAACCGGGGAAGTAATTTTTTCAGAAACGGAGTTAGAAGAAGCTAGAGAGTTATTGCAAGCCTGTGAAAAAAGTAAAAAGCCCCTCTCCCTTCCTTTAGATGTGGTTATTGGAGATCGATTTTCTAATGAAGCTATTTTTAAAACGGTTCCAACTTACAGGGGAATTCCAAAGGGTTGGTTTGGAATGGATATCGGTTCTGCTACGATTCGTGCTTGGAAAGCTGACTTTCAATGTGCAACGACATTTTTTTGGAACGGCCCTTTAGGTGTGTTTGAATTTTCTCCCTTTGATAAAGGAACAAACGAGGTGGCGAAAATTCTCTCTTCATTAAAAGGTGTTGTCTTTGCCGGTGGAGGGGAGTCGTTGTTAGCCATCCACCGGCTAGGCCTTGAATCGAAATTTAGTTACCTTTCCACAGGAGGAGGGGCTTTATTGGAATATTTAGCTTATGGCCAGCTTCCAGGAATAGAAGCCCTCACTTCGGTATATACCGAAATAAGCTAAAAACTTGGATTTGGACCGTTGCGAAAGTCCTCGCGGTTGAATTTTATCGCAACGTCGCTCGTATTGAGAAAATACGAGCGACGTTGCGATCGTCCAACCCCGAGGCTTTGGCGGGGTCCAAAACCAAGTTTTCAACTCATTTCGGTACAACCCCGAATTTTTCAGCTTGCTTGGGTATTGATTTTAAAGTCTTTAATGTGAAGCTGAATACTTGATTTTTTGAAAAAGGTGTTGATATGAGGGGTAAAAGCAACATGGAGTGTCAGGTTTTTTTTAATGAGCTCCAGACGTCGCTCTGCCATTCCAAAACCAATCCCTTCCAAAACTCTCTCATTTTGTTCAAGATAAAGCTTTAAATGAGACTTTCCAATAACTTTTGGGGGCCAAATTTGTTTCGCGTCACAATAAAAAATAGGAGGGGGGTTTTCATTTCCAAATGGCTCTAGAAGTTTAAGAGATTCTAAAAAATCGAAGGTTAGTTCGTTAAAAGAGATTTTTGCATTAAGGTAAAGTTTAGCTCGAGTGTCTTGGTCTTGTAAGGTTATATTAGCAAAGTTGATAAACTTTTCTTTAAAGATTTCAATATTTTCGGCTTTGATAACAATTCCTGCAGCATAATCGTGTCCCCCGAAGGTACACAAAAGGTCGGCGTTATTTTTAAGAACAGAAAGAAGGGGAAATTCTGAAATTGTACGCAAAGATCCTTTTCCGATCCCTTTATCAACAGCGATAATGAGCGTTGGTCTATTATATTTTTTTGAAATACGAGCTGCAATAATCGGAATAATACCGGGGTGCCACTTATGCGAATAAAGAACGATGGCTTTATTTTTGAAAATTTCTGGATGATGAAGAACATAATGGTCGAGATCTTCGGAATCTCTTCTTTCAATTCGCTGACGCTCTTGGTTATATTCCTCAAGTTCTTTAGTCAACGCTTCTGCTGTGGCCGTCTCCCGACAAAGAAGCATTTGGACCCCCTTGTTCGGATTTCCAATACGACCTAAACTATTGAGGCGGGGAGCGACCTTAGAGGCAATTTCAAAGAGAATGATTTCATGGAGCTTAATTTCGGATAAGGTACAAAGTTTGGTGAGACCTATTCTTTTTGTATTGCGCAATTGTCTTAAACCGTAACGGACAAATATCCTATTTTCTCCAATTAAAGCTCCCATGTCAGCGACGGTTCCAAGGACGACTAAGTCAAGATATCTTTTTAAATCGATTTTTCTGCTACTGAGAAGCCCGTTCTCAACTAAATAATTGGTAACCGCATGAGCAAGTTTAAAGGCGACGCCAACGCCCGTGATCTCTCTATCGGGATAAAGGCTATTCGTGAGTTTTGGATTTAATGTCGCAATACAGTGAGGAAGTTTTGCTGTTGGCTCATGGTGATCAGAAACGATGACATCGATATTTCTGTTGGTTGCTTCCTCAATTTCACTAACAGCGGTAATGCCGCAGTCAACGGTGATGAGCAGCGTACATTGATTTTTTGAGGCATACTCAATTGCATCAAAGAACAATGTTTCGTTTTCGCCGGGACAACTTGAAAGATTGGTTTTTTCCGAGCTCTCGTTTTTCAAGTTGTTTGGGTGGAAAGAGGCGCGACTTGAAATATAAAAAAGAACTTCAGCTCCTATATGTCCAAAAAATTCGGTCAAAAGAGCTGTTGCGGTCATTCCATCAACATCGTTATCTCCATAGATAAGAATCTTTTCTTTTTTTTCTAACGCCGTAATGATTCGGGCGGTAGCTTTATCCATGTCAATAAACAGATCGGGATCGTGTAGATCGGGCAGCTTGGCGTAAAGAAAATTATGAATTTCTTTAAGATCGGTGAATTTCCGAGAGGCGAGAACCTCCGCTGTAACAGGGTGAATGTTGAACTCCTCAACGATTTTTTTTATCCATTGAGGATCTTGCTCAAGGTAAACCCAAAGAGGTCTCTCTTGAGAAAGGGAATTATGACTCATTTAGCGCTGCGATCGTATTCAATTTTTTATTGTGAAAATGTTGCATTAATGGAGCTGCGATAAAGAGAGAGGAAAGCGTCCCAAAGACGATGCCAACGATCAAGATAAGAGCAAATCCGAAAATGGTGCTCCCCCCCAAAATAACAAGAGGAATGAGAACTACAAGGGTTATACCAGAAGTCATTAACGTACGACTCAACGTTGTGTTCAAAGCATGATTAATGACTTCTTTGAACGATTTTTTCTTCGAGGCTCGGATATCTTCACGAATTCGGTCAAACACAATAATGGTATCATTCAAAGAATACCCCACAATGGTCATGAGGGCTGCCACCGCATGAAGATCGATTTGAATCGGTGTTCCCATGAAGTGGAGAATGGCTGTGAACCCAATGCAAAAGATAACGTCGTGTATCAAACAAAGAATGGCCGAAATCGCATACTTAAACTCAAAACGAATCGTAATATAGGCCAAGATGGTGAGCAAAGCAATAGAGAGCCCTATTAGGGCATGAAAACGCATTGTTTCAGACATTTGTCCACTAATAGAGGTCCAGTTTTTATCTAAATCCTGTAAAACTACAGGAGAAATCTGAATAGAAGAGGCTTCTAAAGCGCTCACAATCCAAGTTATTTTTTTATTATTTTCATAACGATAGAGGTAATTCTCCTCACTTGTTGAAGGAAGATCGGCAAAAAGGTGTCCTTTTTGATCTAAACTATGGCTTAAAAAAATACGAATATGATTTGCGGGACTCAGTTCTCGGATTTGAAACTCTTGGGTTGTCAGCCCCTGCTTTATCAAAGCTTGCTCCACCCTAGCTCGATAATCAGTCGAAGAAGCAGGCTGCAATTTTAAGGTCAGAGCATAGCCACCGGTGAAGTCCATACCGAAAATCGTCTCCTTTTGAGAAAAAAAGAGAGAGATACCGGTGAAGATCACGATTCCAGAGACGATAAGGGTTGGCTTGGTAAACTTTAAAAAATTAAAATTTGCCCCCTTGATAAGGTTTGACATTTTAAGCTCTTGATTTTTCGGATTTTTTATCCACCAAGTAAAGAAAAACCGGGTCATAAAAAGAGCGGTAAAGAGAGAAGAGGCGATACCAATAATCAGAGTCACAGCAAACCCTCGAATCGGACCGGCATCGAAGTTCATTAGAACTAAGGCTGCAATCAGAGTCGTGATGTTAGAATCAAGTATCGCTGAGAAAGCTTTCCGATAGCCTGCATAAACAGCTGTCGTGATTCTTCCTGATGAGGCAAACTCTTCCCGAATTCTTTCAAAAACTAGAACATTAGCATCAACGGCCATAGCGACGGTCAAAATAATAGCTGCAATTCCCGATAAAGTTAGGGTTGCCCCTAAGTTTTGAAGCGTTGCCCACATGATTAACAGGTTAAAAACAACGGCTATCGAGGCGATTAAACCTCCGAAACGGTAATAGCTGACCATAATCAGAATCGAGAGCATCAAAGCGGTTATTGCAGCAATAATCCCATGAATTCTTTCTTGACTACCCAATTCAGGGCTTACGTTTTTTTCAGAAAGGATAACCGGTTTAAAACTCAATGACCCAGCTTTTAGGTCTGCCTCTAAACGATTGATTTCACGTTGAGTGAAGCTCCCTGTAATGGAAGCGCTTTCACGAAGAACCGAGTCGAGGCTTGGTGCCGTAATGATAAAATCGTTGAGAACGACGGCCATTCTCCAACCATTTCCTTGGGAAACGTCGCCGGTTGGGGAGCCTATGATTTTTTCTTTTGCAAATTGCGATGTCCATGCTTGTAAGTCGTCCCTCGGACTGTATTTCATGCCATCTTTTGCTATTTGAGATCCACGAACTCCAAATGAAAGGAAATTCCCCTTAGAGGGATCATAGGAAGCACGAATGTTTTCTAAGTTGGAACCCTCGAGCGCATAATTTTTAAAAACAATGAGAAGAGGATGGGTTTGCCCATGCCAGTCCCTAAAATCTTCTCCACGAAAAATTTCGATTTTTGAAAATGTTTCGTCATAATTAGAGCTTGATCTTCTCTCTTGAGGGTAAGGAAGCCGGAGTCCACTTTCATAGAGCAATCTTGCTGAAGGCGTCCTTGGTTGAGCGGTCTCAAGGTCGGCTGACTCTCCGTAAAGGTGCCTCCAGGCAATACTGTTAATTTCTTCATTGCTTTTTTTGTTGGTCACCATTGCTTCATTCCAGACGTCCTGAAGAAAATGATGGGTTGCCTTAGAAAGAAGAGGGTTGGTCATGAATTTTTCATTCACAATGTGGAAGATCATCGAAGAGGCTTTTACAAGTTCCGTAGCAGATAACAGTTGAGACCCAGGAAAATCAAGGGCTACCGTCCCCCCCTCTTTACGGATTGTGACTTCAGAAACCCCCATCTTATTCACTCTATTGTAGAGCTCGTTAATGCCGACCTCTATATCAGACTCATTCGTGACAACCTGGTTGCTGCTGTCTCGAAATTCTATTTGAACGGTCTTACCTCCCGAAAGGTCAAGCCCCCAATGAAGGATTTTTTTATCATTTCCTCGAAAATATTTTAAGAAACTCAGTCTTGCATTACTCAAAAAGAGACTTTTAGTGGGAGCAGGGATATCCCTTTTTGAAGTCTCTTTTAGATCAACTTGAGCCGTCTGATAATCATCACGCCATTTGAGAAGATCTTCATGGATGGCATCATCAATTTTGTTTTCAGTTATCATTCTTTGTTCAACATTTCCAAATTCAAGAACTGCATGCCTCTTCGTTCCATTGACAGAAAAATTTTCTCGCGTTGCCTTTATAAAATCTTGATAATACCCCTCTTTTTCAAACAAAAAATCAGACTTAAATTCGGTATTCATTGGGTAAGTTGCTCCCGAATAGCCAACAAAACCATTTCGTTGAAGTATCGAACGAAGCTCTTTAAAATCGTCGATAAATTGTCTTGCACTATCGGAATTTCCTTGACTTTCAAACCGTCCTAAAATTTTATCAACACCGCGTGCGATAACATAGATCGAGTCCATCTTAAACCCACTCGGAGGGATTTTCATTTGTGTAGAGGGAGCAAAAATAACAAGCCCAAGTTTTTTCTGGTCTTTGGGAAGGGCTTCATAACTCTTAAAATCCCAAATAGGGAAAACAGACCGATCTAGATCAGGGTGCTTAGGTACCCAACAATCAAGAAGAGTCCTCTGTAACGTTTTGGTTTCTACCTCGGCAATATTGGATAGAGATGTAGCTAAGAAAGTTTTACTATCAACAAGGTCACTAAGGGCGATCTCAAACTGACCCGAATAAGGGCGTATCAATTCCCCAGACTGACGGGATAAGGTGACGATGTTGGCGTAGATAAACTGATCGATTTGCTCCTTCAAATAGTTTGAAGTCGCTCTATCTTTCATCTGTTGAATTTCTGGATAAAATTCAAGGACGATACGATCATTTTCCCAATCTACTCTTAACGATTGAATGAAGGGATTCAACCCCTCTAAAAAAATAACATCGTCATTTTTTTTCAGTTTTGTCGCAAGAGAGGAAAAAGTAAGGGGGGTATTACCAGCGGTAAGGTCACTGATATGACGCTTGATGAGGGTTAAGGAGTCTGCCAAAATAAGGCCCTGGCTATGCAACACATCAAGCTGCTGTTTTTTGATAAACCCTAACTCCCCTTCCTTTTTTTTAGCCTCTTCTTGTTCCTGAATAAGGGCAAGCTCTTTTAAACGAAACTGATCCTTGATCCTCTCTAAGCCCCGTATCCAGAGATCGATAAAACCCCTTCGGTTTGGAACATCTATTTGGGAAAAAGAGGAAAAGTACCTTTTAGCAATAGCCGAATTTTCATCAAAAATTTTAATAAAGTTTAGGATGTTTTGGAGAGGCAAAAAAAGAAGCTCTTCTCCTTCCGGGTCGTCTAAACGGGTAACGGCCGCCTGGACTAATGAGGCATTTTCCGAAGCCCCCCCAGCGAGGGCCCCCAAAAAAAGAAGACGGTCGTTGACGATGTTTCGATAAAAATCAGAGGGGACTCCCTTGTCGTTGTATTTTATCCCAAATTGAAAATAATTTTCTATTTTTCCAGGGTCGATATGGATAGGAACGCGACGTTGAACAACAACGACTTTGCTCATTGAATCTCGGTCGTAAACACTCAGCTGTGAAGGGACAAAACTGACTAACGATCCAGCCCTAGGAAGATAGGATCGTAACCGGTTTGATTCGGTCAGATCATTAAACTTAACTTCGATAAACTGAGGAGAGAGAGGATCGAGACGAATCGATGACGGCTTAATTTTTAATAAATTGCAATACGACTTTAGCCAGCTGATTGCATCATCTTCTAATTGATTAACACGGGAAGCGATGCCGAAAGCAATCTCACGACCTTTTTTTTCATCGACAACGGCCTTTAGAGGTTTGGAGTAAAAAAACACAGTCGGCAGGACATTATAAACGGTTAAAAAAATAACACCGATGATTAACGAGAGGTGCCAACGTTTTGATTGCTTCATAAGATGTTGAAAAATTAGCCCGAGTATACCAGTGCCCTCTGTTTACACTCAAACAAATTGAAAGATTCTGCAATTATATACCGAAATGAGCTGAAAAATTGGATTTGGACCGTCGCGAAAGTCCTCGCGATTGAATCTTATCGCAACCTCGCCCGTATTGAGAAAATACGGGCGAGGTTGCGATCGTCCAACCCCGAGGCTTTGGCGGGGTCCAAATTCCAATTTTTTAGTCCACTTCGGTATATATCCAATTTTTCAAATTGTTTTAAAACCTTTCAAAGGTATTCCAAAAAAGGGGGCAGGGAAAGCAAAAAATAAAAAATTTTTTTAAAAAATTTGTAGAATTATAATCCTCGCTCGTCTAAGATTGGTTGCATTTAAAGATGATTACATAGCATGTTAGGAGGGTTTTAGAGATGACAGCATCATCAGTAGCAGCACCAGAATCAGGTGGATTTAAATCATGGTTGCCTTCTTGTTTTAGATGGGGAGGGACTGAAGGGGGCCAAGCACAAGGGAGCCACGGAAGGGCCGAAGAAAGACCAGCCTCATCAGGGGGGTCGGCAAAGACTTTTTTTAAAGATAAATTTTCATACATAAGGGATAACGCAGGGGATAAGGCCGCCTGCCTTCTGATGAACACCGTTATCGCTTCGGTTGTTCTTGTTGCCGGCGTTGCCTTTGCTATGCACCCCTATTGGGGGATGGCTGCACTGGGAATGGGCCTTCTTTCGACGTGTTTAGGTTTTAGTAAGCCTATAAACGCCTGCAAAGATTTTTTTAGTGCGATGTCGACCATAAATAAGAGTTCTGAATTGCTCGAAAAGACAAACGCTGTAACGAGCGCCGCGCTCCAGACTCCCGAAGGGTTTGATGTGATGGCGGCGATCACGCGTAGCAGAGCCGGCTTCTGCCATGGACCGGGGTTCAGCCAACCTGATGAAGATGCACTACGTATGGCGGGTGGTGAGACTCCAAGAGAACTACAACTTCTAAGCCGATATGAAAGGATGGAAGAAGATTTAGGTTCAGAGATCGAAACCTTAAAGACGCGGCTTGGCCAAAAATCGGAAGAACTCGAAGAGGCAAAACAGGCGCTCCGAGCAAAAGATCAGCAGATTCGAGATTTACAACAAACATCTCCTTCTGTTAGTGTTTCTGAGAATCCTTAAATTGTTTTGATGTTAAGATTTTAAGTGCTTATCCAATTGAATCCGAGGTTTTGGCCTTTAATTTAGTTAAGTCCTGCTCTTCGGTTCGGTTGGGTGAGCTTTTTTCTCATCAATGAAAAAAATCGTTCTCTTTTCTTTTTAAAATTAATTCACTATACTTTCGCCCATATGCGCTGTACTAGCTATTGCACCGCTGAAAATTACGATCTCCTTTCTCTTTTTCAGGCCCTTCAAAAGTTCGGTTCTAGCCAGCTTTTTCGAGATTGCGTTCACACTTTGATTAAAGAGGGAGGAAAGGATAGGGGTGATGTTTTTTACTTCTCCTATGGTTGTGTTGTTTTATGGGGGTTTTCAGAAAAAGAAGAGGAATCGATTTTAGAATCGATCAAAGAGTTTGAAAAAGGGCCGATCCAAAACCCTGAAGTTGATGAATTTGCTTTTGTTTATGGTAAGACGATGTGTATCGAAGAGGATGAGATCACCCTTCAGTCAAAAAATAGTTTGATGAAATTGGCTATCTCCTACGCGCTTGCTCAATCTGTAAAACTGACAACGTTTGAAGAAACCATTCAAAAGACGATTGATAGCACGAAATACCTCCCAGAAGATCTTGCAAAAAAGGGAAAAATTTCGATGTCTCGACGGGAAATCTCTCGAAAAATGGGGAAACTTTTTACTGAAAGAAATTCTATAAACCTTCACTTTGATGTTTTGGATACGCCGGAATTTTTTTGGAACTATCCTGAAATAGAGACTTTTTATCGACGAACCGCGCACTATCTTGATACAATGAAAAGAGTGGAGGTTCTAAATAAGCGATTGGGCGTCGTTCATGAACTTTTTGAAATTTTAAGTAGTGAGTTGAATCATCAACACTCCTCTCGCCTTGAATGGACTATTATTTTTTTGATCTTTATCGAGATCACGATCGCGTTATTCCGGGATGTGTTTCATGTCATTTAAAAATTTTAAACTCAAAATTCATGTGATCAATCTCTGTATCGTGGTTATCCGGCTTTATCAGACATTTTTTAGTCCGGTAATAGGGGATTGTTGTCGATTTTATCCAACTTGTTCTGAATATGCTAAAGAGGCTTTTCAAAAATATGGGGTTTTAAAAGGCTTCTGGTTGACGCTCCGTCGAATCATCCGGTGTCACCCCTGGCACTCAGCTGAGGTAGATCCAATTACACGCGAGTGAATAGATAAAATTTTTAAATACCCTAAAAGAGGTGAAGCTATGACTGAAAATTTAAAAAAAATTACAGAAGACGCATTTGAAAAAACCATTAAGGAGGGGGTTGTTTTAGTTGATTTTTATGCCGACTGGTGTGGTCCCTGCCGTGCAATGGTCCCTCATGTTGAGGCCGTTGCTGAGGAGTTAAAAGAAAAAATCGCTGTGGTAAAATTGGACATAGAGCGGGCTCAACGGACCACCGCTTTTTACAATGTTAGTTCAGTTCCTACCCTAATTCTATTTCATAATGGGCAAGAGAAGGGCCGTTTGGTGGGCCTTTGTGACAAAAATAAAATAAAAAATTTAATCGAATTAGCTGAAAAATAAGACCCTTGTCTTTCGGGCTATCGTGAGAGTTTTCGCGACGGCCCAAATCCAATTTTTCAGTTCATTTGGGTGTATACCGAAGTGAGGATTCGTCTTAAGGAATACCCCTCTTCTTTATTTTTTTCACACCACTCCTCCAAAGGAGAAGTTATAACGCCTTGTTTTTCTCGACTTTCAATAACTTCATCGGGATAGAGAAGGATGGCAACGTGTCCTTTTTTAATGAAGATATCTAGTGGACGGCCCCTCTTTTTACTCTCTTCTGTAAGGCTATTTTCTCCGGCTATTTTTTCTCCATAGGATAGAAGATCGGCCGTATTACGGGGAGCTTTTCCGTGAGTAGCGTAATAAAGGAGACCGGAACAGTCGACTCCACGGCAATAAAAATCGTCCTCATCCTCAGAGGCTGGAAGGGGGTAAAAATGTCGCATTCGCGGAATCCCTTCGATGCAATTCCCTCCCCAAAAATAACGAACCTTCTTTTTTTTACAGTCCATCAAACGATCGATAATCATCTTTTCGCTTATGACGACCTGGTCTCCCTCCAATGGATAAGGGACCAAAAAGCGGCGGTCGACATAATGGATCGCATGAGAAGAATAGGTATCAATTTTAACCGTAACCATAGGGTCGTATTGCTTGCCCTGAAGAGTCATATGAGAACCTGGAGGAGCAATCATCTCTAGCTGTTTTAAGAAATTTCGGTGATCCCTCCCCTTTTTTAAATCATAAAATGGATTATCGGCTGTATTAAGAATAGGAGTCCAGCCGTCGGTATAAACAGAGATAGAAGAGGAAAAGGTTCGTCCTGTTTTCATTGACATTATCTTCTTTTGAGGTTTACGATCTCATGTAAAGATAGAGGATAGAGGCGGCGTCCAAAACTCAATTTTTCAGCTCACTTCGGTATATACCGAAATAAGTTGAAAACTTGGATTTGGACCGTCGCGAAAGTCCTCGCGGTTGGATCTTACCGCAACGTTGCTCGTATTGAGAAATACGGGCTAGTTGCGATCGTCTAACCCCGAGTCTTTGGCGGGGTCCAAAACCAAGTTTTCAACTCATTTCGGTATAAGCGGAATTGTGCACAATTTTTTAAAAATTTTCAATGTCGTTCTCTTCTATTTACTTCTCATTGGTTGTTCTTCTTCGAAAAAACAAAATGTTTTGTCTCTTAACCTTCGTGGGGATCCGGTGACGCTCGATCCCCGTCTTGCTCGTGATCTCGGGAGCCTTGCCGTTACAAGAACGTTATTTGATGGGTTGGTAAGAATTAATAAAGCTGAGAAGGCAGAGCTATCGATAGCCGAGACCGTTGATATTTCTTCGGATGAAACGGTTTATACGTTTGTGCTTAAACCAACCGTTTGGTCAAATGGAAAGGCCGTTACAGCTCAAGATTTTGTTTATGCATGGAAAAAAGTTTTAACGCCTGAGTTTCCATCCTCTCAAGCTTTTCATCTTTATGTCATTAAAAATGGAAGAAAGGCAAAGGAAGGAAAAATCAGCTTTGATCAAGTCGGTATCAAGGCCCTTGATGAGAGAACGTTGCAGGTTGAGCTAGAACATCCGGTCCCCTATTTCCTTGATTTGATAGCCTTGCCTGTTTTTTTCCCCATTCCGGAAAATTCAGATGAAGCCGGTTCGGGCGACCCTTGCCATGAAACTTCCTTTGTAGGGAATGGCCCTTTTATGTTGAATTCTTGGAAACATAGCGATGTTTTGAAAGTAAAAAAAAACCCAACTTATTGGGATGCTGACCAGGTAAAATTAGGGGGAATCGATTTTTTTATGGTTGAAGAGGCCTCTGCCTTGGCGATGTTTAGAAGGGGAGAGCTTGACTGGGTTGGCTCTCCACTCTGTGTCATCCCCGTTGATGCGATAGAGCGGTTGAAACAAGAAGGAATTTTGCAAAGAAAACCATTTTTAGCAACGTACTTCATCCGCATTAATACAGAGGCAGCTCCATTTCAAAAGCCGCTAATGAGACGAGCCTTTGGGATGGGGATCAACCGATCTGAGATCGTAGATCATGTGATGCGAGGCGGACAACAAGCCGCAACACAATTTTTGCCTCCCTCTTTTGGCACACACCCCTACTTTATTGATGGTAATGTTGAGTTAGCTCGGAACTATTTTGCAGAGGGGTTGAAAGAGTTAGAGGGGGAAGAGCTTCCCGTCATCTCATTTCTATACCCAGCAGGAGAGAGAACCCACCTGATGGCCCAAGTTTTACAAGATCAGTGGTATTCGACCTTTGGGGTTAGTGTTAAGCTGTGTGCAGTCGAAAGAAAAGTTTTTTTTGATCGACTTGCAAAAGGAAGTTTTCAACTCGCCGCCGGGTCGTGGTTTGCAGACTTTAATGATGAAATCAACTTTCTTGAAATTTTTAAATTTAAAGAGGGAGGTTCAAACTCTACGGCTTGGGATAATGTCGATTATCGGCATTTGTTGGACAAGGCCCTCAAATCGAAAGAGAGAAAAGAGAGAAAAGAAATTTTTGACGCTTGCGAAGAAATTCTTATGAAAGAGATGCCGATCATTCCTATTTACCACCCGATGATGGTCTATGTTTTGAATAAAAAAATTAAGGATGTCATCCTTCTAAATTTTGGAACTATCGATTTTAAATGGGCCTATCTAGATATACCGAAATGAGCTGAAAATTTGGTTTTGGACCTCGCCAAAGCCTCGCGGTTGGATCTTATCGCAACGGTCGAAATCCAATTTTTCAGCTCATTTCGGTATAACTCGGAGTCGTGCTTTTTAGAAAAAGGTTCGACCTCTTTTCATTGACAATATCTTCTTTTGAGGTTTAGGATTAGATCTAAATACAAAGGATGTGAAACAAATTGTGCGGAATTTTTTAAAAGTTTTTAATGTCGTTTTCCTCTGTTTAGTTGTCGTTTGTTGTTCTTCTCAGAAAAAACAAAATGTTTTGCGTCTTAACATTGGCGGCGATCCGGTGACTCTTGATCCGCGCCTTGCTCGTGATCTTGGTAGCCTTACCGTTGCAAGAACGTTATTTGATGGGTTGGTAAGAATTAATAAAGCTGAGAAGGCAGAGCTATCGATAGCCGAAACCGTTGATATTTCTTCGGATGAAACGGTTTATACTTTTGTGCTTAAACCAGCCGTTTGGTCAAATGGAAAAGTCGTTACAGCTCAAGATTTTGTTTATGCGTGGAAAAAAGTTTTAACGCCCGAGTTCCCCTCCTCTCAAGCTTTTCATCTTTATGTCATTAAAAATGGAAGAAAAGCAAAGGAAGGAAAAATCGGCTTGGATCAAGTCGGTATCAAGGCCCTTGATGAGAGAACGTTGCAGGTTGAGCTAGAACATCCGGTTCCCTATTTTCTTGAGTTGATAGCCTTGCCCGTCTTTTTCCCCATTCCCGAAAATGGAGATGAAGCCGGTTTGGGCCACCCTTGCCATGAAGCTTCCTTCGTAGGGAACGGCCCTTTTATGTTGAATTCTTGGAAACATAGCGATGTTTTGAAAGTAGAAAAAAACCCAACGTATTGGGGTGCTGATCAGGTAAAATTAGCGGGAATCGATTTTTTTATGGTTGAAGAGGCGTCTGCCCTGGCGATGTTTAGAAGGCAGGAACTTGACTGGGTTGGCTCTCCACTCTCTGTCATTCCCGTCGATGCGATAGAGCGATTGAAACAAGAAGGGCTTTTGCAAAAAAAGCCATTTTTGGCAACGTACTTCATCCGCATCAATACAGAGGCCGCTCCCTTTCAAAAGCCGCTTATCAGGCGAGCCTTTGGGATGGGTATCAACCGATCTGAAATCGTAGATCATGTGATGCGAGGTGGACAGCAAGTTGCAACACAATTTTTGCCTCCTTCTTTTGGCACACACCCCTACTTTGTTGATGGTAATGTTGAGTTAGCTCGCAACTGTTTTGCAGAAGGGTTAAAAGAGTTAGAAGGAGAAGAGCTCCCTGTCATTTCATTTCTATACCCAGGAGGAGAGAGAAACCACCTGATGGCCCAAGTTTTACAAGATCAGTGGTATTCGACTTTGGGGGTTAACGTTAAGCTGTGTGCGGTGGAAAAAAAAGTTTTTTTTGATCGTCTTTCGAAAGGAAATTTTCAACTCGCGGCCGGGTCGTGGTTTGCAGACTTTAATGATGAGATCAACTTTCTTGAAATTTTTAAATTTAAAGAAGGTGGGTCAAACTCTACGGCTTGGGATAATGTCGATTATCGGCAGTTGTTGGACAAGGCCCTCAAATCGAAAGATAGAAAGGAAAGAAAAGAAATTTTTGACGCCTGCGAAGAAATTCTTATGAAAGAGATGCCGATCATTCCTATTTACCACCCAGTGATGGTCTATGTTTTGAATAAAAAAATTAAGGATATCGTCCTTCTAAATTTTGGAACCATGGATTTTAAATGGGCATATCTAGACAACTCGGAGTCGTGATTTTTTTAATTCTTTCTACATCAACTTGGGCGGCTTCACTTCAGCTTATTAATGATACGAATGTTGATTTAACGGCCTCTATCTATGCTGCCGATAAAACTCTACTGGAAAAGCGGGTTATCAAGCGACAGAGCAGCATAGCCTGGGACCGTTCCATCGTTGGATTTTCGGCCCCCTCTGGCTCGGAAACTCCTTATACCGTTGAGTGGTTTTGTGTAGGAGATAACAGCACTTCTTATTCGATGAATGATCCTGTTGGACCTGGCTCTACCGTCATTGCCTCTCAGGGAGTCGGGCCTCGGTCGTGTCCTGCCAAAAAGAAAAAAGATTCTTCTAATGAGGAGGAGCCTTCTTCTTCTCAGCAATTAAATCAGATGAGAAAAGAGGCCGGTCCCCCTAAGGGGATTCTTCAATAAGTGATTTTTTAGCTCACTTCGGTATAGAAATGGGTGTAAGAAAAAAAAGGGTTGTAGAGCATTGACTTTTACTAGAAAAGCTCTATACAATCTTTTCTTAAAAACGCAACGAGGTAAGGTTATGGCTTCTTCTGTAGGGGACAGTGTTTCGACGGATTATGAATATGAGGAGTTGTTAAGCCGCTCCGGTCATTCTTCATCAGTAGAGGGGGATAGTCGAAGGGCGACTGTTGCGAGAAGTCTCTGTGATCTTTGGAAAGATGTTCGCTTCTTTGTGGAGAACCATTCTTTTGTTTCAGGTTTTTTGATAGGGATGACCGCTGTGCATGTTGTTCCGTTTGCAATAAAGCTGGGGGACTGCGGTGCCAAGGTGATGATGGGCGGTGGGGTGCTTATCTTTGCCGTTTCCTGCGTTGCCGCACTCGCTCTTTTTTATTTTAGTCTCAACTCGAACACGCAGAACGGGCAAGGGGAGAAAAAGCATCTTGATAAACTCTGTTTAATTCGGTGAAAAAATGATCTCAGTGGAAGAAGATGGGGCGTATTATTTTGATAATTTTGAGAACAGACCCTTGTTCCGAGATCAGGAAGGTAGCGAACGTCTCTCTACTTCAGAAATTGAGGAATTAGGCAAAGAAGTTAAGAAATTAGTCAAAAAAAAATGGGATCACCCTGCCCGTTGTACCCGGATCTCTTCGGATTCGGACGATCGGGCCAACTACCTGCTTGATCGGTGTGTTCAGATTTCTGTCCCCTCTCCTGAATTTCGCGATAAAATGACTCATTTTTGGGATGGCAGGCGGGTCGCTTATTTCCGGCGGTCTGTGGTGTCGGCTGTTTGTCTTGCTGCTTCGGTAGTCGGTCTTGTTGTTTCCTCTATTTATCCCGCTCCTTGGCTTGCAGCGGTTCTTGTCGTGACCTCGATAGCTTTCTCTGGCTTTCTCATTTTTTCTTTGAAAGAGGGTAGAAAGGCTTCTTATCAGAAATCGGGGTGGGCTATCGACCCAGCGAAAAAGATATTGGAAGCACGGTCAAGGGCGTATAGTCCGGGTGGGTTTGTTTACATTCATGAAAAAATGTTAGGGAAAAATGGCATGGTTAAACCATTTGAGATTCCCTCACTTCATGAAGAGTATCTACTCTATTTTTGCAAAAGGCTTATCAATGAAGGAGAACGGTGTTCGTCGGATCAATCAAAACAAGAGTGGGTTCGTGAATTCTGTAAGGATAATCCTTTTTCTGATCAATACATCCAAACAGCCTATGAAGGAGAGATGCCTCATAAATATCTGTCCCGCTCTTTTTATCACAGTTCATGGATTCGGTATCTAAAGGAACTTCATGAACAATACGAACAAGTTAGAAACCGTTTTACCTATAAATCAGAGAAAACGGTTTCAATGATAGAAAAGCAAAAGTCTTCTTGTCTTTACTTAGCTAAACTTGCCCTTGAGCAAGGGGGTGATAAGTATTCAGGTGGCGATTTAGAAAAACAACACCAAGTTCGTTGCGCCTATGAGGCCTTTACCAATATAGTTAAGCGGTTTTATGACAGCCAGATAGAAAATGAAAGGAGTAAACTTAGAAAGTGTCTTTCAGAGATCGATCTACAGGAAACGACAAAAACGGTTTCTCATTTTGATACGCTTCAAAAAATCCTTTATTTTGAGGTAGCAAAAAGAAAAAACATGGCTGAAAGTGAATCTATTTTTTTCTCTCCCCCTCCAATTCAAGATAAAAAACTGATTGATGAAGAGTTTGAGCTCCCTTCCTCCTCGAAAACCGAGAGTCTTCTTCTCTTTATCGATGAAATGGCTAAAAACGATACCTCTCTTGATTTAGATTATGACTGGTATCGGAATTTTTTATTGTCTCCCGACACCGAATGTGCTTAGTCCCGAAGCGAGCTGAAAAATTGGAATTTGGACGCCGCCAAAGCCCAATTTTTCAGCTCGCTTCGGTATAGCCCGTATAGAGACCTTGAAAATATGAGCTTGAATTTGAATGGGTTTTATAATAAGATCTCGCTATGTTTGCCGAATTAACGAAAAAGTTCAAGCATTTATTAGTTGGGCATCGGGAGCTGACGGAAAAGAATATTGCCGAAGCGGTTCGACAGGTTCAACTTTCCCTGCTTGATGCCGATGTCAATTACTCGGTTGCCACAGCCTTTGTTGCTAGGGTTAAGGAGAAGGCGTTAGGGAGCTCCCGGATTAAGGTTGGTTCTTCGGCTCCCTCTGCCGGGGATCAATTTATCAATATTATTCATGAGGAACTCATCACTTTGATGGGTGTTGAAGAGGTGCCTCTCTCCCTCAATAACAATCCGTCGGTCATTTTGCTTTGTGGTCTTCAGGGGTCAGGCAAGACGACAACAGCCGCTAAGCTTGCCTATCTGTTACAAAAAAATTTTAAAAAAAAAGTATTGGTGGCTGCCTGTGATCTTTATCGTCCTGCGGCGGTGGAGCAGTTAAAATACCTTTGTGGACCGGCTGGGATTTTTGTTTTTAGTCCAGAAGGGGAGAGCAATCCGATCCGAGTTGCTCAGGAAGCTTATAAAAAGGCCTCTCTTGAACAGTTTGACGTCATTATCGCCGACGTAGCTGGGCGACAACACATTGATGACGAGCTTATGGGGCAGCTTGTTCAAATTAAAGCGGTTCTTTCTCCTCAGGAAGTCCTTTTTGTTGCCAACAGTACGACAGGGCAGGATGCTGTTAATACGGCCCTTGAGTTTGATAGAAGGGTCAGCATAACGGGAGTTATTTTGACTCTGTTAGACGGAAGTGCTCGGGCGGGTGCTGCGATTTCGATTCGAGAAGTGACGAAGAAACCGCTTAAATTTGAGGGGTTTGGAGAGAAAATTGAAGATTTAAGACCTTTCAACCCTCGATCAATGGCGGATCGCATTCTTGGAATGGGAGATATCGTCAATTTTGTAAGAAAGGCAAAAGAAGAGTTTCAGGAGGCGGAAGCTGAGAAGCTTGAAAAAAAGCTTAAAAAGGCGGCTTTTACTTATGATGATTATTTGCAGCAAATCAAAGCCATTAAACGGATGGGGTCATTGAAGGGGATTATGCAAATGCTTCCTGGTTCTCTTTCATCGAATTTTTCTGATTTTGACAAATCTGAAAGAGAGCTTAAGATCGCCGAGTCGATTATCCTATCGATGACACCTAAGGAAAGAGGAGAAAACATCGATTTAATCCCCTCACATCGATGGAGGCTGGCAAAGGGAAGTGGGAATTCTTTAGATAATGTAAATCGTCTGATTAAAGAATTTAAACGTATGAAGGGGGAGTTGAAGAAATTTCCTAAAAAGTCGTTGAAGGGGCATGACTTTTTTTCTAAAAAATTAGACATATAAAACGGAGTGAATGACATGGCACTTGTGATTCGTATGCGACAACAAGGTCGTAAAAATCGACGTACTTTTCGTCTCGTTGTGACCGATAGCCGCAATCCTCGAGATGGAAAGTATCTAGAGGCAGTTGGGTCGTATGATCCGCATTCTGCTAAAAATAATTTGCAATTGATCCCTGAACGACTTGCCTACTGGATTAGTAAGGGGGCTCAGATTAGCGATAAAGCGGAGCAACTTGCAAAAGGGGTAGCTCCTGAGGTGATTCAGGAGATGAAGGATCGAAAAGCTGCGACTCGTCTCAAGCGAGCAAAGAAGCGTCGTGAGTTGAGAAAAAAATTGGTTGCTAGGCGTGGAAATGCGGTTTGATATTCTCTCCCTTTTCCCTGAATATTTTGACAGTCCTTTTCGAGTTAGCCTTCTTAAGCGTGCTCAGGAGCGGCAACTTTTGAGTTTTCATTTTATCAATATTCGAGATTTCAGTACTGATAAACACAAAAAAGTAGATGGTCGTCCCTACGGAGGGGGTCCTGGCATGGTTTTAATGGCACAGCCCGTCTGTAGTGCGATTCGTAGTGTTAAAAATAAAGGCTCCCACGTTATTTACCTTTCTCCTCAAGGAAAGCTTTTTACTTCGACGCGAGCGGAGGCGTTGGCAAAAAAAGAGCACCTTATCTTGTTGTGTGGTCATTACGAAGGGATTGACGAGAGAATTGTCGAAAAAGAGGTTGATGAAGAACTTAGTATTGGTAACTTTGTCTTAACGAATGGGTGTATTGCAGCGATTGTTCTCATCGATGCCGTTGCACGCTTTATCCCAGGGGTTTTAGGAAACGAGAAGGCGGCGTATCAAGATTCTTTTCAGAACGGGGTGTTTGACACGCCTCACTACACACGCCCCAGGGTCTTTGAAGATAGTCCCGTTCCGGAAGTATTGATGACGGGGCACCATGGTGCCATTGAAATGTGGGGTAAAGCAAGGGCGTTGGATAAAACAGCCCGAGTCCGGCCAGAACTTTATCGGAACCATTTACGACGAAAGATTTCAAAAGGGAGTAAAAATGAAACAAACTAAAGCAATGCAAGAGATTGAAGAGGAGTTTCTTAGGAAGGACCTTCCTTTATTTCGTGTGGGAGATACTCTCTGCGTTCACAATCGTATTGTTGAAGGCGAAAAAGAGCGTATTCAGACCTTCACGGGGACTTTAATTGCTAAAAAAGGGAGAGGTCTTTCTACAACGGTGAGCCTTTACCGAGTCTCTCATGGTTCGGGAATGGAAAAGGTTTTCCTCCTTCATAGCCCTCAGATAGCCAAGATGGAGGTGCTTAAACGAGGGAGGGTTCGTAAAAGTAAACTCTATTATTTACGAGGAACATCGGGCAAAGCTGCGAAGGTTAGAGAACAGATTGGGGGTAAAAAAAAATCGCTTCAAGAAAAAATTACCTCTGTTGATGAACCGATCTCATGAAGTTTTAGCTTTTTATGAAAATCGGGCTAGAGATAGGGGATACACGTCAGTAGCTGGAATAGATGAAGCCGGGCGGGGTCCTTTGGCGGGTCCCGTTGTTGCTGCGGCTTGTATTCTTCCTGAGAATTTTTTTCTTGAAGGTATTGATGACAGCAAGAGGTTATCCCCAGAACGGCGAGAATATTTTTATCAAAAGATTAAGGAAGATTCTCGGATTTTATCTGGAATAGCAGTGGTTGAAGCGTCGACGATTGACCAACTGAATATTTTAAGGGCGACACTGAAAGCAATGGCTCTTGCTGTTGCCCAGCTTAATCCGCAACCCGACTACATTTTAGTTGATGGAACCCAAAAACCTTTGAATCACATTCCCTGCGAAACCATTATAAAGGGGGACACCGTCTCTCACTCTATCATGGTTGCCGCGATTTTGGCAAAAGTAACCCGCGATGGTATGATGCTTGAGTATGATCAACAGTGGCCCGAATACGAATTTTCAAGACATAAGGGGTACCCAACGCCAAAACACCTTCATATTTTACAACAACGAGGCCCCTCCCCTATTCATCGAAGAAGTTATGCTCCTGTACGTCGCTGTACTCAACCTAACTTTTTAAGTGATTCATAAAAATGGATACCCATGACCATGGTTTGATTTTTGTGATCAGTGCTCCTGCAGGGACAGGGAAAACGACCCTTGTTAATATGCTTACGGCTGAGTTTCCTTCAATTGTAAGGAATGTTTCGTATACAACGAGGACTCCTCGTCCTGGCGAGAAAGAAGGGGAAGACTATTATTTTTTGACGAAGGAAGCGTTTGAAAAAAAGCTGCTTCACAATGATTTTTTTGAGCATGCTCAAGTTTTTGGAGAATATTATGGAACCTCTAAGGAGACCGTTTTAGAACAACGAAAGAAAGGAAAACATGTTGTTCTTGTTATCGATACGCAGGGGGCCCTTCAAATTAAGGAGAGTTTGAAGGCGATTTTTATTTTTATTACCCCTCCCTCTTTTGCTGAGCTGAAAAAAAGGCTTATAAAACGAGAAACAGAGACACTTCAACACACGGAAAAAAGGCTAGCCTGGGCGTCTCAAGAAATTGAAATGTTGTCTCATTATGACTACCGTATTGTCAATGATGATCTCGCGTTGGCCTATCATGTTTTAAAGAGTATTGTCGTTGCTGAAGAGCATAAAATTAGGAGAAATTAAAATGATCTATCAAGACCAACTTACGAATGAAGCCTTAAAAAAGCATTTTAAGGATAATTTTGCATTAGCCCATTTTGCAATCGATGCAGCCCGATACTTAATTCGAGCGGGTCACGAAGTCAACATCCCCACCTTGCTCAGAGATATTCAAAGAAACCCCTCATTATTTAGCATTGAGGAGCTCTCCATGCTTGAGAAAGGCGATGAAAACCCTTCTTTATGAGGAAAAAGGTTCTAATTACGGCAGCGCTGCCGTATGCTAATGGGGAACTTCATTTTGGACATCTTGCTGGGGCATATTTGCCCGCTGACTGTTATGCTCGCTTTGAGCGACTTCAGGGGAGCGAGGTTCTCTATATTTGTGGGTCGGATGAGTATGGCGTTGCCATAACGCTTAGTGCCGAATTAGCAAAAAGGACCCCCCAGGAGCAGGTCGATCTTTATCATCGACTCAATCGAGAGCTGTTTACCCAAATGAATATCTCTTTTGATCACTTTTCAAGAACCTCCTGGAAAGGTCATATACCGGTTGTACAGCAGTTTTTTAGTGATTTGTTAGCGAATGGGTATATTGAAGAGAAAACTACTGAGCAACTTTTTTCTTCTGCAGAGAACCGGTTTTTAGCAGATCGGTATGTCATGGGAACCTGTCCCCGATGCAACTTCTCTCAAGCCCGTGGTGATGAATGTCAAAAATGTGGCGCTAATTATGAGGCAATCGATTTAAAAGAGCCTTGCTCTAAAATTACCGGCTCTCCTTTAGTCTTGAAAAAAACAAACCACTGGTTTTTAAGATTTGATTTTTTCAAAGAGAGGCTAAAAACATGGTTTATCGATAAAAATTGGAAGTCGAATGTGATTAATTTTTCTCAGGCTTATATCGATGATTTGAAACCACGAGCCATTACGCGAGACGAGGTATGGGGAGTCCCTGTTCCTCTTCCCGGAACCGAAGGGAAAGTCCTTTATGTTTGGTTCGATGCACCCATAGGGTACATTTCAGCGACAAAAGAGTGGGCGCAGATTCAGGGAGATGAGGAACGGTGGAAGGAATTTTGGCTTGATCCAAAAACCACCTATGTTCAGTTTATAGGGAAAGATAACATCCCCTTTCATGCCATTTTTTTCCCGTGTATGATTATGGGACAAAATCAACCTTATAAGCTTGTCGATCACCTCTCCGCTAACGAATTTTTAAATCTTGAAGGGCAAAAATTTAGCAAGTCTGAGGGGTGGAGTATCAATTTAGCTGAGTTCTACACCCTTTTTACGACAGATCAAATTCGGTATACCCTTGCTGCAAATGAGCCAGAAAGTCATGATGCCGAGTTTACTTGGAAAGATTTTCAGTTACGGTGTAATTCCGAACTTTTGAAAAAATACGGGAATCTCGTTAATCGGATCGTTCTTTTTCTTCACCGATATTTTCAGGGTAAAGCCCCTAAAAAAGGAAATTTCGATTCGTTGGATCAAGATTTTTTATTGAAGTTGCAACAGCTGGTGGAAGAAGTAAGGAATGCCTATCAATATTTCCACTTAAGGCGTGCTGCCTCCTTAATCATGGAGATTGCACAAACAGGTAACGTCTATTTCGATAAAAAAAAGCCATGGGTGACGATCAAAGAAT
The DNA here is from genome assembly GCA_963777025.1 of Parachlamydiales bacterium. Taxonomy (GTDB): domain Bacteria; phylum Chlamydiota; class Chlamydiia; order Chlamydiales; family Rhabdochlamydiaceae; genus PALSA-1444. The sequence continues at coordinate 85,255 of CAVZOR010000003.1, forward strand.
CACCTACAGCGGCAGAAACGACCCTCTTCTGCTGTTTTCAGGGGTTAAAAATGTTAGCCCTAGTCTCATCTCCTATTATTCCGGAGACCGCTCAATCGGTTTGGGAGATGATCGGGAACACGACCCTCCTTGCGGAGCAAAATTGGGATGCCGTGATGGGGAACGAAGCCGTCACAACGGAACCACTTCCTCAGCCGTACCCCTTATTTAAAAAAGTTGAAGACACGACCATTCAAGCAGAGGAGGAAAGGTTATATACCGAAATGAGCTGATAAGAGTCATGCTCTACTTCATGATTTTCAGCTGAACTAGGGCGAGATTTAGGAATCGTTTAAATATCGTTCGACTACTTTGGCCGGTTGACAATTTTTCCACTATTTTGTCTTTTTCATTCTCGGATAAAAGAGGATTGTCCCGAACCACCTTTTCGTATACATAACTAAACAACCCTTCTCGTCCTTGAGGGGAATTGAAAAAGGAAAAAATTTTTTCTTGGTATATCGTGTAGAGACGATCAATGGTCCCAAAACCTCTAAATTCCATAAAACCGAGGAAACGTTCAAAATCACCCGTGTTAAGCGGACGAAAAGCCATTGAAAGCGTTCCGGCAATAAAATTGTAGGTATGGATATCCCTTGCCTGAATACAACGCTGAACAATAAAGGCGAATGCTCTCCAAGCCATTCTTTTAATCAGAGAGTCTATTTTCTTTTGGTTTCCCAAAATTTCAGCAAGAGCGGCTCGTCCTCCTTCGTTAGACAAGGTGGCTTCTTGATAAACAGCTTGAATCGTCTGCTTTCTAAGAAGAGAGAGGTTGTCATAAATAGTCGTTTCAAACCGCTCAACATCCGATTGATTCTGTAACTGGTTAAGGCGGATTTCGGGCAATAGATAAGTATCAACGAGCTCTTCTGTATAGTTATAGGCTCCTTCAGCACAATACTCTCCCACTCTAATTGCAACATTAATAGTACAGTCTTCAAAAGCCATCTTATCTTTCGGAAGCTCTCGGCTTTTCAAAAAATGGAGAATTTTGCCACAATTTTCAAATATTTTTGCAGATGTTTTGTTATTACTAACATCCTCACCATTTAAAGAATTTCCTAAAAAAGCCTTTTTTTGACATAGCTTATCAACCAGTCCTGCTGCCTGCTCTTTACACCAATTCAATATAAAATCAGACTCAGAGACCCCTTTCTTATCGGCTACCTTTTTGAGAATACGTTGAAAGTGGCGTTCCCAAAACTTATCCGCCAACTCTTCAGCAGAGCTTGAACGGTTCTTATCTAAGGAGAAAAAAGTTGTTTTAAACTCATTAAGACAACGATCTTCTTCAGGAGCTAATTGCAAAAGAAAAGATCTAAATCGGACATCACACTTGCACTTAGGGTACAATAGACGACGATTCTCGGGTGTCAATACGGCTGCAAATATTTCATGAAACTTCTCAAAATTTTTATCGATGGGTAACGGTGGGAGGGACATTCCTTTATCGAAATGAGCAGAAGAGAGAGTGAGGTTTTTATCCTTCGTTTCCATGATCTCCAAAATCTGTCGGTAAGAAAAAGGGGACTCTCTTCCCGGGAGCGCTAGTTGGTTTAATGATAAATAATTGAAAAAGCCTTCACCCTTCAGCTTTCTGTAAAACAGGTTTGCTAACGAACAAAAAAGGGCATCACATTTTAAAAGAATCAGACAAGAAATTTTATTAAATAAACGAAGGAATATCATTAAATCAATGATCCCGATACCGATCAGGTATAGCCGCTGCGATAGCATACTGCAAAAGATCCGAAGCGAACTAATCGCTGTTTCTTCTACCCAAGACCCTCTAAATCTCGACGGAATCAGAGAGAGATTTTTTGTTAAAACTTCATAGGCCAAAAAGGTAAGTGCGATTCCCCCACTTAAGGGGGATCCAAAGCAGGTGATAAATAAGGCCTGTACGATCATGGCAACTTGAAAAAAAGTTCCAGCATGATCATTGATTTTTCTTTCAACCCAGATAGGGATAACTCCTGAAAGAAACATAGAGGTTCCAATAAGCCCCATCGTGAGAGCCGTAGAACTAAAGAAAAAAGCCTTCGAGTAATACCGTATCGAATAGTGTGAAATCAGAGGGATTACCTTATCGAAAGTGTAAAAATGGGTTTGAGCGGCTTGTATTAACCGAAAAAAACCAGCATAAATCGTATTTTCTCCCTGCGCAACAGCGCGTTCTTTCTCCCTAAACAGAATATTACACAGAACAAAGGAAGTATCATTAGAAACATTTTTAACTAAATTCATCATAGATAATGAAATAAATTAACACAAAGTGCGGTTTTGTAAAATAAAAAATAATTATAATTAACATTGAAGTAAATTAAAAATTTACATAGAGAGGAACTGAACAATTGTGTGATGAGGAAAGAAACGACAACCGCTGCCAACTCCTTGGCCAAGTCCTATACCGAAATGAGCTGAAAACTTGGTTTTGGACCCCGCCAAAGCCCCTGCAAAGGTCTGAGGGTTGGGACGATCGCAACTGGCCCGTATTTCTCAATACGAGCGACGTTGCGATAAGATCCAACCGCGAGGACTGTCGCGACGGTCCAAAGCCAAGTTTTCAGCTCATTTCGGTATAAACCCAATTTTTCAGCTCGCTTCGGTATACTGCCGATAAGGGCCGTGCTCTACTGCATGATTTTCAGCTGAACGAGGGCGAGGTTCAGGAACCGTTTATATGTCTTTGCGCTATCTTTGTCGGCCGATAATTTTTCCATTATTTCTTCTTTTTGAGCCTCGGATAAAAGAGGATTACCCTGAATCACCTTTTCGTTTACATAACTGAACAACCCTTCTCGTACCTCGGGTGAATCAAAAAAGGAAAAGATGCTTTCTTGGTATTTTCGATACACATGGTCAATTGTACCCATAGCTCTAAGTTGTAAAAAAAAAGCTAAAGACCTGAAATCACCCAAGTTACCCGAACGGAAAGCGATCGCAAGCGTTCCAGCAATAAAATTGTATGTATGGATATCCTTTGTCTGAACAAAATGCTGAGAAATAAACCTGAGGGGTTTCTGAACAATTCTATTAAACTGGCCGGGCGGGGCCACCCTCTTTTGGTCTTGACCTAAAAGCATCGCCCGCCCGGTACTATTGTCAGCCAAGGTTAAGCTTTGATAAGCCTCTTGAATAGCCTCTTTTCTAAAACGAACCAGGTGGTCATAAATAGTCGTTTCAAAACGGTCAACATTCGATTGATTTTGTAACTGGTTAAGGCGGATACCGGACAGCAGATAAGTCTCGACGAGCTCTTGCGTATAAAGATAGGCCCCTTCAGCACAGTACTCTCCCACTCTAGTTGCAAGATTAATAACACAGTCTTCATAAGCCATCTTATCTTTCGGAAGCTCTAGGCTTTTCAAAAAATGAAGAATTTTACCACAATTTTCAGATATTTTTTGAGATGCTTCTTTATTATGACCATCCTCATCATTTAAAAAATCTCCTAGAAAACCCTTTTTTTGACATAGCCTATCAACCAGTCCCGTAGCTTGCTCTTTACACCAATTCAATATAAAATCAGAGCCCGAGACCCCTTTCTTATCGGCTACCTTTTTGAGAATGCGTTGAAAGTGATCTTCCCAAAACTTATCCGCCACGTCTTCTGAAGAGCTTGAGAGGTTCTTGTCTGAGGAGAAAAAAGTTTTTTTGAAATCATTAAAACAACGCTCCTCTTCTGGATCTAATCTCAAAAGAAAAGATCTAAATCGTGCATCAGACTTGCACCTGGGGTACAATAGACCGCTATTCTCAGGTCTCAGTACGGCTGCAAATATTGCATTAAACTCCTCAAAATTTTTATCGATAAATAACGGCGGAATAGCCGTCCCTTTAGGGAAATGAGCAGAAGAGAGAGAAAAGGTTTTATCGGTTGCTTCCATGATCTCTAAAATCTGTCGATAAGAAAACGGCCCCTCCCTTCCTGGAGCCGCTAGCTGTTTTAATGATAAACGATTTGCAAGAAATTCAGCCCCCATTTGATCGAATGGAGAGCTCTCCCCCACTTCGAGTTCATTCCCCAGATGGTGTTTCATCTCATTGAATTTCGAACAGCAAAAGTCCTCAAATTTTAAAAAAATCTTGGGATAAATTTTACTAGAATAATCAAAAAAATTTATTAAGTCGATGATCCCAATAACTTTAAATTTTATCTGCTGTGATAGAATACCGCAAAAACTTCGAACAAAACGAAACACTCTTTGTTCTACCCAACCCCCTGTAAATCTGTGAGGGATCAGATGAAGATTTTTTGTTAAAACTTCATAGGCTAAAAAGGTAAGCGCGATCGACCCGCTTAAGGGTGATCCAAAGCAGGTGACAAACAACGCCTGTACGATCATGGCAACTTGAAAAAAGGTTCCAGCATGATCATTAATTTTTTTTTCAACCCAGTTAGGGACAATTCCTGAAAAAAACATAGAGGTACCAATGAGCCCCATCGTGAGAACTGCAGAAGTAAAAAGAAGGGGCATTGAGTAGGCCCGTATCGAATAGTGTGAAATCAGAGGGATTACCTTATCGAAGGTGTAAAGATGGGTTTGGGCGGCTTGTACCAGCCGAAAACAACCAGCGTAAGCCGTGTTTTCTCCCTGGGCAACGGCACGCTCTTTCTCCCTAAGCAAGGTATTGTATAGCACAGAAGAGATATCACTAGACACGGTTTTAACTAAATTAATCATAAATATAATGAAAATATATTAACATAAGTTGTATTATATACAAAATAAAAAACAATTATAACTGTCTTTTCTTGAATGAAAATTTTTTATTCAAAAAATTTTCTATTAAGGCTATAATCGCACCATGAAATTTTTAATGGAAAAAGAATGTGGTCAACTCAAACTTCAGCATAATGAGAGGCGGATACGTAACCGTATATACCGAAGGGAGCTGAAAAATTGGATTTTAGGCCATTGGGAGAACTCCTACGGTTAAATTTTATCGCAACGTCGCTCGTATTGAGAAATACGGGCTAGTTGCGATCGTCCAACCCTCAGACCTTTGCAGGGGCTTTGGCGGGGTCCAAAACCAAGTTTTCAACTCTTTTCGGTATAGTTGCGATAGCAATTAAAATATTTAAAAATTTCATTGTATTATTAAAAACGATAATATGTCGCGACTTAACTATAGTAAAAATTTTTATAAAATGAAAAAAACTTTAAATATTTTATGCAACAGATAAGGCCTGTTAGGCGACAAGAGACAGAATTTGTTGTGCCACGAATCACAGAGGTTTATGAACCGATTATTCGTATAATAGTAAAGTTAGTGGATAAATTCTTTCGAAAGATCTGTATTTTTTGGGAAAGGAAGGTAGACTTGCTTAAATATCGAGTGAGCGACGCTTTCGTTTATCTTAGTAGATCGTCTTCTTATCTTGGTAGATTGTTTTTCCGCACGACCTTGGCTGGTGTTCCCGCTTCGGAGAGGGCGGAAGTTTTTAGAGGGGCCCTGTTGCTGACCGAACCGGAAACGGACGAATTTGGCATCAAGGAGATCCTCGAAGCTCTGATTGTTATTCCCTTTCAGGAAAGAGGCGAACTGATTAGAAACGCTCTTCTTCTGATCAAACCGGTAATGACATATTATGAGAGGGTTTACGTGATTCAGGTTATTGCTGAAATACCTATTAAAGAAAAAGATCGTGTCGTAGCCCTTGCACTGAAGGCTATGAATGAAGATATGAGGTTGTTTCCAAAAATGGCTATGGTTAGAGCGATAGGACTTCTTCTCGCTCAGGAAAGAGAGAACGTCATGCACCACGCGCATCAGGTCTTTACCCTTCAAATGGAGGCTAGAGAGAGAGTCAAGGTAATCAAGAGCATGGCCGAGGTTTCTGCTGATGAAAGACCTAACCTTGTCGAACGACTCAGAGAGGAAAGGGATGCCCATCAGGTTAACGAGGTTCTTGTTGTTGCAGAACGGGGTATTGACGTGCACAAAGGCGATCGCGATCAACGAGTAAGAGTTGCGATCGAGCTCCTTAGGAAATGTCAAGATCAGATATCGAAAGATACAATAAACGGGGCGGTGCGGGAGTTCACGCATTATCTGGAGGGTCGTGAAATGAATTCTAAAAACAAAAAATTAGCCCAACACGCCCTTGAGGGACCTTTCGATAAAAACGATCTCGGACCTCTTTTCGATAAAAAAAACATTACGATTAAGGGTCTCAAAATATCAGGGGAAGAACTGATCGGCCGTCTTTGGATCTTTGCGTCAGGGCTAAAGGAACCTGAACAGACATTTGCAAAAGAAGGTATCGTTTTTGCACTCGAAGACTCTTATGACATGGGAGGTAGGGTCTGCAATCCAGGGAAAGTGCAGAGGTTGATCGTTCGCGTGCTGCAAGGGCGGTTTCCAGGAGTTGAGGTTGATTTTGAATTAATTAAAGAAACCCACATTGAGATAGGAGCAGCTACGGAAATGTTCTTCAATGTGGAAGCTCATCAGGCTATCAACCAGCTAGCGCCTCTCAGGGATGCTGCCAATCGGTTTTGTGATCAAAACCTCCTTGTAAATCGGGCCGAGTTTCTTCGTGAAATCGAAAAATATGCGAAATTCGAAAAATATCAGTAGGAATAGCATTCTTTCAAAACTATACCCGAGTCAGCTTGAAAAATTGGATTTGGACCCCGCCAAAGCCCCTGCAAAGGTCTGAGGGTTGGACGATTGCAACTAGCCCGTATTTCTCAATACGAGCGACGTTGCAACAAGATCCAACCGCGAGAGCTTTCGCGACGGTCCAAACCAAATCTTTCAGCTCACTTCGGTATAAAAGCCCTCTTCCTGTGACTGTACTCTAGCCGATAAGAGTCGTGCTTTATTGCATGATTTTCAGCTGAACTAGGGCAAGATTTACAAACCGTTTATATGTCTTTTTACTGTCTCGGTCGGCCGATAATTTTTCGACGATTTCTTCTTTTTGAGCCTCGGATAAAAGAGGATTACCCTGAATCACCTTTTCGTTTACATAATTGAACAACCCCTCCCGGACTTCAGATGAATCAAAAAAAGAAAAGATTTTTTCTTGGTATTTCTTATACAGACTATCAATTATACCAAAAAATCTAAGGATTGAAAAAAAGCTTAAACGCCTGAAATCATGCGAGTTAACCGGCCGAAGGGCCGTCGCAAGCGTTCCACCAATAAAACTATAGGTATGGATATCGTTTGGCTGAATACAACGGTGAGCAAAAAACATCAGGGCTTTCTGCCGAATTCTGTTAATTAGGGTGGCGGGGGGCATTTTCCTTTGGTTATTTGAAACTTCAGCCAAAAGTGTCGCCTGACCCTCATTTTTAATTAGCATGAACTCTTGATAAACCTCTTGAACGGTCTGCTTTCTAAGGAGACCCAAGTGGTCATAAATAGTCGTTTCAAAACGCTCAGAACTCGATTGATTCTCTAATTGGTTAAGGCGGATATTGGGCAACAGATAAGTGTCGACGAGCTCTTGCGTATAGGTATAGACTCCTTCTGCACAATACTCTCCTACCCTAATTGCAAGACTAATAGTACAGTCTTCAAAAGCTATCTTATCTTTCGGAAGTTCTCGACTTTCCAGAAAATAAAGAATTCTACCACAATTTTCAGATATTTTTTGAAATAGTTCCTTGCTGCCATCATCCTCATAGCTTAAAAAATCTCCTAAAAAATATTTTTTTTGACACAGCCTATCAATCAGTCCTGTTGCCTGTTCTTTACACCAATTCAATATAAAATCAGACTCAGAGACCCCACTTTTATCGGCTACCTTTTTGAGAATACGTTGAAAATGATTTTCCCAAAACTTATCGGCCACGTCTTCTGAAGATTTTGAAAAGTTTTCAGTTAAGGAGAAAAAGATTGTTTTGAAATCATTAAGAGAGCGCTCCTCTTCGGGATCTAATCTCAAAAGGAAAGATCTAAATCGCGAATCAGATTTGCACCTAGGGTACAGTAGATGGCGATTATCTGGCGTCAATACGGCAGCAAAAATTTCATTAAACTTTTCAAAATTTTTATCGATAGATAACGGCGGGAGAGGGATCCCTTTGAGGGAATGAGCAGAAGAGAGAGTAAGGGTTTTATCCGTTGTTTCTATGATCTCTAAAATCTGTCGATAAGAAAACGGTCCCTCTCTTCCTGGGAGCGCTAGTTGGTTTAATGATAAAGAATCATTTTCAGAGCCTTTAATCCCCACCCTCCTATTCATCTTGTTGAAAAATGAACAGATAAAGTCATCCGTTTTTAAAAGAATCTTATAATAAATTTTATGAGACGGATAAAAGAAATTCGTTAAATCGATGATTCCAATAACTTTAAAGAATACCCGCTGTGATAGAATACCGCAAAAACCTCGAAGGAAACGAAGTCCCCTTTGTTCTACCCAAGCCCCTGTAAATCTGGAGGGGATCAGGTGAAGATTTTTTTTTAAAACTTCATAGGCTAAAAAGGTAAGCGCGATCGACCCGCTTAAGGGGGATCCAAAGCAGGTGATAAATAATGCCTGTACAATCATGGCAAATTGAAAAAAAGATCCTGCATGATCATTGATTTTTCTTTCAAGCCAGATAGGGATAACTCCCGAAAGAAACATAGAGGTTCCGATAAGCCCCATCGTGAGAGCAGCAGAAGTAAAAAGAAAACCCTTTGAGTAACACCGTATCGAATAGTGTGAAATCAGAGGGATTACCTTATCGAAGGTGTAAAAATGGGTTTGAGCGGCTTGTACTAACCGAAACCAACCAGCATAAACAGTATTTTCTCCCTGGGCAACAGCACGCTCCTTCTCCCTAAGTGAGGTATTGTATAGAACAAAGGAGATATCACTAGAAACATTTTTAACTAAATTAATCATAAATATAATGGGATTAGCGTAACATAAAAGACGGTTTTACAAGATAACAAAATAATTATGCCGAAATGAGAGGTTGGACCTTATCGCAACGTCCAGATCTCAATTTTTCAGCTCATTTCGGTATATTGGGGTTCATGGAACCAATGGTTCCTTTTCGGTGACACGCTTGAGGTATTCGAACATTTCGGCTACTGACCCAAAACTCCCCTTCTTCGGTATGGCAGCAACAATATAACGGTCCCAAGTGGTTTCCCTTATTTTTGCTTCTAATCCACACATAAGAACTGAAATCGGAAGGCTAAGGGCTGTTGCGGTTTTAGCAAACGGTGTTTTACGATAGGTGTCGTTGCAAAGAAATGGTGATTTCTCAACGCAAAGAAGAGCAAGAATTTTATCTTCCAGAGCAAGGTGATCTAACTCAATACCACTAAAAGCCTTTTTCAACTCGCCTAAAAACCGACTTCTATCGCCACCTTTCTCTGGAAGAACTCCCTCCGTCCGCACCTGTTGAACTACCTTGCGACAAACTTTCCCATTCCCTTCTTCATTTTGAAGAGAGGCATAAATTCCGGACCCCTCTTCATATCTACCAAACTCATCGAGCACCCCCTCAAAAGCCCCCTCAAACGAAGTCGCTTTACGGAACGACTCATTTAGACTCATTTTATCGATGATCGGTCGTAATCCGACTCGGTTAGCAAGGGCAAATTTTTTATACAGCTTCTCTAACGCTTCTGCTGTCTCAGGCCGTTTTTCTCCGGGCTTTAAAAAGATGGTGATTGCCTCCCCTATATTAAAAAGAGCTTTGATAAGGGAACTTCGGTACTCTGTAAGAACACAACGAGGGCTTTCCTCCTGCGTTACTTTACAATCTTTTGTATAAATTTTGTTCCCCTCTGTGACGACTTCATCAAACGTTGGAAGGGGCTCTCCCAACTCCTCTGCTTGTTTTACCTCGGAAAAAGAGGGGGTGCGATAACCAAAATTCATAATCGTTAGCAGATCCATCAACTCCAATTGCTTTCCACCTGTCTCATTGTAATGTGAACAGAGATTTCCCATGCCCCGCTCGGCCACGGATCTTACCTCGGAAGGATTTTTACAAAAAATCTCATCTTGCAAGGTCCCCTGAGCAACAACGGCTCCGCCCCGATAACTGTATATCCTATCAATAACGCGGTCTGGTCTCGGCATGACCCCTGAATAAGTTCCAGCCTCAAGCTCATCAGAAACGAGATCAGCTTGATGACCCCTTAAACGGGTTGTATCCTTATGCAGAACCCTCTCTTTACCTTCTGTAACTTCAAGAAGGGCAATGTAGAGAGCATTTTCTAAATCTTTCTGATAAGAAGGAGAAATCTGAAGGGGGCGGCCCATCGAAGCACCTGAGGCAACGGGGGCAGCGAGGCAGGAATAGATGGTTTGTTGAGAGGTAATGGGAGCGGTCATCATAAACCTATTTTAACAATTCGATACTCATTAGGCGCGGGAGGTTATCAAAAAAACCGGTTTTCAAAAACTAAAATTTTAAATCTTTAAATTTTTTATGAAACGGCTTATCTTCGGCTCAGCTTTAGGTGCAGCGAAGTGATTTTTTTACTCGAACAAGTTAGAAGTATACCGGAGTGGGCTGAAAAATTGGGATTTGGACGCCGCATCGCTGGGTTGGGTGTTTTGATCGGCTCATCCTTCTTGATGTTGAATTCGACCCTCTATGGGCTAAGAGATTTTCCGGCATCCCCTGAGGCGATTCAGCGTCACGTCGATTATCTTGAGGCCCGCTTCGAAACGGCTGAGGGGATTTTTAACCCATGGTATACAGGTCCTTTATTAACCCCTTCCGCCTACCTCATTCCCCCAGGGAAGGTGAATTTGCAACCCTATTTTTTTATCACAACTTCTCATGCTATCTTTGATCAAAGTGGAAAAGCGCGTACGATACCTCGATTTAACCAACTTCTTTTTTCGTTAAATATTCAGACTGGAATTTTTGATTGGATGGATGTTATTTTTGTTGTAAAAGGGCTTCGAAATAGTAACGCTCAGTATGCGGCGCTTAACTTGGGGGATTCGTTGGTAACTCTTGGATTTAGGCTGCTTAAAGAAACCCCTCATACGCCGGCGATTAAGCTGAGTCTACAGGAACTTTTCCCAACAGGAAACTATCAACATTTAGATCCCAAAAAAAAGGATGTCGATGCGTCGGGGATCGGTGTCTATCAAACAACCGCTATCCTCTCTCTTTCAAAGACTGTTTGGTGGCTTTTAATGCACCCGATGAATTTTCGTCTCTCCTCTCGTTGGAACATTCCTGCGACATCTAAAATAAGTGGAGAAACCCTTTATGGAGGAGGAAACGGGACTCGCGGAAAAATTCGTTTGGGGAACGGGGTCTCTTTTGATTTTGGATGGCAGTTTAGTCTGAATCAACCCTGGGTTCTAACTCTTGATGTCATCTACTTTTATTTGCAGAAAACTACCTTTTCTGGCAACCCCGGGATCTCAGCGTCGGGACGACCCAATCACGTGGGAATCCCTTATCTCGATCAGTTGAGTTTAGCGCCTGGAATAGAGTATAATTTGAATGAAAATTTTGGTTTCGTTGGTGGATATTGGTTTGCCGCTTGGGGAAGGAACTCCCCAAAATTTTCCTCCGGTGTTGCTAGCTTTTGTTGGACTTTTTAATATTATACCGAAGTGAGCTGAAAACTTGGTTTTGGACGCCGCGAAAGCCTTCGTGACGGCCCAAATTTTTTTAGGTCACTTCGGTATATGTCAAAAATTAACACGAATGAATTGAAGGCGGGCTTCAAAGTTGAGGTCGATAGGGAGCCGTATACGGTTGTTTCAACGGAATATGTCAACCCAGGAAAAGGACAGGCGTTTTGTCGCGTTAAGCTTAAACACCTAAAGACGGGACGCGTTATAGAAAAAACATTCAAGTCGGGTGAAAAAATTGATGCTGCAGATGTCGTTGAGACCCGAATGCGTCTCCTTTACACCGACATTGAAAACGCCGTCTTTATGGATGAGGAATCATTCGAACAAACTTATGTTCCTTTAAAAGTGATTGAAAGCCGACAACAGTGGCTCATGGAGGAGATTACCTATTCGCTTATTTTTTATAAGGGAGAGGTCATAGAGGTGATTCCGCCTATTTTTATGGAGATGAAAATTAGTGAAACGGCTCCTGGTATTCGTGGAGATAGTTCTGGCCGTGTCTTAAAGGCGGCGATTACCGAAAGTGGGGCCAAGGTTCAGGTTCCCATTTTTATCGAGGAGGGGGAAAAGATCAAAATTGATACACGAACAGGGGAATATGTCTCTCGAGTCTAGACTACGACAACGAGCGGCTATGCTTGCTGCGGTTAGGAGGTTTTTTTTTAAACGTAATGTGATGGAGGTTGATACGCCGATCTTATCCTCTACTGCCCCCATCGATCTTCACCTTGAGGTTATGACGGTTCTTCTTGAGGATGGAACAACCGGTTATCTCCATACTTCTGCTGAATATGGAATGAAGCGGCTTTTAGCCCAAGGAAGTGGTGACATTTATCAACTATCCCATGTCTTCCGCGCTGATAAAATAGGGCGGTATCACCATCCAGAATTTATGATGATCGAATGGTATCGGGTTGGAATCTCTCTTGAAAGTCTCATTCATGAAACAATCGATCTTATTGCCCTGTTTATCGATGAAAAATTGAAAGCAACCTATACCTATGCAGAGGCATTTCAAACTTTCACGGATATCGATTATCGAAAAGCGACCCTAACCGATCTAAAAAAACTGGTACAAAGAGAAAACCTTCCGACTCCTCACGACCCGTGTTCTTCATGGAATAAAGAGGAGTATCTCGATTTCATCATGGGGTTTTTTATTGAGCCTAAGCTTGTGGGACTCAATATCATTCGTGATTTTCCCCCCTTTCAAGCCGCTCTTTCAACGATTAATCGACAGGATCGGGAGTCAACGGCTAACCGATTTGAGATTTATTTCAATGGAGTGGAGCTTGCAAATGGTTTTCAAGAGCTGACCGATCCGTTAGAACATCGTCGTCGTTTTGAAGAAACTAACCTAAAGAGGAGACAGCTGGGGAAAACCGAGCTTCCCTTGGATGAAAAATTCCTTTCTGCTCTTGAAGAAGGGGTTCCCGAATCGTGCGGGGTGGCCGTTGGCTTCGACCGCCTGCTCATGTTGCAATTAAAAAAAGAGTCCCTGACAGAGGTTCTCTCTTTGTCATGATATAAAAAAGCCAATCCATAAAAGAGCTAAACCCCAAACAAGAGGGATAAAGCCGGAAAATTTTGCAAATTTGGGGTTTCCCAAACAGAGCTTCATGAACATTTGGGGAAGAAATAACCCCATAGCGCCCCTTATGGTCATAGCCCATCCCAGTAGGGTGATGGTAACGCAGAGGTTCCAGTCCCAGAGAGCGTATAAACTCATCAAGATAAGGCCTAGCAAAAGGTTTAAAATTGAGCTGTAATACAAAAGTGCCGGAGAATTCTTAACCGCCCGCCATATCGTGACGAGGGTTTCCGAATACAGCAACATCCAAGCTCCAATGATGGTCATGAAGGGGCCAAAGATAGCGCCCAAATAGCCTATGTCTTCCATTTTTTCTCCTTAGTAAGGTTAAAATTTCACCATAAAAACTCTATCGCTTATTTGTCAATCCAACTCTGATGAAACTTCCCAGCCCCCTCCTAATGTCTTATACAGGGTGATAAGGTTAATTAACGTCATCGTATCACTGTTGAGCAAAGTTTGTTCCGAAAGAAGGAGCTCTCTCTCCCTATCGAGTACCTCCATTAAAGGAGAAACTCCTTTTTCATACCGTTCCTCACTAAGCATGACAAGATTTTGATTTCGATAACGAGCTGTTTGATAATGAGAGGCTGTCTTTATGGCTTCTCGATAACCGATCAGGGCACTTTCCGCCTCCTGTAACGCCTTTAAAACGGTTTGCTGATACTGATAGGTGGCCATATAAGCGGCCGATTGGCTAGATCTTAAATTACCAAACAAATGACCCCCACGAAAAATAGGAAGAGTAAGGTCGCCTCCAAGAGCCCCCGTTTTACTCATCGAAGTGAAAAGGTTGCCGATTTTAAGTGACTGAAATCCTCCATCACCCAAAAGGGTAAGAGAGGGAAAAAATGAGGCTATTGCAACCCCAATGTTGGCAGTGGCAGCGGCAAGCTGTCGCTCTGACTGTCGGATGTCGGGGCGTCGTCGAAGCAACTCCGATCGAACTCCAATTCCAATCATTTTGGGAATGTTGGGCAGCGATTGATGAGGGCTTAGCTCTTCGATGAGTGCTTCGGGAGGACGGCCAATGAGGATCGATAAAAGATAGATTCCACGATAAATTTCGGCTTCTATATCAGGAAGAAGCGCTTCCTCGTCTGCTAACATGGCCTGAATCTTTTCTTTATCTAACTGATTTACATACCCTGCTTCGAGTTGTTTTTTTATGATCGAGGCTTTTTTCTTTAGAATCGTTATGTTCTCCTTAACAAGCTCCTCTTTTCTCTGAAAGCTTCTTACCTCTATGTAGTTGCGAGCGATTTCAGCCATAATTGAAATAAGCGTATCATCCCTTTGAGCGATGGCGCTTTCAATCAAGGCTTGAGCCGCCTCAACATGACGGCGGGTTTTTCCAAAAAGGTCAATTTCCCATGAGGCATCAAAAAGGGCATTAAATAAATTTTGGATCTGGGGTATTTCAACCCCAAAAGGGAGTCCTGTTGTGGGAGAAGAAACACCTTGAACTGTTTCATAAAAAATGGGACCGTTTTTACTAAAATACGTCTTAGTCCCATTTACATCAGCGTCGATATGCGGATAAAATGAGGAAGCTTTAATCTTTCGCATCGCTCTTGCTTGTAAGATATTGGCTTCAGCGGAAAGGATATCGTTATTATGGAGAGCGGCTTGTTCCATATAGCTGTCGAGGATCGGATCTTTAAAAATTTTCCACCAGTCAACGAGCAGCTCATCGGTTGAAACGGCCGCCCCCCCTATCGAAGACCACTCATCGGTGACGGTATTTTCTGGTGGCTTGTACTGGGGACCTACCGTGCACCCCGCCAACAGCCAAAGAAAAACACAAAAACATTTTTTCATTCGAGCCTCTTATGAAAAAACAAACCCGACCCTACAATATTAAAGAGACCTATCAACAAAAGAGGCCAGAGATTGCCGAAAACGATGTAAGCTGGCATTGCCTTTAAAAAAAGCCCTTTTGAAATGATGATCATATATTTTAAAGGAATAAGATTGGTCAGGGGTTGTAGCCATGATGGCATATTTTCAATAGGGGTTGCAAAGCCAGAGAGAAGGACCGCTGGGAGCATAAAAGTAAAGGTTCCCAACATCGCCTGTTGTTGTGTCATCGAAAGGGAGGAGATAAATAACCCAATGCCACTGATAGAGGCGACAAAAACCAATAAACTCAGAAAGAAAAGAAGGAAAGAGCCTGTAAAAGGGACGCCCAAGGCAAAAACGCCAACGAAAAACATAAAAAGCCCCTCAAAGAGGCCGATAATCACTCCAGGAATCAGTTTGCCAATAACAATTTCAAAAGAAGTTAATGGAGAGACGAGGAGTTGATCAAAGGTTCCGAGCTCTCTTTCACGAGCAACCGATTGAGTCGTAACAACGAGACAGGTGAGCATCGATAAAAGACAAACCAAACAGGGGATATTATACCAATAATAAAGAGTGTTGGGATTAAACCAGATGCGAGGGATAATAACGGTTTTTGGATAACTCTTCTGAGCCCATCCTCGTTTTGCAATGAAGTCATCGTTGAACTGCTCTATAATGGATTGAGTGTATCCCGCTACAATTTGCGCGGTGTTTGATTTCCTTCCATCTAAAATCAGTTGTACGGTTGCGGGATATCCCGCATCGAGATTTCTTGAAAATTGTTCATCTATGGAGACAACCATAACGCCTTTTTGAAGATCCATAAAAGGGTTCATCTCTTCAACCCCTTTTAAAAAAGCGACCGATCCAAAAACCTTTGTTCCATAGAAACGCTCTGTCAGCTCGATTCCCTGCTCTCCGTTGTCCCGGTTAAGAACCCCTATCGGAACATTTTTCACATCAAGGGTGGCTGCAAAGGTGAAAATGACAAGCTGAATGACAGGGGGAACTAAAATAGAAATTCGAATTTTTGAATCTTGCAGAACCATTAAAAGTTCTTTCCAGATGAGCGTGATGATATGTTGATAACGCATCTTAATCTAACCTTTTAGCTGTCTTTAAAAAGGTGATGCCAAAGAAGATTAAGGCGATGATGATCATTGGGATCATGTTAATTAAAACCAGTCTCCAAACATTCCCCACAAGAAAAAGGGCCTGCAAACTTTCCACGAAGTACTTAGCAGGCATGAAATGGGTCAGTACCCGAACCCAATGAGGCATACTACTGATTTCAAATAAAAAACCAGACAAAATATAGGCAGGGAAGTAGGCAACAATTACCGTCAGTTGATAGGCAGCAATCTGATTTTTAAGAAGAGTAGAGATCATTAGCCCTAAAGAAAGCGAGGTAACAAGGAAGATGGCAGAGATAAACATCAAGAGAAAGAAAGAACCACGCAACGGTAAGTTAAAGAAAAGGGTGGAGATAGAAACGCAGAGGAGCATCGACAGCATTCCAAGTGCAAAATAAGGGATCACTTTTCCGAAGACAAGCTCTGAGATCCCTACCGTTGTCGATATCATCATCTCCATGGTACCCCTTTCCCACTCCTTAGCCACAACAAGGGCGGTTAGAAGCGCTCCTGTCAAAGTCATGATAATGGCAAACGAACCCGAAAGAAGAAAAAAACGACTTTCAAGCGTCTCATTGTACCAGTATCGCGGTTCCACCCTAACAAGAGAGGAGCTTTTCAAATACGGGTTGGGGCCGTCGATTATTTTTCTTTCAAGAAGCCATTGTTCAAAGGCTCCCCTAGCATAATTTTGTACGAAATTTGCTGTGTTCGTTTCACTTCCATCAGCAATGACTTGGATAGGTGCTACGGTTCCGGATCGGTTAATGAATTGTGTAAAATAGGAAGGGATGATGACAATCCCACGGATTGATCCCTTAATCAACTCGTTAATAAATTCTCGCCTGTCTCGCCCCACCTTCGCTTCGAAATAGGGTGAGTTCGTAAATGACTCCCTTAAACTTTGTGCATTAGGGGAGGTATCTTCTAAAACGAGACCAATCTTTAAATGATCTAGATCAAGAGAAACCCCATACGCATATAAAAATATGAGTAAAAGAGGAAGAAAAACGGAGATTAACCAACTACTGGGGTCCTTAATAATTTGAAAAAATTCTTTTACAATTAACGCCCTTAGTCGCCGTTGCCGCCCTCCCCTCGCCTCCTTTATAAGGACATCACCGATTGGTTTTATCATAGTTCTCTATCAATTGAATAAAGGTTTCTTCTAGAGAGGGGTTGGGATGATCGGTTGATCGGCTCTTTTTTTTAAGATCGGTCGGTGTATCCATCTGAATGATCTTTCCCCTATAGATGAGGGCAATCCGATCACAATACTCAGCTTCATCCATAAAATGAGTTGTTACCATAATGGTAACCCCTTTCGCAACGAGACCGTTCATTTGCGTCCAAAACTCTCTTCGTGTAATCGGATCAACACCCGACGTCGGCTCATCGAGAAATAAAACCTTGGGATAATGCATGTTAGCACAGGCCAAAGCCAGCCGTTGTTTAATGCCCAGAGGAAGGTCGCCTGACAACATAGAAAGATAGGGATTTAAACTAAAAATTTCGATCATCTGATCGATACTCTTTCTTTGCAGATCTCCCTTCAAGCCGTAGATACCGGAAAAAAAAATAAGATTTTGACCCACGTTCAGATTATCGTAGAGAGAAAATTTTTGAGCCATATACCCAATTTGTGCTCTTGCAGAGACCTCTCGAAGGTCCTTGCCGTTAATAAACCCCCTTCCTGTTGTTGGTTTTAACAACCCACAAAGCATTTTAAAAATCGTCGATTTGCCCGATCCATTGGGGCCGAGTAATCCAAAAATTTCCCCCTTTTTAACAGCGAAGTTAATTTGATCTGCAGCTATGAATGTTTTTCCAAATACTTTCGAAAGATTTTCTGCTTTGATCATCTCCTCCTGTTCCCGATGAACCATCGGAACATTATCTGCTAAGATCGGCTTCTCCCCTCGGTTAACTCCACCAAAAAAAACCATATAGGCATCTTCAAACCGAGCTGGAATGCTCACCCCTTTTGATCTTTTTTCTCGTGAACTTTTTTCTCGAAAAATGAGTCGTAAATCATCCCCCTGAATGGTTCCATCAATCACATTCTCTTCTTTCAAAATTCGAAATAAAAGTTTTCGTTTTTCCTCTTTAATCGAGGAGACCTTGAAAACTAACCCCTTTGCTTTTGCAGTAAAAAGTGTTGGATCCCCATTAAAACAGACCTCCCCTTGATTCAATAAAATAACCACTTGACATCGCTCAGCTTCGTCTAAATAGGAGGTGCTCCAGACGACACCCATCCCCTCTTCAGCAAGATGATTGACCATTTTCCAAAGCTCCCGCCTTGATACCGGATCAACCCCAACGCTTGGTTCATCAAGAAGGAGTAGGGAGGGGCTTTTGATAATGGCACACCCTAACCCTAATTTTTGTTTCATCCCCCCCGAGAGAGCTTTAGCCAGTCGATCAATAAAGGGGCCTAGCGTGGTAAAATGCAAAATTTTTTCAAAACTCTCCTTTCGATCTTTTCCCAAAACCCCTTTAAGATCAGCATAAAGAGTAAGATTTTGCAACACCGTGAGGTCTTCATAAAGGCCAAATCGCTGCGGCATGTAACCCGTCAAATAATGGACAAATTCACTCTTCTTGATCGTGTCATAACCACAAACCGAAATTTCCCCTTCAGAAGGTTTCAAAAGACCTGCTAAAAGACGCATAAAGGTCGTTTTCCCTGCTCCATCTGGGCCGACAACACCAACAATCTTTCCTTTAAAAAAGGTTGCGTTAATTTTTTGCAGGGCCGCTTGTTTTTGACCTGGGAAAGACTTAGAAAGGTTTTGAACCCGAACTAAAACTTCGTCCTCTTTTTTTTCTTCTTCCACTATTGTTGTAATTTGAGTTTAACCGTAACGGGCATTCCTTGAACTAGTCCTCGGTCAGGATTGTCGGCATACACCCGCAGTCGATAAACGAGGTCGGTTCTCAATTCCGTTGTTTGCACCGTTTTTGGAGTGAATTCGGCAATAGGAGAAATAAAACCGACATGCCCCGTATAAACGGGGCCATGTTCAACGTCGGTGTGAATTTCAGCCTCCATACCGTAGTAAACTTTACCTAAATTCGGTTCATCGATGAAGGCGCGAATCCAAACAGGAGAGGTAACAGAAAGAGTGTAGACAGGATCGGCTGGATTCACAACGGTGCCAGGTTCTCGAATACGCGTTAAAATTACCCCTTCTGTAGGGCAAAAAGCCCGAGTAAAACCAATTCTATCAAGAGCAACGTTTAGGGATGCTCGTGCCTGAGCAAGATTGGCACGAAGCTGGTCCCGTTCGGTTCGAGCATTATCTAAATCTTCTTGAGAGACACCACCGATGCCGATTAGCTTTTCTCTTCTTTCGAGCAAAATTTCGGCATTTTTTAGATTTATTTTAATCGCTTCAAGACCGGCTGTCGCCTCGTGCACTTCACTATCATACGGAGTTTTATCCAGCACAGCCATTAAAGCCCCCTTTTCAACCCGATCCCCCTCCTCAAACATCAGTGTCGTGATAAGACCAGGCACCCTAAACCCGATATCAACCTGTCGCACGTCGACATTTCCATAGAGAACAATTTCATGAAGACTCGGCCTTGGTCGAAAAAAAACATAACAAACAACCGCAATGAGACCCATAAGAGTGAGACTAAAAAGAAAAAAACCGAACCGCCGCTTCATACCTTTATCTATAATCTTCAGCTGAAAAAATCAACAACCCAAATGATTCGGGATGATCTCTGCCTTGAAAATAACTTTATACCGAAGTGAGCTGAAAATTTGGATTTAGACCTCGCCAAAGACTCGGGGTTGGACGATCGCAATTAGCTCGTATTGAGAAAATACGAGCTAATTGCGATAAGATCAAACCGCGAGGACTTTCGCGACGGTCTAAAATCAAATTTTCAGCTCACTTCGGTATATTCTGTTCCGCAGACCGAAGGTTCTTCATTATTGAAAAATAAATTTATAAATTTAATTGATGAGATCATTTAAACTGCTTCTTCGTAAGAAGAAGGATCTATCCATGGTGGAAAAGCCGCTCAGATTTTCATTTATACCGCAATGAGCTGAAAATTTGGTTTTGGACCGTTGTGAGGAGATCCAACCATGAGAACTTTTGCGACGGTCCAAAACCAATTTTTTAGTCCACTTCAGTATATACGATAGCAGTTCTGCAATGCAAAAAAGAGTTTAAGTATTTTATGCAAAGGATAGCCATTAGTAGACCACAAAGAATAGCAATTCGCGAAATGATTTTCGGTATGCCTCTGCCTAATGACGAAAAAAATGTTATCATGATTCTTACACAGCGCGTTATTGATAGAAGGATGGATGCGGCTTCAATGAGAGAGGTCGTTAAAGCTCTGGTTGATCTTCCCGCTGACGAAAGAGTTGCGGTGGTTATCAAGGCTGCTCCTCTGTTCATACCGGAAATGAAAAGTTCTCAAATAAGGACTATATTTCAGCTTAGTGCCATTATATCTCATGAGGAAAGAGGTGTTATCATGGATCTTGCCTCGCTGGCAGCTACCCCAAGTATGGATGAGCCTTCAAGGATGGAGATCGTTCAAGCTGTGATGGATGTTCCTGTTTGGAAAAGAGTTGAAGTCGTTGGAACCGCTGTTCTTCTGATGACATCGAAAATGGAATGTTTTGAAAGAGCTGGCATGATCCATAGCGTTGCTTGTATGCCTACTTCTGTTCACAGAAAAACTGTTTCCCTTGCCTTGAAGGCTATGAATCCAGATATGGGTAGGCTTTCAAGGATAAGGATCCTTCAAGCTGTGATTGATATCCCCGCTGACGAAAGAGAGCGCGTCATGGAGCACGCTCCTCAGTTGATTGATTCTGATATGGATGTTTCCAAGATAATGATGATCATACACGTCCTGACCCGTGTTCCTGCCAATCAAAGAGCTAACTATGTCCGAAAGAGCAAGGAGAGCCGGGAAGCTGTTAACGAGCGTGTTGCTGCAGAAGAAGGGGAGTATGCCGAAGGGAGCTGAAAAATTGGAATTTGGACCCCACCAAAGCCTCGGGGTTGGGTCTTATCCCAACGTTGCTCGTATTGAGAGTGATCGTCCAACCTCTAGAGGTTGTCAGAGGCTGCCGGCGTCAAACCCAATTTTTCAACTCATTTCGGTATAAATTACATCATGAGCTTAAAGGCCATAAAAATAGTTTTTTATAACCGTTCTACAAAGCAAAAAGGAGTTTATTTATGCACAAGATAGTAGTTGATAGACCGCAAAGGATAGAACTTCCGGAGATGATGGCCCGTATACAGGCCCTTGATAGCGAGAAAGATAGTATCATGGATCTTGCACTTCAGATTATTACTGATGGCATGAAGAACCCTTCAGAGATAGAGAGGATCCTCAAAGCTGTGAATGATATTCCGGCTCACGAAATAAATGAAGTGGTTACGAACGCCGCTTTTCTGATCACAGATGGCATGAGAGATTCTGACAGAATTCAGCTGATTCAAGCTACCGCCCGTATACCTGATAAAGAAAAAGATGGTGTCATCGATCTCGTAAAACAGGTTATTAATGAAAACATGAATGCCGTTGAAAAGAAAGAGATGGTTAAAGTTGTGGCAGGTATTCCCGCTCACAAAAGAGATGAAGTGATTAACAACGCTGTTTCTCTGTTCAAGCCGGATATGGGTTGTCCTGAAAGGATTGATATCATTCAATTTGTTGCCTCTATACCTGATAAGGAAATAGGTGTTGTCGTACAGCTTACCTTGCAGGTTATTACTCCAAATATGGGTAAGATTCCAAGGATAGAGATTGCTGACGCCGTGATGGGTGTTCTTGCCCGGAAAAGAGCTGAGGTGATTAAGACGGTTGTTCTTTTAATGACACCGAAAATGGAATGGTTTGAAAGGATCGACATGATCCATAGGGTTGCCAGGATACCTGGACCTATTAACGAAAGAGCTGTTGTCCTTGCGTCAAAGGCTATGACTCCGGATATGGGGAAATATGCAAAGATAATCATCCTTGAAGCTGTGATTGAAGTTTCTGCTGAGGAAGTAGAGGATGTCATGGGGTCCGCGGTGCAGCTAATTAATTCTGACACGGGTATGTTCGAGGTAACTAGGATCATTTACAGGCTGAGCTGTCTTCCTGCTGATCAAAGAGCTAACTATGTTCGAGAGTGCAGGGAGGGACGGGAATGAGCTGCTATCGAACCGCTTCGGCAAAATCAGGGGAGGATCGGAAGATATACCGAAATGAGCTGCAAAAATTGGTTTTGGATCCCGCCAAAGCCCCTGGAAAGATCTGAGGGTTGGACAATCGATCTCAATACGAGGGGATGAGATCCAACCACGAGGGCTTTCACTACGTTCCAAACAGCAGATCGAAGGTTTCCCCTTCGCGAAAAATAAATTTATAAATCTAATTGATGAAATCGTGTAAACTCCTTGCCTGTAAACGGAAGGATCTATACCGAAGAGAACTGAAAAATTGAAATTTGGACGCCGCCAAAGCCTCGAGGTTGAACAATCGCGACTAGCCTATATCTTTCAATTTTTTCAACTCATTTCGGTATATAGTTCTGCAACGGAAAAAAAGAGTTTAAGTATTTTATGCAACGGATAGCCGTTAATGCTCTACAAAGAATGGCAATTCATGAAATGATTGCCGGGATGCATCTGCCTGATAACGAAAAAGATGTTGTCATGGAGCTTGCACAGCACGTTATTGATCGAAGCATGGATGCCGATTCAATGAGAGAGGTCGTTAAAGCTTTGGTTGATCTTCCCGCCCACCAAAGAGTTGCAGTGGTTATGGAGGCCGCTCCTCTCTTCAAACCGGAAATGAAAAGTCTTCAAATGAGGACAATGTTTCAATTTAGTGCCATTATATCTCATGAGGAAAGAGATGTTGTCATGAGTCCTGCCTCGTACGCTGCTACTCCAGAGATGGATGAGCCTTCAAGGATGGAGATCGTTCAAGCTGTGATCGATGTTCCTGTTTGGAAAAGAGTTGAAGTGGTTGGAAACTCTGTTCTTCTGATGACATCGAAAATGGAATGTTTTGAAAGGGTTGGCATGATCCATAGCGTTGCTTGTATGCCTGCTCCTGTTCACAAAAACACTGTTTCCCTTGCCTTGAAGGTTATGAATCCAGATATGGATAGGGTTTCAAGGATACGGATCCTTCAAGCTGTGATTGATGTTCCCTATGATGAAAGAGAGGGCGTCATGGAGCACGCTCCTCAGCTGATTGATTCTGATATGGATGTTTCCAAGATAATGATGATCATACACGTCTTGACCCGTGTTCCTGCCAATCAAAGAGCGGACTATGTTGAAGAGCATAGAAAGAGCCGACAAACTCATTTTTTTCAGCTTATTTCGGTATAACGGTTCTGCAAAGCAAAAAGGAGTTTAAATATTTTATGCAACAGGTAGGATTTGGTAGGCCACAAGGCCTTGAACTTTACGAAATTATTGCCAGTATGAATCTAGCTGATAACGAAAAAGAGGAGGTTGTGCATCTTGCACAGCAGATTATTAATCAAAACATGAAGGACAGTTCAAAGAGGGCGATCGTTAAAGCTCTGGTTGAGGTTCCTGCTTATCAAAGAAATGAAGTGTTAAGATACGCTATTCCTCTGTTCACACCAGGAATGGGAGTTTCTGGTGCGGCTTGGATGATCCGAGTTGTTGCCCTTATACCGGATAAGGAAAAAGATGAGGTTACGCATCTTGCACAGCAGGTTATTAATCCAAACGTGGAGGCCGATTCAAATACAGAAATCGTTACAGCTCTGACAAAAATTCCTGCTCACGAAAGAAAAGAAGTGGTTAAGAACGTTCTTCCTCTGTTCACACCGGCAATGGGAGCTTTTGACAGGGTTCGGATAATGAAAGTTATTGCCCGTATACCTCGTGAAGAAAAAGATGAGGTTACGCACCTTACACAGCAGGTTATTAATTCAGACATGGATGCCACTTCAAGGAAAGCGATCGTTAAAGCTCTGAAAGAGATTCCTGCTCACGAAAGAAAACAAGTCGTTAGGTACGCTGTTCCCCTGTTCAAACCGGAAATGAATTATATTGAAAGGATTGATCTAATTGAAGTTATTGCCCTTATACCTGATGAGGAAAGAGGTAATGTCATCGATCTTGCCTCGAGGGTTATCACTCCAGATATGGGTAAGTTTGCAAAGATACAGATTATTGAAGCTGTGAAGCGTGTTCCTGCTCTGAGAAGAGTTGAATTGGTTGGAAATGGTGTTCTTCTAATGACACCGAAAATGGACCTTTCTGAAAGAATTCAGATGATTCATTTTGTTGCTGGTATAACGAAACCTCTTGATGAAAAAGCTGTTCTCCTTGCCTTGAAGGTTATGACTCTAGATATGGATCCCTTTTCAAGGATGTTGATCCTTGACACCGTGATTGATGTTTCCCCTGACGAAAGAGACGATGTCGTGCTGCACGCGCTTCCGCTCATTGATCCTGAATTCGGTTTTATCAAGATAGCAATGGTCATACGTGCCGTCAACGATGTTCCTGCCGATCAAAGGGCTAATTATGTTCGAGAGTGCAGGTGGAGACGACAAGCTCAGCAGAGCGGTCGTCTTGTTGCACAACAAGGTATTAAAGGTATTAACAGGCGAGCGCGCAGCACCTCAATATGATAAGGTATTCGGACCGCTTATCAATGAAAATAAATTTGGTATTCTAGGGCTCATGATATCGGAGCAAGAAATGATCAGCCGTTTTTGGGTTTTTGCATTGAAGCTATGCCGAAGAGAGCTGAAAAATTGAGATCTTTCAGCCCTCTTCGGCATCTTTTTGCAAAGGGGACCCCTCATAATATTTATGAAGTCGGGGAAAGGTCGGGGAAAGGTTCGGGGGGTGGGCGTTCCCCAGCGCGCCCCGTTTTAAACTTATCACAGGCTTTAATTAGATGTAGCATTGTGTTTTCGGAAGGCCAACCTTCTTCTGAGCAACCGATAACGACACCCCTTGCAAACGTATCGAATAGTCTAGTTAAATTTTCCATTCCATTGTTTGATAAGAATGAGGAGATGGTCTCAGGGTGAAGAGCCTGTTCCATAGCTTGAATAGCCGCTTCTTTTACCTTCTCCCTCCTCATGAAATCGTTTCTGATGACATGGTTAAGGTCGTAGTCAATAACTTCGATTAAATGTTTTTTTGCGGGCAATATCAAGGTATCGCATTTCTCGTGAAGACAAGCTCTGTTGAAGATAGTCCAAAGTCTATAAGGACCATTCTTCTCCGTCCCACATTCCCTTTTACAAATAACACATTTATAAGGAGCACAACGAGGTGTGGAAAGAATTGTATTGAAATGAACGCTCATTTTTAGAGGTTGGGGGGAAGGACATTCTTCAGTATTACCCACTCCAACAGCATCAAATAGGTTCATTAGAGCTTGTGTTTCAATTTCCGGAGATAACGGCTTCCTGTTTCCAGCCATATCGAACAGTTTAGTTAGAGCTTCTATACCATTTTCTGATAAGAATGAAGAGATGGTCTTGGGATCAAGAGCTTGTTGCACAGCTCGAATAGCCACTCCTTCCGCCTCCTTCCTCCACATGACATCGTCAAACAAGCGGCTTATAACTTTGGTTAAATGGTCTTTTGCGTCCCTTATTAAGGTATCGCACTTCATATGAACCAAAATTCTTATCGAGATAGGCCAAAGACTAGCAGGACCATCCTCTTTCGTACCACATCCGCAAACAACACATTTATCAGCCAGCGATTCCTGGACATCAGTAGGGATATCAGGAAAACGCGAGGCTTCGAAAATAAATTCACCCCAACCGACACTCACTAACGACCTCTGAACATTCATGAACGACCTTTTTAACAGTCAAAAAAACTTTAGAAGAACAAGCCTGTATCAATTCTTTACAAATTTTTCAATAGACTTCTTTCGAAACTAAAGTTTTAGTATACAGGTCCGTCACCAGTGATGGAGGAGAAGTGAAATTTGGGACAGTAAAAGAGACGACGAAAAATTTCGTCGTTTAACAGGAGTAAAACGTACTACATTTGAAAGGATGGTATTAATCTTAGAACAGTCTGATAAAAATAAAAAAATTCACGGCGGAAGAAAAAATAAATTGAGCATACAGAATATCCTCCTGATGACTTTAGAATATCTTCGGGAATACAGAATCTATTTTCATATCAGTCAGAGCTATGGTGTCAGTGAAAGCACTGCCTACAAAACCATTAGGTGGGTCGAGGCCACTTTAATCAAACACCCGAATTTCGCTTTACCAGGTCGTAAAGCCCTCTTAAAAAGTGATGTTGAATAGGATGTTGTTTTAATCGATGCGACAGAAACGCCTATTGAAAGACCAAAAAAAAGCAAAAATACTTCAACTCAGGAAAGAAGAAGCACACGCTAAAAAGCCAAATTGCTGTGAATAAAAAGAATCAATAAATTATTTGCACAGCGTTTGCGAATGGCAAACGGCACGATTTCAGATTATTCAAGGAGTCAAAAATACGGTTGCACCCATCAATATACCGAAGTGAGCTGAAAACTTGGATTTGGACCCCGCCAACCCCGAGAGCTTTTGCGACGGCCCAAATCCAAATTTTTAGCTCACTCGGGTAAGTTGCGATCGTCCAACCCCGAGGCGTTGGCGGGGTCCAAATCCAAATTTTCAGCTCACTTTGGTATAAACGTCATCACCGACAGTGGCTATCAGGGTCTTCAGAAGATTCACGCCAAAACACAAATGCCAAAGAAACAAAAAGAGACCTTTAACTAAGGAAGACAAGGAAAATAATCGACTGCTATCAAAAGAACGCGTTCTCAATGAAAACATTATTGGCTGTCTGAAGCGCTTTAAAATCATAACTGATCGTTACCGCAATAGACGGAAAAGGTTTTCACTTCGCTTCAACCTGATCGCTGGGTTTTATAACTTGGGGTTAGTTCTTTGAGTTTCGAAAAAAGTCTAATGAAAAATTACGTGAAAATTTCATTTTTGCGTAAGTTTAGTTTTTAAGACAAAATCTGATGACAGTTTGGTTTTTTAACGAGAAAATGGTAAATTTTCTTCTTCTTCTCCTTTTCGGTCTCCTCTTCTAGTACAAGATGATAATAGTTGGGTATTTCATTTGGACACCAGGCTTTGATTATTTTCAGTTTTTGGTGGTTGTTAATAGGGTTGACCTGAAATACCCTTCCCTTTCTTTTTGGAAGCATTTGAACTTCTTTCCAGCAAAGGGTAATGATTTCCATCCTTCTTAGGTCGTACGACCATTCCGATTCCAATTCTGCAAGTTCTTTTTGTTCTCGGATCAGTTGCTGTAAGGAAGAGCGAAGAAAATAAACGACGAAAATACCGACCAAAGCGATGGCCAAGATAACTTCCAGTAAAAAAAAGGAAGCTTTTTTTCGCATGAGACCATTATATAGCTTAGGTCTAAAATTGATAAGAGAGAGAAAAAATTCCTTCTTGAATTGAATTCCCGTTGCAGAAGATGCCGTCATAGGCAAGGTCAACACTATAATTCTCTCCCAAAAAGCATAAATTTGCTCCCACTTGGAGTTGATTAAGGGTGTTATGATAGCTTTTCACTGTAAACTGACTGGAGCAGATATTAAGGCCGGAAAAGCTTGAGGTATACTGGTTATTGGTAAGAGGCGCTGTCAACATCCAGCCAAGGCTAATGCCTGGGCGGATCCGATATCGAGTTCCCTCCCATTCATGAGCAAACTGAACGGCTAATAAAGATTTTAAGTAAGCCGAGTGGTGGTGAGAAACATTGAGATTAAGGGAACCAGCACCGGCTTCATGATACTCTCCCTCAAAACTATTGAAATAATCGATGGATAACGAAGGCTTTATCGTGAAAGCAGGGGAACTCTTCCAATGCAAAATTTTCCCAATCACCCCTTTTACCAAGAGATCCCAGTTAGTTTGGTGATGTGTTGCTATTCTGCTTAAACCAGGGTAGTTGATTTTTCTATGAACATCATAAAAATTTCCAGTCCCTAATAGGACAAGAGAAGAATAGAAATGGTCTGAACAATATCCAACTGTCGGTCCAAAGTAGACCGAGTTACTTGTGGCATTTCCTTGATTTTGTTTCCAACGAATTTTATTGTAACTGTAGCCAACACCCCCTCCTATGTTAAACCTGCTGTCAAAACCATGTTCTGCAGCAACTGTTACTCCATAAGTTTGTTGATTGAAATGAGGAACCTCTTTTTGGTTATGGTTTTCTTTGGAAAAAAAACCAAGCGGGGTCACTTTTATTCGAGTTTGACCCTGAAGACACTTGGGGCAGTTAAAATCGTCAAACAGTGAGTTTCCCATTCTATAATTAGCTTCCAATTCAGAAAGAGGAAGCGCTCCGAATTGAGCTGGGGTTAATGTATTTAGGGCGGGGACAATTTGTTGAGATGAAAGAGAAAGAAGGGACTGTCCGATATTGACCAAGTCAGTGTTGTTATAAGGAAACGCACTACAAAAAAGATAGTTGCTAACGGCACCAGCATTTCCGGAGAGCGGAATTGGAGGAACTAAACTATTATTTTGGACTGTCAGTAGAGCAAGGCCAGGAAGGTAGGTGGGGTAAAAATTATTTTGGTTATTAATAACATTGCTAAAACTTCCTATGATCGAGCTCGCTTCTATAATAGGATAGGTCGTTCCTGCCAAATAAATTCCTGGAAGGGCGTTAACGAGAACGGAGCCTCCTAAAGTGGCCGTTCCTCCGGCAATCAAAAGAGAAGCCGCTCCCGAGCTGTTAACCTCAACGGATAAAGTTCCGGCAACCGTTTGCGAGTAGTTCCCCGCAACAAAAAAAGTCCCGATAGATCCCCCAGGGACGACCATTCCATCGTTTTGGACAGAGCCAACGGTCCCCGTTCCTTTCAGCACGCCGCCTGGTTGGACAGAGATAGAACCACCCAGGCCTCCTAAAACATGGAGGGTTCCTTCAGCAACGGACGTCGAGCCTGTAAAAGATGTTGAGTTACTACTCCAGATCAAAGTCCCTTTATTTTTTTTTATAATAGAACCCATCCCCGAAAAATTTCCAGAATAAACCCCTGGGAAGGGTTGATCAAAGGTGATCATGGCTTCATTGACGATATCGCCTTGCAACGTCTCGGTATTCCCCTGAATCATCCCTCCCCTAACAATGGTGCCACCCGTGTGGCTGTTCTTGGAGGTAAAGACGACGGTTCCTACGTTCAGTTTCTTAATAGAACCGGATCCCGATATTTCTCCATTAAAATGGCCTAAATTAGGCTGATCAAAGATCATCATCCCATGATTAATGATACGACCCTGAAGGCTTTTTGTGTTTCCCTTCAAGGTTCCGCCTGCAATGACGGTTTCTTCATAACGATTAACCCCTGTTAAGGTTAGACTTCCACTTCCTTGTTTTATTAGGGAAAGAGCTCCACTTCCGTTTTCAATCATTCCATCAAACTTTTGATTCCCCTGACTTCCCACGACAAGAGTAACCTTACCCGGGGAGGAAGTCGTTATAAGAGAGCCGACGACTCCGCCTAACTGCTCAATGGTCTGATTAAAATGATTTAAATCTAAAACAGCAGTAGATGAGGAGAGATGAACTTCTCCTGATGAAGGAAGGGCATTTTCTACCCCGGCCTGTAGAATTCCACCTTTTACAATAATTCCTCCTACATGACTATTTTGTCCGCCAAGCGTTAATTTCCCGGCATTTTTTTTGATCAAAGACCCCTTTCCTGTCATTCTTCCATTATAATTCCCATTCATCTCTTGATCAAAAACGACTGTGGCGTTATTGACAATGTCGCCCTGAAGATTCGTTGAATTACCCTGAAGAACCCCCCCTCGAATGACGGTTTCGTTTGAAAAATAGCTCGGTCCATTAAGGATCAATGTTCCTACATTGTGTTTGAAAAATTTTCCTGAGCCCGAAATGGGGGCCAGCAGGGTTACCGTATTTCCTCTTGTGACATCAATAATACCGTCCCCTTCCAATACAATTTTTCTATCCATGGACAAAGATTCCGTTGCCTGCAAAATCCCACCGTTATTAAAGGTAATTTTCCCACTGGGATGACCTAAGTTCGTGTCGGCCGCAATAGTCAAAGCCCCGCCTAAAATTTGTGTTCCTCCTCTAAAATTATTGTTCATGGAAGAAAGAGCTACAATTCCACAATTTTGCTTGATAATTCCTTTATCCGTGAAAATAGAACCATTGTCGTGCGACTGAATTGAAAAATTGGCTTGCAAAATTCCCTTTGTATCAAAAAGAAGAGAGGCGTGATTAAAAAGAAAAATATCATTGGTAGGGGAAGGATCACTACTTCCGAGTTCTCCTGAGGAGGAAGAGCCCCCCCCCTTTCCTCCAACAACGGTGTTGCTTGTTAGAGAGACATTATCCTGGACGCAAAGGGTAGCCGATTCACCCACAAATACACCACCCCCGACCCCTTTTTCATTCCCTTTGACCGTTCTTAACTTATTTTGTGAAGGGGAACAATTCGACCTCCCTCTCTCTTCTCCCTGCTCTTGCAAAAGATGAGGATTACTTTCAACAGGAGCCCCTCCCTTGGCAAAATTGTTAGAAAGAACGGAGTCCCGAAGAGTTAGGTGCTGATTTTTATCGATATAGATTGCTCCACCTGCTCCCAATCTTTCTTTTTCCTCTTTTAAAAAACCGTTTCCAGGGGCTTTGCTCTTCCCAAAGGCCGCCCCTTTTATTAACATGCAATTCTGGATAAAGGTCGTCGAAAAACTCGTAAATAGACGATACTTCCCTTGTCCATCAATGACTTGAGGGACCGCTCCATTAGTCAGAATCGCAACTTTTTTTCCAAGAGGCGGAAGATCACTTTGTAATGTGATCGGGGGAAGCCCTTCATTAATCGTAATGAGGTTTCCTGCAGGGCTTCCAGTCTTGTTAAGGTCAAGAATGGCTTGCCTCAACGATCCAGATCCGCTATCGGTGTTACTGGTTACCGAATAAGAGGCTGAATCAAGCTGGGCAGAATAACAAATCAAACTACAAAGTAGAAGTCCGCCAATTGTTTTTTGCCATATCATAATAAAAAAATTCCTATTTAGATTAATTCACCTTTTAAGGGATATAAATAAACTTGTAAAGTTTTTTATACTTCTTGGTTCTTCATTGACCTAGCTACAGCTCTTTTATCTTCTCGGGCGCGGATCGCCGCCCGTTTGTCATAAATTTTTTTGCCGCGAGCGATACCTAAGCGGACCTTTACCCTTCCCTTTTTTAGATAAAAGGCAAGCGGGATAATCGCAAACCCTTTTTTATCAGAAAGGGATTTAAGGCGAAGTAACTCTCGTTTATGTAAAAGAAGTTTTCGCTCTCTTCGTTCGACATGGTTAAAAAAATTCCCAAAACGATATGGGGCAATAGAGGAATTTTTTAGGTATGCCTCAAATTGATTAAAGATCACATACCCATCTTGTAAATTTGCTCCATGTTCACGAATAGATTTTATTTCGGTTCCTACCAGGACAATCCCGGCCTCCTGTGTCTCCAAAATATCATAGTGGTGATAAGCCTTCCGATTTGAAACAAGATCGCTCATCGGTCATCCAAAAAGCGATCGTCCGAAAGGAGTAACAGTAAAACAGGCTTTATCCCCATATAACCCTACTGCCGTTACCCCGGCTTCGAAGAGCCTTTCAAAAATAGTAGCGTGGAAAACGATTTTTTCCTCAGGGGTATATTGAGGGATGAGATACTTCCACGATTTTCCACATTTTTTTAATACAATGGTATTGTTGGTCCCTATAGGAACGGTCACACCCCGAAAAAAATCATCAAAAACAACCCATCCTGTATCAAGAACCAATTGGATCGACTTCTCAGCCTCTTTAAGGGTTTTTTCGGTTATGAAATCTTCAGGCAAATCCGGTCTTACGAGCCTATTTAAAGGGTGTCTGTATAGGTGAAGCGCCTTAGACTCCGGCCGCATTTCCAACCACTCGGAGGCTGTCTCTAGTGGATACAGTCTCCCTTCCACAACTTCTGCTAGCTTAAGTATTTGTAATTTATGAACTAGTTGCTCAAGATACTCATGAAAAGGTTTTAAGCTATTTGGGCACAGGTGAGAAGCAATCAAAGTATGACTCGCCTCATTCAAAAGAATTGTCTCTTTTTTTATCATCTTTAGAAGAAGGGAAAGGTCTTCAACAAAAGAAAAATCATG
This sequence comes from Parachlamydiales bacterium, assembly GCA_963777025.1. Lineage (GTDB taxonomy): Bacteria > Chlamydiota > Chlamydiia > Chlamydiales > Rhabdochlamydiaceae > PALSA-1444. Next base: position 117,641 of record CAVZOR010000003.1, read on the forward strand.
GGGTCTCATCTTTTGAATTTTAGAGACATCTCGTATTTGAGAAGTGGTTGTTTCTCTCAAAAAAATCAAATACTCTCGCCACTCATGAAATGGGGTCACCCTCTCTTCCCACTTCTCTTGGTTCTTTTGGTACTTCAAACAACAGACAAAATTTAGCTCTAATAGCAACATATACTCTTCAAATAGCTCTCTTGAAAGATGATATTTTTTGGTGATTTCTTGAGCCGAGAGTTCTAGATTTTCTGAGGAAAAAACGTCCTGGGCAATCTCCGATAAGATCGGATTTCCCAAGCTGAGGTCGAGGAGATGACGCTGAAAAATTTGGGGTGTTAGAAGATATTTTTCGACAAGAGAGGAAAAGATATTATCAGATGTTCGTGGAATTGAATACCAGGTGGGAAGGACGTGTATCGGGATCTTTTTAAGAAGGTGTTGTAAAAATTCCATCCCAGGAATAAAGTCAGCCTCAAATTTTTCTATCTCTGTTTCGAAATATTTTCGCGCCTCTTTATCGATAACAACCGAGTGATCTTCAAAAGTTAGAAGGCCAATTTTATTAAATTTTTCAAGGACAGGAATCAAAACAGACTCATCTGACTCAATATTTTTTGCGATTTTACGAATTGATATTTTAATGGAGCTAAAAAGGATTTCATCGAGAACAACTAAATCAAAAGGCGAGCACTCTAATAAGAAAAGTCTATTTTTGATATCTTGCTTATAGTCATAGTCAGCCAAGTTAACTTTATTTTTCTTAGTTATCGTTAACTCGACCACAATTTTCCTTTTCCAAGTTGTCTATATCCAAGTGAGAATCCAAGTGAACCGAAAGATCGAGGTTTGGGCCCCAAGAAAGCGTCCGGTTTGGAAGATTGCAACTAGCTCGTATTGAGAAAATACGAGCGACGTTGCGATAAGATCCAACCGCGAGAGCTTTCGTGATGTCCCAAATTCCAATTTTTCAGTTCACTTGGGCATAAGCATAAAGAACTTTTTATTTTGAAGCAATTTCTCTTCTCATGTATTTTCTTACTATGTCTTCCCCTTATGACTATAGAAGAATTGAAAAAAAATGGCATCGTATTTGGGAGGATAAAGGAGTTTTTCGAGCGGAAATCGACCCATTAAAGCCAAAATTTTATATTTTGGATATGTTTCCTTACCCTTCCGGATCGGGACTTCATGTAGGGCATGTTGTGGGCTATACCGTCACCGATATCTTAGCCCGTTACTTGAGAACAAAGGGGTACAACGTTCTTCATCCTATAGGATGGGATAGTTTTGGTCTTCCAGCAGAACAATATGCTATCCGAACAGGGGTTCATCCAGCCATAACAACAGAGCAAAATATCAACACTTATCGCCGTCAGCTCAAAAGACTGGGGTTTAGTTATGATTGGAGTCGTGAAATCACAACAAGTGATCCTTCATACTACAAGTGGACGCAGTGGATTTTTACGAAGCTTTATGAAAAAGGGTTAGCCTATGAAGCCCACATCCCCGTTAATTTTTGTCCAGCTTTGGGGACCGTTTTATCAAATGAGGAGGTCGATCAGGGGCGCTCAAAAGAAGGGGGGTATCCGATTGAAAGAAGGCCTTTGCGTCAGTGGGTACTTAAGATCACAGAGTATGCCGACCGATTAATTGAGGACCTTGATCTTGTTGATTGGTCAGAATCATTAAAGCAAATTCAGGTTAACTGGATTGGCAAAAGTAGCGGAATGAGAATCGATTTTAGAGAAGAAGGAGGAGAACATCTTTTTCCTATCTATACCACTCGTCCCGAGACGATATTTGGAACGACCTTTTTAGTTCTTTCCCCAGAGCACCCCTTAATCGATGAGATTACCCACCCTAGTCAGCGGGATGCTGTAAAAAGGTATCAAAAAAGGGTTAACTCAAAAAGTGAGAGGGAGAGGTTGATTGAAGAAAAGAGTGGGGTATCAACAGGGGCCTACGCGATTAATCCTGTTAATCATCAAAAAATTCCAGTTTGGATCGCCGATTATGTTTTGATGGGTTACGGGACAGGGATCGTGATGGCGGTGCCTGCTCATGACGAAAAGGATTTTGAATTTGCTAAAAAGTTTGAGCTTCCTATCAAAGAGGTGATTCAACAGAGTGGGTTGAATGAAAAGGAAGGTGAAAAACTGATCAACAGCTCTTTTTTAAACGACCTTTTTGTTGCTGAAGCCCGAAAAAAGATTATTCAATGGTTGCTTAAAGAAGGAAAGGGGAAAGAGGCGGTCCACTATAAGTTGCGTGACTGGTTATTTTCACGACAGCGGTATTGGGGTGAGCCGATTCCAATCCTTCATTTTGAGGATGGTTCAAAACGAACGCTTGAGATCGATGAACTTCCTCTTGGACCCCCAGAACTGAAAAATTATCACCCCTCTTCCTCTGGGGAGATTCCTTTTGCTAGAGAAAAAACATGGATGGAGATTATCGACCCTAAAACAGGGAAAAAGGCGTTTCGAGAGGCAAGCACCATGCCCCAATGGGCCGGTTCTTGTTGGTATTATCTCCGGTTTTGTGATCCTCAAAATAATGATAAAGCTTGGGACCCGATTAAAGAAAGATATTGGCTCCCGGTTGACCTTTATGTCGGGGGGGCTGAACATGCGGTACTTCACTTGCTTTATGCTCGATTTTGGCACAAAGTTCTTTATGATTGTGGCCTCGTTTCATCGTTGGAACCGTTTAAAAAACTTAAAAATCAGGGGCTTATAACGGCTCGATCGTATCAACTTCCAACCGGGACGTACCTTTCTTCAGAAGAAGTTATTGAGAAAGAGGGGCGGTTTTATCAAATTGGAAGTGGGATAGAACTTCGATCTCAAATTGAAAAAATGTCAAAATCAAAGCTGAATGGAGTAACCCCTGATCAAATTATCGAAGAATACGGGGCTGATAGCCTTCGACTATACGAGATGTTCATGGGACCCTTTGATCAAGAAAAATTATGGAATACCGACGCGGTTCAGGGCTGTTTCCGGTTTTTAAATCGGTTTTACGGGCTTGTCACTTCGAATAAGGTTTCTGATGAAGTGACAGAAGAGGCGTTAAGGCTTGGGCATCGGACTGTTTTTTATGTTGAAAGAGATCTTCAGGAGATGTCTTTTAACACCGCTATTGCCAAATTGATGGAGTTTACTAACAGTTTTTCCTCTCTTTCAAGGTATCCAAAAAAAGTATTAAAGATGATCACTCAATTGCTCTATCCCCTTGCCCCCCATATCGCAGAAGAAGCTTGGGAGATTCTTGGAGAAACAGAGAGCTTAGCCTACACGCCGTTTCCAGTTCCTGATCAAACCTATCTCATCGACCCAACCGTTCTTTATGTTATCCAGGTTAATGGGCGAGTTCGTGGAAAATGGGAGCTTCCTCGCGACAGAACTCAAGAGGAGGTGTTGGCTTTTGTTCGAGACAAACCTGAAATATTAAGGCATCTGAGTAATCCAATCAAAAAAGTTATTTTTGTGCCAAATAAGTTGATCAACCTTGTTAATTAGGTTTGTTTACAACGGGGCTCTTTTTTTTATCGCATTTTTTGGTTTTTTTAAAATCACAATAAAGTTTCTCCGGTACGGAAAACGTCGATACGCGTTAAAAGAAAGGTTGGGGCTAAAACCGATTGATTGTGCTCTCTCACCGGAAGGTACGATTTGGATTCACGCCGTTTCTGTTGGTGAAACGAAGGCCATTGTTTCTCTTGTGCAGCAACTTAAACAACGGCACCCTAAGTACTCGATTGTTATCTCGACGATTACCGAGACAGGACAGGTCGAGGCTAAGCGAAGTTTACCAGGCCTTGATCATTATTTTATTTTGCCCCTTGATTTTTCTTGGATCATAAGGCGGCTTGTTAAGCAGATTAAACCTAAACTGTTAATCCTTTCTGAAGGCGATTTTTGGTACAATTTGATGAACGAAGTTCCCCACGTCGTTGTTGTGAATGGGAAGATCTCCGAAACTTCTTTATCACGTTTTAAAGCTTTCCCTTTTTTCTCTAAAAAGCTTTTTTCTACTCTGCAGATTCTTGCTGTTCAAAGTAATCGGTATGCCAATCGATTTGAACAGCTTGGTATTTTGCCTTCTAAGATTGTTGTTACCGGAAATTTAAAGTTTGATTACCCCTCTCCCCATTTTGATAGCTCTTACTGGAAAAAGGAGCTTTTCATTCGTTCGAAAGAGCGGGTTATCACCATTGGCTCTACTCATGCGCCTGAAGAAGAGGAAATCTTACTCCGTTTAGACCCTTTAATGAAAAAAATCCCTTTCTTAAAAGTGCTGCTTGTTCCAAGACATCCGGAACGATTTGACTCTGTTGCCCTCCTTTTGCTTAAAAAAAATTTTTCCTTTGCTCGATTTTCCGATCCTTTACACAAAAAAGGGGACAAAAAAATTATTTTGGTGGATGCAATGGGATTGCTCGGTTTCTGTTTTCAACTTTCAGAAGTTTCCATCTTAGGGGGGAGCTTTATTCCAAATATCGGGGGGCATAATATTATGGAATCGGTCATGAAGGGTGCCCCTGTCTTGTACGGACCTTATATGGAATCTCAAAAAGATTTGGTCGAAATCGTTACCCAATCGGGTGCTGGAAGGCAAGTCTCTTTAGTTGAATTGCCCGCTGCCCTCGAAGAATGGTTAACGTCTCCTTCAAGTGAGAGGAGAGAGGCAGGCTTAAAGCTTGCGCATGAAATGCAGGGGGCTACGACAAGGACACTTGAGATCTTAGGGCCTTTGATCGAAACATCATGACTATTTTATAAAACAATTTTAATTGATATAAAAATAAGAGAAAAACTAAAACTGCATTCAGTTTCATTATTTTTCAATTCAAATTCGATCCCTTTTAAACAAGTTTTTAATTTTGATTCATGTAAAAATTGTTCTGATAAGGTAAGGAAAGTTGCTTTTTGTATTTTACTACTTCCTATTTACGTTATTGCCCTTCCGATTATTCTGTGTACGGACCTTTTGAAGGGTATTTCTTCACTCGCTTATCAGTTATTTCGAAAGTGCTTTCCTCTATCTGTACCTATAGATTCCATCGATAAAAAATTGGTCAGGTTTAACCTTGAAAAGAGAAGCGACGAGGTTGGAAAAGAAGCGAAAATCGAACCCCTTAAGGGTGGAATGGGAGCAACGGCATTCGCACACTGCGATGAGGGTGGGCCATCATCATGGACCGTGTATGTAAAAAATAGGGTTACCGATTTATACCGAAGTGGACTGAAAAGTTGGAATTTGGACGCCGCCAAAGACTCGGGGTTGGACGATCGTAACTAGCCCGTATTTCTCAATACGAGCGACGTTGCGATAAGATCCCATCACTTCGGTATACGGGATAGCCTTTGGAGGGCCCTTAAAAAAATCGGTTAGATATAAATGATCGTATCAGATAGAATTTACGGGGACCGCGGGGTGGAGCAGTGGTTAGCTCGTTGGGCTCATAACCCAAAGGCCGGAGGTTCGAATCCTTCCCCCGCTATTTTTCTGTCATCGAGGCGGTATAGCTCAGTTGGTTAGAGCAGACGGAATCATAATCCGTGTGTCGTTGGTTCAAGTCCGACTGCCGCTATCTCCACATTCAACTTGAAATTGAAGTAAGCAGATGAAATTGGTTATCTCAAGAGTTGATCTTTTGAACATCATTGGAAGAGTTCAAACGGTCATTCCTAATAAACCCTCCGTTCCTATTCTCTCTAGTCTGGTTCTTGAAGCGGTCGATGACCAGCTCATCTTAAGTGCCACTGACTTGATGGTGAGCGGGCGTGTTTTTTCAAAAGCTCAGATTGAGGAAGAGGGAGCGATTGTCCTTCCTGCTAGAAAATTTTTTCAACTCATTCGTGAACTTACCGCTTCACAGGTCGAAATTCATACCTCTGGAGAAATCGTCTGCATTAATGCAGGGACTTCTCATTTTAAGATGAGTGGGATTAGTAAGAGCGCCTATCCAGAGCTTCCCGATTTGAGTGGGGGCATTTCTGTCATGATCGATAACAATATTTTTAGAGAAATGTTAGTGCGGAGTTCTTTTTCAGCAGCGCGGGATGACAATCGTCAAGTTCTTAATGGGATCTTATTTCAGTATCGAGATAGGGTCGCAACGGTCGTAGGAACAGATGGAAAAAGGCTTGCTCGCCTATTTACTGACGTGACTACGCCCTCTTTTTCGGATACGAACGATCAACTAGGATCATATATTCTTCCACTGAGAGCTGTTGAGGAGATGATAAAGCTCCTGGAGATCAAAGATCATGATTCAAGGCTTACTTTTTTGCCAGATAGGGTGGGCGTTGAAATAGAAAATGTGCTCCTGATTACGAAGCTTTTAAAAGGGCATTATCCGGACGTTAATGAGGTGATTCCGCAAAAGGCAGCAGAGCCCATTATTCTTCATCGAGAAGAGCTTATCTCTCTTTTGCGGCAGGTCTCTCTTTTCACTAAAGATTACAGTAGCGCTATTCAATTTACCTTTATGCCGGGGGCGCTACATCTGACGGCTGCACACAGAGAGGTAGGAGAGGGGAAGGCCTGCATGGAGGTCAATTATGGAGGCCCTAAACTTGATGTCGCCTTTAACCCCCATTATTTTCTTGATGTCCTGCGTCACAGTAAAGACGAATCGGTCCAGCTAAGTCTTTTTGATACCTATAGCCCGGGTCTTATTACTGATTCAAGTAATGCTCATTTTGTTTTAATGCCAATGCATTTAGAAGCAAAAAACTAATTATAAATTTTTATTTTAATTTTAATTAACAAAAATATTAGAAATAGTTTAAAGTTAAAATTAGAAATCGAGATCATTTTCTCGACAAACTAAGGAGAATTTATATGAGAGAAAAAGAAAGAGAAAAGCAGCATCCTAAACACCCACCACAAAATAATCCCTACAATCCCCATATGCCTGGGCAAGGGGCACCAAAAAATCCCCATGCTCCCGGTCAGCAAAAACGTTCTGAAAAATTCTCGAAAGATACAAGATAAATCTATTGAAGAATTAGTGGTTAAGGTGTTTATATAGTTGTTCCTGGGTTTATATGATTCGGGAACAATTATACAAATGAATACGGTACCTGAATATCACGACTATGAAGAATTTAGAAACCGTTCTGCTAAGCTTGCAGAGATTCGGGCTTTGGAGATTGATCCCTATCCTGCCGAGTTTCGCCCTACGGAAACGACTAAGGGTTTACAAGATAAGTATCGATCTTTGCCGGTTGGAAATAGTGAGGAAGCTGAAACTGAAAAAACCGAACGGGTTGTATTGGCTGGAAGGGTCGTTCTTTTTCGTCCGATGGGTAAAAATATCTTTGCTCAGTTACAAGATGCCTCAGGTCGTATACAGCTGATGTTCAGCCGGGATCACACAACGGTTTCGGGACTTGCCCCCTCCAAGGGACTTACGCCCCTTAAATTCATAGAAAAAAAAATTGATCTCGGTGATATCATTGGAGTTGAGGGGAACCTCTTTCGGACTCAAAAGGGAGAGTTGACCCTCTACGTTAAAACGATGACCCTCCTCTGTAAGTCATTACTTCCTTTGCCTGACAAACACGGTGGCCTTCATGATAAAGAGACTCGTTATCGAAAGCGATGGCTTGATCTGATTGCTAACCCTGATGTTGTCACGACATTTTGTTTAAGGAGCCGTGTTCTTCAGCTTATTCGTCGTTATTTTGAAGCCTCTCATTTTCTTGAAGTGGAGACACCGGTTTTACAAAATATTTATGGAGGCGCTGAGGCTCAGCCATTTACCACAGAGTTAAATGCTTTACATCAAAAAATGTATTTGCGGATTGCTTTGGAAATTCCATTAAAAAAATTGATTGTGGGTGGGTTAGAAAAGGTTTATGAAATTTCTAAAGTTTTTAGAAATGAGGGAATCGACAAAGACCATAACCCTGAATTTACGATGTTGGAGGCCTATTCAGCTTACTCTGATTACCATGATATGATGATTTTGGCAGAGAAGTTATTCGAATTTATTGCTATAGAGCTTTTTGGGACAACGGAAATACAGATTCATCGGAATGGGGTTGACCATACGATTAATTTGAAGGCCCCCTGGAGGCGTATAAGCATTAAAGAAGCAATCCTTACTTATGGCGGTATTGATGTTGATGCCCTTAATGAGCAAGAAATGCGTGAAAAGCTTTTAAAAGTGGTTCCTGCCGATCATAAAAAAATAGAAGCTGCATCCAAAGGGAAGTTAATAGCGAACCTTTTTGAACTCTTTGCTGAACCGCATCTCATTCAGCCTCATCATGTTATCGATCATCCCCTTGAAACAACGGCATTTTGTAAGTTGCATCGAAATCGGCAACTTCGACAACAGAACCTTGTTGAACGATTTGAAAGTTTTATCATGGGTAGTGAAATGTGTAATGCCTACTCTGAACTCAATGATCCAGAGTTACAACGGCAGCTACTGGTTGCTCAAAATGAAAAAAAACAAGGGATGGAGTACCCTCTTGATGAGGAGTTCATTGAGGCTCTTTGTCAGGGGATGCCACCAACAGGTGGAATTGGTATTGGAGTTGATCGGATGGTTATGCTTTTTGCTCAAGTTTCTTCAATCCGGGATATTCTTTTCTTTCCTATCATGCGACCAGAAACTCTGCTCCTTCAAGAGTTGCCTAGCCAGATCTAATCCCTGTGGGGTGAAATAGACCGTCTTTTCTTTTCCCTTTTTTATGAAATTAGCCTGAGCTAAATGCCGGACGATATTGTCAGCTTTTTTGGTATTTTGCCCAATAGCCCGTGCCACAGCGTAAGGATCAATTTTTTTTTCGGTATCGTTATAGGCTGTTTCGTAGAGCTTCAGTAAAAAAATCTCATCCTTTGTATTTTTACTCATCATGAGGCCTTCTTTTTTTAAGACGGGGGCCTGTTGGGGTATCCTCAATAAAATAGCCCTCTGTGAAAATCTGGTTACGGCAGCTGTCAGCAAGGCTCCACTTTCCTGATTCTCTTGCTTTTTGACGTAATGACAAAAGTTCTTTCAGTTTGGAGGAAAGAAAATGAGAACTTGGAATGAGAGGAAGGATCCCCAGAACCTGGTCGACTTCTTCCAAATATTTAAGAATAGTTTGAGCTCCCATTTCCCCAACTTTATTTTCATCACATAACGCGTTGATATCACGAACCAACTCAAAAAGAGCGGCTAGAGCAACGGAAATGTTGAGGTCGTCTGCAAGCGCTTCAGAAAAAAGCACAACCATTTTTTTTAGTGCAGGCTGGACCTCCTCTCCTGTTCTACTTTCGTCCCCGCCTTTATCGATCTTCTTGAGCCTTAGAATAAAATTTTCTAACCGTTCTAAAGCATTTGCAGCGCCTTGCAAACTTTCCAGTGTAAAATTTAGTGGCGTACGGTAGTGGGTCTGAAGAAGAAGGTAGCGAACCTGGGATCCAGAGTACCCCATTTTGACAAGATCTCGCAGAGTAAAAAAATTACCTAAACTTTTCGACATTTTCTGATGATTGACCATAAGATGCTCTACATGAAGCCAATGTCGAACAAATTTTTGCTTTGTAAAAGATTCCGATTGGGCGATTTCATTTTCATGATGAGGGAACATATTATCGACCCCTCCAGCATGAATATCGATTGTCTTACCCAGAAGAGAGAGGGCCATACTAGAGCATTCGATATGCCAACCGGGCCTTCCTTTACCAAAAGGTGCCTCCCAAAAAACTTCGCCGTCTCTTTTTGGATCAAATCCCTTCCAGAGTGCAAAATCGGCACACTGATCTTTATGGTACTCATCTATAATGACTTGCTTTTCTTTCGTTCGAAGTTGGTGGAGTGGGAGATGAGATAATTTTCCGTAAGAGGGACATTTATCGATATTGTAATAAATACTTCCATCATTATCCCGATAGGCTATCCCTTCGTTCAAAAGTCCCTCAATCATTTTGATCATATCGGGAATATAATCTGTAGCACGAGGATAATGCTCAACTTTTTCGATATTAAGGATTTGAAGATCATCAAAAAAAGCTTGAATAAAGGGGTCGGTAAAAGCCTTTAGTGAAACCTGTTGTTCAAGAGCACCCCTAAGGGTTTTATCATCGATATCGGTGATATTCATCACCTGAATGAGTTGAAATTTAAAAAATTTAAGCGTTCGTCTTAAAAGATCTTCGACAACATAGGTTCTAAAATTCCCAATGTGAGCATAATCATAGACGGTGGGACCGCAGGTATAGATCTTAAGGGGTTGGTTTTTTACAGAGACGATCTCCTCTTTAACTCGGCTCTCGGTATTAAACAATTTCATCTAGACTGCTATACTGAATTTTTCCGGTTCCAGTGGTAGGGATTCGATCAATTTTTATAACTTTTGTGATTTTGATAACCCTTCCATAACCACTTTCTCGAAGCGCTTGATTGAGTTGGTCTTTTCCAACATCAAAAGTTGAAAAAAGGATGAGCTGAGGTTTTTCCCCCTCTTTTGAGGCAACAGCTAAAGGAAATACTTCATCCGATGAAGTTGTTATCCATTTTTTTTCCTTAGATAATCGGAAAATTTCTATCTCAAGACCTCCAAGGCTGATCATCTCCCCCCTATTTTCACAAATCGCTTAAGGCGACCTGATAAGGTCAAGGTCCCGCTCTGATCAAGATACCCTTGATCGCCAGAACGATACCAGTGGCGCCCTTGGAGCTCAATGAAAGGAGACTTTAGCTTCCCTAAATACCCAAGAAAGACATTAGGTCCATTAATACAGATTTCACCCTTTTCTCCTATCGGCAAAATCGCTTTTGTTTCTGGGTCAATAATCAATAGGTTTACACCGGGGAGGGGTTCACCAACCCCCCTATGACGGTGATTTAGGTGAGGCTGATTTGGGGGCCCCGGACGTGTTAGGGTAACGATAGGCGAACACTCGGTAATGCCATACCCTTCAAGCATCTCTATTCCCATCTTCTCCAACTCTAAAAACATTTCCTCTGGGGCTTTTTCAGCTCCACTGACAAGATACCGTAATGATTTCAGCTCCTCAGACGAAGAGACTCGAAGTAGTCCTTTAATGAATGTAGGGGCAGAGAAAAAAAGGGTTGGTCGCCAGTTTTTGATATCAAAAGCGATCTTACGGCTATTTTTAGGGTCAGGGGCATAGTACGATTTTAAGCCGACTAAAAAAGGAAAAATTCCTGTAACAGAAAATCCGAAGGAATGGAAAGGCGGGAGAACTCCATAAAGAATATCTCTTGCCGAAAAGTCGACACAAGAAAGAGCTGCCGTTTGATTTGAAAGAAGATTTTTATGAGAAAGAGGAACCCCTTTAGGTAAAGCCTCTGTTCCGCTCGTAAAGAGGATGACTGCGGGCCTCTCTTCAGAAATCTCATTAAGCTTAAGCTGACGCAATAAGGAGCGGCTCCTTTGTATCGTAGCTCCATACCATCCCCTCAGCTTATCCCACAAAGAAATAGCTCTTTTCATCCCTTCAACAACGACTAACATTTCATCGACCCTACCCAAATCGACGCTACTTAAGTTATCGAGAAACCTTTCTGAGCTAATCACTATTTTAACCTCAGATATGTTGACAGCATGGTTGAGATCCCTAACACCCGTCGTCCAGTTTAACATAACAGGAACCTTGTTTGCCAATAATGTTGCAAAAATTAAGAGGTAGGTTGTGGTCGAAGAAGGAAGCAGGATGCCAATACGATCCCCCTCTAAACGACGAATTTGAAAACTTAAAACAAGAGCCGCAGTTTTTAAACGTTCGTACTGAACAATCCCTAAGATTTCATCAGCACAAGCAATATGCCGCCCCATCCTATCACAGTTTTTCAGAAAGGCTTCCTGAATTGTTTTGCCCGAAGGAGGAACAATGGGAGGGCGTAAAAGCTCAGAAAACCACTTCTCTTGAGAGATGTAAAGGTGAAGATCGGTAGGAGATGTTTTGACTGTAACAGCTCTTAAGACATCTTCTACGGTTTGGAAAGAGAGAGGGGCTAAATCATCGACGTCATATCGGTCTTTTAAAAAAGTTTGAAGTTCACCAATATCTAAAGAATCAAGGCCAATATCGTAAGCAAGGTGTTGAGAACGAGTGATATCAGATTTATTTGCCAAACGGCCGATTTCGGTAAGAATCTCTTTTTCAATTTCTGGAGAAATTTTAAAAAAATTCTCGCCGTTCCTTTTCTCCAACCGTTGTTTAGGTAGGGTTGTTTTCGGTAAAAAAAGTTTTTCTTTTTTCCAAAAAAAATCGGGGACCAACCTAAGTGGCTCGGGGCCTTGACGGTTGTACCAAGCTTCAAGATAATGGTTAAACTCTAAACGATTAGCATGGCGGGGAAAGTCGGATGCGGCCGGTTCTATTTCAATCGTAACTTTTCGGCGAGGAGTAAAAAAAATGAAATTTTTTATCATTATCCCGATCCCTTCCCAGACAACTTTTTTAAAATCAGGAGTTTTCCCTGTTAGGGCTTTTGAAAAACGACTTCCCCAAAGGCCTGTTGTGCGGATTAAAACAATATGAGCATCGGGGGTATTTTGAATAAGATTGTGAACAAAAGAGGTTCCTCCTACGATCTCCTTGCCGGTCTCTTTTAGCCTTCCTGACGGGTAAATAAGTAGGTTATGGCCTTGTTTTAAATTTTCACAAACGGTTACGAATGTTTTTTTAATTTTTTTCTCTTTCCAGCTATTAATTATACCGCTTAAATCAGGAATCGGAATCGCCTTAATTAATTTTTGTAAATAGTGTGCCCCCCTTAAAAAATAAAAACTTTCAATAACAACAGGTCGAACTCGATACTTTTTCCAAAGAAGGGTTACAAGGATAAGGGGGTCAATTTCAGCGGGATGATTAGGCAAAAAGACGATGTTTTTTTTGAAGGTTAAATTTTCCAACCCTCGAACCTTTAGCCGGTACCGAATTTTGATTATTGAACGAAAAATAAAACAAAGGATGGTAACCAAAAATACTTCCACTGGATTAAAAGTTTAAATGATCGAGGTAGGCTTTCCCTAGGAGATAGTCAGCTGATCCCCCATTTCTCACCTCAACAAAGGTTTGTATCATGCGAGAAGCAACTTTTTTGCCAAGCTGCACCCCTTCTTGGTCAAACGAGTTAATATTCCACAAAAATCCTAAAAAAACAGCTTTATGTTCATAATAAGAAAGTAAAGCTCCCATTGTGAAAGGATTAAGTTGTTCGGCAAGCAAAATATGAGAAGGTCGGTTTCCAGAAAAATTTTTATTAGGATTCTGATCCTCTTTCCCCTGAGCTAAACTGATCGCTTGGGCAAAGAGGTTAGAAAGCAGTTTTTCTTGAGAATAAGAGCCTTCGATCAGGGAGTCATTTCCATATTGTGATTTAGCAAAGCCAATGAACTCAACAGGGACTGGCGTGGTTCCTTGATGAAGTAGCTGAAAAAAAGAGTGTTGTCCATTGGTCCCCACCTCTCCCCAAACAATGGGACTTGTCTCTGATGAAGTAGGCCGACCATCTCTATCGATTTCTTTTCCATTCGATTCCATAAACAGTTGTTGTAAGTGAGCAGGAAAACGCGATAAGGCCTGAGAGTAGGGGATAATGGCTACGGTAGGGAAGCCTAAAAAATTACGGTTCCATAAATTGAGAAGGGCACCTAAAAGAGGAAGGTTTTTTTGAGGATCATCACAAAGGGCTTCTTGATCCATTGCATAAGCTCCTCTTAAAAAATCGAGATACTGGTTCATTCCTATAGTAAGGGAAAGAAGAAGCCCCCCTACCACTGAAGTCGTAGAATAACGACCCCCTATATAGTCCCAGATATAGAAAGAAGCTCGATACCGGGAAGGGTCGTCCGCGGGGCTTCCCTTCTCAGTAATAGAAACAAAATGGTCCTTGGGTTTAAGGTTTGCTTTCTCCAACTCCTTTCGAATTAACGACTCATTAGTTAAGGTTTCCAGCGTGGTTCCTGACTTTGATACAACAATAAAAAGGGTTTTGGACAATTCAATTTGTTTTAACGTTTTACTCATTTCATCAGGGTCAACGTTAGATAAAAAATGGACTTGACGGCACGAAATAGAGAAAGCCTTTAGGGCAAGATAGATCGCTTCGGGGCCAAGTGAGGAGCCGCCAATACCAATCTGAACAAGATGGGTGAAGGGAAGAACCGTTGGAAGAAAATGAAGAAGCTTGTCGACCTCCTTTTTAGCTAAATTAACCGCCAACTCGACTGATGGGGCTCTCTTAGTCTCCCTAAAAAAATCCCTCATTGCCGTATGTAGGGCAGGTCGTCTTTCGCTCTCCCAACCCTGAATCGCATTCACTACCTCTCCGTTTTGCATTTTTTTCCCCTGTTCAACGACCTTGTTTTTATCTGCGAGCGAAAATAAAGCTCTCAGAATAGGGGGGTCTACTCTTTCCGTTGAAAAAAGAAGTTTAATTTTGCACCCCTTCGAATGGGCCTGGGAATGGGCCTGGGAATAGGCCTGAAAAGAAGCAACTCGCTCAGGTGTCATCACCTTCTTTAAGTCAGGAGGGTTTCTACTCATGCCAAAAAGTTCCGTTTTCTCAGACAACATGACGTTAGTCAAAGGAAGGAAGAGCTGTTCGGGACGGGTGATACAACGATTCTCCTCCTTAATTTTTTTCTGAAAACTTTTTACAAAAATTGGTAAAAAACCCGTTTCCCACAAGATGCTCTGAAAGGGAAGGGGGGTGATCTATACACAACGGGATTGTCATTTTCTTACTCCTCAGGTTTTAAACTTTTTTAGTTTAAGTGTAGAGATAATTAAATTACAATTATCATAATAGGTTGTTTTCAAAAAAGCATTTAAACTTCATAATGGTTTCGATGAAAAAAAAAGAGCCATTGTAGGGATGTCAGGGGGTGTTGATTCATCCGTAACAGCCTTTTTACTCAAAGAACAGGGGTATGAAGTGATTGCCATTTTTATGAAAAATTGGGAAGAACTCGACGGCTCTTGCCATGCCGCAAAAGATCACGACGATGTGGTTCGGGTATGTCAAACCCTGAAGATCCCTCATTACACACTGAACTTTACCAAGGCATACAAAGAACTTGTTTTTTCCAGATTTCTTAAAGAATTAAAGCTTGGATATACACCAAATCCAGACATTTTGTGTAATCAAGAGATTAAATTTAAGTTGTTTTTTGAAAAGGCAGTCGAATTGGGCGCCGATTATCTCTCAACAGGACACTACGCACAAACAAGTGGGGGGTCTCTTTTTAAAAGTATTGATAAAGAGAAAGATCAAACCTATTTTCTTTACACTCTTAAAAAAGAGATTTTAAAAAAGCTTTTATTCCCTATTGGTTCCCTAAAAAAGGAGGAGGTTCGGCGTATTGCTCAAAACCAATCTTTAGCTACAGCGACTAAGAAAGACAGCACGGGAATTTGTTTTATAGGGGAAAGGCGGTTTCGACAGTTTTTGGGACAATATATCCCCTATCAAGAGGGGAATCTTGAAACTCTTTCTGGAAAAGTTATGGGGAAACATCAAGGGGTGCCTTTTTATACGATAGGGCAACGAAAGGGGCTCCAGATTGGCGGGCAAGCTGGAAGGGATGGGAAGGCATGGTTTGTTGTGGGTAAAGATCTTTCTCGCAATGTCGTTTACGTTGAACAAGGGGATGATCATCCGGCGTTATACAGGTCGACCTTAAAAGCAACGGAACTTTCATGGATTCAGGGAAAACCACCTAACCCCTTGCCTTTTTCATGCCAAGCTAAAATTCGATATCGACAGACTGATCAGCCCTGTGTGATCGAATCGATTGAAAAAAATGAAATGAAGGTCTCTTTTTCAATCCCTCAGAGAGCGATAACACCTCGCCAATCGATTGTATTTTACAACGGCTCCCTCTGTTTAGGGGGTGCCATCATTGCTCCCGATCATGCGTAGACCTTTTACCGTTTTAGAAATCGTTGTCGTTTTATCTTTGATTCTCATATTGGCTGGGGGGACGGTTTGGTCTTTAGATCATCTGCTGAGATACCATCGATTTTGTGCACAAGTTGAGTCGTTGAAAGATCTAATAGAAGAACTCCAAATAGAAGCTCTTGCCCTTCGGTCAGACCTCTCTATTTTTATAAAGAAAGATCGAAATGGATGGAAAGCATGGAGTAAAACCGATGAACCCCTTCTTCATCAAAAAATTATTGTTTTAAAGGAGGTAAAAAATTTGACGGTATGCCCACTCGATTCCCCAGCTTCCTTGGCAATCGATCAGCAGAAGGAGCTCCTCATCACCATTTCCTCCACGGGTCGCATTACTCCTGTTGGAGTGATTGGCTTAGAGGGGGGGCAACAACTTTGGATAGATTTAAGGGAACCGCTTCAAATAAATTTGTCAAAGAAATACCCTGAACCGTTGTCTTCTACCTTTCTCCCTAAAAGGCCGGAGAAAGAAAAACCATACCGAAGTGAACTGAAAAATTGAGTTTTGGCGACGGTACAAAACTCAATTTTTTAGCTCACTTCGATATAAACCAAAGGATGTGAAAAATGAAGTTACTCTCATCGGCGTTTTTTGATGGAGGGTCTATCCCTGCCCTTTATACTTGTGAGGGGGCCAACGTTAACCCCCCATTAGAATTTCAAGATGTTCCAGTTACGGCCAAGTCGCTTGTTTTGATCATGGAAGACCCTGATGTCCCCCTCTCTATTCGAAAAGATCGGTTATGGATTCATTGGGTCGTCTACAACGCCCCCCCTGAAACCGAATTTATCAAAGAAAACAGCCAACCAAAAGGAATTCAAGGAAAAGGAACAGGGGGAAAATGTCTCTATCAAGGCCCCTGTCCACCAGATGGAGAACACCGTTATTTTTTTACACTTTATGCTATTGATATCTTGCTTCCACCCCTTCCTGGTATGGAAAAAAAAGAGGTGGAAGAGAAGATGCGGGATCATATCATAGAAAAAGCCGTACTCATGGGATTATACCGAAGGGAACTGAAAAATTGAGATTTGGGCCGTCGTGAAAGCTCTCGCGGTTGGATCTTATCGCAACGTTTAAATCCCAAGTTCCCTTCGGTATATACAGACGCCACTTGAATAAAACGGCGCAGATGGGATAGACTCTCTAGGTGCAGTGATCATTGTTGAGGTGCGTTATGTATGCTATTATTGAGAGTGGCGGAAAGCAGTATCGTGTTGAGAAGGATGACGTTATTGATGTTGAGCGGCTCGGAGTTGAGGAAGGTGGTGTTGTAGAGTTTGGTCGTGTTCTTTTTTTTCATGATGGGAAGGAGGCTAAAGTTGGATCTCCCTATCTTCTGGACTCGTCGGTTAAAGGTGAGTTGTTAAAAGAGACAAAAGGACCTAAGGTCATTTCTTTTAAATATAAACAACGGAAGGGAGTGCGTCGAAAGGTTGGTCATCGGCAAAAATATCATCGAGTGAAAATTACGGAAATCGTGGGGTAATATGGCACATAAAAAAGGTCAGGGATCTACTCGTAATGGGCGAGACTCACATTCACAGCGGTTGGGAATTAAAGCCGGATCAGGGGAGTTTGTGACAGCCGGGAGCATTCTAGTTCGACAACGGGGGACAAAATGGGCTCCGGATAGAAATGTAAAGATGGGAAAGGATGATACCCTATACTCGGTCGTGGATGGATTTGTCTCGTATCGGAAGGGAATTAAAACCTATGTATCGGTAGAGAAGTCCCCTATCCAGTAAACCAATGTTTAAGGGGGGGCGGCTTTTAAAACATGACAAAGCTCGATTGACGTTAATAGCAGGTTCTGGCGGTGCTGGTGTCGTTGCTTGGCGCCGGGAAAAGTTTATTCCCAAAGGGGGCCCTTGTGGGGGCGATGGGGGTGGGGGCGGCTCTATTTACCTTCAGTCCGATTCCCAAATTTCTTCTCTTGATAGTTTTCGTAATCGTCGTATTATTCGGGCTAAAAATGGTCAGCCTGGCCGTAGTAACTACTGTACTGGGAAAAATGGGGAGGATCTAACCCTTAAGGTTCCTTGTGGAACTCTGGTTAAAGATATTACGACAGGGGAGATTCTCTATGATTTTGTAGAAGGGGATCGGTATGAGCGAATTTGTAAGGGTGGTTTAGGGGGGAAGGGAAATGATCGATTTAAGTCGTCGACAAATCAAGCCCCCAATCTTTCTACTCAAGGAACTCCAGGAGAGGTTCGTGAGGTCGAACTAGAGCTCAAGCTAATTGCCGATGTAGGGTTGCTTGGGATGCCTAATGCTGGAAAATCTTCCCTAATTTCTCTCATTACCCCTTTAAAGCCAAAAATTGCTGCCTATCCATTTACTACACTTTTTCCAAACATAAGTTATTTTTGCAGAGAGGACCACTCTCGCATCTTGGTTGCTGATATCCCTGGAATTATCGAGGGGGCTCATCTTGACCGTGGCCTTGGCTATGAGTTTTTAAAGCATATTGAACGGTGTTATCTTTTGGTTTATATCATTGACATATCTGGAATGGAGGGAAGGAATCCTTTGGACGATTTTCGTGTTCTCAGAAATGAGCTCAAAAAATACAATCCCTTTTTACTTCAAAAACCTTTTTTAGTTGTTTTGAATAAAATTGATATCGAAGGAGCTGAAGAAAACATAAACCGTTTTCAACATAAATATAAATCTTTGAAGGTTATTTTAACCTCAGCACTTGAGAGTCGAGGGACGAATGAACTTCTTGGAGCCATACAAACACAGTTGAACGATACCCAAGTGAAGTGAAAAATTTGGGTTTGGACCCCAAGCCTGGGGTGGGGGATTGAATGATTGGAACTAGCCAGTATCTCTCAATAGGAGCTACGTTCTGATGAGGTCCAACCGCGACAGCTTTCGCGACGGTTCAAATCCAATTTTTCAGCTCATTTCGGTGTAATGCTAAAAAAGTTGGCCAGAACTGGAATCGAACCAGCGACACAAGGATTTTCAGTCCTCTGCTCTACCGACTGAGCTATCTGGCCGAAAGCGATACCCAAGCGAAGTGAAAAATTTGGGTTTGGACCCTAGCTTCGGAGTTGGACGACCAGAACGAGCTCGTATTGAGAAAGACGAGTGACGTTGCGATAAGATCCAACCACGAAAGCTTTGGCCCAAACTCCAATTTTTCAGTTCATTTGGGTATACTGAGGTATAGGATAGGGAGGAGGTTTTTTTTTCGCAAAGTAATCTCGATTAACCCCACTGAAAAAATGTTTCAGCCTATACCGAAGTGAACTGAAAAATTGAGCTTTGGCCCAATTTCAATTTTTCAGTTCACTTGGGTTATGAATTTTTTCTACAAAAGGATTATTTTTGATCCCTTATAAGCTAGATAAAATTATCGTTAGGATGCCTAACTGGATCGGCGATTTGATCATGGCAACACCTGTTCTCTCTGATATTAGAAGGTTTTTCCCAAAGGCTCACATTACGGCTATGGTTATCAACCCTACTGGAGATCTTTTGAAAGGGGATCACGATATTGATGAGCTTTTTTGTTTTAATAAAATAAGGAGTTTAGGAAGGCGGGATGAAAGACGAGACATCGTGGAGAATTTGCGTCGAGGTAATTATGATCTTGGGATTATACTTCCCCTTTCATTTTCCTCCGCCTGGTATTTTTGGCTCGGTCATGTAAGGAGAAGGGTTGGGTATCCAGGGAGAGGGAGACGGTTTTTTCTAACCGAACCGGTTTCTTTTCCTAACCATCTTCATCAGCAGCATCTTGTTACAACCTATAAGATGGTTCTCGATCCTTTAGGTATTCCTATTTCCGATACAAGACCAAGAATTTTTTTATCAGATGAAGAAATTGTTGAAGCACGAAGGTTGCTCAAGAGGTTTGGAGTTTCTTTTGGTCATACGGTTGTTGGGATTAATCCCGGCGCAGCGTATGGTTCGGCAAAATGTTGGCTTCCCGATCGCTTTCAAGCGGTGACAAAAAAATTTACTCAACATCCAAAAATTCGGGTTGTTTATTTTGGAGATTCTTCTTCTTCCGGTTTGGTCAAGGAGATCTGTCGGGGGTTTCCTACATCGGTTATCAATTTGGCTGGATTAACAGCGCTTAGAGAGCTTGCTGCATTAATCAAATGTTGTGATGTGGTACTCACTAACGATAGTGGCCCTATGCATATTGCGGCCGCATTGGGCGTTCCTCTTGTCGCTCTTTTTGCTTCTACCTCTGAGGTGGTAACAGGGCCTTATAAAACGGGAACTGTCATTCACAAACATGTTCCATGTTCTCCTTGTTTTCGGCGAAAATGTCCTATTGACTTTCGTTGTATGAAACAGATAGAAGTGAAGGAAGTGTACGAGGCGGTTACCTCTCTTTTAAAAGTTAAAAATGATATTAAGAAAAATTTGGAAAAAAATACGACCTAATCCGTTAGACCTTCTTTTGAGAAGGGCTTGTCGGAAGAATTATAAGACGGTTTTGATTTTTTGGAATCGAGGGTTAGGTGATATTGCGCTTGGTCTCTATGCGATTGTAAAACGAATACGAGACTTTCTTCCTCAGGCTCAAATCACTTTTTTGACACGCCCTGATTTGAAAGAGGGATTTCAGCTATTAAAAGGGGTTGACGTTATCATTTCTTCTGACTGGCGCCGGGGTAAAAAAACGGAATTTTTTGGCAATTCTCTTGCTTATGACCTCATCATCGAAAATGCTGATCCTACTTATTGGGTTGCATGGCAACGAGGTAAGTTGATTCCTAAAATGGAGTGGTCTTCTGAGTGGAATTCCCTTTGCGACCGGTTTAATCTTCCCGAAAACTGCATTGCAGCCCACGTTAATATTAATACAGGATACTACTTGGAAAGAAGTTGGCCGATTGAAAAATGGAAAAAATTATTTTCTTCTTTAGACAGACCCATTGTTCTATTAGGACTAGAAAAAGAGCCCATTTTTGATCACCCCCAGCTTTTTGATCTTAGGGGGAAAACTTCTCTCATGGAGATGTTGTCCATTCTTCGAGGAAGGTGTAGTTCGTTGATTGCACCTGATTCGGGGGTGCTTAGCATCACATATTTTCTGAATACGCCGTTTAAGTTGGGCATTGTCTCACTTTGGGCTGATCCCAATCACGGCATTTTAAAACAAAATGTCCCCTCTCCCAATCCTCTCTTAAAGCATATTTCTCTTATTAGTGAAGATCGGAAACACGCGGCCATGATCGAAGTAAAGCAGGTTCAACATGCACTCCATCTTCTCCATTCTTCATGACCTAAAGCAGCCTCATCTTGCAGAGGGAGTAGACCAGCTCTCTCCTCAAGAACTTGAGCAATTTGCACAACAACTTAACACCTTTCCAGCCTCCCTTTTAAAAGAGCAAAGAGATACCTTAAAATGCACTAAGGTGGAGTTGTCAAAGCCGATTGATGCATTTGATCTGCCGAATGAGATAACGCGAAAGGAAGGAGAAGCGGCTCTATCGAGAGGAAAAGTTGCCTCTCTTATTTTATCAGGAGGGCAGGGAGCTCGCCTTGCCTCCCCATACCCTAAAGCACTAATACCCATGCCATTGATCCAAAAAAAAACATTGCTTCAGATTTTTTGTGAAAAAAACTTAGCCGCTTCTAAAGCCTTTTCTACTCCTTTACAGATGGCTGTCATGACCTCTTCTATCAATCATGATATCATTCGGCTTTACTTAGAAAAAAACGGTTATTTTGGACTATCTCCACAACAACTTCATCTATTCAATCAAGAGAATGTTCCCCTTCTAAACGAGGATAGAAACTGGTTTTTAGATGGTTTTGGTAAATTAGCTGCAGCTCCTGATGGGAACGGGCATGCTTTGCATAATCTTATGAACTCGGGAATAGGAAATCAATGGTTACAGCATGGGATAGAATCGGTTATTGTTTTGCCCATAGACAATCCCCTGGCAGATCCTTTTGATCCAAACCTTTGTGGTTACCATATTTGCAAAAATCGAGAAGTCACGATTAAGGTTATTCGCCGTAATAACCCACTAGAAAAAGTTGGTGTCGTTGTTGATAAAAATGGAAAGATCGGGGTTCAAGAATATTTGGAATTACCGGACTATTTTGAAGCGCCACTAGCTCATATCGGTCTTTTTTGTTTTAGTCTCTCTTTTATTGCGAATATCAAAAAAATTTCCATCCCATGGCATGCCGTTAAAAAAAGAGAGGGGAAGCAGTTAGCCTGGAAATTCGAAAAATTTATCTTTGATCTCCTCCCCTATTCAGAATACACGGGGATCCTTCTCTATCCACGGGAAGAGGTCTATTCTCCCTTAAAAAACAGCGCTGGGGATAAGAGCATGGAGACCGTCCAGGCGGCTTTACTAGGCCTTAAAAAGTCATATATACCGAAATGAGTTGAAAACTTGGATTTGGACCGTCGCGGAAGTCCTCGCGGTTGGATCTTATCGGAACGTCTCTCGTATCGAGAAATACGGGCTAGTTGCGATCGTCCAACCCCGAGGCTTTGGCGGGGTTCAAAACCAAGTTTTCAACTCATTTCGGTATACCAAAGTGAACTAACGAAGGACTTTGACTTCTTCCATGGGGTGGACGATCTCGGGGTTCCCTCTAGACGACGATGTTGATGAAAGAGGATCTGATCTATTATCTGAAAAGGGGCTGTCAACTTCTACAACTTCGACTTGAAAAGTTATTAGGCTATTACGGGGCAAGGTCCCCTTCGTTCCATAGGCCAGGTCGGGATGAATGTAAAGTTCCCGCATCTCTCCCTTTTTCATGCCAATAATCCCCTCACGAAAACCGGGAATCGATTCATGCAAATCGAATATTTCCGGTTCTCTAGAAGCTCCAAAAGGGGTTTCATCATTGAGAAGCTTTCCCTTATAAGAGATAAGAGGAGAACAACTTTCGTCAACGGTGGCAAAACCATCCCCTTCCTTTAAAATCTTACACTGCAATTTTCCCGCTTTAATCGTTATAACTCCATCCTTCTTCTCATTTTCCTCCAAAAATCGTTCTGCTTTTTCGAGATTTTCTCTTGACAATTTTTGAATAACGATTTCCTGCGCTGCTGCAATAGCCTCTATACATTCTGTCTCTGTCATCGGAGCTTGGAGACCGTCGGAAGCATCTTGTAGTCCTTTAATAATTTGGGCGATGTCGAACCTAACTCCAGACTCATTCCCAACAGAGAGCAAATTTTTTGCAATAAGATGCCCAAATGTTTCTGAAATTTTTTTTATATCGACAGGTTCAAGCAAAGCA
The DNA here is from genome assembly GCA_963777025.1 of Parachlamydiales bacterium. Lineage (GTDB taxonomy): Bacteria > Chlamydiota > Chlamydiia > Chlamydiales > Rhabdochlamydiaceae > PALSA-1444. The sequence continues at coordinate 140,827 of CAVZOR010000003.1, forward strand.
ACCTCTTGTGCAGAAGAAGAAACCGTCTCCTCCCCTTCGGCAGCGAATAGGCGAAACGATAAGCAAAGAACCGATACGACCAAACCTCTCATAAGCGGAGACCTCTTGTACAGATAACCCCAAGACTACTTAATTGTTAGCTTATAGTTCAAGTCATTTGGGTATGAGATAGAATAAAAAATTTATGTTGTCACATAAATTGTTACAAATTTACAGTTCCTGCTCGCTTGGGTGGATACCGAAGCAAGCCGAAAAATTGAAATTTGGGTCGTCGAGAAAGCTTCGCGGGTGGATCTTATCGCAACGTCGCTCGTATTGAGAACGATCGTCCAACTCCGAGGCTTTCTTGACGATCCAAATTTCAATTTTTAAGTCCACTTTGGCATAAACTGGGGAGCGTACAGATGAATGCTGTTTTAATGAAAAAAAATTGTTTTTCAAATATACCGAGAAACGATCGTTGTAGAAATCTTAAATATAGGCAAAAAAAGTATTCCAATCTAAAAACGGACTCGAGCCTAATTTTTACAATCGCATTTTTATCACTAATGGCAGCAGGAGGGATTTCTGCAGTTCAGCTTAATTGTACGAGGGGATACCGTCATCTCTGCAATGATACCAATTTGGTTGATCGAACGACGAAAATTCTTGATTCGTGTGACCCCAACAGTTTATCAAATCTTGCTGATCACGCCCCCCCTTTTTGCTTAAAGTTTTTTACCGAATTAGTGGAAGACTCTTCAATAGAAAATGACTTGATTTCAAGGAAAAAAAGGTCTTCACCCTGCAAACATATCGACCCATTCAAAGCTACCAAGCGGATGGAAAGGGCCTGTAGTGGGGTAGCCAAAGCTGTAAATGTAGCGACTCTGCTTGGGTTGATTAATAAGATCAAGGGAGTGTTAGACGAAAAAGCCGGTGAAGTTGCCAATATAACAAAAGCGGCATGGAGCCAATTTAAAAATGAATCGGAAGAGTATCAACAAAAACTTGTTCAAATTTTGGAGAACGGAGCTGAGCTAGTGAACTTGACCGTGAATTCTACAGAAGCCTTTAAGTCTGTAATGAGTTCGGTTCAATCCTTGAACGCAACAACGATTCAAGAAAAAGCTAACCACTTTTATGTTGAGACATTAACTGTAGTGGAATCTTTAAAAGAAATTTTTGATGTGAATAAAATCGTAGGAGCTGTCTTTGGCGCTTCAGCGTCAGCGGAGAATCTATTTGTTAAAATCGGCTTGCCTGCGATCACTACTTTTTTTGGGTTGTGCGCTATGATATGGATGAAAAAAGACTCGTTGGAAAGAGCTGCCAAAGAAAGAACGATGCTTATTTTTTTAGAGCGGATTCTTGATGCTTGCCCGAAAAAAAACTCAGAAAGTCCGGAAAAAAATTCAGAAAGGGATGAAGTTGCTTCCTCCATTTCAACGGAGGAGGAAACTTCTTTCATTGGATTTATACCGAACTGAGCTTAAAAATTGGTTTTGGGCCGCCGCGAAAGCTCTTGCGGTTGGATCTTATCGGAACGTCGCTCGTATTGATAATACGGGCTAGTTGCGATCGTCCAACCCCAAGGCTTTGGCGGGTTCCAAAAGCAATTTTTCAGCTCACTTCGGTATATACCGGACTGAGCTTAAAAATTGAAGTTTGGCCCCCACCAAAGCCCCCGGCCACGGTGAGGGTTGGACTATCCCAACTATACCGAAGTGAACGGTGTGGCTGCCGCGAAAAAGAATTGAAAAGCCTTGACAACTTGAAGAGTCTTAGTATTTTGATAGGATGAATTTCAGCGAAAGGATCATTGAAAAATTAGAGTTAACAACGAAAAAATTTCGGCATAAGACTCGTTTTTTCTCCTTGTTTCATCTCTTTTATTTTTTCTGCTTCGGTACTGAGGTTCTCATGTTGTTATTGGGTTTCCCTTTTTTAGGAAGAAGCTCCTTTTTTGCAGTATTAATGGCCGTAACTTTTTTAACTATTTTTTCATATTTTGTATTACGTTTTTATTTTCAAACAAAACGGTCGGAGCAATTTTTGATATTGAAAAAAGTTTTTATCCTTGAATGTTCTGGATCGATAACGGATAAAGAAGCCTTATTGCCGTTGCTGTACCAGCTTATTTATCGACTAGAGGGAGAAGAGTACCGGTACTATCGTCCTCCTCCCTACATTAGAGCTTTAGAACCTATCTTACAAAAGTTTAGTGCATGGTGCCACTGGTACGACGTTCTCCTTATGAAGGAGCTTCTACACTCCCACTGCATCCGAGAGCAGTTAAAAACGGTGAAAAAAAATCCAACCTCTTTAAAAGTCCACATGGCTTTGGCAGAAGGTTATATTGCCCTTTATAAACTGTACTTTAATCCCTCTGGTAACCCCCCCTATTCTTTCATAGAAAAGGCATACAGCTCTTCAGAAATGATAAAAAAGTTTCAAAGGGCGGCTCAGTGTGCCGTGGAAGAGCTTAAAATAATTCTTTACTACGAGCCAACAAATAAATGGGGCTTGATGCAGTTAGCCTCCATCTACCATGATCTAGGCCAAAAAGAGGAAGAGCAGAAAATTTATGAAGCTCTGCTTGACTTGGCTCCCCAAGAAAAAGAGATTCAATTTCGCCTAGGATCCCTCTACTTTCAGCTTGGCTTAATGGCTAGTGGCTTAAAAATTTATGAAAATTTACAAAAGATTAATGATCCTCATGCTGAAAAACTCATTGACCAATACGGTCTATTTTATATTACTTAGTGGCCTGAAGGGGAAAGTATGCATCGTAATTTAATCCGTCACTTGGAAGAAAGAGGGCTTATCGCAGCTGTAACCGACTCGAAGCTTGATGAGATTTGCTCTCGACCTATTAAGCTCTACATTGGTTTTGACCCAACGGCCGATAGCCTTCATTTAGGGCACCTTGTTGCCCTTGTCATGCTTAAATGGTTTCAGAAATTTGGGCACACTCCTCACGTTTTGATTGGCCAAGCAACAGGGAGAATAGGAGACCCTTCAGGGAAGAGCAAGGAGCGTCCGTTGCTTGATTCGAGCACCCTTGAATTAAATATTTTGAAAATAAGAAGGCAATTTGAATCTTTAATCGGTAAGGTTGACCTACTTAACAATAACGATTGGTGTTCTGGTTATCCTTTAGTTGATTTTTTAAGAGATATAGGAAAACATTTCCGTGTTAATGTCATGTTGACAAAGGAAAGTGTTAAGGCAAGACTAGCATCCGAAGAAGGGATTTCTTTTACCGAGTTTAGTTATCAAGTGTTGCAGGCTTTTGACTTCTATTATTTATTTAAAACGAATCAGATCTCTTTGCAAATAGGGGGCGCCGACCAGTGGGGTAACATCGTAGCAGGAATCGAATTAATTCGAAAAATCTTAGGACAAACTGCATATGGGGTTACCTATCCTCTTCTGATCGGCGCTGACGGAAAAAAATTTGGGAAAAGTGAAGGGAAAAATGTTTGGCTTTCGGCCGACCGTCTTTCTCCGTATGATTTTTATCAATACTTGTATCGGGTTGATGATGCCGATGTGATTAAGTTTATGAAAATGCTCACTTGTATGGAGATGGATGAAATTGGTCAGTTTGAGAAAAAGATGAAAGACCCCTCTTATAAACCAAACTTGGCTCAAAAACGACTGGCAGAGGAGTTGACGAAAATGGTTCATGGTGAGGGTGGACTGCAGTCAGCTCTCCGTGCAACGTCTGCAGTGGAGCCCGGAAAGCGATCGGAATTGAATCGGGACTTTTTTCAGAAAATGATGAAGGAGTTTCCTTATTTGAAGTGGAAAAAAACGGAAACGGTTAACGATAGAATCGTTGATATCCTTTTCCGAAGCGGGTTGGTTTTAAGTAAAGGAGAGGGTTCTCGTTTAATTGTTCAAGGGGGTGTTTATCTTAACAATAGACGTATTGAAGACCCCCAGGAGTGTCTTAACGAGAGTAGCTTAGTTGATGGGGCCTTTCTTCTTTTGGCTATAGGAAAAAAGAAAAAGCTTTTAATTTACCTGGTTTAAAATGGAGTTGCTTGAATCATGCAAAAAATTGGCGGGGGAGAAAGCCGTCTCTTTTATCGAAAAAGGTATGATTGTCGGCCTTGGAACGGGATCAACGGTTGCCTATTTTATTGATGCACTAATTGAACAATTTCGAAAAGGGCTTCAGATCCAGGTTGTTCCTAGTTCTCAGCGGTCGTTAGAGCAGGCTCGAGTCGGTGGCCTTCCTTTGATTGACATCAATGCGTTGCATACAATTGACATTACCGTTGATGGAGCGGATGAAGTCGATCCTAATAAAAAAATGATCAAGGGAGCTGGCGGAGCTTTTCTTATGGAAAAAATTGTAGCAAGCATGAGTCGGGAAATGATTGTTATTATTGATGAATCGAAGCTGGTTTTAAAGTTAGGACAGGCCCCGCTTCCTGTGGAAATCATTCCTTTTGGGTATACAGCTACTGTCCATAAATTAGAGCTTTTGGGTTATCGCGGCGTTATTCGAAAAAATAAAGATGGTTCTTTTTACATTACAGAAAATCACAACCTTATTTATCTCATTCATTTTAATCCAGATCATCTTCACGATCCTTATTTTGACCATCAACAAATCATTTCGATTCCCGGTGTTGTTGAAACCGGCTTTTTTTTCGACCTAGCAGGTCGTATTATCATTGGATTCAAAGATGGAGGGGTCGTTGTTCAATAAGGCTTGAAGGGGATAAGTTTATTCGGTTTTTTCCCCAAGTTATACCGAAATGAGTTGAAAACTTGGTTTTGGACCCCGCCAAAGCCCCTGGAAAGATCTGAGGGTTGGACGATCGCAACTAGCCCGTATTTCTCAATACGAGCGACGTTGCGATAAGATCCAACCGCGAAGACTTTCGCGACGGTCCAAATCCAATTTTTCATCTCACTTCGGTATATTTGAAAAATATCTTTTCAAAAATGAATTTACAAGCTAGAGTGGCCCTCGCTCTAAGAAAAAGTTTTTTACGAGCAGGGAGGGCTTTTATACCGAAGTGAACTGAAAAATTGAAATTTGGACGCGGCTAAATCGTCGGCCAAAGGGTTCGCCAAAGGGTCCACAATGTACGATTCCAACTAGCCTGTATTTCTCGATACCAGCGACGTTGTGATGAGATCCAACCGCGAGAGGCTTCGCGACTGCTTAGATTGTAGTTTTTCAAATCACTTCGGTATAAATAAAATTGTGAGGTAGCACAGTGCAAATAACTGAAGTTTTAGAGCAGCAACGGTTTGATCACGATTCGCTTTCGAATGTTCCAAGAAATAAACGAGGCAAAAAAAACCTTTCTCGTCGATATCAAGTGACCTCTGGTTTTTCTCAGTTTTATCGAGAAAATAAGATCATCGCTTCCGTAGTTTTGGCCATTCTTTTTTTAGTTAGCTTTGGATTAATACTTGGGGTTGCCGCTCCAAGCCTCCCTCCTTCTAGGGATCAATGTATCTCTACTTGCTTAGTCGATTATTACAGTACAAATAAGAATATAAAATTTGCTCCTTTGAACGATCCTGATTTCGATAGCCTACGAGGCTATCTTCTTCCCCCTGGCCACTGTGCTCGTTTCCCAAGGGACCGACTTCAACATGCCTGTTTCGAAAAAATTAGATTTGGTTGTTGGAGGGTTTTGGGGATTTGTAGAGATGCAAACCTAGGTGATGAGGGCCCTTTCACAGTAGAGGGAAGGTTTCATTGTGATCTTAAAAATTCTACCGACCATTTTAAACTTGACGGAACTTTTACACATGGGAGAAACCGTTGTTTCGGGCTTCGGCCTGTGGAAGACCTTCCTGAATCAGACAACATCGGTGTGACAACGAAACCGCAAAGAAATGACCCGGGAGCAGCAGAACTCAAAGTCCCCTTAAGAACGATGGGGCCTAGAATTGATTCGACAACAAGACAACAAAAAAATGACCTCAGAACAGCACAGCCCAGAATTGATTCGACAATGAAACCGAAAACAAGGGATCTGGCAACAGCGCAGCCGAAAGCCCCCCTTACAACGGTGCAGCCCAGAATTGATTCGACAATGAAACCGGAAACGAGAGATCTGGCAACAGTAAAGCCTAAAACCCCCTTGACAACGGTGCAGCCCAAAATTGGTTCAACAATGAATCAACAAAAAGCTAGTTCAGCAACGGTACAGTTAAAAAATCATTCGGAGAAAAGAGGTTTATCTAAATTACTTTTTTTTGGCTCATTGCTACACTTTATTGCTCATGCTGGGCGGGAATGAAGATTTTGCAGCATACCGAAATGAGTTGAAAAATTGGTTTTGGACCTCGCCAAAGCCTTCCCGGCGTCCAAATCCAAATTTTCAGCTCACTTCGGTATATTCGAAAAACATCTTTTCAAAAATGGGTTTACAAGATAAAGTGGCTCTCGCTTTAATAAAGAGTCTTTTTATAAGCGGGGAGAACTTTTATACTGAAGTGAATTGAAAAGTTGAAATTTGGACGCGGTGGAAGCGTCGGCAATGGACGATCGCAACGAGTTCGTATTTTTTAATACGATCAACCTTCCGATAAGATCTGAGTGTTAAGGTTTTTGCGATGGCTTATACCGAAGTGAGTTGAATAAAATTGTGGGGTGGCATAGTGCAAATAACTAGAGTTTTAGAGCAGCAACGGTTTGATCACGATTCGCTTTCGAATGTTCCAAGAAATAAACGAGGCAAGAAAAACCTTTCTCATCGATATGAAGTGACCTCTGGTTTTTCTCGGTTTTATCGAGAAAATAAGGTCATCGCTTCAATAGTTTTAGCCATTCTTTTTTTAGCTAGCTTTGGATTAATATTGGGGGTTGCCGCTCCAAGCCTCCCTCCATCTAGGGACCAATGTACCTCTACTTGCTTAGTCGATTACTACAGTCCAAACTCTAGGTTTGTTCCTTTATACGATTTTGGTCCCAATTTCCACCTGGGTCCTCGTTTTGACCCGAACTACTGTGCCCTTTTTCCAAGCAATCGACTTGAAGAGGCCTGTTACGAAGCAGATGAAACTGACTGCTTTGTGCCTTCGGGGATTTGTAGAAACCCACACCCAGATGATGAGGGTCCTTTCATAGTAGAGGGAAGGTTTAATTGTGCCCTGAATTCTACCCGCTATTTTAAACCTGACGGAACTTTTAGACATGGGAGAGAGCGTTGCTTCGGGCTTCGATCTGAGGAAGACCTCTCCCAATCAGAGAACATCAGTGCAACAAGAAGACCGGAAAGAAATGACCCGGAAGCAGCACAACTCAAAGCCTCATCAGGAACGATGCGGCCCAGAATCCGTTCGACAACAAGACAACAAAAAAATGACCTCAGAACAGCACAGCCCAGAATTCATTCGACAACGAAACCGGAAACAGGGGATCTGGCAACAGCACAGCCCAAAGCCCCCTTCACAACGGTGCAACCCAAAATTGGTTCAACAATGAATCAACAAGAAGCTAGTTTAGCAAAGTTAGAGTCAAAAAATCATTCGGAGAAAAGAGGTTTATCTAAATTACTTTTTTTTGGCTCATTGCTACACTTTATGGCCCGTGGTGGGCGGGAATGAAGATTTCGCGTATACCGAAATGAGCTGAAAAATTGGGTTTGAACCGTCGAGAAAGTCCTCATGGTTGGATCTTATCGCAACGTTGCTCGTATTGAGAACCATCGTCCAACCCCGAGTCTTTGGCGGGGGGCCCAAAACCAATTTTTCCACTCTCTTCGGGATAACTTAAAAAAGGAATTGGTTATGAATTATCTAGAATTTTTGAGTAGCAATACGGAACATGCTTACTTCCCTTTTAAAGAAGCAATGAAGCGAGACAACTTTGGAAAAATTTATTTGAAACATGCTGTGCTTTGTGAGCTTAAACAGCTCTTTTCTTCTTTTCCTGCAGAGATGAGAATCACACCTTCACATTACCTTGCACAAGTAATTAACGGAAAAAACCTTAGAGGTCGTTGTCTTAAAGATCTTAAGCTAAATGAGCTTGAATGGCTCTCTATGCTTACTGACGATAAGGCGAAAAATCTTTTTGCTTCATTCTCAGTAGAAAATAGTGATGAAGCGACCCTAGTTCGGTTGGAAAAGTATCGGTTACTTAGTCTTATGTCAAGCAAACAAATTGAAGAGGTTGAGCCCTCTTTATTGACATTTAGTCAGATAAGGGAGCTTCGTGTAGAGACTGCTGGGAGACGGGTATTATCAATTTTACCGAAAACTCATCTTCAACCTGTCCCCGAGTGAACTGAAAAATTTGGATTTGGACTGTCGCGAAAGGCCTCGCGGTTGGATCTTATCGCGGCCGCCCCAACCTCAAATTTTCAACTCATTTCGGTATAAAGGTGTTTTTTTTGAAATTTTTTCGATTTTTTAGACCAGCACCTATTATTTCAGAAATCGAAAATTTGAAGTTGATCGATACCCAATACAAATATTGGCGCTGCCGTGTTTTTATTGGCATGTATATTGGGTACATTTTTTATTATTTTTCTCGTAAAAGTTACACCTGTATCATCCCTTTGTTGATTCGCGATTTAGGGTTCACAAAAAGTGAGCTGGGACTCCTTTCCAGTTTTTTTGCTGTCACTTATGGGGTGAGTAAATTTTTAAGTGGGATTCTTTCCGATCGCTCTAATCCCCGTGTATTGATGTCTCTTGGGCTCATCATGACGGGTTTTCTTAATATTTTTTTTGGGTGGTCTTCATCTTTGTTGGTTTTAGGTATTTGTTGGGGATTGAATGGCCTTTTCCAGGGTTGGGGATGGCCGCCCTGTGCTAAGCTTTTAACCCACTGGTATTCACAAAAAGAACGAGGAACGTGGTGGGGAATGTGGAATTCTTCTCACAATATCGGAGGGGCTCTGATCCCTTTGTTGGTGGGAGTTACAGCCCAAGTGCTGGGGTGGCGTTATGGAATGTACATCCCCGGTATTTTGTGTATCGGTGTTGGGATTTTTATTTTTTTATGTCTTCGAGATACCCCTAGATCTTTAGGGCTTCCCACGATAGAGAAGTACAAAAATGACTACTCTGTAAACGATTGGAATCATGAGATCTCCGTAAAGGAAATTCTTTTAAAATACATTCTTAATAATGGGTATCTCTGGGTACTTGGAGCGGCTTATTTTTTTCTTTACGTCATTCGTGGTGCTATTAATGATTGGACCCCTCTTTTTTTGATCGAGACACGAGGGTATGATCTCATCACAGCCAATACGGCCATTCTTTGGTTTGAAATCGGTGGATTGGTAGGAAGTTTTGTCGCCGGCTGGGCTTCTGATAAAATTTTTAATGGGTTTCGAGGTCCTATTAGTGTTTTGTTTTCGTTGGCTACTATCGGTGTGATTATGGTCTTGTGGGGGGCCTCTGCAACGACGGTTTTTATTGATTATTTGTTAATTTTTGCAATAGGATTCGTCATCTTTGGCCCTCAAATGCTCATTGCGATTGCTGGGGCGGAGTTAGCCGATACGAAAGCCGCTGGAAGTGCAACGGGATTTATCGGATGGATTGCTTATATTGGAATGGCTGCTTCGGGATATCCGCTTAGTAAGATAATGGAGTGGATGGGGTGGAGTGGATTTTTTATGACACTTGTTTTCTGCGGCGTTGTTTGTGTTGCTCTTTTGTTGCCACTGTGGTCAGTTAAGTCGAACCCAAAGTTTCTTCCTGCCACCTCATTTGATGGAGCTGATCAAGAGGCGGAAAAGACGGAGCCAGAAGCTTCAATTTAATTTCTCAGCTCACTCAGGTAAGTTCCGATTGTCCAACGCGGAGGCTTTGCCGGCGTCCAAAACCAATTTTTCAACTCATTTCGGTATAGAAAGCCCCGCCAAGGGCTGAGGGTTCGACAATCGCAGTGATATCGAATATTCGAGGAATAAACTTTTAAAATAAAGATTGGCAGAATAGACTGGTCTCGTATTTAAAAAAACTTTTCTCTTTTGAGAAAAGAGCGATTTTACCCCCCAAGAGAACTGAACAATTGGGGCTTGGGTCATCACACATTGGCGACGGTCCAAATCCAGTTTTTCACCTCACTTCGGTATAGGTTTGTTTTTATGAGTTGAATAAAATTATGGAGGAAAGAAGATGCAAACCACTAAAGCTTTAGAGCGGCACGGCTTTGACCGCGGTTCTTTTTCAGACGTTTCAAAAAATAAAACAGGCAAAAAAAACCTTTCTGGGAGACATGAAGTAGCCTCCGGTGCCAGTTCAGCGCGCTTTTCTCAAGGAACCCAGCTGATCACTTTGGTAGTTTTAACCATTTTTTGCTTAATGGGTCTGGGACTAATGTTGGGGGCTGTCTCTGCAAGCTTTCCCCACGTGGAGAGACAGTGTAGATCCAAATGTTTAAAAGATTTCTATGATCCGAATAGATCTTTTAGACCTCTTAGGTTATGCGAGCCTGATCTTCGTTTACGCTACTGTGATCCTTTTTTCCGCCAACACTGTGCTCATATTCCTAAAAGTGTAGACGTCGTAGAGAATATTACTAGGTGTCGAGCGGTTTGTAGAATACCTCATAGGAGTGATAGTGATAAGGGTCCTTTTGAGGTAAAAAAAGACTTCTATTGTACCCATCCTTTAAGCGAACCTTTTCGAGATGGGAATGACTTTTGTTTTGGGCTTAAGCTTATGACAAGAAGGACCTTCTACGAACCACGCAAAGTCGGTTTAAAAGTCGGGGAATGGACACCTGATTTGTCAGTCCTACACTCAAACAATCGTTCCATGATATGACAATTGATTGATACCGAAGTATGCTAAAAAACTGGAATTTAAGCGAAAGCTCTCGCGGGGTTCGGAAACCAAGTTTTCAACTCATTTCTGTATAGAACAGAAAATTTAAGGATGGGGAGGCGATAGTGCTGAGCGGACTGAAGTTAGTTCGACTTAACTCGGTTATGGATGAAAGGGGCTTTTTTAAGGAATTTTATCGAAAAGCTGAATGGCAGGGGTTGGGTATTGAGTATGAATTTGTTCAAGATAACCTCTCTTTTTCAAAGAACAAAGTTATTCGAGGAATGCATTTTCAAAATAAGGGTGGCCAAGCTAAATTGGTCTCTGTTTTAAAGGGAAAGATTTTTGATGTGGCTGTCGATATGCGCCCAGATTCTCCCTCGTTTGGCTGTTGGGAGGGGGTTTATCTAGAAGAAAATGAGCAGTTCTTTATTCCAGGAGGCTATGCGCACGGATTTTGCGTCATGAGCGAAGAGGGAGCCTACGTCCATTATAAAGTGAGCACTTACTATGATCCAGACGAAGAAAGAGGGTTTCGTTTTGACGACCCTTTTATCAACATTGCTTGGCCAGTTAAAGATCCGTTGCTTTCAAAGCGAGATCAAGAAGCCCCTGATTTTTCGATTTATACTGGAGTGGGTTGAAAAGTTGGAATTAGGACGCTGCCAAAGCCGCAAGTTTTCAACTCTCTTCGGTATAGCTCATATTCAGAAATACCGATGTTGCAATGGTACAACCATGGGAGCTTTTATGACGGCCCAACCCTTAATTTTTCAGCTGACTTGGGTATATTTTTTATGAAAGTGTGGATAACAGGATCGGGCGGATTAGTTGGGAAAGAAGTAGAGAGGCTTTGTCATTTCAGATGGATAGAGTGTGTGGGAACATTAAAGGAAGAAGTTGATATTTCATCTCTTAAACAAATAAAGAGTTTTATCACAACGGGTAGGGGAGTTGGAATTACTCACATCGTGAATAGTGCTGCTTATACGTTTGTTGATTTAGCAGAAGAGCAGCCTGAAATAGCCCACCTTGCTAATGTGGTAGGGATCGAAAATCTTGCTAGGGTCGCTCAAGACAACGGGTTTAAATTGCTTCATCTCTCCTCTGACTATGTCTTTGGAGGGGGGGGTGGAGTCCCCTTTAACGAGCTCGATGATTGTTTCCCGGTCGGTGTCTATGCTACAACAAAACGAGAAGGAGAACTCAGGGGAAGTAACATTTGTAAAGAAATTTGCATCTTGAGGAGCTCTTGGGTTTTTGGTCACGGGGGGAAAAACTTTTTTTCTTCTTTGATCAATAGAATCAGAACAGAAAAAAAGATCTATATCGTCGAGGATCAGCGGAGTCGTATCACTTTTGTTAACGATTTGGCAGAGGTGATTCTTCTATTACTCGATTCTTCGGGGGTTTTTCATTTTGCAAATGAGGGCGAAGTTTCTCGGTTTGATGTGGCTCAATACCTTATTCCTCTTATTGTTAAAAAGGAGGGTTTGGTTTCAGAGCCAGAGTTGCTTCCTGTTTCTTCCTCTTTTTTTCAGGCTTTGGCAAAGAGACCCCTTTATTCTGTTCTTGAAACTTCAAAAATTGCCTCTCATTTAGGTTTAAATCGACGTTCTTGGCAGGAGGCTATGCAAAGCTATGTCCGTTCGCTTTAGACGGTTGCTTGTAACGGGAGGAGCTGGCTTTATCGGCTCCCACTTTATTCAATACGGACTCGATCACTTCCCTGAAATTGATACCATTGTCAACCTTGATCTTCTGACCTATGCGGGTCATAAACAGAATATTAAAAATTTTTTTAATGAGGAGCGTCATTTTTTTGTGCACGGGGATATTCGTAACTACGCTCTTGTGAAAAGGGTATGTGAAGAACGTGCTATTCAAGCTATCGTCCATTTTGCGGCGGAGACTCACGTCGATCGAAGTATTGAGAACCCTTGTTCTTTTTTGAAAACCAATGTTGAAGGGACGATGAATCTTTTGGAGATTGCGCGCGAATTTCACCCCCTTCATTTTCATCATATTTCGACAGACGAGGTTTATGGTTCTTTAGAGAAAGGGTTTTTTAATGAGCAATCCCCTTACTTTCCGAACTCCCCTTATTCAGCATCTAAAGCGGCTTCAGATCATTTAGTTAGGGCGTGGCATTATACTTATGGGGTTCCCGTTACCCTTTCCCACTGTACGAATAACTATGGGCCGCATCAGCATGCTGAAAAATTTATCCCTCGCATGATTCTAAATTCATTGAAGGGAGGTGGGCTTTCTCTGTATGGGTTGGGAATGAATATTCGGAGTTGGCTTTACGTTGAAGACCATGTCAGGGCTATCTGGATGATTCTTAATAAAGGAAAAGTAGGCGAAGTTTATGATATTGGAGGAGAGGCGGAGATGAAAAATATCGATTTATTGCATATGCTTATCGATCTTTTTGTCGTTAAAAGATCACAAAATCGAGATCACCTTTTAAAGCAGATCGCCTTTGTTAGGGACCGTCCTGGGCACGATTTCCGTTATGCTATTGATTCTCAAAAAATCAAGAAGGAGTTGGGGTGGTCTGAACAGTATTCTCTGATTCGAGGGTTGAATAAAACGATTGAGTGGTATGACAGGAACAACTAATGTTTTAGCATGTCGAAAGTTTAATAGTGACGCCTTTTCAAATATTCCAAGAAATAAACGGAGTAAAAACCTTTCCTATAAATATGAAGTGTCGCTGGCAAAAAAGGGCGACATCTCGGAGCCGTACCGAAAAAATCAAACGATTGCTTCATTATTTTTAACGATCATCGTTCTAGCTGGTTTAGGATTAATGTTGGGGGTCGCCTCTGCTTCAGCAGAGCCTCGATGTCGTGCCTCGTGTTTCAAAGACTTTAAAAGTGAGAATACGACGTTTCGAGTTATCAGTTTATGCGGGCCTAGAGCTCCTGTTTTGTATAATAGCGACTATCTTCGCGCTCACTGTACTAAGCTCCCAAGGTTTAGGCTTCCACCGAGTTTGGTTGAAACTCATCCCTTCGGCCTTCCCGAATGTGGGAGAATTTGCAGAATGGCCGATCTAGATAGCACGGAGCCGCTTAAGGTGGAAAAAATTGTCAATTGTCATCCACCAACTAGCGAACGATTTGGTTCATTTTTTTACGATGAAATGGACCTTTGTTCTGAGATGAAGCCGATTACAGAAAATTTTGAAACCGGAGAGGTTCTTCCCGTCACCTCGGAAGGGATCTTCACTTCCTCACCTCCCCAGACCTCTTCTTCCGAATTTATCCACTTTCCCACCACTTTAACAAGTTGTGCAGAGAAAGTGGACGATTTTATGAATCAGACTTTTTTGGCACCTGAGAAAATAAATAGTTTGGGTGATTTTATAAAAAAATTAGGTGATTTTATGGGGCAAAACCTTTCTTCAGTTGAAGCTCAACAGAATTTATCCGATTGTATAACAAAAGAGGTAGGAGCAAGGCCGACTTCTTTAATAGACTTTTTGCTCAAGGAAGACCGTCCTATTCCTGACCCTTCACCCCACTTTGATCTACCTAAAGGGGATCTACCTGAGGATTTAGCCGAAAGGTCAAATGATACTGAAGAAGAGGTTTCGGCAACGACTTCACCTCCGCCGTTCTCCAATTCGACGGAAATCACAAAATACGAAGGAAATGGCCAGGCGGGCATGACAACATTAGCAATCGTCGCAACAACCATTGGTGTAGTTGCTGCGATAATCGTAACCTGTGGAGCAATGGCCCCCTTACTAGCTGTTGGAGGCACGGGGGTTGGATTAGGGTTAGCTGCGACCGCCGCCGGATCCGGGAGCAGCGCGGCGAGTGCTGCTCGGGGGACGGGTAGTAAGGGTCAGGGGGGAAGGAACAGCGGGAGGGGGAATAGGGGCAGAAAGTCGGATAGGGGAAAATCACGAAGATGCGATCCAACAAGAGTGTTTAAAAAAGAAGTGTTTAACACAGCTAGGTCAAAGGGTATTGCAAAAATTACTCAATTAGGGTGTCACTTACTTGCAAAAAATTTAGCTAAGTCTTTCCTTATAATAGGGTCTCCTAATTCCATAAAGTTTTTAGGGAAGCCCATTGAAATGGTTATAAATGTAACAACCGAAGAAGCGATCTCTACTTTTGAAAAGATATTTATGTATAAAGGAAGGATAATAGATCCTTTAATTGATTTTTTTAATAGTTCTATTACTTATTTTGCAGAAGAGTTCCCTTCTCAAATAAATTCTCTGAAATATAATATTGAGAGTTTTGAAAGTTTAACTAAAACAGCTGAAGATTGTTATAAAGAAGTCGGGGTTGAATTAAAAAATTTTAACGAAACCGCACATGTTTTTTTTAAAGATATTATAGAAAATAAAATTCCGTTTATTTTCTCCTGTGAAAGGGCTATTGTGGGAATGTTCTCTTCAACGGCCTGTTTTTTTGTTTTTTATATCCTTATCAAAGGAATAAAGGAAAGGCTAGCTTCGAGAAAACGGAGAAGTGAAATCCTTCATCTTTTAGAAATGATATCAAGAAGATCGGTCAGGGTTATAACGACCAAAAACAAGGATAGAGTTATGGCCACCGAACCCAAAAGAGTTCGAAATGCCGATATCAACCTGTCTCGGTTTTGAATGATTAGGGAGGTAGTCGATCCCCTCAAGTTCCTCCTCAGGGCTGCTGACGTTGATCGTAGGGTGAAGGTGTTGCCGTTTAATGGCACTAACCACCACGATCGCTTCAATGCCGCCTGCTGCGCCAAGGGGATGGCCAATCATTGACTTGGTTGCATTGATGGAGATATTTTGCATGTTCTCTTTAAAAAACCGTTTTATGCCCAAAATTTCAGAAAGGTCTCCTATGGGGGTTGAGGTTGCATGAGCATTGATATAACTAACTTCTGACTTAGCAACCCGAGCGTCTTGAAGGGCAAGGTCAAGACATTGTTCTACACCAGATCCATCTTGAATGGGGGTCGTTATATGATATCCATCACAGCTAACGCTTCCACCAAGATATTCGGCATAAATAGGAGCGCCTCGCTCAAGAGCGTGCTCCAAACTTTCCATTAAGAGGACTCCAGCCCCCTCACCCATGACAAAACCGTCTCGCGTTTTATCCCATGGTCGAGAAGCTTTTTGGGGCTCGTCATTTCTTTCTGAAAGGGCTTTCATCGCAGCAAAGCCAGCAACGGCCACAGGGGTTATAGGGGCTTCAACCCCACCACAGATCATCAGGTCGGCGTCTCCACAACGAATATGTTCTGCTGCAGCACGAATCGAAAAATTTGCTGTGGCACAAGCAGCTGAGATTGAGTAATTAGGGCCTTTAAATCCGAGATCAACGGCTAAAAGAGCTCCCCCCATATTTGTGATGATATAAGGGATAAAAAATGGAGTGATTCGACGGTGTCCCTCTGTAGTAACGGTATTGACCCCATCGGAAAAAAGATCGAGACCCCCCATCCCTGAACCAATGATAATACCGCAACGATTTTTATTCATCTTATGAAGCTGCGGTTCCGATAGATTCCCACTTTTTAGTGCTTTTTTCCCGGCAACCATCGTATATTGAATAAAGGGATCGATACGGCGAGCCTGTTTTTTGTCGACATACCCTTCCGTATCAAACCCTCTTACCGATCCGGCAAACCGTGTGGGGTAGAGATCACAACAGAACTGATCTATGCCGATAATACCACTCTTTCCGAGTAAAAGTTGATCATAGAAATGATCAACGTCACTCCCAAAACAAGAGACAAGCCCCATTCCAGTGATAACAACTCTTTTTTTAGCCATAGCACTTAGGAGGATAACCGAGACGGCCAATTATTTCAATTGTTTGAAATATTTGATACGCCCTGTATCATTCCAGCTCGCTTCGTCCCAGTTCACTTGTTCCCAGTTGATTTTGGCATAAAATTTAATTTTGAATCGAAGGCGGTATATACCGAAATGAGCTGAAAAATTGGTTTTGGACCCCGCCAAAGACTCGCGGTTGGATCTTATCGCAACGGTCCAAAACCAATTTTTCAGCTCATTTCGGTATATCGAGGTCAAGAACCTTCCCTTCTTGCCAAAGCTCTTCCAGCCGATATTTTTCTCGCCATTCTGGCATAAAGAGATGGATCATGAAATTTAAAAAATCCAAGACAACCCAGTCTCCTTCTTTTAAACCCTCAATGTGTAAGGGAGTGATCCCAAGATCTTTTAACTGTTTTAAAATTGCTTCTCCGATTCCAATCACATGACGGTCAGCATACCCTTCTGCAATCATGACAAAATCGGTAAGGGTTGAGAAATTTTGTAGATCAAGGGCTAGAAGATTAACCCCTTTTTTGTCATAAATAATTTGAGCGACTTGATTTAAGATTCTTAAAGTGTCACGCATTGTAGGCCTTGCATTGGTTTGTTACGTAGTCCCATACCTTAGCGGGTAACAAATGTCCGCAGTAGAGGCCGTTTTTAAGACGTTGCCGAATCTCCGTGCTTCTAATTTCTATGATCGGTATGGGTGTTATTCCTTTTTTAATTTTTGAAGTTATTTTGGCTGAAAATGTTTCTGGCTTTATTGTGGTCTTTTTAGTTCGAGTTCCGATCAGAGGGGAAAATTGGTCCAAAAGTTCCTCAATATCCTTCCATGTATCAAGGTGGTCCAGGCTATCTTCCCCTAAAAGAAGAAAATACTGGCTCTTTGGTTTTTCATTCTGCTTTGCTATTTTTTGTTGTTCCAGCTCAAGAAGAGTTTCCATGGTGTCAATGGTATAGCAAGGCTCTTGTTTTTGTATTTCTATATCCAATAGAGTGAAAAGAGGTAGAGGCGCGATGGCGGCTGTGACCATGCTACGTCTCTCTTCTTTTGAAGCAAGAGAGGGGAGGCTTGTTTTATGAGGTGATTGACTTGTTGGACAAAAAAAGACTTCATCAAGATGGTGTCTCTCAGAAAGTTCAATAGCTAAGTGAAGATGACCTAAATGAATAGGATCAAAACTTCCTCCAAAAAATCCAACCCTTTTACCTTTACTCAAATCACCCTCCAGTTTCTCTTTTTAGCAATTTTTCTAAGTTTTCTATCGGGGTTTACGGTAACGGGTTCCCCTGCCTGCAAAAACAGAGGAAGGTCATCATAGCTATCGGAGTAAACCGTGACGTGATCTCCTAAAATTCCGAACTTTTTTTGAATTTTCATTACCGTTTTCTGTTTTTGCGTACCTGTCATTAATTTCTCGATTCTATATAGCCGCTCTTCTTTGTCAACGGCATAAATAGTCCCTTCAGAAAAATTGATGTTGAGGTACCGGGCAACCTGTTTTACAATAAAGTCTGGAGAGTTGGAAAGAAGAGCGACAAAATCACCCCTCTGCTGGGCTGCCGTGAGTTCTCTATAAACAGGGAGATAAAGTTTTTTAGGTAAAATTTGATGCAAAAAATCAGAAGCATGGTTTTCAAAAAGTTCTTTTGGCAGTCCTTTTAACATGTAACTAAAAACAAAATGATGTGCCTTCCCCACGGTCATAGAAGTACAATAGAACCAAATTCGGATAAAAAAAGCTTGAATAAGGGTTTTTAAAGGGAAAAATCCCTTTCGATATAAATACTTTAAATAGCAGTAACTCGTATTGACGGAAACCAAAGTGTGATCTAAATCAAAAATGACAAGACGATTAAAAGGTTTATGACTGTTCAAGCTCTTCAATCTTTTCTTTAATCTCTTTGATGGTGGTATTCACTTTATCTAGGCGAATTTTTTCAGCATTGCTAAGATCTCGGTATAACATCGCTTTTTCGAAACCAAGGCTGGAGCTGGAAAGCATTTTTCTATATTTTTCAAGCTGAGTTCGGAGTTCTTGCCTTTGGCATTCACACCCTTCCAAAATTTGTTTTAGATGGCACCGTGATTGTAATTGTTCAGCGGATAAGGTAGAGAAGGCTTTCTCTTTTTTATCAATAACCTTATCTCGGAGCTCTTTTAAGGCATATTCAAGAAGCTCTCGCTCTGCTTGAGAAAGAGAAAGAGAGCTCAACTGTTTTTGAAGCTCTTCCTTGTCAATTAAAAGCTCATCGATTGTTTTGTTATCGACCTGACTTAGAACCGTTTGAAGAAGGTGTTTAAATTCTTCAATTTTATCCCTTCGCAGTTTTTGGAGTTCTTCAACCTCTTTTTCTCGATTTTTTTGTTTTTTTTTCACCCGTTCGGTAACAGGAATCGAGGCCGCGTAAATCTCTTCCCTAAGTTTTTTTACATCATCGGCCCCTAACGGAATAGAGCTCATAAAATTGAAGATCTCGTTGGAATGTTTAATTGCTTCTTCAGCTGAAGAGGTTTCGACAGCAGCCCACTCACCAAACGATTTGATCTTCTCCATAACAAGATTGAAATTTTTTTGAAAAAGATCCCTTCTTTCAAAGCTCTCTTTTTTCCTTTCTTTACCCTGCTCCTTCAAAAAATCCCAACATTTACCCAGCTCGATTCTTACTTGATTGAATGTAACCGTATCAAGAGAGAGCTCTTTAGCTAAAATTTGTAACGATTTGATCTCTTCTCGAAGTTTAAAAATAGAACTCCTTCTTACCATTTTTTCATTGAGATTTGTTTCAACAAACAGAAAGACGCTTGCAAGAAAATCAGATGAAATTCGGTTGATCAATTCCTTTCTTTTTGGGAAAACCTCATTGCCTGCTCTGGAAAGATCGTGAAAAAGCCTGTTTTTATCGGAGAGTTTTAAATCAATTTTAAGGAGTTCCTTACGAAGAGAGTTAATTCGAATGGCCAAGGTATTAAGAAAATTTAACTCACGCTGTGATGACTCATAGAGCTCTCTTTTGAATTCAAGAACATGACAGTTATCTGGAAACGATATGGATGCGGTTTTTGCCACCCCTTCCTCATACCTTTTTAAGCTTTTTTCAATCGATTGAATCGCCAGATCGATTTGTTCTGCTGCAAAAGAGGCTTCATGGTCGATCCTTTCTCTAAGAAGCTTGGCCTCGGTCGAAATTTCAAGATATTCTTTCCAAAGTTGGTATCGTCCACTTGGTGAAAGCGTCTCTTTAAAAAGGGAAAGGGAGAGTCGCCTGATCTCCCAGTAATCTTTGAATCGAACCGGTTTATCCGATAAAGTAGACCGCATAAACTCAAGACAACGGCCAATTTTTTCCTCATAGGAGTGGCAGTTTTCTAAACTATCCAAGATGCTTTCGAATGAGAGATACAAATTTTTTGGTCGCAAAAAAACTTCAGATTCGGTATCCATGTCTTACTTCAAAAAGAAATTTGGCCTAACGTGGAGAATTTTATCTGACCTTTCCATTTTAATGAAGTAGATTACTTAAATTAACAGATAGACTGGGAGATTACGACGTGTTAAGGGTGCATTTTTATCTATTCGTTTTGTGCTTGTTCGGAAAGAGCTTTTTTTTGTTGTTGTCGGCAGCACCTATCGAGACATTTTATGGTGTCATCGAAGTGGAGGAACCGGTTATTTTAGAGCTGATTGAGGCCACCTTATTTAAACGTCTTAAATTTGTTCGGATGTATGGGGTTGCGTATTACGCCTCAAAGTACCGTGAAGAATATAATCGGTATGATCACTCTCTAGGTGTTTTTGCGATTCTTCGAGCAAAAGAGTTTTCTTTGGAAGAGCAGATTGCGGGACTTCTTCATGATGTTGCGCATACGGTTTTTTCACATGTAGGGGATTGGATTTTTTGGACAGATTATCATTCCGATGTTTTTTGTAATTTTTTAGCAGAGAGCGGCCTTGAAGAGATTCTCAAAAAACATAACCTTTCAGTTGATAAAATTATTTTTAATAAAGAGCGATTCCCGGCTCTTGAACAGGAGTTGCCGAATCTTTGTGCTGATCGAATCGACTACAATCTTCAAGGCGCCTATCATAGAGGCTTTATTACTCGTAGAGAGGCTCAAGAGGTGCTGAACGGACTGCAGTTTTTGAATGGACAATGGGGAAGCTCGGATAAGGAGTTGATGAAAAGGTTGGCCCGCTTCTCTTTGATGATGACCGAAACGTGTTGGGGAGGGGTCCCCAATTTTTTCTTTTCTCGATGGCTTTCTGATGCGATTTTAAGGGGTGTTGAGATAGCCCTTCTTTCCCGTGAAGAGATTCTTTTTGGGACAGATGATGCCGTTTGGGATAAGTTAATCGGTTGTAATGATCCCTTTATTCAAGACAAAATGATTAAAATTTCTCAAAGGCTTATCAGTTACATCGTCGTTGACCCTGCTGAGGCGGATTTTTTTATAAAAACGAAGTTTCGTGGTATTGATCCTTTCATCATTTCAGAAGGAGTATATTTTCGGCTTTCCGCTATTGATCCGGTTTTTTCCGAAGAATATGAGCGGGTTAGAAGAAGGGTAACAGAAGGTTATCCGATTAAACTTTGCAAAGTGGTTGGGTGATCGAATGTTCATCGATTCGCATGCTCACCTCACCATTCATCCCGATACGGCAGCTGTAGCAGAGCTTCTTTCGAGAGCCCAGCAAAAGCAGGTGAGTGGTATCGTTAACATCTGTACCCGTCAAGAAGAGCTTGAAAGAGGGCTGTTTCTTGAAACCACACATCCATGGATATCGAACGCCGCGGCAGCGCCCCCCCATGATATCACTGTGGAGGAAGATCTATTTTTCCCAATTGTTTCGGAAAAAGCTTTTGATGGAACACTTATTGCCATTGGCGAAACGGGCCTTGACTACCATTATTATCGTCATTCAATGGAGCGACAAAAGGAGTCTTTGATTCGGTACTGTCGTCTATCGATTGAGACCGGACTTCCTATGATCTTTCATTGTCGAGAAGCGTTCAGTGATCTTTTTGCCCTGACCGATTGTCACTATAAAGATCGGCCCGCTGTCATTCACTGTTTTACAGGGACTTTGAAAGAGGCAGAGGAGGCTCTTGCTCGAGGTTGGTATCTCTCCATTAGCGGGATTGTTACTTTTGACCGATCAGCAGAGCTTCGTACTGTCATTTCACACATTCCTTTAGAAAGAATATTAATTGAAACCGACTCTCCCTACTTAGCGCCCCAATCTAGGCGGGGTGAAAAAAATGAGCCGAGCTATATCGACGAGACGGCGAGGAAAGTTGCTGAGATTAAAGCCCTTTCTGTTGCTGATCTAGCCAAGGCAACCACGGAGAATGCATTTCGTTTTTTTTCTTTTCCAAAACATCTTTTGAGTATTTAATGAGATACAATGACTTCACAGGTTATCCCGCCCCCGTTTATCTGGAGAAGGCTTCATTCGTTAATGGGGCTCTGGCTTCTTCTTTTTTTGATCGAGCATCTTTTGGCAAATTCTCAAGCGGCTCTTTTATTGGGGGATAATGGGAAAGGGTTTATTGAAATGGTCAACTCCATTCATAATTTTCCCTATCTTCAAGCGATTGAGTTATTTTTATTGGGGGTTCCCCTCGTTATTCATGCGGTTTGGGGCATAAAGTACCTTTTTCAGGCGAAGTTCAACTCTTTTCCTTCAGAGGGGACAACCCCTTCTCTTCACCAATATGGCCGTAATCATGCTTTTACTTGGCAGCGATTAACGTCATGGATTCTGTTGGTAGGAATCATTTTGCATGTAGCTAAATTTCGTTTTATCAATTACCCCACCATCTTGAACCAGGGGAAAAACTGTTATTATTTCGTTCGCCTTAACTTAGACAAAGGGCTTTATACCGTTGCTGAAAGGTTGCAAGTCGAAATTTATGATCAGAATCAAATTCGGCAAGAAAAAGATGAGGTGGAAAAGGAGAAAGGGGAGAAACGGCTCACCTCTCTAACGGTAGACGGCTCTTCTACTGTTGATTCTCAATATCAAAGGGTTGCTGTTTTGGCTCAAGCCTATCAGCAGAAGCTTGAGTGGTTAAAAACCTTACAAGCACAAAAAATCAAAAGCGATCAGGCCGTTGCTGTAGCAAAAGATTTTGGGACGGCCTCTCTTTTAGTTGTGAGAGACACCTTTAAAAATCCTTTTTACATTGTGCTTTATACAATTTTTGTTTTAGCTGCCTGTTTTCATGCCTTTAATGGTTTTTGGACTTTTTGTATTACCTGGGGATTGGTATTAAAAGCTTCTGCTCAAAAAAAAGTTCTTCGTTTTTCTCTTGCCCTGATGGCTATTGTTACCTTTTTGGGTCTGGCTTCAATTTGGGGAACCTATCTTCTAAACTTAAGAACCTAAGATGAAAAAAGAAAGGGACGTTATTGTTGTTGGGGGCGGGCTTGCAGCCCTTTCTGCTGTTGTCAAGCTTGTTGAAAAGGGGTGCCGGGTTAAATTAGTTTCGGTGACAAAAGTTAAGCGGTCTCATTCGGTCTGTGCACAAGGAGGGATCAACGCAGCGATGAACTCTCAAGGGGAAGGCGACTCTCCCTATATCCATGCCTATGACACCCTTAAAGGGGGTGATTTTTTGGCTGAACAACCTCCCGTTCTTGAAATGTGTCTTGCAGCTCCTTTTATCATCCGTTTAATGGACCGATTTGGCTGCCCCTTTAACAGAACCTCTGAGGGAGATCTTGAATTTCGCCGATTTGGGGGAACGCTTTATCACAGAACGGCCTTTTGTGGTGCCTCTACCGGTCAGCAACTACTGTATGCTTTGGATGAACAAGTTCGCCGTCACGAGGCTGCTGGTCGGGTTGAAAAGTTTGAAAATCATGAGTTCATGCGCCTTGTTTTAGATGATCTAGGTCGGGCTCGCGGCATTGTCTACATGGACCTCATCAATATGAAACTCGACATCATGAAGGCCGATAGTGTTGTTTTTGGGACAGGCGGGCCTGGCTTCATCTTTAAAAAATCGACGAACTCCACCTTCTGCACAGGGGCTGCGAATGGACGTCTTTTCATGCAGGGGATGTTTTATGCTAATGGGGAGTTCATCCAAATACACCCGACTGCTATTCCCGGTGAAGATAAATTACGATTAATTTCTGAATCTACAAGAGGAGAGGGGGGTAGAATCTGGGTTATTGGTAACAGTGAAAAATCTATCATTGGCCCAGATGGGAAGGAAAGGGCATGTGGAAAAACGGGAGAGCCGTGGTATTTTTTAGAAGATCTTTATCCCGGATACGGGAATCTTGTCGCACGGGATGTAGCAGCCCGAGAAATTTTAAGGGTCTGTGAGTTGGGGTTGGGCATTGATGGAGGGAAGCAGGTCTATTTAGACATGACGCACCTTGATGCGGCAACGTTGCACAAGGTTGAGTCCGTTCTCGATATTTATCGTAAATTTACTGGAGATGATCCTACCCAGGTTCCTATGAAAATTTTTCCAGCTGTCCACTACTCAATGGGCGGAGCTTGGGTTGATTGGCCAGCAGCGAATGCCCCTAACCGAGATCGTTGTTTTCGACAAATGACCAATATTCCAGGCTGCTTTTGCATAGGGGAGTGTGAATTTCAGTACCACGGAGCCAATCGGCTGGGGGCTAATTCGTTACTTTCCTGTATTTTTGGAGGGCTTGTAGCTGGAGGGGAAGTTTTTCGTTATTTGGAGAATTTTAACGCACCACCCTGTTCCTCCATTGGTTTCTCCAAGGCTCTTGCTCAAGAAGAGGCGTTCAAACATGATCTTCTTTCTCGAAATGGAAGTGAAAATGTTCATCAACTTCATGACGAAATGGCCGATTGGATGGTTCGATACGTAACGGTTCAAAGAGAGAACGCCTCGCTTCAGCAGACGATAGATAAGCTTAAAGAGCTTCGAAATCGTTACGATCACATCTCTCTTGATGATAGAGGTTCGTTGATGAATCAAACCTATGCATTTGCTAATCAATTTAGAGGAATGCTAGAACTAGCTTTAGCCATAACCAAGAGTGCACTCATGCGAAACGAGTCTCGAGGAGCCCATTTTAAACAAGAATATCCCAACCGGGATGATCTAAACTTTCTCAAGACGACCCTAGCTTCTTATGAAAAGGAAGAGCCTAAAATCACCTATCGAGAAGTCAACACCGACTACGTAAAACCGTCTCAGCGAGATTATGTTACTGGGAAAAAAATTAATCCAACGTTAGAAAACATTCCACCCCATATTCCCCTACCTTGAAAACAAAAAAATTTATTTTGAAAATTTATCGAGGGGTTCCCGATCGGCAGTTTTGGGAAGAGTTCGAACTTGATATCAAGCCCTTCTACAACATTACTTCTGCTCTTATGGATATCCAAAAATCTCCGATTAACCAGAAAGGAATGAGGGTAGAACCAGTCACTTGGGAACAGGGGTGCCTAGAAGAGGTTTGTGGCTCTTGTTCTATGTTGATTAACGGCTATCCTCGCCAGGCTTGTACAGCTCTCATTGAAGATATCCTTAATCGGACCAAAAGATCGATGATCGTCGTTGCTCCAATGACAAAGTTTCCTCTTATCCGTGATTTGGTTGTCAACCGAAACTCGATGTTTGAAAATTTAAAGAAAATTCAAGGCTGGATTGAAGTTGATGGAACCTTTGATCGAGGATTTGGTCCTAAAGAAAACTCGAAACTTCAAGAAGTTCGATATATTTTATCGACCTGTATGAGCTGCGGGTGCTGTGTTGAGGCCTGCCCCCAGGTTAACAAACATTCTAATTTTATTGGACCAGCGGTTATCTCTCAGGTTCGTCTTTTCAACGCTCATCCAACGGGTAAAGGGAAGGGGCCCGAACGGCTTCGTGTTCTCATGGAAGATGGAGGGATAGGTAGCTGCGGCAATGCCCAAAATTGCGCCAAAGTTTGTCCAAAAAAAATTCCGCTAACCGAATCGATTGCCGCGATGGGCCGTGAAACCTCAAAACAAGCTTTTCGTGACCTCGTCACCCTTCCCGATATTGGCTGACATTGGCTCCCCCCCGATTAAAAAAATATTGCTTTTAATCATAATTAAAATTTAAAGTATAGGGTTATGTCAGCATTAACTATTCCTTCTGTCTACAGCACAGAGCCGTCTCCCCCCTCACCGTCCTCTTCACGTTGTGTAGGAGTGAGGCCCTTTTTAGCACTGAGTTCGGTTGTCATTGCCTTATCGGTTCTTGTTATGGCGATTTGGGGGAAGGTAGCGGGGGGCTTTTTCATAGCTTTTGGTGTAGCTCTGGGTTCCGCCTTATTCATTGTATTTCAAGTCTCGCCCTCTTTTCGCCAACGTGTACAACATATTGATATGGGAGGAGTCCAGCTTGTAGGGTTGATGTTCGCAAATCAATTTTTTAAAATTATCCCTTCTCGATGGCTTACTTTTTATGTCTCTCTTTGCTTGTGC
This sequence comes from Parachlamydiales bacterium, assembly GCA_963777025.1. Classification (GTDB taxonomy): domain Bacteria; phylum Chlamydiota; class Chlamydiia; order Chlamydiales; family Rhabdochlamydiaceae; genus PALSA-1444. The sequence continues at coordinate 166,834 of CAVZOR010000003.1, forward strand.
GTAAGAACGTGGCGAAGTGGGGGGATCCAAGCGGCTTTATCTCGTCAGGCTGAGGAATATCAAACCATCAATCGAGCATTGGAATCAGAGGTAAACACCCTACGTGCTATGACAATTCATTTAAATGAACAGTTTGAAAAGTTGTTATCTCTGTCGGCCAAGACGGAAGAAGCTCGGGCAAATCGAGATCAGGCATTGGAGAAGCAAAAAAGTGTCGAGGAAAAAATTGCTGAGTGTTATGAAAATTTTGGTCGATTGTTAAAGATTACCGATAGTTTAGTGAAAGACGAAACAACAAAGGATTTTTTTGCTACGATCAATAAAAGAGAAAGCAAGCTCGGAGAACTTGAAAAAAGCTTTTTGGAGACAAAAAAAGAGTTTTTGCCTCTGATAACCAATTTTGAAAGTTTACGAAAACGATTGGAAGGTTCTTTAGAAGAATGTAAAAAACTAGAGGGATCAAAGCGAATAGCGATTGCTTATTTAAGAGGTGCGGCATGATGCAAACAACTTCGACGATTTGCCAGACGGGGAGTAAATCGGCAGAACTGGGGGCTTCGATGTGTAAAAAAGGGTTTAGCCGTAACCATTCCGATCCTTCTTTTGGTTTAAGGGATCGGCTTAGTTATTTGGTCTCTGGAGTTTTTTTTCTAGGGATAGCGCCAATTGCTCTTGCGTCGAGCGGGGTTGTTCTTCCATTCGAAGTGATTTTTAGGGGGCTCCATCGTCTTGGTCATTCCGGTGATTATAAACAGACGGGTCAACAGATCAACGCTATCGATAAGACCCTTTCTGTAGAGAAAAAATTGTGCTCCCAGCTTAGTCTTGAGAGGGAGGCTCTCGCTGATTTCTTACGTTTGGTCGATGATGAGGGGGGATGCGTAGAAGAAGATTGTAAAGAGTCAGCAGAGTGGTACGAAAAATCAGCAAGCCAGGTCGGTACGTTTCTTTCAAAAATTGATAAAGAAACTCTTGTACGACTAGAGAAAATTTTTCCTGAGGTCGAGAAAAAGTTAGTCTCACCTGCTTTCAACGCTATTGGTCGTTTTCATCTAATGGAAGCAATGGAATTGATCAAGAAAGTTGAAGAGGAGAGGATGGCGTTTCAAGAGCTTAGTAAAAGGATCATCGAAGCGCGAGGAAAAACGGTGGAAATGAGTGAAAAATTAGGTTTGGCTATACAGGGGCTCAAAGAAGGCGATCTCAAGCAAAACCGTTGTGCCAACCGTGTGGATGATTTAAAAAAAAATATAAAGGATAAAGTGTATGCTGTCAGCATTCATAAACCGTCTCTCCTCTTACGGGCATAGTCTTTTTTCACACGATTCTAAAACTCAAAAAATTGTTTTAGAGAATGACATTTCCTTGGAAAGAAATAAGGATCTTGTCGATGATTTGCATCAAACCAACCAAAATCTTGAGGCGATCGTAGCCCGAATTCAAAAACTTTTTTCATCCGTTCAAAAAAATCATCCTGAGCTTCTTGGTCTTTTGAGAGAGGAGGAGCAAAAAAACTGTGTTGTCGATCAACTGAAGTGGATGAGGCGTTTGGAGTTGCTTAGTCGGATTATATTAGGGGGTAAAAAGTTAGCGGATCAAGAGGCGAGGTATTGGAAAATGAGAGATCAAAATTTATGTTTACAGTCGCTTCTTAAAGAGATAGAGCGGGAAAATAAAGCCGTTTCAGATATCGTAAAAGAAATGGGGGAGCTTTCCTCTTTAGAACAGATTAATCTTTCCCATCTTGTATCGTTGGGATAATTCATTTTTAATTGAAGAAAGCCACTCTTTTTTACTAGAGATCAGTTCAGAAAGTTTACAGATGAATTTTTCATGTTTTCGTCCAGCGCGATAGGTTGGCATTTTAGGAGGAAGCTTTAAGAGTTCCATTTTTGAGCTATCGTAATCCCATAAAAAAGAGGTGTGAACAAGCCACCGATCTTTTCTTATGTAGAGGGCGTTTCCACCGCATTTTTTTTCTCCTATGACGAAGTCATTTTCAATAAGCTTTAACCCTGGGGTCACTGGGGCTAGTAACGACTCCACCCACCGTAAAATAGGTTCTGGATAGGGTAAAAAAGGGTGAAAATTTTTGTTACAAATGAAGGATAAAAAAAGGGTCTCTTCATCAACAATGACAGTCCCCCCTCCGCTGTGTCGACGGATGATCGGAATAGAGGGAGAAAGTTGGTCAAGGTGGATCAAGAGGTCTGCTTTTCCTGAAATTCCCATAACAACGGTAGGAGGTGTTCCTACATTAATAAGGCAAAAATTGCGACTATCATGATTGAGTAGCGAGAGTTCCAACTCGAGCTGATCAGCAATCGGATAAGAAACAAGTTCAAGAATACTCAATTCGTGATCGGCGGAGACGATCATCGTCGAAGGGCTACCATTAGGACATGGATATCGGCTTGAGTGACACCGGATAAACGAGAGGCCTGCCCCAGATTAACTGGCTTAATTTTAATCAATTTTTCACGCGCCTCAGCGCTTAAGGCGGTTATCTCAGAATAGTCGAGATGAGGCGAAAGTTCAAATTTTTCAATACCTTCAAGTCGAGCGATCTCCTGTTGTTGTCTTTCGATGTACCCTGCATATTTTAGTTGTATTTCGATTTGAAAATTAATTTCGTTACCATGATCCAGCGCCGTTTCTGGAAAATGAGAGTGAAGTTTTTTATAGTTAAAATCAGGGCGTCTGAGAAGCTGGGCTAACGAAAAACTCTTGCCTTCATAGTTTTGATAGGTGTTAACCAGCCGATCGGCTTGTTCCTTAATGACTTTTTCTTTATGAGACAGTCGAGACAATTTTTCCTCATCGATAAGACCAAGGTGGTGGCCGAGCCGACGAAGTCGTTGATCAGCATTATCTTGCCGCAGCAATAGACGGTGTTCTGCCCGGCTGGTAAACATCCGATACGGTTCATCGAGATCTTTGGTGATCAATTCATCGATCATAACTCCAATGTAGGCATCGGATCGCTTTAGAATAAAAGGGGCCCTACCCTGAACCTTAAGCGCTGCGTTAATTCCAGCCATAATTCCTTGCCCTGCTGCCTCTTCATAACCGGTTGTCCCATTAACCTGTCCAACTGAAAAGAGCCCTTCAATGATTCTTGTCTCTAAGGTCGGCAAAAGCTGTCCACTCTCTAAATAATCGTATTCAATAGCATAAGCGGGCCTGATGATTTCAGCACGCTCCAATCCGGGAATGGTACGAATCATTTTCAACTGAACTTCAAAAGGTAATGAAGTTGAAATCCCATTGATGTATAACTCGTGAGTTTCAATTCCCTCGGGTTCGATAAAAATTCGATGCCGGTCTCTTTCTCCGAATCGGACAACCTTATCCTCAATACAGGGGCAGTAGCGGGGCCCTATGGAGCTGATTTTGCCTGAGTATAGAGGGGATAAGTGGAGATGTTCTAAAACTACCCGTTTTGTCTCTTCGTTAGTATAGGTAAGATAGCAAGGAACTTGAGGAAGCGCCGGCTTATCTGGGGGATCGAATGAGAATCGCATTCCCTCATCCCCCCACTGAGGCTCCATTTGTGAAGTATCAACCGTATGCCGATTGACACGGGGTGGTGTTCCCGTCTTTAAGCGTCCTAGACGGAATCCTAGCCGCTTAAGCTTATCAGAAAGTCCTTCGGATGACTTATCTCCTGATCGTCCTCCTGAAAAAGTTGTTGTTCCGATATGAATTAATCCCCTCATAAAAGTTCCAGAAGAGAGGAGAACAGTTTTACCAAAAAAACCAACTTTTTCCTTTGTTTCAACTCCAACAATGGTCCGATTTTCAATAAGAAAATCATCTATCGTCGCTTGTATAATCAAAAGGTTATGGTTTTCTTCAAGTTTTTTTTTCATTGCTGTTTGGTAGGCAATCTTATCATTTTGGGTGCGGGGAGACCAGACAGCAGGCCCTTTTGAGAGATTGAGCATTTTATAATGAATAGCCGTCTCATCTGCTATTTTACCCATGACTCCACCAAGGGCATCGATTTCACGAACCATATGTCCCTTTGCCGTTCCCCCGATAGAGGGGTTGCAGCTCATTTTGCCAATCGTATCGAGATTCATGGTCAATAAAAGGGTTCTACACCCCATCACCGCAGCAGCATGGGCTGCTTCGCAACCGGCATGACCCGCTCCAATAACAATAACATCAAATTTTTCTGGATAATTCCACATCCTGAACCAGAATCGGTTTTTAGGATCGGTTTTTATGACGATCTCTACGGCGCCGTTTTTTTCGTTTATGTTTTGCCATTTTATATTTTCTTTTTTTCTTAACAGACGACATAATTTTTACGTGTTTCCCAAAGGTTTTAAGTTTTTCAAATTATGACTTCTTCCCTTTCTTCAGAAGAGGCTTCAGAAGAGGAAATAGTCGGCTCATATTGAGTTATTAAAGATTGGAACTGTTTACCAAGGGCATAAACAGCAACAATCCAGGCGACAATAACAATTAATAGAACAAACCCCACGTAAGGGACTGTTGCAGATACAGTCCCAAAAAACATGAGAAGAGCTTGATAAACAAGGGCGCTTCCTGATTTTCCAAGACGAGAGCCGATTCCATCAATTGCCGCTTTTCCTTTCAATTTTGACTCTTTATTGAGAGGAATAAAAGCAAGTTCTTTTGTTGCATCAAAAATTGTATATTTTGAAGCACGAAAAATACACTGCTGAACCGATCCAAAAAAAACAGCAAGAATCGTTGGAGTACTTCCACAGATAACCGAAAGGGTTATGCCAAAGTTGCTCTCTTTAAAGAGCAAGAACAAGAAAAACCCAACGCCGGTTATCAATGAAAGAACAGGCGGAATGAGAGCATTGAAGGTCCAGGAAAATTTTCGAATAATAATACTTGAAATGATCGCAACCAGTGTAGCTACAATACCGACCCAAAGGGTCACCTTCCCCATATAGCCATTAAAATCATTGGGATGGGGGCAAAGATGAAAAAGCTGATCTTTCCATGTTATTTCCGTAAGATTGATGCATATATTACAGGTCAAGACCATAGCAGCCATGAAAAGAAGGTACTTAGAGCTGGCCAAATATTTGAAGTTTTTACGTACACCCATTTCTATGGACGATTTTTTACCGGTATAAACGACCTGATGTTGATGAAGGGGATTTTCTAAAACGTTTTTATGCAGCCATCGAAAAATCATCATGATTATCCCTCCACCCACGATGACGATCCCGCACAAAAGGAAAAGAGAATACCGCCAAGGATCTTCGCCAGCGGTACTGCTACGAGTCAGTTGAGCTGAAAAATTAGAAATCATCGTAGCGGTTGCTCCTGCGCAGATAGCCGATAAGTTTCCTCCAAATAAAATCAAAACATAAAACCTTTTAGCCGTTTTAACACTTAAAATTTCATTGGTAAAACCCCAAAATAAAACCGTCATGATGGTTGTTCCCCAAAGTTCCGCTATGATATAAAATATCGTGTAGGTCCAGTTTCGAATGATGGAGATGAAACCCTTTAAGCCAATCGGAAAAATACCTTCTAGATAGTCGGCAAATCGATGAGGATGCAAAACCTCCTTCAAAGGAAAAAGGACGAACGAGAAGAAAGCCAAAGACCCCAAGAAAAAAGTCATCATGATGTAGAATACTTTTTCTGTTGTATATTTACTAGATAGACGAGAAAATAGCAGTGTCATCACAAGCGCCATCGGAAGAATAACCCAGACCTTCACAAACGGAATAATTTCGGCCCCCGATGAAGGAGCTGTGATGACCAATGAATCTTTCGCAACACGTAAGACGTTATAATTGAAGCAAATGACAAAAAAGATCAGAAGGAGCGGTACAAATAACTTTAGCTCGTTTGTGTGGACGGGCAAAAACAAGGAACGGAAGCGACCGAACTCCTTGCGCTTGTTATTAATCATAAAAAAAAAGCCCTGCCCATCTTTTTTGTAGGATAGAGAATGACGGAAATTATAGCAGATTTTCCTTATTTAACAAGAAAAACGATAAACGAGAGGGTGATGCTCGCTTGTCAAAAGATCTCCAAAAGCATATCCAAGTCTCTTCAGACTATGGGTATGAGGATCGTTTTTTTCAAGAAGATAATGCGCCTGGACAGGGGCGTAAGCAACGATAAAAAATCTTTGAAATGGACGTTCAAAAAAATTTTCCCACTTAACAAGGGCGTGAGGGGCAACGAAGACGATGTTTTCTCGTTTTTTTGGAAAAAAGGGAGCCTCTCTCGGTTCTCCTGTCAGGTGAAGAAGGATGAAACCGGCCAAGGGCCGAATACAACTAGCGGCTTGAAGGGGTATGGGCAAATAGGGAGAAAAGGTTGTTGACGAAGTTGTTTCAAAGAGCTGATCAAAGGCGAGACGAACCCCCCTCTGATTGAATGAGGGTGGATTAAATAGCTGTGTTGCAACATCTGCAGATTTTTTAAGAGAGACAAAGAGGGCAATTTTAGGGTCGCTTCTCCATAAATCTCGACCAAAAAGAAACAGTTTTTCAGGCGGGGTCGACTGACTGAACCCGTCGATTCGCTTAATCAAGAGGTGGTCGATCGATTCGGAAAGAGAATCGATGTCATCAGGTGAGAAAAAATTTTCAAACTCAACGAAGCCGTTCATGTCAAAAAAACGGCGATGATGTCCTGTAATTTTAAATTTCATGTTTTAATGGTTTTTAAATTTGTCAGCGCCCGTTTTGTTTGATCTTCAGTAATAAAACTGGAAAGACGCAGGTACCCCTCTCCATGATTTCCAAAACCAACCCCTGGAGTAGAAATAACCTCGCTTTTTTCTAAAACTTCATCAAAAAAATCCCAAGACCCCTTTCCATTCGGAATTTTCCACCAAATATAAGGAGAATTTTCTCCACCAAAACAAGAGAAGCCGTGTTGCAAAAGCGCCTGCTTTAAAAGACGAGCCTGTTCCATATAGTAAAAAATTTGTTTTCCTGTTTCAGCTTTCCCTGCAACGGATAAGGAGGCCTCCGCGCCCCGTTGTATAGGGTAAGAAACACCATTGGTTTTAATCGATTGCCGTTTGAGCCACATATCATGAACCCTGCCTTTAAAAATAGAACGTGGAATCACCATGTAGGCACAACGGAGTCCAGTAAAACCGGCTGATTTTGAAAAACTTCTACATTCGATAGCCACCTCTTTGGCCCCCTCAATTTCATAAATTGAACGAGGAACATTAGGAGAAGAGATAAAGGCTTCATAGGCATTGTCTAGGACAAGGACCGCTTTTTCTTTATGAGCATAATCGACCCATTCCTTCAACTGTATGTTATTCATTGCTACTCCAGTTGGGTTATTGGGAGAGCAGAGATAGATCAAATCCAAATGATTTTTTGGTGGAATAGGAGCAAATTGGTTTTCTTCCAGACAAGGAAGAGGGGTCACGGATGATTTTCTTCCCTCAATGATGGCAGCTCCTAAATAAGCGGGGTAAGTTGGGTCCAAAATTCCAATTTTACAACCACGACTAAAAAGCTCCATAACATTTGTCGTATCGTTATTAGTCCCCTCAGAAATAAAAACCTCATCGGGAGATAGATTCAGATTTTCATAGCACTCTTCGGCAATTTTTTTTCGAAGAAAAAGATACCCCTCGGTAGGGCCATAGCCCCTCATTTGGGCGGGGGAGGTCATTTCTTTGACGGCATCCTGTATGCTTTCCGCAATGGTGGGTGCCAAAGGCAGAACAACATCTCCAATACCTAAATTTATCAGAGCGCTAAGGGGGGATTTTTTCTTTTTTTCAGCAATTTTTTTTTCAATAAGGGAGAAAAAATATTCTTCTTTGAATTTTTTAAAGTGGGGGTTTAATATCATTTATGACCTAAGCTGGAGGGGACAAAAGCCCGATGATACTACTATGCAAGATTTAACTCTTCTTTTTTCAAGTGTCGAGGATCGCCTTGGGTATCACTTTAAAGATAAAAAATTATTAGTGCAGGCATTTACGCACCGTTCTTTTTTTAATGAAAGCCGTCGTTTTGTTAAGGAACACAATGAGCGGTTGGAATTTTTAGGGGATGCCGTTCTGGGGCTTTTAATTTCGGATTATCTGTATCAACGGTTTCCTTCTGAAGCCGAGGGGAAGCTTTCATGGTTAAAAGCGCGCCTGGTTGAGGCAAGAAGTTGTGCCAAATTTTTACTTCAATTGGAGCTTGCTCCCTTTGTTCTTCTTGGCAAGGGGGAGAGGGCGAATGAGGGAAAAGGAAGAGAGACCATCTTGTCCGACTTGTTTGAAGCTTTAATTGGAGCCATTTATTTGGATGGAGGGATGGAGGAGGTAAGAAAAATTTTTTTATTTCATTTTGAAGAGAAGATTCAAGACTCTGTAAAGAACCCTACTCGGAATTGGAAGGCTGAACTTCAGGAGTATTCTCAAAAAAGGTATCAAAAATCTCCTGTTTACAAGGTGATGGAGGAGACAGGGCCGGGTCATAGCCCGAACTTTCTTATTGCAGCGTATCTCAATGATAAAGAAGCTGGGAGAGGGAGGGGCTCTTCCAAGAAAGAGGCAGAGCAGATCGCTGCGGAGGATTCCTTTCTTAAAGGGTTCTGTGAGCAAAGTTAAAACAGCTTGGGTTTGTCAAGAGTGTGGTTACCGTCAACTTAAGTGGAGTGGGAGTTGTATCACTTGTCAGCAGTGGAATAGCTTTACCGAAGAGGTAGAAGTCGAGGGGCCCCGTTTTGAGGTTAATCCGCTTCCTATTGCACAGCCAATTCGGCTCGATCAGGTTAAAGAGCAGAGTTCTGAGCGGTTGTCGACCGGGTTTTCTCAGTGTGATCAGCTGTTTGGGGGAGGAATTGTTGTCGGGTCTCTCTCTCTTTTGGCTGGAGATCCCGGTATTGGTAAGTCAACTCTAATGTTACAAATGGCTGGGCATCTTGCCGAATTAGGGAATGGTGTGCTCTACATTTGTGGAGAAGAATCTGTTGAGCAAACAGCGATCCGGGCTCGTCGGCTGAATATTACCTCAACGAATCTCTTTTTTTTTAGTCAGACAAATTTTGAACAGATTCAGCTTCATGTTCAACGATTAACTCCAAAAATTTTGATTGTTGATTCAGTTCAGGTTCTCTATAAAGCCGAACTTTCATCGGCGCCGGGATCGACCTCGCAGGTTCGCGAGCTTGCTATTTCTTTCATGCATTTAGCAAAAAAATTAAGCATATGCACACTTCTAATTGGACATATTACCAAATCGGGTGAAATTGCCGGGCCTCGAGTTTTGGAGCATATTGTCGATACTGTTCTTGAGTTTGAAGGGGACCGACACCAAGGTCACCGAATTTTAAGGTCGATAAAAAATCGTTTTGGGCCCACTGATGATATTGTCCTTTTTCAAATGTGGACGGAAGGGCTTAAAGAAGTGAAAAATCCCTCTCTCATGTTTTTAGAAGAGAGGATGAAAAAATCGACCGGCTCTGTAATTTTTCCTACTATCGAGGGAAGTAGGCCTCTGTTGGTTGAGGCTCAAGCGTTAGTCGCGCCCTCTGCCTTTGTCACTTCAGCACGTCGGTCAACAGGGGTTGACCAAAATAGGCTGGCTCTTCTTTTGGCAATTTTAGAAAAAAGAATGGGTTATACACTTCATCGAAGCGACATTTTTGTAGCCATAGCAGGTGGGTTAAAGATTGTTGAGCCGGGAATTGACCTTCCTATTTTGATCGCGATTGCCTCCTCTTTTTGTAATCGTTTTGTCGATCCTGAGATCGTTTTGATGGGCGAAGTCGGATTGGGAGGGGAGATTCGAAGCGTTCCTAGGGTGGAGCTAAGATTAAAGGAGGCGGCTAATATGGGATTTAAAAGGGCTCTCCTCCCACACCGAAATCTCCATGGGATTTCTTCAACTCAAAAAATAGAATTAATCGGTGTTGAGAGAGTAGAAGAGGCGATTGAACACCTCCTTATTACCTAAATTCTTGACAGTTGGGGCTCGAGGTTCACCGCTATCCCGAGCTCAAGTCTGGGAAGTTCATCGAGAACTCAGGCAGTACTATCCTTTGATCGAATTTCGACCTACTTGGGTTGTGACAAGGGGTGACCGGGATAAGCTTTTTCCCCTTTCTCTTCTTAAGGATAAGACCAATTTTTTTACTCAAGAAATCGATGAGTTACAGCTTCAAGGCGCTTTTCGTATTGCTATTCATTCCGCAAAGGATCTTCCAGAGCCTCTTGAAGAAGGATTAAAAATTGTTGCTTTAACGGAGGGTGTTGATTCCTCGGATGTTGTCGTTTATAACGGCAATACAATCCGTTTCGGTGGCCGTATCGGGACTTCTTCTCTACGTCGTCGTGAGTCGCTTCTTCAGTGGAGGCCTGATCTTTGTTGTATTGATATTCGTGGAACCATTGAAGAAAGACTTGAACAGCTTGACAAAGCTCAGTTTGATGGAGTTGTCATGGCAGAAGCTGCCCTTATTCGCCTTTCTCTTACGCATCGACAAAGGGTCACTCTTCAAGGAGGTTCCACGCCTTATCAAGGAAGACTTGCCGTTCTTGCTCTCAAAACAGATCAAGCGATGGAAGTTCTTTTTAATCCCCTTCACAAAATGAGCTAGGGGTGGCCTGGGAAGGTAGGAAGCACGTTTTGTATCTAGGAACAGATCTTGCTCATTATCAAGGTGACGATCCCGTTATTCATTATCCCATGATTAAGATTATCCCTTTGCCGATACCTTCTCACATATGGGACGATTTTTCGGAATATACACACCTGATATTTACAAGCAAAAATGGTGTTTCCATTTTTATCGAAGCGGCGAGAAAAAAATGGGATACAATGGAACCGTTTAAAAGAAAAAAAATTATTGCAATAGGAAGGGGAACCGCTGAAAAGCTTCTGTTTTATCAATTGATTCCTGATTGGATTGCTGTGGAGGAGCGGCAAGAAGGAATCGCAAAGGGTCTAGAAGCAGAAAATCCAAAAAATCCTTATGTTTTTTATCCTCGGTCATCAAGGGCCAGGCCTTACCTTTCTAATTTTTTATCAAACAAAGGAATTCGACATGCCATTTGTAATCTTTATCAAACCATTTTTCAACGACCAAAACCACATCCCGATTTTCAAAAAATTCATGAAATTATTTTTACAAGCCCCTCAACGGTCGAAGCTTTTATTGCTGCTTTTGGTTTTTTTCCATCAGACGTTCAACTATCGTGCATTGGCCCGATTACGCAACTCTGCCTAGATAATTTCTTGAAGAAAGGCCATCTTAATGATTCTCCGAGGAAATCCCTCATATAACCGTCGTTCACAACATTTAAGGGTTGTCCCGGTTCCGATAAGGTCGTCAACTAATAGAAGAGTTTTTCCAGAAATTGAAGGAGGTGGTTTGATAAAAGAGACGGACGAAAGAAATCTTTTAGCCCACTGAAAATTTTCAATGGAGAGCTCATAACGTCGGTCTTTCTCTATTCTCATCTGACGGACAAGCTGGTCTTTTCTTTTTAATAACGATACAACCGGCGAGGAGAGGAGCTCACCCAGGTGATACGCTAACAAAAAGCTCGGATTATAGCCGACTTGGATAGCTCGATAAAAAGATTGAGGAACGGGAACGATTAAATCGGGTTTTGGCAAATTATAAGTTAGGTATTGGAACCCCATAAATCCTGCCAATCCTTTCGATAATGAGGGAAATTTCCCACTTTTTAAGGCATGGACAAGGGAGACGGCCGGCCCTATACCTTCAAATGTTGTAATTGGCTTACCTCCCTTTATTCCATTGAGAGGGGTAATGCTCAACAATTCAAGACAAAAAGTGCAGACAGGACGGTGATTATCAGTTTTTTTATCACAGTGAAGACAAAAAGGAGGAAATAACAACCTAGTTAGGAAATGGACGGAGAGTATACCTAAACTTTTATGACGGCCCAAATCCAATTTTTTAGCTCATTTCGGTATATACTGAAGAGAGCTGAAAATTTGGTTTTGGACCGTCGCGAAAGTCCTCGCGATTGGATCTTATCGCAACGTCGCTCGTATTGAGAAAATACGGGCTAGTTGCGATCGTCCAACCCCGATTTTTTGGCGAGGTCAAAAACCAAATTTTCAGCTTTCTTCGGTATAACTGGATTATAAAAGAGCCTCTCTATATTTCTCTTGAACATTTTTCCAATTTACAACCTTGTAAAAATTTTTTAAATAATCGGCTCTAAGGTTTTTGTATTGAAGGTAATAAGCATGTTCCCACACATCCACACCAAGAAGGGGCTGATATCCCTGAGCGGAGAGAGGGTCTTGATTAGGACAAGTTGCAATAACCAGCCTTCCCATCGATCGATCATAGCCAAGCCAAGCCCAGCCAGACCCCTGAATTCCCATGGCGGCATGATTTAATTTTTCAATAAATTTTTCGTATGAGCCAAAGGAACACTCTATGGCTTCGGCAAGATTCCCTTCTGGAGGAATTCCTCCTCCTTTGTTAATAGGAGCTAAGGTTTGCCAAAAAATGGAGTGATTGAGATGCCCTCCTCCATTGAAACGAATAGCAGGCTGTAAGGAGATCATGAGATTGAGATCTCCCTTCTGTTCGGCTTTCTCATACTGCTCAAGGGCAATGTTTAGATTGTTAACGTAGCCTTGGTGGTGTTTGGAATAATGAAGCTCCATAATTTGAGCCGAGATAGCCGGTTCTAAGGCATTAAAATCATAAGGTAAATCAGGTAATTGATGATGTGTCATGATAACTCTCCCCTTTCTGAGCGGCTCCAGTATACCCTTTTATCACGCCCGTTTCCACAAGAAAGTCGATCTTTTTCAAAAAAATAGTTTGAATTTTATTTTTCTGCTTTCCTACAATGAGCGTCCTTAACAACTTTTACTTAGGTGAAACTATGGCTGCTGACATTAGCACGCTCTTGACGAGTGTTCCTCTGGAGTTAAGATTCCGTTATCAAGGAATGAGCTTCAGTGATTTTTCTGTTCAATACGCAGAAGGTTCAGGCTCTATTCGTCGTAAATTTACGGCGCTTCCTTTGTGTCTTGTTCATCTCGTAAAGGCTGTTTGTCATTACGTTAAGATGTTTTTTGAAATTCCTCGCTCTCTTTACTATAGAGATCTTCGGTACTCTAAGGTCGAGTTTTACCATTCTCTTAGGTGTGTTCAGGCTAGTCTCGGCTTTCTCCTTATTTTATTTCATGATAAATGCGGTTCATTTTTGGTTGGGGAAAGCATGTTTCAGAGGAGCTGTTATAACGACTTTGAAAAAACTCATGGTTGGGTTCCTTCTCTTACGCTTGGAGCTTTCAAAGACCTTCCTGATAGAGAAAAAAGTCTTATTCTCAGAAAGTTTCTAAAGAGAGACGTGGAAGAAGTTTTTGAGAAGTTAAGGCATGCTGAAGATGCGGTTTTAGAAAGGGTTACTTTACGTGCTTGCCTCGAGAAGCCTGACATATTAGATGCCGCTCTTCTTAGCGAAAGGGAATTGAACGCATTAACATTGTCTGAAGTTGGTCGTGCGGGTTCTTTAGACCTCATTGTGGAAAGATTGAAATCGAAGAGGGGGGAAGAAACGAACATTCCTGACACAACTCGGACTATGGAAGATATCCCTATTTCTAGGCTGATTTTAGCACCAGCTAGCGATCCAAACATGAGAGCTCTGTTGAGAACGATTAGTGCCGGGGTCCTTAAACAATTCGTTCTGTTTGCTAGGAAGGAACAAATTGAGGAAATTAGCTTGAGGTCGTTTGAAGAGACTTTGGGGGAATTATTTACTCCTAACGATCGTGAGTTTTTCTCTCTTTTTACGGCAGACCAGATTTCCGTTATTATTGATAAGTTGAACAGCAACCAACTTGCCTTTATTACGGATGAACAATTGAAAGGTTTTCATTCTTCTACCATCGGAAAAATAGAGTATCTTCGGGTGTTTTTTCCTCTTGATAAACCAGATACATCGTATCGTATGGCTCTTCTTCTCAAAAATAAAGTTATAAAAGCTATTCAAAATAGCGAGTATACTTATGAACAGGTTTGTGCTAGGGCTCTCGAGATTAAAAGAACAAACGCAGAGGTTGCGGCCAATGCCCAACATCCCTCGGACCCTGATGCCTCTTCCTGTAATCGACCCGTTGTCGTGGATCCAGCACCGCCCTTCATAAGTGATGAGAACGAGGTGCTATCTCACGGAGGGCCTACTATTGATGCAGACTTTGTTGCCGCCCCTTCCGAAGTTACTCTGGTCTCGGCTTAAGAGAGGAGTCTTGGTTACTTAAATTATTTGAAGCAGAAGCCTACCCCCCGTAGGCTTCTTTTTTTATTTCTAAAAATTTGGACGGTTCGTATTTTTCTCAATACGAGCTAGTTGCCATCGTCCAACCCCGAGGCTTTCGCGAGGTCTAAATCCAATTTTTCAGCTCACTGCCGATAAAATTTTTCAAAAAGGTTTGTTGAAGTTAATCATCATTCGTATTAATAACCCTTTTTAAGGGGGTATTATGGAACACAAGGCTTCAGTTGAGGCTAAAATTTTAGCGGCAAAGTTGGCTATACAGGAAATGTTAAGAAGCTGGCACCACTGGAAGATCGCCACCGAGGAAGAGGCTAGATTAAGCTATATTGCTGACTATTCAGCGGCATTTTTAAGTTGCAAAACTTATCTAGAAAGCTACTTGCAATCTCTTTATCCGAACGAAAAAAAGGTCCCTATGAAAATCAGTCAAGATATTCAGAATATCATTTCTCATATGGAGGCTATTGAGAAAACGAATGAAAAAGAACTTAAAAAAGCAATAGAAGGGATTGAACAACTCAGTCAAGATGTTGCTTAAAGGTTGGTTAACTCTACAACTCATTAGATGAATTATACCGAAGTGAGCTGAAAAATTGGATTTTTGACCGTCGCGAAGGTCCTCGCGGTTGGATCTTATCAGCAACGTCGCTCGTATTGAGAATACGGGCTAGTTGCGATCGTTAGACCTTCCCAGGGGCTTTGGCGGGGTCCAAAACCAAGTTTTCAACTCATTTCGGTATAAGCGCATAATCGGTCGACTTAAGGGTCTGAGGGTCTTCAGATGTGAGTTGATTAAACTGTTTCCCAAGAGATTGGGTGCAAAAAATCCAGGTGCTCACTGCAGCAAGGAGTAAAATGGCTATAATGCCGATACTTCCTCCAATAGAGCCAAAAATAAGAAGCAAGGCTTGGCAGACAAGAGCGCTACCCGATTTTCCCAACCGAGAGCCCAGCCCATCGATCGCAGCTTTTCCTTTCAGCCTCATCTCCTGATTTAGAGGGATGAAAGCAAGCTCTTTGGTTGCATCGATTAAACTATTTTTCGTCCCCCTAAGCAGGCAGTTTTGAAAAGAACCTAAAAAAACGGCTACAGCCAGGGGAGAATTTCCAATCACAGCACAAAGAGCTAGTAGCGAGCTTTTTGGCATTAATAACGACGCAAAAAAGAGCCCTCCTGTTATGAAAGTCAAAATAGGAGCGATAAGGGCAGCTTTAGTCCACCCCAGGGCTCTAATGACATTTCCCGATACAAAAAGAGAAATAAAGGTGGCGATGGCAGCAATCCAAAAATTAACCCCTGCCATATAGGCATTAAAATCGGAGGGGCTCGGATAGAGCCGCTTGACCTGATCTTTCCAAACGACCTCGGCCAAGTTCATTACAATATTAAGTGTTATCACAAAAAGAGCAAAACACATAAGGTATTTTGACTTGGCTAAGCAAGCAAAGTTTTTTCGAATGCCCATTTTAATAGGAGCCGCTTTAACCTCCTTTGAGGTGGCTTCTGTGTAACCGAGTCCAGATCGATTGAGCCACCAATATAGTGCCATTGAGACAAGGCTTACTCCTATCACGATTAGGGTCATGAAGGTTACGGTTTGGTCCCAAGCGGTCTTGCCAAAGGGGAGTAACGGATTGAAAACATGGGTTGAAAGGTTTGCTGTTACAATACCTGCGACCAAACCTGAAAGGTTAGTCCCTACACAAAAAAGACCATAAAACCTCTTGGCATCTCCAACAGAAGTCACATCATTGGCGAATCCCCAAAAAAGAACCGTCATGATCATGGTACTCCACATCTCAGACATCACATAAAAAGTGGTAAGAGTCCAGTTTCGAATAATTGCGATAAGCCCTTGAAAACCTTTGGGCAAAACAGTTCCTAAATAATTCGTAAATTCAATAGGACTTAAAGATTTTTGATTAGGATAAAGAAAAAAAATAAAAACAAGAAAATAAACAATAAAGAGCGAAAACATGGCATAGAAAACGGTGCGTTGATTCAAAAAATTGGAAAATCTTGTAAAACAAAAAGTCATAAAAAAGGCAGCAGGAAGAATCGCCCAAACTTTAACGAAGGGAAGCGCCTCTGCTCCGGAATTCGGGGCTGTGATTAGAACAGTATCCTTCATAATGCGAAGAAGGTAGTAATTGAAACAGGTTAAGAAAGAAATGAGAAACATGGGAATAAATTTGCGATATTCCCCTAAACGTATTGGCCAGAGTAATGTGGCAAATACGCCCAATGCCCTAATGATCCCACGTCTACTTTCTATGATTACGCCCCAAATAACCCTGTTCTTAAATCTAGCACACTCAAAACTTTGTGTCAATAAAAAAGTTTTATATCGAAGTGAACTGAAAAATTGGGCTTTCGCGGTGAGCCGAACCTCAATTTTTCAATTCATTTCGGCATAAAATCTTTTCAAAAATTAGTTTTAACAAAAGGGTTTTCATATCATCGGTATACCGAAGAGAGCTGAAAACCTGGTTTTGGACCGTCGCGAAAGCCTCGCGGTTGGATCTTATCGCAACGTCGCTCGTATTGAGAAATACGGGCTAGTTACAATCGTCCAACCCCGGGGCTTTGGCGGCGTCCAAAACCAAGTTTTCAACTCTCTTCGGTATATCGCTTTTTCAGTAATCGAAAAATTGCAAGAAAGAGAAAACGGCCGTTGTGTTAATGGCTACCCGGATCAGTAGTTGCTGTTTTTTTTGAAGCAAAAGCTATTCGGAAGGGGGCATCATCGAAGTGAGGAGCTTTTCTTTATCAAAAGTCGTAATAAAGATCTGTCTATCGGCTTTTCCCCATGCAACATGAACAAAATTATCTTCAACAACCAATCCTGCTGGGAAGACAACTTTGGAGGAATTATTTTGAGTATAATCAGTTAGATCACCTAAAGGCTGAATTGTCATTTTACAGATAGAGAATGGGGGATCTTTCTCAAAGGTATAAGCTCCCATTACATAAGCTCTTCTTTTGGAGGTTTTATTAATAAGGAAGCTTGAGTGAAAAAATGTTAAAAATGTGTTATTTACAAGGTATGCGGGAGTCCCCCCTCGGATTTCTCCAAAATTCCAATTCCAGTTTAAAAGTGTACGCATAACCTCCTGGCAATACCCTGTATTCAAATCGACTTCTAAAATGATTCGAGGTTGATCAGAATAGATAACATAAAGGCTATCCCCAGATGAAAAAGGGCTCCAATTTTTTTCAACTTCGTTTGCATAAGGATAGTTTAAAGGTTTTGCGGGTTCATTAAGAACGAAACCCCCTTCTTCTTCTATCAGTTCTGCAAAATACATCGCATTCTTGCCTGGGTTGTGTAACAAAGGGAGGTCATTAAAAAAGATAAAAATTCGATTTCCAACACTTAAAAGTCGTGCATCTTCGGCGGTTAGTGAAAATTTAGGAGAATAAGAGACGATGTTCAGTGTCTGGACTGTTTTTTCAGAAATTTTAAATTTTTTATTCAGCTTGACAAGACCAACGAAAGAGAAATCTCTTCGCAAATTATTTTTTATCGCCTTCGGACATCGGCTTATAAAGCGGAATGAAAGGAGGTACCCATCTTTATATGAAATTAATGATGGATTATAAGCATTAGGGTAGCCCGGGATTTTGATTTGCTTAGACTTAATTACACAGGCTTTGGAAAGGGATTGCTCAAGAATTACATTAAGTTCATTTAACCGGCTCTCTAAGGGGAGGAAGGTTAAGAACAAGTAACAGATACCGGCAGCTAGACAAATCGACCTATTCTTCATCTTATTCATCGTTCATATTTTTACTAAAAATTGCCCACAATCTTACCTTAAATTTTTGATAAAATCGAGTTAATCTTTGAGACTTTATCTTAGGGATATTGTAAACGAAGGAAAGAATGGAGGAAATTAGTAGGTATATTCAAAATTGATGACACCGCTTCGAAATTTGGTGCTATTTCTTCCCAGCGCAGAGAACCAGCAACCCCCTATGATCCCAAAATTTTTGCTAAAATTGTACTCAATAGCAAGGGCAAAACTGAGTTGCTCAGAAGAGGGTTTTCCAACCTGAGCAAAGGTACCACTCAAGGCAACTCCAGGGGTTCCGAAAAATGGGGTAACATTTGTATGCGTATAGACATTGTCTAGAGCCAATGCCCAATTTTGATTGAGAGTAAACTCAAAACTCACAATGCCCTGAAAGCTATCCCCAGGGGAAGCTTTGCCGTTAGCTCCAAAACCACCTCCATAAGCGTTAAATCCGTGGACGTTGGTCGAGGTGTTTACCGTATACTGTGCACTGAAGGTTGTACTCAGTCGATGGAGGTCATATAAATGAAATACCTTGTAAAGAACCAGGTTAAACTGCGTAGCAAATATTCCTGCTCCACTTTGGTCGGTCGATAATTTTCTAGGGCGAAGATACTGAAAGTTTCCGGTAGGAAAAACTTCTCTGATGGCAAATTTGATACCAGGAAAATAGGGATTAAAGTCAGCCTTCATCAGTTGGAAGTCCAATCCAACGGTTAAATCGCCAAAATGGAAATACCGTTGGTGAGAAGTTGCATGATACAAAAATTGAGGGATGATGTTGAGATCACACCAGGAAGTAAGCCCAAAAAAACAAAGAAATTGAGCGTTGAGAGTATTGAAATTTTCTTTAGCCGAAACAGCATGCCAATTTTTGTTGTAAAAACCGGTGGTTTTGGTGAAATAGAGCTGTGATTTAATAAAAAAATCTCCACGAGGGATAACAGTGCCAACAGGAGCAATCAAAGGACCCGTAAGCCAAGGCCCGGGAGTTATTATTGATGTCGTTGAAGTTAGTTGATGATGAGTCGCTTCTCCTTGCGCGTGTAGAAGGGCTTTAAAAAATAAAATAACCGCTAAAATCGATTTTTTCACTTCAGCTTCTCTGAAAAAGTCAGCATTTGGGAATGCAGTATTGTATATGACCCCCGTTTTTCTGTACTAACCTTTTATACCGAAGGGAACTGAAAAAGTGGGATTTGGGCCGTCGCGAAAGCCCCCGCAGTTGGATCTTATCGCAACGTTGCTCGTATTGAGAAATACGGGCTAGTTGCGATCGTCCAACCCCGAGGCTTTGGCGGGGTCCAAACCCAAGTTTTCAACTCATTTCGGTATACACTACCGATTTAAGTTTTGGGAGAAACCTCGACTTCCGCATCTTTTACATCAACGGTATTCAATGAAGCAGCCTCCATTTCTTTTTTTTCAAGTTCCGCTTTACAATTTTCAACAGCTCCGATACCAGCGGTATTGAATAAATAAGCTAAACCCACCTCTCCATTTTTTTTAAGGTAGGTCAAGAGTGTTTCAGAACCACAAGCTTTTCTTACGGCTTCATTAGCTTTTTTCTGCGCGTCAATGATTTCCGCGTTTTTTCTCCCCCTAAACCAAACATCAACCGTCTTGTCTAAACTTCTTCGCGCGGGTTCTATCAATTTAAGGCAATTTCCGTGAGCTGATGATCCTTTATCTGTGGGGTAGTAGTTGCACCCATTCTCTGGTAATTTCGTGTCTATACTCGGGTCTTGATCACGGCTTTCACAAATACCACAAAAATATTTTGTCGACTTATAGGCAGAGATCACATCTGCATAAGCACGATCCCACCCCTCACGAATACGATGAGCCTTTTCTGCCTCGGTTAGATAATCTGCCTCCATGGCAGCCACCTCCACAACACACGCTCTATCGATTGCTGCTCTAGTCGTACTTGTCGTAGGTAAAATACCACTCATAATCAACCTTGTTAATTATCAGAAAATTTTAGACGACCACATTCTCTCAATTTTTTAAAAAATTTTCAATTCATCTCAAAGAGAGCCTTGTTGAAATATACCTAAACGAAAAAATTTCGATTTGGGGCTTCGCGAAAGGCTTACTGTTGAATCTTCATGCTGCTGGTATTGAGAAATACGAGCGACGTTGCGATAAGATCCAACCACGAAGACTTTCGCGATGGCCCAAATTTAAATTTTTCAGATCGCCCGGGGCATGCACCGCCTATTTAATTTTTTGGGAGATCCTCGGCCTCAGCACCTAACGGTATTCAATGAAACAGCTAAAGCTTCCCTTTCTTTTTTTAAAGGTCGGCCTTATAATTTTTAGCAGCGTCTACACCGACGGTATTGAACAAAGAAGTTAAAGCGGCCTCTCCATTTTTTTCAAGGTAGGAGAAGACGGTTTCAGGACAACAAGCTCTTTTTACGGCTTCATTAGCTTCTGTATGCGCACTAACGAATTCCCAACTTCTTCTGATTCTACAGCCCTCTTCAAGCCAATGATTAATCGCCTCAGTTGAAGCATCTACCGACGGTTTTATCAAGCTAAAGCATTCCCGGTGAACCAGTCCTGATTTTTTTGTGGCCCAGCGTGTGAATTGGTTTTCAGGTAAGGTCCTGACTATACCTCGCTCACAAATACCACAAATTTGTCCTATCATAATAAACCCCCTAGATGGTTAAAAAACTCCCAAACAACCAGATTCTCTCAATTTTTTACAAAACTTTCAATAAAAAAATTACCATCCCCAAAAGAGAAAGCAGCCGTTCATCTTCTTTAGTTGAAGTATACCGAAATGAGCTGAAAAATTGTTTTTGGAATTCGCCAAAGCCCCGCTTGGACGATCACAACGTCGCTCGTATTGAGAAAATACGAAGGATGTTGCGATCGTCCAACCGCGAGGCTTTGGGGGCGTCCAGATCCAATTTTTCAACTCACTTTGCTATACATCAACGGTATTCAATGAAGCGATTAAAGCGTCTATTTCTTTTTTTTCAAGTTTGGTTTTATAATCTTGAGCAGCTTTCACCCCAACGGTATTGAACAAACGAGTTAAAGCGGCCTCTCCTTCTTCTTTGAAGTAGGTAAAGAGTGTTTTAGAACCACAAGCTTTTCTTACGGCTTCATTGGCTTGTATACGCGCCTCAAGTATTCTACTTTCGCTTTCCAGCCCAAACAAATAATTAAGCGCCTTGATGAAACCTTTTTGCGTGGGTTGTATCAATTCATGGCACGTTTTGTGAGCTGATCCCCCTATAGTTCTGGACCAGTCTTTGGGTAGATTCCCGGGCGAAGTCCTTTCTACGGCAGGGTCTTGATCTCGCCTTTCACAAATACCACAATAATAATTCGTCGGCGTAAGAGCAGGGGCCGAAGGTTCACGATTACGATTCCAACACCCACGAAGATGACGACTCTTTCCTGGTTCATCTATCTCCATGGCAGTCGCCTGCCCTTGATACGACTTGTCATTTGCTGCTGCATTAACACCCGCTACAGGGATAAGACCACTCATAATCAATCTCCTAATGGTTAAAAAAGTTTTGAACCGCCGTGTTCTTTCAATTTTCTACGAAATTTTCAATAAAAAATTCATCACGATGAAAGGGGGAAGGAGCGGTTCACGTTCTTCAAGCATCACAATAATCAACGCAGACGATAGCCGTGTTGTGTGCCAAAAATGTCCAGGAGTTTTGAGTCTTCGGCAACCCACATATTTATACCGAAGTGAACTGAAAAATTTGGATTTGGGCCGTCGCGAGACCTTTGGCGGGAGTCCAAATCCAATTTTTCAGTTCACTTCGGTAATAGAGATGCTCGGAGCGGGACTCGAACCCGCACGGTATCGCTACCAAGGGATTTTAAGTCCCTAGTGTCTACCATTCCACCATCCAAGCAACCAGTTGAGCTCAGAGGGTACACGAGATTAAATTTTTCGATCAAGATAAGAAGGTGGTAGGGGAATCGGGAGGGGTTGTAAAAGACTCGACTTCCTCTTGGGGCGTTGACTCTTTTACCTCCACCTTTTTTGGCAAAGAAGGTTCGCTAGGGGGTAAACGAGAGCTCTCTTGCTGTTCCTTATATCGATGAATCGTCTCAGAAATCAACGTTGTTGGAGGAGGGATCAAATGGGTAAAGGGAAGGGCTACTGTCGATTCCTTTGTCAATTCACCAGCTCGGGTTGAAGAGGCCGATTGCGCCTCTCCGTTCTCCTCCGGAAGCGGCGAAGAGCCAGATGCTCCAGTGGTCCGGTGACGGCGGCGACGGTATCGATCTCGTTTTTTGTCATTAATCGGCTGAGGAACCGAATCGGCTCCGACTTCATTTTCTAAAGCAGGGGAAAAAACAGCCTCTTCTTCTTCTAATAAAGCCTCTTTTCGAAGAAGGCCACCTCGTCCACCGCCAATTTTGATCGTTCGTTCAGTTTGGTGCGCCGTTTTAAGAACAACACGACTCTCCTTCACCTCAACCACTTCGTAATCTCCAACAGGGACTAAAAAGGGTCGTGGTTTTTCTAAAGAGCGGTAAAAATGAGCGCGGCCAAAAGAGACAACCTCGACAGCTTCGACGGAAAACTCCTCTTGAGGGTTTTGTTTCCCATTTCGAACAACAAGACGGTAACCGTCTCGTGGAGTAATAATCGTTTCAATGATAGGTTCTCGAGTAAAATTCACGAAAATAAGCCTTTATTTATGCGCAACATGACTGGATATTGCTATTTTTGTTTGCCATATATTTCATTAAATCGATAACACGTTGGGCATAGCCCACCTCATTATCATACCATGCAATTAGTTTATAAAAACGGCTATTTAAAGCGATACCAGCACCTTTATCAAAGATACATGAAGAGGAGGTCCCAATAAAATCAGAAGAAACGACAGGGTCTTCGCAATAGGTTAATAACCCCTTGTAGGGGCCCTCAGATCCCTCTTTTATCACGGAACAGATTTCTTCATAGCTCGTATCTCGTTTCAAACGAACCGTCAAATCGACAACAGAAACGTCGGCCGTTGGAACTCGAAAAGCCATTCCAGTTAGTTTCCCCTTAACTTCGGGTAAACAAAGTTCAACCGCTTTAGCAGCCCCAGTTGAGGAAGGGATGATGTTTAAACTGGCAGCTCGGCCTGCTCTCCAATCCCTTTTAGAAGGGGTATCAACCGTCGATTGAGAAGCCGTTAACGAATGGACCGTTGTCATGAGCCCCTCCTCGATCCCAAAATGATCAAGAAGAATTTTAGTCAAAATGGCCAAGCAATTGGTTGTGCAGGAGGCGTTGGAGACAACCTTATCTTTCAGCGGATTGTATTTTTCATGATTAACCCCCATGACAAAGGTGGGGATCTTATCCCCAGCGGGTGCGGTAATGATAACACCCCTCGCGCCGGCCTCGATGTGTTGATTCGCTTCTTGAAGCGATGTAAAATGGCCAGACGATTCAATAACATAATCAATTTCAAGCTCTTTCCAAGGCAGGGAAAGGGGCTTTTTTTCATTAAAAATTTTCATCTTTTTGTCGTTCACGATCAGAAAAGAACCGTCGTTCCAGATATTAAGGGGAAGCTGTCCATGAACAGAATCGTACTTGAGTAAATAGGCTAGATTATCAGCTGGGACAAGGTCGTTAATCGCAGTAACCTCAAAACAATGAACTGGGTTTAAAGCCATTAAACGACAAATAAGACGACCAATTCTCCCAAATCCATTGATAGCAATTTTCATTAAACGTATTCCTTCACCATAAAAAAACCAAAAAATAATGATAATCAACTCAAAGGTTGTTCGGGGCATGCCCATTGTAGTATGGTTTTAAATAAAGCTAAAGCTATATTTGTACTCAATCGGTGCTTGTACCAAAGTGAGCTGAAAAATTGATTTTGGACCCCGCCGAAAACCAATTTTTCAGTTCACCTGAGTGTAAGGTTGGGTATAATCCTCAAGTGGAAAAATGGAAAATTGTTTTTTAGACAATGAAATTTTCAATCAGCTCGATCTTTTTTTTGCCGACCTTCATCATCCAAAAACAGTTGAAGAGAGGGCCTTTTATGCCGCTTTAATGGCGGTTTCTCGAGAAGGAAGTCTTTGTTTAGACCTCAATCGTTTTTCTGCTTCGCCTGAATGGATTAAAAGGGTTACCGAAGGGGCATTGAAAAGCGACGCCTCTCCCTATGTTCATTCTGATGGTCTTCGCTTTTATTTGAAAAAAAATTTTCATTATGAAACTCAAATTCTTTATCACATAAAACGGTTGTCAATTGCTGTAAAGCCAGTTTTTTTGATCAAGAACAATCTGATCTAACAATGGAACAGATTCACGCCATTAATATGGCTCTCTCTAATGCGATCACCCTTATTCAAGGGGGTCCTGGAAGTGGGAAAACTTTTTTGACAACGTATCTCGTTAAAGCTTTTATGGTTGGCCCCTCTTCACGCATTATCTTGGCAGCTCCGACCGGGAAAGCCGCTTCTCGATTAAAGGAATTCAACCCTGAAGCGGTCTGTGGAACGCTACACTCCATTTTGAACATTACTTCGTCTCGCTGCTGGGCCAAAGGAAGGAGTTACTTGGAAGCCGATCTCATTATTGTCGATGAGTCATCGATGATTGACGCAAGATTATTTGCTTTTTTTCTGGCCTCTTTGCAAGAAGGACAGAGAGTTGTTTTTTTAGGGGATAAAAACCAATTGCCGCCGGTAGAAGCAGGCGCTCCTTTTATCGATTTAGTCGGTCTTATTCCTACCGCCTATCTTCAGCAGTGCCTTAGGTGGGACCGAAAAAAAGTGGTACAACTCGCTCAACAAATTCTTGAAAAAAAACCAATTCTCCCTGATTCAGAAATCTCTGAAGCATTGATTTTGCGCTTCGCAGAAAAGCATTATCCCTCTCCTACTCCCGCTGGCAAGACTCCATTCTTTCATAAGCAGTCTGTTATTTTGTCTTCCCTGAATGAGGGGACTTTTGGAGTGAATAGGCTTAATGATCGAATATTTCACTTTTTTTATTCTAAAATGAGGCCCGATGATCAACTGGCAATCCCTATTCTGATCACCAAAACCTTAAAAATGGAGGACGGGACTCAATTTTATAGCGGAGAAATGGGAGTTTTATGGAGAACTCAAGAAAAAATTCTTGATGCCTACTTCTTTGATGGTAATGAAAAAAAAATTAGAAAGGTTCCTTTTTTCAATCTCCCTCCTTACCAGCTTGGATATGTCCTCTCGGTTCATATGAGCCAGGGGAGTGAGTTTGAGACGGTTCTGCTGATCGTTTCACCTGGATCAGAAAGGTTTGGTCGCCAACTTTTGTATACAGGTGTAACAAGAGGGAAAAGGGAGGTTATTGTTTGCGGGGATGTCGACGTGATTCAAAACACGATAAAAAAAGCAAACAGAAGAACATCAGGTCTAAAAGCTCGATGGAAAGAAGAGGGCTCTATACCGAAGTGAAATGTTATCTAAGTCTAGCGGCAAGGCGCGTTTTAGTTCGATTTGCTTTGTTCTGGGTAAAACGGTTTGTCTTTACCCCTTTATCGAGCAGGCTAAAGAGAGCACTTAATTTGATTTTGGCCGCTTCCTTTCCTTCTTTTTCAAGAGACTCCTCAAAAGAACGCATTGCTGTCTTTACCTTTGCCTTAACGATACGGTTGCGATTCCGATTTCTCTTGTTTTGAAGATCTCGTTTGACAGCAGAAGGAATTCGGTCCTTCTTTGTCTCTTTTTCTTTTCCTTCTGCCATATGATCCCCCGCAGGCTAATAAAAAATCTTGATACCGTGGGGAACCATTATGCTTTTATATGATTTTAAGCTCAAGTTCTTAAATTGAAGCGGCAAAACCTTTTTTCAGCTCACTTCGGTATATCGATAAGGGAAAAAATGGTGGTTAGTTCTTCACGGGTCAGCGATTTGATTTCATTTTGATCGTCAGAGCTAATGAAATCTTCGAAAAGTTTTAATTTTTTTTCAATTAAATGATGAATGTGTTCCTCAATACTTCCTCTTGAGATTATTTTAAAAATCTGTACACCACGGTTTTGCCCTATTCTATGAACACGGTCTGAGGCCTGATTTTCTTTAGCAGGGTTCCAGCCTCGATCATAATGGATGACGACTGAAGCCGCGACGAGATCAATTCCAACTCCCGCAGCTTGAAGCGACCCAACAAAAACAGTACATTGAGGGTCGTCGTGAAATTTGCGCACCTGTTCCTCTCTATTTCGAGTAGCTCCTACGATTTTTGCAAACCGAATGTTGGATTTCTTTAAGTGCCTTTCAATAATATCAACCATTCCTAGGTATTGAGAAAAAACAACGACTTTTTCACCATTCTTCTGAATCTCTTCGAGAAGTTCGATAAAAAAATCCCACTTTCCAGAAGCATGTTGCTCATAGGTTTCTGTTGTATTTTTAAAAAGAGCCGGATGGTCGCAAATCTGTTTGAGCTTTGTTAGAATGGAAAAAATGTGCAAATAGGGGACCGGTTGTGAATAGTCGTTTAATTCCGCAAGAACTCGATTTTTAGAGGATGCACAAACTTCTTTGTACAGCTGTTTTTGCTCTTCAGACATGGGTGCATAGGCGATGGTTTCCATTTTTTCTGGTAGTTCCAACAACACGTCTTTTTTTCTTCTTCTCAGTATAAATGGGTTAATAAATCGAGCTAGCAATTGTTTTTTATCTGTGTCTTGTTGTTTTTCTATAGGGTTGATAAATATTTTTTTATAAAAGGTTTGCGTTGGCATGTAACCGGGTAAAACGATGTCAAAAAGTGCTTTAAGATCGAAAAGGTTATTTTCTATTGGGGTTCCTGTTAACCCCACACGTACGGAGGCTTGAATGAGCTTGAGAGTTTTATGAATTTGAGATGACGGATTTTTTGCAATTTGAATTTCATCAAAAATAGCAATGTCAAACCCCCTTTTATCTAAAGGTTTTTTTTTGCTGCGTAGTGTCCCGTACGACGTTAAGAGGAGGTCATACTTTGCCTCAAAATTTATAATCGTTCGTTGAGCCCCATAATAAAGATAGACCCTGATATCGGGTAAAAATTTTTTCAATAACGATTCCCAATGAAAAATTACTGTGGTCGGGCAGGCGACGAGAAATTTTTCATGAGGTCTTTTGTTATGAGCTGCAGCTAAAAGAGCCATTGCCTGATGGGTTTTCCCAAGGCCCATCTCGTCGCAGAGTAATCCAGATAGCTGATAGCAGTAGAGAAACCAGAGCCATTTAAGTCCCGACTCTTGATAGTTTCGAAGGTGACTCTTGAAACCCTTAAGACTTAAAGGGTCGATGGTTTGGAAATTTTTAAATTCATTCCATAGTTGAAGGCTTTCAGGGTCTTCCGGTGGTTGAATTTCCTCAAAAACAAAAAGTCGAATCCATTCAAACGTCGTTAGTCGAAGTTTTTTTTTATTTTGCAGATGTGATTTTTTTGAAATTCCCTGAAGCCAGTTATAACGAGAATGTTTAAGAGAAATACGGCCAGCTGAGGATAAGAGGTACTTTTTCCCCTTGTTTAGGCCATCTAAGATGGTCATTATGTTGACGGCTCCAATATCACTTTGATATTCTAACTCGATTAGCCAAACTCCCTTCTCTTCTTTTTCAAGGGAATTAATTTTAAGAAAAAGGTCTGCTGGTTTTTGAAGCCTTTTATCGATCTCAAGAATAAAAGGTTTAAGCATGTCAATTTCATAAGAAATGAAATAAAGCTCGCTATCTTTGTCAATAATTTTCTTTGTCGAGTATGAGTCAGGAAGAACGAGATCGGGTGGAAAGCGACAAAAGCCCTCGCCTTCAACATAGGTATAGTGATTGAAAATCATAACCCTCTTTTTTTCATAAAAGGGTAAAAAAGTGTAGCGAGGTTCAACAATAATGGTTTCCTCTTCACTGATATAAATCAAAACGCCTAACTCTTTTAAAGGGGAATGAGGTGCGAAAAAAGAGGGAACGTTTTCGAGTTCGTCACGATGGTGGTCGATAAAATTGGAAATCTCTTTAACAGGAACGGTCAATCCTCGGACCAGGGATCCTTCGTGGTTTCCAATCTTTGAATAAAAACCCCTTCCTTTTATGTAAATCCACTCATCAAAACTGACTGCCTCTTCATTCTTTTCTGCAACTTCAAGTTTGGCCTCAAAATGAAGATTTTCCTCTGATAAAAAGTATGTTAAGGTCGACTCAGCAACGATGATGTGGGTTTGAAATCCCTCAAAGGCATGAAGCCACTGCCGATGGGTTGTAACAAAAGCAGAGACTTTTTCCTTAGGAAGTGTCGTCGTTACCTCATTGAATAAAAGACCTTCTAATCGATAAAACCCCTCTCCTCCAAGATAAACCCAAGGGATAAAAGAGGCGACATGGCTCTCCTGTAGGTCTCCTTTTTTGAAAATATAACAGAGGAAATGAAGAGAATGGTCGGAATCAAAGGAGAGAACATAGCGAGCAGGAACAGGATTAGGATCGATACGACTTCCCACAAGATATTTCTTCACTAAGCGAGTGTGTCGAGTTAAAAACTCACCAACCTGGGAAGAGGGGACAATTTTTTGCTTCAATAGGGGGTCAAGTTTAGAAGGATAAAACCCTTTGTTTGGAATGAAAATCCACTCCCCTATAGGGTAACTTTTTACGGCCCCTTCCTTCTCTTGTAGATTAATATCAAGATTTAAAACTTTGTTTGTTGAATCATAAGAAATAGATTGAATATCTTGGTGTGAGAAATCATAGCTCTTGAGAGGGGTATTTAGTGTTGCAAGCGAGGGGATGATTTTAGGCCAATTGACTTTTGCAATG
This sequence comes from Parachlamydiales bacterium, assembly GCA_963777025.1. Lineage (GTDB taxonomy): Bacteria > Chlamydiota > Chlamydiia > Chlamydiales > Rhabdochlamydiaceae > PALSA-1444. The sequence goes on from CAVZOR010000003.1 coordinate 195,687, forward strand.
TAAAAAATCAATTCAATATCTTCGAACTGAGCCGTGATCTCTTTTGGAAGCACCCCCTCCTCATCGTAGATAAAATCGATTGTATATTTTTTCCCCTCATCCTGAAGGATCATCAACCCTTTAGCTAGGTCTGACCAAAAAGAGAGTTCATAATTTAAAGAATGTGTTGCCCTCCCCTCCCTCCACAAATTCAGCTCTTCCACGGAAAGATTCGAAAATTTAAGAGAGCTCTCTTCACTCTCTGGTTGTCGTTCTAAAATAATTTTTTCTAGAAATTTTTTCCCGACAGCTGTTAACGGTTTTAGCGAAACAAGTCGTTTTTTTGTTGTTGAAAAAATCTGAAATTCTGACAAATCGGTTCTTTCAAGAACCGTGACATCATAACCATGACGACGGGCCCCCATCTGACAAAGTTGATTCCAAAGCGACTCTCGAAAACGAACGTGAAGGGGAGTTATGTGGGTTCCAAAAATTTTTATCCAGGCCGCCGCTTCATGAAGGCAGCACGTCACCTCATTTGTTGTCTGGCAACTACAAAAATGATCGTTTAAGGCCCCTTCATCAGAAATTTGAAGAAAAGGCCAATAAATTTCTCCACTTACATCAATAACCCGTACTTGGTATGTCCCTTCAGAGAAAAGAATGGGGCCAACACTTCCCTTCTCCTTCAGCCTGTCGCCGTTGAGAAGAGCTTCAGATGAGAAAGGTTCCTTTAACATTCTCTGAGCTCCAACCATTTGAAAAGGGAACGATACCCAAGTGAGTTGAAAAATTGGTTTTGGAACCCGCCAAAGCCCCTGGAAAGGTCTGAGGGTTGGACGATCACAACTAGCCCGTATTTCTCAATACGAGCGACGTTGCGATAAGATCCAACCGCAAGGACTTTCGCGACGGTCCAAAACCAATTTTTCAGCTCATTTCGGTACAAGCCCAAAGCGAAAATTTGAATTGGCAGAAGTATTTACTCATTATTCCTCTTTTTCTTTTTTGCAATTCTCTTTAAGGAGCTCTTGAGCTGCCATTTTCAATGTTTTAAGCCCCTTTTCAAATCCAAGTTGTTTTAGCAATTCATTTAAATAGTTAAATTCTGCAATTAGTTGATCATTAATAGTTTCAAGTTCTGAAAGCTTTTTAATAAGGTTTTCTTTGTCCATATCTTTTTCATAATACAAAGCCTATAATTTTAACTATATTAAAACATTTTTATTCAAAAATCCATCCCCGAAGGAACTGAAAAATTGGGATTTGGAACTTGCCAAAGCCTTGGGATTAGTCTTGATACGAGCGATATTGCGGATCGTTCACCCTCGGACCTTTCCAGGGGCTTTGGCGGGGTCCAAAACCAATTTTTCAGCTCATTTTGGTATAGGTATAATAACATTAAAAGTGGCATATGGGGCAGTTTTCATGTTTTCCTCGTGCTGGGCAATAAGCCCGAGCAAAATAAATGATTTGAAGATGAAGTCGTCCCCAGTTTTTTTTAGGGAACAACTGTTTTAAATCGGCTTCAACTTGAGTAACGGTGGAGCCGTGGCTTAATCCCCATCGACGAGCGCAACGAAAAACATGAGTGTCGACTGGGAAGGCGGGAAAGCCAAAAGCTTGTGCCATCACAACAGAGGCGGTTTTTTGTCCAACCCCTGGGAGTTCCTTTAAGGCTTTTAATGAAATGGGGACTTCTCCTTCATGTCTGTCTATTAAGATTTTTGATAAATTCCAAATGTTTTTGGCCTTTGTCAAAAAAAACCCACAGGGTTTAACCATGGCTGCTATTTCAGCAATCGATAGCTTAACCATTTCTTTCGGGGTCGAGGCTTTAGAGAAAAGGGGGGGTGTTACTTGATTAACTCTCTCGTCTCTATTTTGAGCAGAGAGGACCACCGCGATGAGAAGGGTATAGGGGTTAATATGGTTGAGAGGAGGTAATGGGTTGGGGAAGAGATCGTTTAAAATCCCTTGAACAAACGCAGCTTTTTTATTCATTTTCCTATGCAAAATTTGGAAAAGATAGCGGTCAAAATATCCTCTCCTATATTAATTCCGATAATCGTTCCAAGCTCTGATAATGCCTGTCGGACATCAGCAACCACAAATTCCGGTGAAAGCCCCTCTTTTAAAGCACGGATAGCAAGTTGTATCGAGTGAAGAGCGTCGTCCAAAGCTTGTTTGTGGCGTAGATTTGTAATGATAACCTCATCTTTAGCGGGGACTCCAGTAGACCAAATTTTATGATGAATAGCCTCATAAACAGCATCAAATCCTATTCCACTTTTTGCTGAGACGGGTAGAGCGCAAGGGGGTTTTAAGCGGTTAGAAGGAAGGTCTATCTTATTCCACAACACGATAGTTTTTTCTAAAAAAACCTGGTTTAACAGCTCCTGATCTCGCTCTTCGTTACCTGTTGTCGAGTCAAAGACCAGAAGAACGAGGCCGGATTCGTGAATGGCTTCATAGGAACGGCGGATCCCCTCTTGTTCAACCGGATCGTTTGTTGCCCGAATGCCAGCCGTATCAATTAATCGAAAATGAAACTCTCCTAGTCGCATTTCGGCTTCTACGCGATCCCTCGTTGTTCCCGGAATGTCGGAGACAATAGCCCTCTCTTTTTTAAGAAAATGGTTCATAAGGGATGACTTCCCCACATTAACTTCTCCAAAAAGAGAAAGGGTAATCCCTTCATGGATGATCTTCCCTTCGTGAAAGGTTTCCTTTAGACGGGTAATAGCACGATGCAATTCTTCCATAGAAAACACGATCTCTTCAAGGGAGGTACTTTCTAGCTCATCTTCCGGAAAATCGATAGACGCCTCTAAAATAGCGGCAGTGTCGATAAGCTTTTCCTGAAATTGTTTTATCTTTTTCGAAAGAGCCCCCTTTAGTTGATTTGCGGCTATGTCAAGAGCTAAGTTATTTTTTGCAGCAATCAATTCTTTAACAGCCTCGGCTTGAGCTAAATCAATTTTTCCATTCATATAAGCTTTAAAAGTAAATTCGCCAGGCCCTGCAGCACGAACACCTGTATTGAGAACGGTCTCTAAAACACGGCGAGTGACAAGGGCTCCGCCATGGCACTGAATTTCAACCGTTTCTTCACCTGTGTAAGAACGAGGTGCCTTCATTACAGCAATCATAACCTCATCAATCACCTTGCCTTCAATAGGGTCGATAATCTTTCCAAGGTGTAAAGTATGGCTCTCGTACTCTCGTAAACGGCCTGAATAGATCGAGGCTGTTAATTCCACAGCCCGCTTTCCTGAAATTCGAATGATGGCAACGCCCCCCTCTCCAGGGGCGGTTGCAATGGCAGCAATGGTCTCTTCATGATGAGAAAACGATTCCATCAGATCGATCTCAAGGCTCCTGTGATCAACTCACTTAAAAGGAGATCTTTCTTTTGAGATGCTACCACTTTTTGAATTGCTTTTTGAGCCTCTAACTGGCTGTACCCGAGGTTGATAAGAGCGGAAATCGCGTCCGTTATCGTGTCATTATTGGGTAATTGGGGGGTAGGAGTGATATGGAATTTATTTTTAAGTTCAACGACGGCTCTTTCTGCTGTTTTTTTGCCAATGCCCGGTATTTTTGAGAGAACGGAGATGTTCCCTTGAATAACAGCGGTTTGAAAATCAATAATGCCGATATGCCCTAAAATGACCATGGCTAATTTTGGTCCTATCCCATTGACAGATAGGAGTTCTTTAAAAAAAAGGATCTCTTCCTTTGTGAAAAATCCGAAAAGAGAATGCCCATCTTCACGAATGATCGGTACAACATGAAGAAGAAGGTCAGACCCTATTGCAGGCAGCTGTTGGAAAGTTTTTAAGGAAATATTTATCCCGTATCCAACACCAGCAACATCGATGACGACCTTAATAGGGGAAGAAGAAACAAGCTTTCCTCGAAGAAATTCAAACACTTGATGCACCTAAAGAGGCTTCCAGTATACACCTAGCCAATATAATTACCGAGCTTTTCTGTGGGCATGACACAGGGCAAGGGCAAGAGCATCGGCTGCATCGGCGGGTTCGGGAAGCGTTGGCAGTTGAAAGTAAGACTGCATCATTTTTTGAATTTGGTGTTTGCTGGCTGATCCATTTCCTACTACAGCTAATTTAGCCTTTCGTGGGGTATATTCGAAGACTTCCACTTGGTTTTGCGCAGCGGCGATGAGAATAGCGCCTCTAGCCATACCTAAGGTTAAAGCAGTTTGGACATTTTTGTAGAGGAATTGAGTTTCAACTGAAATAGCGTGAGGGGAAAATTTTTCTATAATCTGATTAATGCCTTTAAAAATGAAAAAATACCGTTCATTGGACTTGATGCTTTTAGGAGGTCGAATTGATCCAAAATCAAGAGATTCGCAGGAACGGCCATTGATACGAATAACGGCATAACCGGTTACCTTTACACCGGGGTCAACACCTAAAATAATCTGACCCTCTTGAAAAGAAGTCATGAGTTTAAAATAATCATATCTTGGACAATCTTGATCGCCTCATCCATCTGCAAGTCACAAAGGCCATGAAAATCGCCCCCCTTTCCATTTTTTAGAAAAATTTGAAAATTATGATTGTTTTCAAGGCGGTGACGGCTATTGGCTTTAAGTTGAGGGAGCATTTTGACCCACTGAGATTCTTTTTTTTGTAGATAAGGAAGGTAATTCTTTTGAAACCATGGCTTGTGCTGTCCTGAAATATCATGGAGAGGGTCAAGATAAACAGGCCCCACCTGATCATTCTTTAAAGCATATTCTAAATATTTTTCCCCTATCCTTTCATAAAGACTATAAACGGTTGGAACAATAATATCAGCCTTTACGCCTTCTATTTGAGTTGATTTTCCAGAGACCGTATAATACCTCCCCACTGTCACTTTAAAGAAGGATGAGGCGCCGAGATCTGTGACGGTCTGGTATTGGATCGTTCCCTTCCCATAAGTTCGCTCATCTCCAATGACTAAGGCTACCCCATAATCTTGAAGGGCTTGAGCTAAAATTTCGGCGGCGGAAGCCGACATTTTTGAAGTCAAAACAACAATAGGGCCGGTATAATAGACTCGAGGGTCTACATTTCGAAAATATTGAATCTCTCCTTGAGCATATTTGGAAATGGTAACAATCCCATTCGTAATAAAGAGGCCGGTAACCCGTACGGCTTGGCTTAAAAAGCCACCCGGATTGTCTCTCATATCAAGAACAAGCCCTAATAATTTCCCTTGCCGCTTTAATTTTTTTAACGCTTCACGAATGTCGGTTTCACAGCTTGGGGTATCATAGCTTTCGTAAAAAGAAGGGAGAATAAGCTTTCCAATTATCCCGTCAGCAAAAGGTTCGGCTGTACAGGTGAGCCGCTCTTCTTCGATCAAAATTTTTTCCCGCTCAAGATGAACCTTAATAATGAGCTCGCTCTTACCCGCTCCTTTTCGCTTAAGGCTTAACACAACACCTTTTTGCCCGGTTCCCTTCAGTTGATCAAGAATATCGTAATAGGAGGCATTAACCAGTGAAATTTGGTTTACCTCAACAATAATGTCTCCCACTTGAATTTGGCCACATCGTGCAGCAGGGCCGCCCTTTATAAGAGCTGCAATTTCGACTCCATCTAATCCTTCCCTTAAGATTACCCCAACTCCTTCAAACTGTTTTTCCAATGAAGAACGCATTTCAAATGCCTCATCATGACTGAAAAATGCTGTATGAGCATCCAATCCCCTTGCCATTGCCTTCAAAATGTGCATTGAAAAGTAGTGATCATCTTCTTCTTGAGAAGAGAGATAATTTTTTTCATACTGAAGAAACCGCTTTTCTATGAGGGCACAAATTTTCTGCCGTCGTTCAGTAGTCCAAAAATGGGGCTCATTTAGCCGATCTTCTGTTAAAAAAATTTGAAATAGTTGGCTTCGGAGACGGTCTCTAACAACCTCAGGATCAGTTGCAAAGGACGAAAGGTGTGTTGGCGGGTCGAGTTCAAGAGCTTTTCCCTTTTTAATAAAGTCGGAATAAAACTCCCTTCTCCACTGACGCCCCCTTTGAATAGAGAGAACAATCGCTTTATTAATGGCATCGAACTCGGGATATTGGTCGATGTAAAAATGATCGATAACCTTTTCAATTTGTGTTGCATCAAGATCTAGAAAAGGTTTTACCTCAGAGGCGGTTAAATAGATTTTTTTTGGGTCGAACTGTTCTATGAACATTTTAAAAGAGCGTCGAACCAGAAGAGGTGTCAGCTCTTTGGTCTCAACATGATAGCTAAAAATCTCTTCCATTGCGTTGCGCACATCAACAAGTTTAAGGTGTGCTGGTTCTGATAGAGCACTCAAAGCCAAAGAAAAAGTTAAACTGAAAAAGAAAAAAGTCGTGCTTGCGAGTATACGGAAGTGAGGAGAGCCTTTGTTCGAGCCCAAAACCGATTTTTTTAGTTGTTTGAGCCTAACGAACAATTTCAACATGAAGCGCCTCTTTCTTATTAAAATACCCAGGAAGAATTAAAATTCACCTTTAAAATACAAGTTTGAAAAAATTTAAGCGGTTGACATAAATAGGGGTTTTCGGGCACAGTCCCCGGTATTATGTCTTCTTTATCGCGAGTTTCTTGTGCTTCCGCACCTGAAAATTTCTCCGTTCCCGAACCTCCTGAGGGGGCTATGGAAGAGATTAGTAAAGTCATCAAAACCGTGGCTACCACTAATGTAGCGAAGCTAGTGCTGATTTCAGGTGACCTCACTTCTATGCAAGAGAAATATAATGAAGTCAACCCGTTCACAGTTTGGAGTCATGTTTATCAAGATCAAGCTTTATGTAGAGAGGTTATTAAGATTAAAGAGGATCGTAAGAAGTGGATTGCCTTCGGAATGTTCCCCGGGTTTAGAGAAAAAACCGTCAACGATTTCATTCGTTTTCATCAAAAAAATCAGTTAACCCGCTTCTTTCCCGATTTTAAAAGCCGGTTCCCAGCCACCAGTAAATTCCCCAGTAAACTTCCTTCAGCTGCTGACATAAAGGGGTGGAATGAGTTTGTGGATGAACTGGTTGAGTGTATTGCTCATAGGGCACTTGATACTTCACCTGGAAAGGTTTGAGTTTTTTCCGGCAACCGGAGTTGTCTCACTGAGTCGCTCGCATTTTCTCAATCCTCGAGGTTTTAGCGGAGTCCAAAACCAAGTTTTCAACTCATTTCGGTATACTACCCGGGGGAATGGGAGGGCCTGGGGCCAATGATCACTTCATCAAGACGATGGAGGTCGTTCCAGTTAGCCTCACTGATGAGTTCTCCATCATAAAAATAATAAACTTGGGTAACTCCATCGACATGATATTTACAAGGTCCGTGTTTTTTATCGTTTTCCCAAAGGATTTCTTGCGAAACGGTCTCACCATCCCCGTCAAGGTAGTGAGTTTCTAGCCCATTTTTCATTCCATCTAAATAGTGAATTTCTACAAAGGGAAGGCCATTTTTATAGAACGTCGACTTCCCATGAAGCTTTCCTTTTACGTATTCCTTAACGGAGACAAGCTCCCCATTTTCCTCAAACGACTGTTTCTCTCCATGAGGAACGCCCCTGAAATAATAACCAATCGTTTCGAGCTTCCCATTTGAATAGAATGTCTCCTGTTTAGCTATATACCCCTCATCGATCTCATCTCGGGAAAGAATCACCCCGTGCACATCGCGGACGGTACGAACCCCTCTTCCTTTTTCAACACGGGATTCAACCTCATTTTCGGGAGTATAGTACTCGGCTTCGATCAGCTCTTCATTCCCATATTCTTCGGTGCAGAGAGGGGTCCCCTTAGCATACCATTTTCTAGAGGAGTAGCGAGTTGGGGAGAGTTGAATTTTTTCCTTTAAAGGGGTCCCATTGACGTCATAAAAAATCTCCTTTACAAGGACTCCTTGATTATAGAGAAAGTAAGAGGCGATGGTTTGGCTATCGGGGAAGGTATGGGTACAAGCCCCATGCAACAACCCTTCTTCATAAGTGGAGGTAACCGTCACCCCATTTTTTAACATCGTAACGACCTGTCCCGGGTATTTTCTGTCTTGAAATTCATCCTTGGAGACAGCATAGCCGTATTTATGAATATACCGTTCCGAAACGACATCTGTTTCTGTCTCTTTTTTTTGGCAACTGCCAAGCAACAGGAAAGAGAGGCAAACAACAAAATGACGATAGTATCCCATAGAACGAACCTTTCGTAAAAATAGACTTTGCCTCATGATAAGGAATCGGCCAACTTTTTTGCTACAGAATGTATAATTTTTTGATGTTCTTCCTCAACCTTATCATAGGAAATCGTTTTGAGTCGATCGCGATAGATAAATCGAAAAGTAACGTTTTTTTGATCTTTCCCCAATTGATCGTTGGTATAAAGAGTTAAGAGATAAAATTTTTCGAGTAGAGCAGGGCTAACCTCTTTGATAATTTGCGTAATTGAAGCAATCGGAATGCTAGCCTTAACGGTGATCGTCCAGTCCCGCTCAGAGGATGGAAAGTTAGAAAACGGAGAATAAAGAGGGGGGGCGCTCTCCGGATCGATTAGATCAGAAAGATTTAGCTCTGCAAAAAAGAGACGCTGAGAAAAACCCCACTCATGCAGAAAGTTTGGATGAAGCTCCCCGACAACGCCCAGAGTGATCTCGCCACTTTTTATCTGAGCCTGCCTCCATGGGTGTAAGAGATGAAGATGAGAGGGATGAAAGCTGTAGGGAGTGATATTAATTCTATCAAGAAAGTTTTCGATTACCCCTTTGATGTCAAAAAAATCGACATCACGAGAGGAAGAAGCAAAATGATAGGGATCTCTTTTCCCCATTAGGACGATCCCTAAACAGGACGGTTCTTGAATAATTTGAGAGGAAGAATCCTTAAAATGAACACGACCGATTTCAAAAACTCTGATAAGAGGCATCTGATGGTTCGTATTATGCCGAACAACTTGGAGAAGACCAGGAAGTAGGGAGGTTCTCATAACGGACTGATCGATAGAGCGAGGGTGTAGAACGTGAATTCCGTTCTTTTCCAGTTTTCCAAGGGTCAAAAAAGTTGGGCTGATTAAGTCACAGGTTAAACATTCTTGAAATCCCTGCTGTAGCAAAATATTTCGGCTCTCTTTTTCTATTTTATAGGTCGGATCATGGGAAAAGGTCGAGCCTCTATAAAGGGGTGAAAAGTCAGAGGAAAGGAGGTTGCTGTAACCATAAAGACGAACGACTTCCTCGATGAGATCAATTTCTGTGTGAAGATCGTGACGATAGGTAGGGACCAAAACTTCAATAGTTTTCTCATCAACGATATTGACGCGGAGATCAAGCCTTTCCAAAAGAGAGACAACTTCGCTCGTACTTAAATGAAGTCCCGCAACCTGATAAAGACGAGAGAGACGAAAGGAGACCTTTTTAGAGATAGAAGGGTTTTCCTTCATCTCGTCTTTATCAAGCAGATCGACTAAACAATGAATTTCTCCTCCCGCTATCTTTTGTATCAGTAGAGCGGCTTGATTTAGAGCCTCAAGAAGCCCTGCTCCGCCGTCAACACCTCGATCAAATCGGTGTGCCGCTTCGGTTCTTAGGTCAAGAAAGCGACTTGTTTTACGAATGGAGACAGGATCAAAAAAGGCGGCTTCAATCAAAATTTTTCTCGTCTCCTCAGTAACGGCAGAGGAGGCCGCCCCTATGATCCCTGCTATGGCAAGAGGTTTTTTTGAGTCACTAATTAAGAGGGTGTTAGGCGGAATTTCTCGGTTTTTTTTATCAATCGTTTCGATGAAAAAGGGATCCGTGCAGCAGCTTATGATAATTTTTTTCTCCTCTATGGTATTGGCATCAAAAATATGTAAAGGCTGTCCTCTTTCGAGCATCACATAGTTGCCAATATCAACTAAGTTATTGACCGGTTGAAAGCCTGCAGAAATAATTTTTTTTTGAAGCCATGAGGGAGAAGGAGCGACTGTAACACCCGTCATCATTCGACAGGCGTAGCGAGGGACTAATTTTTTTTCATTTATCGTGACATCAATTTTTTCGTGATGGCTTTCCTTGAGGTCGGTGATAGGAATTTTAACCGCCATGCTATAGGCAGCTGCCAACTCTCGTGCAATCCCCAATACACTTAGGCAGTGTCCGAGATTAGGTGTTAGACTGATATCGAAAATGGGATCTAGCAGAAAAGGAGCGACATTGGCTCCTATAGGAGTATCGATTGGGAATTCGATAATCTCATCTAATGTTCCTAGAACACCCAATTCATCGGCTGCGCATAACATCCCTTCAGAATCGACGCCCCGAATTTTTTTTTTCTTGATTTTGCCGCTACTCAGCTCTGCTTCCAATTGTGCAAAAGCCACAAGAATTCCGTTCCGGCAATTAGGCGCGCCACAAACCACTTGATAGGCGGTTGTTCCATCAGAAACGGTAGCAATTTTAAGCAAATCAGCATTTGGATGAGGTTCGATTTTTGTTACCTTACCCACCACAACACCCGTAAACGAAGGGATGGGGTTGATGATTTTTTCAACTTCAATCCCTAGGGAAGATAGTGTGTCGGCGATCTCTTCCGGGGTTTTCTTTAAATCAACAAACTCAGAGAGCCAGGAGAGAGGGACTTTCATTAAACTATTCCTTCAGTTAAATTTACCGATACCTAAGGGAACTGAAAAATCTGGGGTTGGGCCCAGCCAAAGCCCTAGCAAAGGTCTGAGGGTTGGGCGATCGAAACGAGCTCGTGGTTCTCAGTACGAGCGGGGTTGCGACAAGGTCCAACCGCGAGGGGTTTCACGATGACCCAAAAATTTTTCAGCCCACTTAGGTATACAGCACTCCTAAAACTGTCTAAGAATATCACAGATGGATCCTCCTCTTCAAGATAATCACGATTCAAGTTTCCTTCAGGAACAGTGGGCTAAAAAAAGTCGCCTCCTAACCCAGTCCCTTATCCTTAGCGGGGCCTTGAACATTGGACTCCTCACTTCGTTATTTTATTTCATTAGTGGTGAAAAAAAAGAGGCCATCATTTTCGATCTTCAACCTGTTTCGGTCGACCAAAAAAAAACAATGAAACCGATTTCAAACGAAGAGCTTTTTTCTGAATTTTCCTTATTACCATTTGCCGAATTGATAAACCTTCTTAGCAGCCAAGAAACGATAGAAGGGGGGTACAAAAAAAGGGATCTAGCTTTAGCCAGCTTAGTAAGCTTTCACTTTATCGATATTGAAAAAGCCCTTCAGGGATTTCCTATTCAAAAAAAAATACACCGATTTCGTAGTAAAGATCGAGCTGAACAGGTTGAGATCGTTCTCTATCCAGGCGTCACAGAAGAGCAGTTTGCGGCGATCATTCGGTTCATCAAAACCGAAACCTTTCCTTTTACGTCAGAGGGACTTTTTTTGGAACTTCAGCAATCAGCACTCCCGCGCAATCCCTCTCTTTTAGAGGCGTTTTACCTCAAACCTGAATTTTCAGCTGTTATGGCTCTGTTTACCCGTTCAGGTCTAGCTTTATCCAAAGAACAGGTTGTTGACTTGGTTATGCAAGGAGAATGGAAAAATTTGAAACAATTTGAACAAGAACAAAAAGCCGGCCAGGATCTTTCTAACAATCGGCTTAAAATTTTTCTTACGGAATATATCCGACTTCGTTCTCCGCTGGCGGCAAAAATTTTGCTTGAATGGGATGAGAACTATATTCTCAAGAGATTCGATGAGCAAACACTGATCACTTTTCTAGCTCTTCCTTTAGAAAATAACAGTACCCTTGAGCAGATATTGAAAAAAATTGTCATGACTTCTCACTCCGAGTTGATTCAACAAAAAGCGGCACATAAATTATTTTTTTTTACAGAGACCCCCTTCCCAAAGGGTTATGACTCTCTTAGAAAACGGTCGACAGGTTCCCTTTCAAAGAAAAAAATACATACGGTCCAAAGGGGAGAAAATTTATGGAAAATCGGCCAAAAATATCGAATCTCTATTGAAACCTTAAAAAAAGTTAATGGCCTGAAAACGGATAAGTTAAAACCCGGGAAAGAGCTTATTGTTTCCGAATAATATATACCGAAATAAGCTGAACTTTTCACTTCGGTATAAATTTCTTCTCGAACCCACATTTTAATAAATATTGAAAAGCGAAAAGGGAGAGCAACGAGCCAAGTAACATCACTACGACGGAGCTAGTTGTTCCATAAAGAAAAGCGCCTAAGGGGGGAATGATACAGCCTCTAATTCCAACAGCTAAGACGTTCGTTCCACTAAAAATTGTGCTGTTTTTTTCTTTAGCAAAAATAGGCCCAGATAGATGCCAGGTTAGATCGCTCCCTGCCTGCATTGTTCCATAAAGGCCGTAGGCGAAATAGAGTAGCAGAGTATAACTCCTAGAACAAAGTAGCATTAAAGGAAATAGAGCTGATAAGAGGGTTACAAGGCCACTTAAATGATAAATATTCCACCGACGAAATAATCTAACCCATAACGGCATAGCCGATATGAATCCGGCTCCCTTGAATAAGGTTAATGCGATCAACATCTTTGTGTAAGAAAGGTTCAAAATATCGATGAAAAAAAGAGGAAGAACCGGTTGAATAATCATCAAACCACTTCCTCCTAACATAAAACCGACCTGAAATTTAAAAAATGACCGATCATCTTTAATCAACTGCCATGAACCTTTCCAGGGTATTAAGAGCTTTTTCCCAAGCTCACAAAATCGAGAAGGGGAGTCTGGAACCGATTTTTCAGGTTGTTCGGGGATAGAAAATGGGGTTGGTATCCGTCGAAGAAAAAAAGTAGCCATAAGTCCTAAAGAGGCCGTCAAAGGAAAAAGCAAGCGCCAAGAATGGTCATAATTATCTAAGACAAGTCCTAGCAAAAAAGGAAGCGTCGCGATGCCAGCATAATCGAGTGTAGAGCAAAAGGCGGTAAGCCGCTCCCGTTCTTTTTCTGGCAAATTCGATTTGACCGTTTCCATCCAGGCCGGAACGCCCCCCCTATAAAACGTCATATAAAGACCAAAAGCACCAATCATGAGCCAAGCGGAATGAATCCATGGGAAAAAAAGGAAGGGAAGATACCTTAAGATATTTGCTTTGACCAAGTGAGAGATAAGGCGATTAGAATGAAGGTAGAGGGATTGACCGCAGTAGAGAGCAAAAAGAGCTGACATCGGTTTAAGGGTTGAAATAATGTTGATTTGCCATGGGGTGATATGCATCTCTTTATAAAGAATGACCGGGAAAAGGGACAACATTCCCCAAAAGGGAACTCCTAAAAGACGCGTCCAAATGAAAGCCATTCGTGTCTGGGCAATAATATCCTTTGGCTCTTGGCAGGCATCATATTTATCCTTATTCATTCTGATGGATAAGATCCCTTCTTTTTTTAGGCCGAAGAACAAAGAGAAGCGGATTGCCAGAGAAAGGGTAGCTTTCTCGAAACTGATGAATTAAATATCTTTTGTAACTCTCCAACATCAAGTTAGGATAATTAATGAAAAGAACAAAGGTCGGAGGCTTGGTTTCGACATGAACCATATAGTAAATTTTCAGACGCTTCCCCCCGATCATCGGAGGATGATAAGCTTGAATGACCCGTTCTATAAATTTATTTAACTCTCCAGTCGAAATACGGCGTTGTTGAGGTTCGGCCACTTCCCGAATCCCCTTTATTACCTGAGGAAGATTGCGCCTTGTTAGTGCCGATATAAAAATAGTTGGACAGTGGCTTAAGAACGAGGTCTCTTCTCGAAAAGAGCTGAGACAATGCTCCATTCGGAACCCTTTTACAAGGTCCCATTTATTGAAAACGAGAAGACACCCCTTTCCTCTTTTTTCGATAGAGTTGGCAATTTTTTTATCCTGTACGGTCACGCCCTCTTTTGCATCTAGAAGAAGAAGGCAAAGATCGGAACGCTCTATCGCTAATTGAGCCCGTACGGAGGCGAATTTTTCGACAGCATGGTGTTCGGACCGTTTCCGTTTGATACCGGCCGTGTCAATCAATGTCACTTCGGTTCCATCTAAAAACACCTTAGCATCAATGGCGTCGCGAGTTGTTCCCGGAATGTCACTCACCACCGATCGCTCTTCTTTCAAAAGGTGATTCAAAAGGGTAGATTTGCCAACATTCGGACGACCTACCAAAGCAACCTTAATAGAATTATCGATTTTTTCTTGGCTCTCCTCCACGTTGCTTTCCGAAAAGCTCTCAAAAACAAGTTCTAAGAGTTCTGCAATATGATGTCCATGTAGGACGGAGATGCCGATCACCTCCTTTATGCCCAAACGATAAAAAGAGTAAAGATCACTCGTCCCGGAAAAGTTATCGAGCTTATTCACAGCCAAGAAAAGCGGTTTCTTTTGACGCAAAAGAAGTTTTGCAACAAATTCGTCGGAACCGGTTATCCCAACTTGTCCATCGACGATCATGATAACGGCATCAGCCTCTGCTAATGCCAACTTAACTTGCTGCTGGACACCGGAGTCAGAACTTTTTTTAAAATTATCGGTTATCCCTCCTGTATCAATTAGATCAAATTTACGACTAAAAAAATCACCTTCACCGTAGATTCTATCCCGAGTCGTTCCCTCTTCATCATCGACGATTGAAATTCTTTTTTTACAAAGACGATTGAACAAGGCTGACTTCCCAACGTTAGGACGTCCCACCAACGCCAACTTTAATTTTTTCACACCACCCCCCCGCTTAAACTTTTTAAAAGCTTAAGCACGTCGATAGTAAAGCTATTTCAACGACTTTTCAAGTTGTTTTAACCCTATATACCGAAATGAGTTGAAAGATTGGGATTGGGGCCGTTGCAAAACTGCTTTGCGGTTGGATCATATCGGGATATCGGTAGGGCATACGAAACAAGGCTGACCTGAAAATTTTTGATTAGGAAAAGATTTCAAAAATTCTTTATGATCTCGGCAAGAACTTCTAAAAGGTTATACCGAAGAGAGCTGAAAACTTGGGTTTGGACCCCGCCAAAGCCCCTGCAAAGGTCTGAGGGTTGGACTCGCAACTAGCCCGTATTCTCAATACGGGCGACGTTGCGATAAGATCCAACCGCGAAGGCTTTCGCGACGGTACAAATCCAAGTTTTCAGCTCTCTTCGGTATAATCGGGATGGGGAGATATGTTTAACAAGATAGCAGTAATTTTTTTTATGTTGATTAATTTTACAAATGGTTTAAGTGCTGAGGTTCAATTTTTCCATAGGACAGATCCGTATGCAACTCACCAACCGGTTCTTTACGAAATGGCGAACAGAACAACTGGGCCTATTATCGAATTTGGATGCGGGGACAGTAGTACTGACTTATTGCATGAAATTTGTAAAAAAAATCAACGGTTGCTCATTTCAGTGGACGATAATCAAGAATGGTTACAAAAATTTAGTCGCAAGTACTTAGGTGACGGATATGAAGAAGACAACTCAGGTTGGCATAAATTTTTTTTCGTTCGAGGGATGAACCAGGAAGATAGAGAGAACTGCGATCATTGGATTACTTTTTTAGATAAGACCGAAGTATTAAATGAAATTCGTTTTGATCTTTGTTTTGTCGATCAATCTCCATGGAAAGCGAGATTGGAAACCATAAAACGGTTTAGATCGAGAAGTCAGTATATTATTTTGCATGACTGTGATTTTTTCCCTGAACATGGTTTTGGCGGGAAGACTATTTTACAAGCGGATTATAAGAACAGCATTCCAGGAATTTATGTTTTTAATGATATGATCAGATATTTTAAAGTTTACTATCCTTTAAAACTTTGGCCTTCATTTCTTGGACCTCTCACCCTGTTAGGAAGCGATTTTGAGTCAAAATTTCCAGAAATAAATTATGAAAATTATTGAAGATTTCAATGATTATACCGAAGTGAGTTGAAAACCTGGATTTGCACCGTCGAGAAAGCCCTAACGACCGCCCAAATCCCAATTTTTCAGCTCATTTTGGTATAGGCTTTGAACCTCATACTCCTTGCCTCAGCCCACTTTGGTATAAAGTGAGTTATGAAAGATCCAAAACGATGGGGGCGGCTGGACTCGAACCAGCGTAGTCCGAAGACGAGGGATTTACAGTCCCTTGCAATTGCCGCTATGCGACACCCCCCAAAGAGACAAATGCTGGCGAAAGGAGTTGAACCCTCAACCGTCCGCTTACAAGGCGGATGCTCTGCCATTGAGCTACACCAGCAAAAAAGATCTGGATCAACCTTATCCCGAAGTGAACTGAAAAATTTGGATTTGGGCCGTTGCGATAAGATCCAACCGCGAGAGTTTTCGCAACGGCTCAAATCTCAATTTTTCAGTTCACTTCGGCATACAAAGCAAGTGACGCAGGTGCGGGTGCGACTTTAACAAAAAAAACCGTTATTCTCAAAGCAATTTGAAAAAATTATACCGAAGTGAATTGAAAAAATTGGGTTTGGATCCCGCTAAGTAAAAGGTTTATGCCGAAGAGAGCTGAAAATTTGGTTTTGGACCTCGCCAAAGACTCGGGGTTGGACGATCGCAACTAGCCCGTATTTCTCAATACGAGCGACGTTGCGATAAGATCCAACCGCGAAGACTTTCGCGACGGTCCAAAAGCAAACTTTCAGCTCTCTTTGGTATAATGGCGAGATTTTTCCACTAGGTCGACGTAAGGTTTAATGGCGAGATTTGTCCAGTAGTGGTGGCCGATGGTAAGTGCTATTTTTCCACCTTTGAGGAAGGTTTGTGCCAGTCTGAAAGAGGGGTGGTACATAACCAACAGGATAACAAAAAGATCTGCAGCAAAAGCTGCTATTTTAATCATAGAGGCTAACACTTCCATTTTAGAAGACGATGCCTTCTTTAAGGTAGTTACCTTGGCATAGAGACGACACCCTTCATCAAAAAGACCATATGCTGTAAAAATTAACCTTCCACCAGTAAGAAATTTACCAAAAGCAAAAGGAACCTTGTTAAGCTTGTTCCAACTAGCAGAAATAACCAAGCCATGAAAGAAGAGCCCGGCAACGTTACTAATTGTTCTTGCCGTAAGAATAAAGCGTTCAAATGGGTATGTTGGTTGATAGGTTAAATGCGTATAACCACTTTGCAGTTTCCTCCACCCGAGGGCCCTTTCTTTCTTAGGAAAAAAAGCTTTAATCCGCTCTCCGATCTTAGCAATATCGACCGCAGCTTGAATAGCAGCCGATGATTCGCTTCCTAGAGTACCAGCAAACGATAGCGGCTTAAAAATTAAACTTTCAAACCCTTTTAAGGTCAGAACCCAATCAGCAGTATCTTTGACAAAAGATCCAAAAAAAGAAGTGGTTGCCTCAAGAAAAGACGGGGGATTCGAAGAACTTTGATTACAGTAGGCAAGATAGGAAGGAACCATAAAACTCTAATTTTTTGTTTTTTAAATCAAAACACTCGTAGTCGGCAAAGCCACAACTCAGCCCATTTTTAAGAGATTAACTCTTTGAAGCCATTCGACGAGCCCCAATTGTATTCTATAAAGGTATAAAAATAAAGAAAAACCAGAGGCTAAGTAAAAATAAAATTTACAATTGTTATGCCGAAGCAAACTAAAAAGTGAAAATTTGGATGCCGCCAAAGTCTCGCGGTCAGATGATCGTTCTCAATATATTGAAATGAGCTGAAAAATTGGATTTCGACCGTCGCGAAAGTTTTTGTGATGGCCTAAACCTTAAAATTTAATTTTAAATGAGAAGGGGGTGTAGGGTCAGGCTGTTTTCCAAACCTCTAAAACAAGTTGAAAGGTATTCTGAAATTTCAGATGAGGTTTTCAACGTTAAGACTTCTTCAGCGATTTCACAACAAGTTATGAGAGAAAGGTACCGAATTGTCCTTTTGATAATGGGGATAAATCGAGGAGCGCAGGAAAAATTTTTTACACCAAGACCGATGAGAAGGGCGGTAAATAACGGATTTGAGGCAATTTCTCCACATACGGTAACCGATTTTTGAAGCCTTTTTGCTTCCAATAGGGTCATCTTAATCATACGGATGACACCGGGATGACTCGGGTAATAGAAGTCACTCATATCGGGGTTGCTTCGATCGACTCCCAACGTGTATTGAATTAAATCGTTAGTTCCAAGAGCGAGAAAATCGCTCTCTGCGGCTAGCATGTCACAGATGAGGACCGCTGAAGGGACCTCTAACATGCACCCCATGGGAAGATTTGGATTAAAAGGAATTTTTTGGTCTCGTAGTTCTTGCTTTACGAGCTCAATAAATTTTTTAATTTCTAAAAACTCTTGAACATCGGAAATAAGGGGGAATAAGAGCCGAACGCAATCCCATTCGAAAGAGGCTCGAAAAATTGCGCGAAGTTGTGGTTTTAAAATATCCATCCGTCGTAATAAAAATCTAATCCCCCTACAACCTAAAACAGGGTTGAGTTCTTTCGATTTTTCTTCAAAAAACGGAAATCTTTTATCTCCACCCAAATCAAGCACCCGAAAGGTGAGGGAAAGGCCTTGATTTTTTTTCAACATTTGTCGGTAGATTAAATACTGTCTCTCTTCATCAAAAAATAGGGTCGAATCTTCCATAAACAGATATTCTGAACGGAAAAGGCCAATCCCTACTCCCCCGTAGTGATAAACAAGATCGATGTCATTAACCGTATTGAGGTTTGCATAAAGATTAATGGAGTAGCCGTCAAAAGTTTCAGCAGGTAAGTCTCTGTCTTTCTCCAGTTGTCGGTAACGTTTTGAGAGCCGTGCTTTTAATTTTTTATACTTTTCTAGGGTGGTTGGTTTAGGATTGATGATAATGTCACCGGTTAATCCATCGACAATGGCATATTTCCCCTTTGCTTTTTGTAAAATTTCCATGTCTATGCTAGAGACGTAGGGAATCCCCTTTGCTCGTGCAATCAGTGCTGCATGAGAGGTTCCGCCGCCACTTTGGGTGACAAAAGCACTGATTTGTGACGTGTGAACAGAGGCCGTTTCTGAAGGGATGAGCTCTTCAGCAAAAACAATTGAGTTCGGAGGGACTTGATCTAAAGGTATCTTTTGAGAGGCGCACAAGTAACGAAGAACCCGTTGAGAGAGATCTTTGACATCTAACAGCCGTTGTTTAAAAAATGAATCGGTTGCTTTGATAAATCGTTTTTTATAGTCATTGATCACAGTACGAAAAACGGTCTCGGTATTTTTAAGCATTTCACGAATTTTACTTTCCACATGCGTCGTCATTAACGGATCATCGAGCATTTCAATGTGGGTACCAATAATCGAAGCGACTTCTCGAGATCCTTCTTTCGTCAAGTCGTGTTGTAATTCTTTAAGGTCTTCACGACTTGACGAAAGCGCCTTTCGATAGCGGGCAATTTCACTTTCGACTTCTGCTTTACTGATTGGGAAATTGGGAATCTGCTCTTCTTCAGAATAGCCTAAAAAAACGAGAACACCGAGAGCGATTCCTTCACTGACAGGGGCTCCTTTTAAATAAAGCTCCTCATCACCTTCAGGAGCTTCTTTTAAAAAAAGCTTCTCTTCACCCTCTTGAAATGGCCTCAAAATTCAGTTTCTCCAAACAGGGCCTCAAAAGCTGCGGTCAATTTGGTGATGGCCTCTTCAGCATCCTCTCCCTCAACAATTAACGTAATTTGGCTATTTTTTTTAATTGCCAACATTAAAATACTCATGATACTCCTCGCGTCGATTGTTTCTTGCCGATAAGAAATTGAGACACTGGACTTGAACCCTTGTAGTAGCTTAGCAAGCATTGCCGCAGGGCGTACGTGTAAACCCAACGCATTTTTGATTTTCACTTTATGTACAATTCGCTTCATAAGTTTTCTTTAAGAGTTGAGAAAGGGAGGACGAAGGCACGCTTTAGAATCACAATAGTCAAGATACCGTTTTTTCAAGCGATTGTACGCTGAAATTGTGTTTTTAAAAACTTCTTTATATCTAATGTCAATGAATCTCTGTACTTTTGCTTAAGCTCCGAGTTCCATTTTCGAACTATTATACCGAGGTGAGCTGAAAAATTGGCTTTGGACGCCGCCAAAGCCAATTTTTCAGCTCACCTCGGTATAGAGGTATACACCCTGGGGAGTCTTTGATTAAAAAAACAAAGAACTTCATAGGGAATGGTATCACAAAGGTTTGCAAACTCAACAAGGGAGATCTCTTCTTCCCCTTGACGACCGATAAGGACGACCTCATCTTCGACATAAGCTTCATGCTCTCCAATATCGACCATCAATTGATCCATGCAGATCGATCCAATAACAGGGAACCGACGACCCCTGATTAGAACAAAACCGCGATTGGAAAGGGAACGGCGATAACCATCACCGTATCCGATTGGGACGGTTATGATGTTTGTTCTTTTAGGAGTAACAAAGGTTTGGTTATAACCAACCGAATCACCGGCTTCAATCACCTTGAAGTACGAAATCCTTGCTTTAAGTAAAAAACAAGGTTTAACATCCAGGGTACTTTCATAGCCAAAGGTAAGCATAGAGGGTCTTACCATGTCTAGATGAGAATCAGGAAAATAAACAGTCCCCTTAGAATTGGCTAAATGACGAATTAATGATTTTCCTTTGAAGACACGATGTTTCAAAAGCTCTTGAAAAATTTCTATCTGTCTTTTTGTGAACGGATTATTTTGTTCTTCTGCTATAGCTAGATGGGAGTAGATGCCCACAATATCAAAACACCCTAAACTTTCCATATACTGAAAAAGAGTTATCGCTGTAGAAGGGCGCACCCCTGTTCTACGCATGCCGGTGTCAACTTCAAGGTGTACACGACATTTTTTCCCGATTTCTTGACATTTTTTGCCAACGAGAGCGGCTTTAAAGTGCGAACTAATGCTAAATTCAAGATTCAAGTTGATGAGGTCAATAATCTGATTTTCATGAATTGCACCGAGAACAAGAATGGGAATTTTTAATCCAGCTTGCCGAAGTTTGAACCCTTCAGATAAGTGGGCTACGGCAAGGTAATCAACACCTGCCTCTTCAGCGAGCTTGCCGATTCGACAGAGGCCATGACCATAGGCATCGGCTTTAACGGGAAGGCAGTACAGAATATCACCGATAAGATGTCGAACAGTCGATATATTTTTTTTGAATTGAACAAGGTCAATTTCAATCCACGCTGGATGTGGAGGGTAGAGATCGAGCAAAGGATTATAGCTCCTCAGCACGAGATCTTTTTTTGATTTCACGCCATTTGTTAATTATCTGAGCTGCAATAGCACCTCCCTCGCTTCCCGCATCGCGAAAACGGAGAAAAACAACAACGATGAGCTCGGGGTTTTGGGGCGGAGCAACCGCTAGCTCTTCCGGGTAAGCAATAGAGGCAAACCAGGCGTTGCATTTTGTATAAGCTTCAAAATTTTTTGCAACAATTTGTTTATAACGAAATTGCGCTGTTCCTGTTTTAGCAAGTAAGCTTGGGCATACTAGCCGATATTCATGATGAGCAAGGGGATGGTCGTGTGGGGCTTTGATCGTAGTCGGGCGGGCACTCCCCCTTGGTCCGCTGACTGTGCGTCGCATTCCTTCGGCAAGTAGTTGGAAGACTTCATCGGAAAAAGGGAAGAAATGATCTTTAGGTGTGATTTTTATTTTTCCTTTTTCTTTTAAAACATGGGGGCTCACAACTCTTCCTTTCCCCGCTTTTTGATTACCAATCGCCCCCAACATTACAGCTGTTTGTAGTGGGGTTACTTCTAATGTATGTTGTCCAATTGAAAAAGCGTACAATCCTGTTTTATTTTGATCGAGATCATTTGGAAGATTTCCCTTTACTTCATAGGGGAGATCAACCCCTGTTTTTTCTCCCAGTCCAAATAATTGGGCCGCTTTTATCAAATCGGCAGGTTTTTCTATTTTATCACCGGCTAAGAGTGCAAAATAGAGGTTACTGGACTGCTCTAAAGCTCCCAAGATATCGATCTTCCCAACCCCTCGATGAGAAGTTCGAGGTAATTTTCCCCCTTTATAAAAACGATAAAGGGGGGTTCCGTTTAACTGATATCCCAATATTTGTGTTCTGGAGTTCGAAGCGGTACTTCCTTTTAAGTCATCGATGATCGTGAAAGAATTTAAGTTCTCTCCCCGTTTGTATTGTTCCATCAGAGCCTGATAGGCTGTGACAAGCTTAAAAACAGACCCTTGCGCGCTTGTTTGTTGAAAAGTTTGAGAACGAAAAAATCCATACCCGTGAATAGGGTAAAAAGCTGAGGCTAAGTGTTTTTCGATCTGTTTCCCATTATGATGAAAAGGGTTGTACTTTCCCTGCAGATTGGACAAAAGTTCATCAAAAGAACGAAAGGTTTTAAGATACGAAATACCCATGTTCACCGAAAAATCTTCAAGTTTTTTTTTAATTTCAAAACGATTCGAGAAAAATTCTAAATTTTTGTTTAAATGAAGATTGTCTTTTACTAGACAAATAAAATAGGGGCTTAGATGGGGGTGTTCTTCTAAAGAAATCGGAATTCGCCCTGTTAAAAATGTATAAAGAAAGAGTGATTTATAGGCGTTCCAAAAAGTATTAAAGATGATTTTTTCAACTTCATTAAGATAATGAGTATACGGCCTGCTGTACCGGTTTTGTTTTTTTTCATCATCTCTTTTTTTAGCTAAAAAAGGGTTTAAAATGGATTTTGCGCCACTCAGCAAAAGTGGTCTTATGAAAAAGGTTCTGTATTGTCTTTTTAAGCAGAGCTAGAGCGATCATGGCCTGTTGTCGATCGTGATGGTACTCTTCTAAAGATACCCATCGTATTTTTTCCATTAGTTCTTTGCTAAAAAGTTCTTTAGGTGCGATTAAGTGGGCTAAATCTACGATCAAAAAACGGTCCTGCTCCTCCTTAATAAGTTCTAAAATAGGATGGTTGAGCCCTTCCTTTTGTACCTCAAAAGCGAGTTCTAAATTTTTCATCTTTTTCATCGCATCAGTAACCGATCCCTTGGGAGGAAGGATTGCTTTCAGATAACAGTCGAGGTTTAGAAAAATTTTTTCTTCGATATATTTTCCTTGAGTAAAGGAATAATACTCTCTCTCGATAGGTCGCTTTCCATCCCAGATAGCTCCGATATACCCTTCGCTTTCAAGCCATTTCTGTATGGCAAGCTCTTTTTCTATTTTAGCTATCGGATCACGTGTAGAAATAAAATCATTTGGGTCAAAGCGTGGGTACGAAGAGAGGGCTATGATTTCTCCTGTTTGAGGAATCATCGCAACGATTCCTCCGCCTCTCATCCAGGTTTCATTGAGACTTCCCTCTCCATTCTCAACTCTTGACCCCTCACTGGAGGCAAGCAATTTTTCAGCAAAATCTTGAAGCTCTGAGGAGAGGGTTAGTGTTAGCTTTTCACCAGGGAAAGTTTCTCTAGAACTGTGCAATTTTTTTAAACGGTTCCCTTTAATATCAATTTCATAGAGATGTTTTCCATAACACCCCCTCAATGCCTCTTCATAAGAGGCTTCTATGCCACTTTTCCCCACAAAATCGTTAATGGTATACGACTTCTCTTGAAGCTCCAGAAGTCTAGCATAAACCTCCTGAGGAGAGTCAAATCCCTTCGGTAAAAAAGGATTTTCGTTTCTTTCTTTGGCTATACGATAATCTTCTAAGGTTCGAAGTTGATAACCCATATCAAGGTATTGAGAGGAGTTAATTGCGCCTAGATATCCAATAATGTCACACCCTACTTTCCCCAATGGATAGTACCGCCTACTACTCCGTTCTGCTCGCACGCCTAACCACTCTCTTTCTAACATCCGAAGCCGATAGTATTGTTCTTCAGAAATATCCTCTTTAATGATAGAAGGGGTGTGAGGTAGCAGTGCGGCCTTTCCATAAATCGCATCTTTAATTTCAATAACATCCAGATCGAGCTCTTCGCTAAGCATTTGAGATAATCTGTTAATATATTCTGAACGTGCCGGAATCCTTACCCTTTTCCCATCTTGGTTCTTTTCCCACCTCATTAAGGGGATCTCTCGAATATCGGCGTAGGAAAGCGCTGCGTTGTACTGAATTTTATTGATGGCCAATGGGATCCCGAATCGATCGTAGACAACTCCCCGGCCAGCTTTTTCTATTACCGTCGACTGTTGTGGTTTTTTTGCTTGCTGAAGATGGTGTTCATGTCGAATGACCATCAGATACGAAACACGAATCAGGATGAAAAGAAAACTTAAAAAAATGAAAAAGAAAACCCGATTTATTCTTCCATACTCAAACAACTTCTACTGTCTTAAGCTGGAGCTCACCGCCATATGATGCATAGATCGGCCACCAAAAGTACCCACCAAAACAAAAATAAGAAAAGGAAGAAAAATAGACAAAATCAAGCCCACGCCCCCTAAAATCAACAAAACCATTTTATCTTGCTTAAAAATAAAGTTAAAAACTTTCTTCATTAAAATTTCGGTCTTAAGAGGAAAAATTAGGCCTAGAATACTCCCTCCCATGGTAAAGAAGACGTTCCAGCTGGCACTAAAATAACCGACGATTCCAAAAACACAAGCAAAAAGAAAGAGTAGGCTGAAAAAGACTTCGAAACGATGCTTTTTAGCAAATTCTTCAATCTCTTTTACTGAGATGGTCTCTTTGGTTTTTTGATCATCCATATTCACCCCAATCTTAATCCAAAAAATTTGGAATCTATATACTCAAGTGGACTGAAAAATTCGGCTTTGGCCCATTGCGAAAACCTCGCGGTTGGATCTTATCGCAACATCGCTCGTATTGAGAGGGGTAGTTGCGATTGTCCAATTCCAAATTTCTCAGTCCACCCGGGTATAAATTGAAATTTAATTATTGTTTCTCTTTTTTGCAACCCCTAATCCTTCATAGATAATAAGAATTCGATATTATTTTTTGTTTTTTTCAGACGGCTAAGCAATAAGTTCATGGCATCGATCGGAGAGAGGTCTGCTAAGGCCTGTCGCATCATATAAATTTTTTCGAGTTCTTCGGGGTGAAAGAGAAGCTCTTCTTTCCGCGTACCGCTCTTGATAAGATCAATAGCGGGGTAGGTGCGCCGATCGGCCAACCGCCGATCAAGAACAAGTTCCATGTTTCCCGTTCCTTTAAACTCCTCGAAAATAACATCATCCATTCGAGATCCGGTTTCAACAAGAGCCGTTGCTATGATCGTAAGAGAGCCACCTTCTTCAATATTGCGGGCAGCCCCAAAAAATCGTTTAGGTTTATGTAGCGCGTTAGCGTCCAGGCCTCCCGTTAAAATTTTACCAGAATGGGGTTGAACTGTATTGTAAGCACGGGCAAGGCGAGTAAGAGAATCAAGAAGAATAACGACATCGTGTCGATATTCAACTAATCGACGCGCTTTTTCAATCGCCATTTCAGCAATTTGAACGTGTCTTTCTGGGGGTTCATCAAAGGTAGAAGAGATAACTTCTCCATTGACGCTACGCATCATATCGGTTACTTCTTCAGGTCGTTCATCTATAAGAAGAACGATCAAAACAACATCGGGATTATTGGTCGTGATCGAGTTTGCTATGTTCTGAAGGATCATTGTTTTACCTGTTCTAGGCGGTGCAACAATAAGTCCTCTTTGCCCTTTTCCAATTGGCGCTGTCAGATCAAGGACTCGGGGGGTGAGTTTTTCTTTGGCGGTTTCCATGACAAGTCGGCTGTTGGGGTAAAGAGGTGTAAGGTTCTCAAAAAGGATTCTATCCCTCGCCTCCTCTGGAGGTCGGGCGTTGATTTTATCAACCCTTAAGAGAGCAAAATATTTCTCTTTTTCCTTAGGAGACCGGATTGTACCATAAACGGTATCTCCTTTTTTGAGATCAAAGCGACGAATCTGAGGAGGTGAAACATAAATATCTTCAGCAGAAGGAAGATAGTTATAATTGGGAGATCGAAGAAAACCAAAGCTATCGGGTAAAATTTCAAGAACTCCTTCCCCTACCAAAATTTCTGTTGGATGTTCTGCCTTGGCCTTTACAATTTCAAAAATCATTTGAGATTTTGTAAGAGAGCCAAGATGTTTTAACCCCATATCCCGAGCAACGACTTGAAGTTGATCCATCGTCATTCTTTGAAGGTCGGCAATCTTTGTAATCCGGTCTTGGACTAAACGATCGTCGGCAGGTTTCGCCCCGTTGCTGGATATTTCGGGTACGAGAGAAGGCGGGTCTTCGGGTTTCATTTATGCTCCTTGCATTCTTGTAATTGTGACACGATCGATTGAATAGACGATCTTAAGGTTGGAATATCCCCATTGTTGATGAGGACAAAGTCTGCTTTAGAAGCTTTAGCAGAAGAAGGAAGTTGGTTTTTACACCGGGCTGCAAACCACCCTTTTTTGAAACGGTGGCGGGCGATCTCTTTTTTTGCTGAGACAGCGATGACAATATCAAAATCGTCTTCCATCTTTGCTTCAAATAAAAGAGGGACTTCGACAACGAAAAATCTATAGAGCCCTTTCTCTTTAATCGATTTAAACAACGACCGAACCTCCTCTCTCACGAGAGGATATAGAATGGCTTCTAATGACTTGAGCTTGCTAAGGCTAGAAAACACAATCTTTGAAATCTTTTTTTTACAGATTTGATTTTTTTTGAGAATTTTGGGACCAAAAAGGTCAATAACCTTCTGTCTCACTAACGTATTCAGGGACAACAAGTCGCCTACAATTTCATCAGTGTCGACGACAAACGCCCCATATTCCCTAAACACTTGACAAACCGTTGACTTGCCAGAGCCCGGAATGCCCGTTACAGCAACCTTGGTCAAGGTTAACACTGGCCCCAATTTTTTCCAACTGAAACCTGAACTTCTAAAGGAATTTTAAGAACCATGACCCCCTCCATCATCGCTTTTATCCGCTTAGAAAGGGTAGCAATGGATGAGTCGGGAGCTTCAAATAAAAGTTCGTCGTGAATTTGGAGTAACATAAAAGCAGGATGATGGTTCTTCTCAAAATAGTCCTGAATTTGAATCATGACGATCTTAATTAAATCGGCAGCCGTCCCTTGTAAAGGAGTGTTGATCGCAAGGCGCTCCGCCGCACTGCGTAGGATTGGATCATCAGAGTTGATTTCAGGAATAGGACGGTGCCTCCCTGTCATGGTTACAGCGCGCCCTGTTTTTCGAACGCTTTCTTTACAAAATTCAAAAAAATCTCGTACCTTTTTATACCGTTGAAAATAGGTTTCAATGAAAGAAACGGCTTCTTTATAGTCGATTTTAAGCCCTTTTGATAAACCAAAGGGTTGTTGCCCATAAAGAATTCCAAAATTAACAGCTTTTGCCTTATAGCGCATTTCTTTAGTCACGTCGTTAAGAGGAATTCCAAAGACTAAGGAGGCTGTATAGGCGTGGATATCTTCCCCTTCCCTAAAAGCCTTGAGAAGGGCAGGGTCTTCGCTTAGGTGTGCTAAAAGGCGAAGTTCAATTTGAGAGTAGTCCGCTGAGAGAAAACTCCAACTATCTTTTTCAGGTTTAAAAGCAGCTCGAATTTTTTTCCCTTCCTCCGTTCTTACGGGGACATTTTGAAGATTTGGATTTTGGCACGATAGTCGCCCTGTTGCTGCCACGGATTGGTGAAAAGTGCAGTGAATTCTTTTGGTTTTTTGATTGATCTCCAAAGGAAGTGTGTCGATATAAGTTGAACGAAGTTTTTCAAAAGTTCGATAAAGTAAAATTTTTTCTACAATGGGAGATTCTCCTTTTAGGGCTTCCAAGGTTGCCGCGTTAGTCGAAAATTGAGTTCCTTTTTTTTTAGGATGAGGGATCCCCATCTTTTCAAAAAGAATTTTACTGAGCTGTTTCGGAGAGCTTATGTTGAATTTTTCCCCAGCTAAAGAGTGGATTTGTTTTTCAATTTCATCGATGGTGTTCGTAATTTCAGAAGAGATTTTCTTCATCTGAATCAGATCGACATAGATACCTCGCCTTTCCATAGACATTAAAACGGGCATAAGGGGAAGTTCAATCTCTTTTAAAACCGAGATCAGATTGAGTTCATGAAGTTTAGATTCAAAAAAACATTTCAACTGTGTGGTGCAGTCGAGATTTTCGCAGCAATGGTTGGCTATTTTTTCAATCGGGAGATCATCCATTGAGAGTTGATTCTTTCCTTTTCCGATAAACGCTTCAATAGGTGTTTTGTTGATATCCAATATTTCTAAGGAAAGTTGGTCGAGATGATGCCGCTTATGATGGGGGTGGAGCAAATATGAGGCTAAAAGGGTATCGAAAGAGATTTGGGGAAGGGGTAGTCCCTCATTTTTCAAAAGATGGAGATCGTATTTAACATCGTGCCCAAAAAAAGAAATATCTTTGTGTGAAAATAGTTTTTTTAGAAGTTTTATGATTTCAGTGCGAGGTAGGTCGGTATTTAAAGGTATGTACCAGCGCCCCCCTGATTTATTTGAAATCCCCATACCAATCATTTTGGCCAGCATCGGTCGAATATCTGTTGTTTCTGTATCAAAGCAAACCTCTTTTTCGGAAAAAAGATCTTTTATCACCGTTTCAAGAGATTTGATATCGGCGATCAATTGATATGAGGTAACGGTTTTTACTTCTGTTTCTTTAAGGAAAGATAAAAAATGAGCCTCCCTATAGAATGCCCTTAGCTGATCTAAACAGGGATCTTGAAAATAGAAAAAAGAGACCTCTTTAGGGAATTCAACATCTTTACGAATTGTGGCCAGCTGTTGACTTAGGCGAGCTACTTTTTCACCTTGTTCGATGATTTTTTTGTGTCTTAAATTTGAAATTTTATCGGTATTAGCTAAGATTTTTTCGAGGGTTCCAAATTTTTCAAGCAAAGCTACGGCTGTTTTAGGGCCTATCCCTTTCAGTCCTGGAATGTTATCAGACTGATCTCCGATAATCGCTAGATAATCGACCATCTGTTTGGGAGTAATACCATAGAGGGTTTTTACCGCTTTTTTATCGAGAACAGAATTTTCTTTATGAACATTTACAATAAAAATGTTATCAGTAACGAGCTGACAAAGGTCTTTATCACTACTACAAAGAAAAATTTTCATCTGATTTTTTTCTGCCCAAACAGCAACGCTTCCCATTGTATCATCAGCTTCGACTTCGGGAACTAGCAGAAGAGGAATGCCCGCTAATTGGCACCACTTTATCGCTTTTTTCAGCTGATCAAGAAGCTCCCTTGGCATAGATTGTCGGTGGCTTTTATATTCGGCATAGAGATTCAATCGAGACCGTTTGTTATCGGGTCCATCAAAAACAGCAACGATAAGATCTGGGGAAAATTGCTCTATCAGCTTATAAATAGAGCGAATAAACCCGAAAAGGGCTTGAGTCGGCTCTCCTCTTTGATTGGTCATCGGGCCAATCCCGTAATAAGAACGAAAAAGAAGGTTTACAGCATCAACAATAAACAGTTTTTTCATTCTTAAATTGCTAAGGCCGATAGAGGTAAAGCGGTTTTCCCCTGAGATCATTTTCTAAAGAGGGGGTAATTCCTGTCCACTGTAGAATGTTTTTCAGAAGATAATTTTGGGCTATATCATCAAAAATAGAGTGCTTTAGCTTAAGCTGAATGACCTGGTAGAGGTCACTTAAGTTTGCCGCTTTTGTCAGCCCCTCTAGTGCTTCTGAATAGTCACTTCCTGCTATGTCAATATATCCTAGTTCTTGCGCCTCTTTTGCAATAAAAATATGCGCGCCGTAGTCATTGACCAGTTTTGCTTTTGTCAGTTTAGGTCTCGACTTTTCAACAATGGCAACGAAGTGTTCATAAAGAGGGCGGGTAATGGCTTCCTTTAAAAGAGACCCTTCATCAGGGGCCCAAGGTCTAAAGGGGTTGAGGGCATCCTTATCTTTTCCTTCGGTTAAAGTCAGAGAGCTGACTCCCACTTTGTTCATTGCTTCGGAGAAGTTGAATGTAGGCCCCATGAGAACTCCAACGGAGCCGATCACGCTGGAAGAAGTGGCATAAATTTTGTCGGCAGCGCAAGCAATATAAATCCCTCCAGAAGCACAAAGGCCGTCAACATAAGCGTATAAAGGAACTTTATATTTTGTCTTATAGTTTAAAAATGCCCTATAGATTCCATCGGAATCGGAGACCGTCCCCCCTGGGCTATTTATGTGTAAAAAAAGACCTTTCACACGGTCTCCTTTCAAGAAGCCGTCTCGAGAGTCGAGCAGTAAATTTTCAATTTTTTCGGTTGTTAAATCTCCCATTCCAATTACGCCGTGTAGATTTATTCGGAGAATAACAGGCGTATAAGCAGAGAGAAGGAAACGATCTCCTTTGGCATCGGGGGCAATGGTGGGTTCTGTTCTCGGGGGCAAATAGTTAGGTCCCAAAATAAGGGAAAAACTCATTAAAACGACCCCTATTCCGAAGACAATGCCTAAAATGATAGCAAAAGAAGTAAAAAAAGAACGAATAGATCGAGAAAAAATTGATTCACGCTGAAGGTTCATGAACTTGGCCCCTTTATGGTTAAAAAAGGGGATCTTATACGAGATGTTTATTTTGGGGATACTTAAATTAATTTAACTCTTCTTTACTTCTTTTATGAAGAGAAGACCTTTTAAATTGAAATAGCTCAACGAAAGCGAGTAAAGCAAAGATGATGAATAAGATAAAAAAATATCGAAAAATTTGATAACCAAGCGTAACCTGGATCAAAACAATGAACTGCATGACCGTTGTAATTTTTCCCCAAAGAATCGAACGAAATTCATATTTTTTCCAAAAGCCTGTGACGCTTAGGTAAAGACCAAACAAACAAAGGGAAAAATCACGAGAAAGCGTAAGAAGACCTTCCCACAGTTCCAGACGTCCCTCGGAAAGAACGACGCCTAGACAAAAAATCACAAAAAACTTATCCATGGCTGGATCGAGAAAGGCTCCTAATCGAGTTGTTGCCTTAGATTTTCTTGCTAAGAATCCATCGATGCTGTCTGTTAACATCGCTAGTACAATGACAACAGATCGGATGGTAGGATTTTCCAACAAAAAGAGGATAGCCAAGGGGGCGCGTAAAAGCGAAAGGGCATTAGGCAAAGTCAGCATTCAAGCCCAAGTCTCTACTTTTTAGGTTGCTTCGGTATATACCCTGCTGATCTTGACTGATCATTGTCCGCCATAACTTTTTGAAGATACACGTTTTTTTCTGCGATAATACCAGATGAAACCAATTACAGCCGCACTAAAAATCAAGATGATTATGATGCTGAGAGTTCCGGAACAGCTTAGTAACATCGAATAGTTTTTTCCAAAAGTAAAAAAAAGATAAAACAAAAGAGAAGACCAAATAAAACAGGCTATGAAATCCCAAAGAGCAAATTTTATAAAAGAAAGACGGCTTAGTCCTGTTGAAATGAAGATACAATTGCGTACGCCAAAAGGAATGAATCGGCCAACCAACAGAGTCCAAAATCCATGTTTAAGGTAAAAATTTTTAATTTTTTCGACCCTTTCCTGTGAGGCAATACGATTGAACCATTTGTATTTTTTCAACTTTTTATCCAAAACTCTTCCTGTCCAATAAATCAGGCAGGCTGAGAGGTAGCAGCCAAGGAACATGGCAAAATAGAGGTGCCACAGATGTTCTGGAATAACGGTAGCCGCTAAAAAAGAAGCAAAAATCATGAGAAGGTCAATGCTGATTGGGAGATTAATTCCAGCTAATAGGGTAGCCCCAAAAAAAAACCAGTGGGCGTGCTCGGCATGTTGCAAAACACATTCGAAAAATAAATTCATACCCCCATTATATATGAAAAAAAGAGAACTGTGTAGTCCAAATCGAATTTTTCAGCTCATTTCGGTATAAAGCTAAGCAGGGGAAGAGGGGATCTCGTTCAAACATTTCATAAAAAAATTTATGTCGTCTCCTTGGATTATTCCGTTGGTGTATTCCCTCAACTCTTTAAAGACAGGGATACGGTTCAAGGTATCGCTCACGTTATTAAAAGCGTTGAAATCGGTTAAAATGGGTTGAAAAATTAAGAGGGGGGCAGCCGAGAGGTCGGCCGAGATTTCAGCCAAGACGTCAGCAGGGAGGTCGGCCGAGATTTCAGCCAAGAGATCTCCCGAGAGGTTTGCCAAGAGGTCGGTTAGGGGGGGCTGCTTCCGAAGCTCGTTGATTTTTTTTTGGGTCTTTCTAGTAAGAAAAGAAGGAAGTGGCTTTGTTCTTAGAGGTTCAACCGTAAAAGAATACAAAGCAAGGAACATAAAAAACGGGATGGCCTCTGCCTGCATGTCAATAAACGCCTCTTTTGTCTCACTATTGACTCTCTTAAGAAGGTGATTCTTAATAAAATCGACTCCCTCTTCAAGACGGCGATTGTCAATAAAAGCGGGTTCCCCTTCAACGGCCTCCGCCCTCTCACCCCCAGTTCTCCCTCTAAAGCCATTGAGGTTGTTCAGAACTCTAGAGCTAGTGAGGTTGTTAAGAAAGAGCTGGAGTGAGAGGCGAGTTGCGGCCGAGATTGGGGATTGCTCCTGTAATAAAATGCCTCGTAACTGCTCCTCTACTTGGCGAGGAGGTTGGGAGTTCCCCCTTATACTTAAATAGGGCTGCATAATCCCCATGACCCAGTTGTCAAAATCTTGATCAAAGGGAACCTGGCGGGGGAAATACCGCAGTCCAGGCGGTTCCCCTATTGGGAGAGTATGGGGCAAATATGGACGATTATGAATATCTGGTTCGCGACGATGTGGAGGATTAC
The DNA here is from genome assembly GCA_963777025.1 of Parachlamydiales bacterium. Lineage (GTDB taxonomy): Bacteria > Chlamydiota > Chlamydiia > Chlamydiales > Rhabdochlamydiaceae > PALSA-1444. Next base: position 228,372 of record CAVZOR010000003.1, read on the forward strand.
GGAGCCAGGCAAGGGAAAAGATGGTTCTGGCTATTTTCATAACCATTTCTACCACAATCATGAGGGAACGGCCAGCTTTTGTGAGCATCGCCCCTACATTAAAAGAAAGTCCACGGCCTCGACCGCCTTGTAAATGAACGTTATGCATTACCAAATGAATTTAATTTAAGGAAGGGTTAATTACAACAAAAAAATCTTAACTGATTTCTTTTAATATTAATTTTATTTTTAATTATTTAACCTGAAAAAGTTGTTCTCTTTGTTATACCGAAATGAGCTAAAAAATTGGGGTTTGGATGATCGTAACTTACCCGAGAGAGCTGAAAAATTTTGATTTGGGCCATCGCGAAAGCTCTCGCGACAGTCCAAATCGAATTTTTCAGCTCATTTCGGTATAAAGCTAAACAGGGGAAGCGAGGGCGCTTTTCCAACATTTCATAAAAAGATCCACCTGTTCTCCTAGCATCATTTCAAAGCTGCATTTTCTCAACTCTTTAAAGGTGGTGTTTCGGTTTTTTGAGGCCCCCACACGATTAAAAGCTTTGAAATCGGTTAAAATGGTTTGAGGGATTGAGGGATCGGTTGGGGAGAGCTCTTTTCGAAGTTGTTCGATTTTTTCTTTGGTCTTTTGAGTAAAAAAACAAGGAGGGGGCTCTGTTTTTAGAGGTCCAACCGTGTAAAAAAACAAAGTAAGGAACATAAAAAAGTGGATGCTATCCGGGTCTAATGTGACGAACGCCTTTTTCGTCCCTTTACTGATATCTTTAAGAAGGTATGTCTTAATAAAATGGGTTCCTTGATTTTGGATAAGAGTCAGTTCGTGAGCCTGATACCCGGCAATCTTTTGCACGAGAAGGTGAAAGGCAGCCATAGTGCCCTCGATTACGGCATCTCGCTGTTCATCAGAGCCCCGGAGAAGGATCTCGAGGTAGTCGGTTTGGCCAAAGGTTTGCAATACGGCTTCCACTATCATCCGCTCCTCTCTTGAATGTCTGCCTTGGTTAGGAGGTTCTACTCTTGAGAGAGTAAAGAAAAAATTTCTAGATGAAAAAAGATTGGGGAAGAAGGGGGAGGAGAAAATTTTCAGGGCTACTGTTCTAACCGCTCTGGCCGCCCAAGAAACGAGAGCCCCTGCATCGCCAAGAATCACCCTGCCAAAAAAAATAGGTCCGTGGGTTCGATTGCTCTGTAAATAAATGTTTTGCATTGAAAGGCCAGTTTAATTTAACTTAGTTTTAATCGAAATAAGAAAATCTTCACTGATTTTTTAAATGTTAATGTTATACCGAAATGAGTTGAAAATTTGGATTTGGACCGTCGCGAAAGTCCTCGCAGTTGGATCTTATCGCAACGTCGCGCGTATTGAGAATACGCGCTAGTTGCGATCGTCCAACCCCGAGGCTTTGGCGGTGTCCAAAACCAAGTTTTCAACTCATTTCGGTATAACCTTCCAGCGTTCGAGAATAATTTTAAGATAAGGGGACAAAAATATGACAGTATCTTCTGTATCAACATCTGGTTTTGTTTATATTGCTCCGAGTGATGAAGTTTCTAGAATGGTGGATTGTGTGGCTTCCAAACTTGACCTCTGTCCAGAAGACAAACAAAAGCACATTAACAAAATAGATCTAGCTATTAAGGAGTGTGTTGTTCCGCATTTAAATCACTTTTCCAAAAACACGGTATCTTTGATTAGGGCAGGAGACGCTCCTCACATCACCCTGTTTATGATTATTAGTGCCTACGCAGAGGGCAAAAAAATAGAGGCTCCGATTCCAGAATTTGTTGAAGCTCTTTTTAGTGATGAAGAGATGCGCGAGATAGAACGGGTTCGCGAATTGATTCGAAGGGGTGAGGTATCATCTTTCGTAATGGAAGCCGGGGCAGAACATAATGTGGAATCATTCTGGAATTGTTCGGGGCTGGAGATAGATTCTTCTGCAGAGGACATCTCGGCTGTTTTTCTACCCCCCGGTCTACGGCCTGTTAAAGGGCATAGAGAAACAACATTTGAAGGGGGTGACGGGATAGCCGCCTATAGAAACAAAAAGAAAAAGGCCCCCTGATTTTTTCCTTAATTTAATTTTGAAAAATATTTTTTTAATCATTTAGAGGGCGGACCCAAATATACCGAAGTGAACTGAAAAATTGAAATTCTAGCCGTCGGAAACGAGATTTTGCCAACATTCCATAAAGAGATTCGGCTGACCTCCTTGCATCATTTCAAAGCTATATTCTCTCAGCTCTTTAAAGGTAGCGATATGGTTCAAGGAGTCTCCTGCATCGTTAAAAACATTAAAATCGGTTAAAATGGATTGAGGGATTGACGAATCGGCTAGAGGGGGCTGTTCTCGAAGCTGTTCGATTTTTTCTTTGATCTTTTGAGTAAAAAAATAAGGAAGTGCCTCTATTTTTAGGGGTTCAACCGTATAAAAATACAAAGCAAGGAACATAAAAAAGTGGATGCTATCTGGGTCTACCGTGAAGAACGCTTCCTTTGTGGCGTCGTTAGCGTTCTTAAGAAGATAGGTCTTAATAAAACTGGTCCCCTGGTTTTCGGTAAAAACTGGAGCGGGGGGAGCCCAACTTTCTCGGGTTTGGGCAGCAGTAGCGGCCTGGATTGAGGCTGAAATTTGGAAAGTCTCCTCTGGAGGGAACGGTGTTGAAGTGCGCCGTAACAAGACACGAATTTGAGGGTTCTCCTCCAAAAAAGGCACGAAAGAGACTAGGGCGATCCACTCTTGGGTAGGGCAGAGAAGAGAAGAAGGACGGGGGAATAAAAGATCTGGTCCTGGATCATACCATTTTTCAGGGTATTCTACTCTTGAGAGGGTAAAGGAAAAATCTCTAGATGTAGAAAGATTTCGGAAGCGACGGCCGGACAAAATTTTTGGGACTACTGTTTTAACTACCGTTGTTACATGCAAGAGAGCCGTCTCAACTTCTGGGAGTGGCACCCTTCGATTAAAAACAGGCCTATAGCCGTCACACCGTAAAAGAACATCTTGCATTGAGAAACTCCCCTTAACTGTGTAGGTTTTAGAAAAGAATTATAAATGATTTTTTAAAAATTAACATTATTTTTGACTGTTTATACCGAAATAAGCTGAAAATTTGGATTTGCATCGTACCAAAGCCAAATTTTTCACTTCATTTCGGTATAGATAAGATCGAAGTCATCTCTTTAAGTGTTTCGCTAAGGTATGAAATTTCTTCTTGAGTATTATAAGGAGCAACGGACAACCTCAGGGCTGTTTGAAGGCCGAAGTGTCTTAACAGAGGTTGGGCGCAAAAATCGCCGGATCTAAGCGCGACTCCGCGCGCATCCAAAAGAGAGGCCATGTCAAGGGGGTGAACACCTTCAATGACAAAAGTAATAAGAGAGGTCTTCCCCTTCAAAGGGCCTAAAATCGTGATGTTATCGAGCGAAAGCAGTTGCTCCATTGCCGCTTCGATGAGGCGGGTCTCATAAGCAGCGATTTGATCAAACCGATGATGGCAAAGGTAAGTCAAGGCAGCTCCAAGACCGATGACCTCAGCTATCATAGGGGTACCGGCTTCAAATTTTAAGGGGGGTGGTTGAAAAACGGTTTCTTGAAAAGAGAGTTCTTGAATCATATCGCTCCCCCCTTGGTAGGGAGGCATTTGGCATAAAAGCTCTTTTTTTCCATAAAGGACGCCAACGCCTGTTGGGCCATAAATTTTATGCCCTGAAAAGGCAAAAAAATCGCAATCTAAGGCTTGAACATCGATGGCTAGATGAGGAGCGCTTTGAGCTCCGTCAATAAAAACTTTTGCCCCTGCGGAGTGTGCGATTTCAATAACATTGGATAGGGGGTTTATAACACCCAAAAGATTCGAGATATGAGCAACGCTAACCATTTTTGTTCGAGAAGAGATTAATTTTCGATACTGGTTCAGGTCGAGGGTTCCGTCCTCAAGCAGTGGAATCACCTTAAGGTAGGCTTTTTTTCTTTTACAAAGAAGCTGCCAAGGAACGATATTCGAGTGGTGTTCCATGCCGGAAATGATCACCTCATCCCCTGGAGAAAGAAAAGCTTCCCCAAAGGAAAAAGCGACAAGGTTAATCGCTTCGGTTGTTCCCTTAGTAAAGACGATTTCATCGGCTGACTCAGCATTGAGGTAATGTTTTAGCTGCTCTCGAACAGCTAGGTAGTGGGAAGTGGACCGTGTGGAAAGTTGATAAGCAGCCCGATGAACGGTTCCATATTCAGAGGAATAAAAAGTCCCTATTGCATCAATAACAGCTTGAGGTTTTAGCGCTGTTGATGCCGAATCGAGATAGACAAGAGGGGCTCCATTGACATGTTGATGAAGCATTGGAAAATCAGAACGGTCAAAAACCATGATTTTTTACTTTGTTTTTGACAGAAGGGATAGGGATGTGATCAAGGATTTCTTGAATAAATCCACGAATTAAGAGCTGTTTGGCTGTCGTAGATGAGAGGGCCCGACTTTTCAGATAGAACAAACTCTCCTCATCAATTTGAGAAACCGTCGCGCCATGGGAAGCCTTCACATCATCAGCAAAAATCTCCAAGTTTGGCCTAGTGTTGGCGATCACGTAATCCCCAAGTAAAAGATTTTGATTAAGTTGATAAGCTTCGGTTTTTTGAGCATCAGGATGAATATAAATTTTCCCTTCAAAACTTGACTGAGAGGTGTCGGAAAGAACACCCTTAAATTTTTGTAAAGATCGACCCAGGGGAGCGAGGTGTTCAACATGAACGTGAAGATGGGCATGAGCTTGTTGATGAAGGTTCCATACCCCTTGTAAAACGACCTTTCCTTTTTCGCCTAAAAGGGAGGCCTTTAAACTTTGCCGAAGCGTACGATTACCAAAGATTGCTGTTGTATAATTTAAAGTTGCCTCTTTCTTAAGCGTTGACCTAAGATAATTGAGAGCCCAACCTTGGTTGGAATCAGAAAGATCGACACAAGAACAGACGGCGTTTTCTTCAAGGACAATATCTAAAAAAGTGTTATGAATTCCGGGGCCGAAAATAGAAGAGACCCATTGCATTTGGGCCCGGGGGGCTAAAAAAAAGGTGGATGCGAGAAGGGGAAAAAGTTTCAGCTGTTGTTGAAAAATCAAGGATCTGAACAGGGTTTTCTAAGACGACTTTTGGAGGGACATAAAAAAAAAGCCCCTCTGGATGAAGAGCTTGATTGAGAAGAGCAAAAGGATCTTTCTCTTCATCAAAAGCTTTTTGCCATCGATTTTCAAAAAATGACCCATACGAATCAAGGGCAACCGAAAGGGGTAGAGCTACAACCTTTTTTGAAATATTGGTTAGGTCTGAAACCTCTTTAACGAAGGCGCCATTGATAAAAACAAGATAGCTGCCTTGACATTCTGGATAAACATGAGGAAGGATCTCCTCTTTTTGAAGAACTGGTGAGGGGGGGGCGATTTTTAAAAAAAGTTGGTAGAGGGGGTTGAGGGGAAAGTAACGGAAAACCTCACTTTTTTTATCAAGGAAATTTAGTTGCAAAAAACGATCCCACGCCTCGTCTCGCATTTTCTGAAAAAATCCCTCTTTTCGGTTTTTTTCATAATAATCCTTCAAAAAAGCGAAAAAGGGGGTATCAGTAAGCGTCATACCCTTCTTCCTCAAGCTTCAAAGCAAGATGGTGATCTCCCGTTTTTACAATGCTACCTTCAATGAGGACGTGAACGAAATGAGGTTTGATATAATCGAGGAATCGTTGGTAGTGGGTAATCAAAAGAACCGCTCGATCAGAGTCAAAAGCCCTCTTAACTCCCTCTGCCACGCCTTTTAAGGCGTCAATATCGAGGCCGGAATCGATTTCATCAAGAATGGCAAGCTTGGGTTTTAAAAGAATCATTTGAAGGAGCTCATTTCTTTTTTTTTCACCACCGGAAAACCCTTCATTCAAATGCCGATTTTTGAATTCAGAACGAATCAGCAGCTGCTCCATTTTTTGACTCAAAATTTTCTCAAAATCGTCTTCAGAAATCTCCCCTTGAGAGGCTGAATAAGCTGCGTGAAGAAACTGAAAATTTGTGATCCCAGAAACTTCTATGGGGTATTGAAAGCTCATGAAAATTCCCTTTTTAGCTCTCTCTTCGGGGGGTAGTTTTATGATATCTTCGCCTTCAAATTCAATCGATCCAGAAAGAATTTCACAGGAAGGGTGACCAGACAAAACCTTTCCCATTGTCGATTTACCAGCTCCATTAGGACCCATAAAAGCATGGATTTCACCCCTATTTATTTGAAGGTTTATCCCTCTTAAAATTTCCTTACCTTCGATGGAGACATAGAGGTCTCGAATTTTTAACATGTTAACCCACGGAATGTTCTAATTTTAGAGAAAGAAGTTTTGATGCCTCAGCAGCAAACTCCAAGGGGAGCTTACTGAAGACTTTTTTACAAAAACCGCTCACAACGAGATTGATAGCATCTTCTCGATCAATACCGCGAGATTGGATATAAAACAGCTGATCTTCATTCATTTTGCAAGTCGATGCTTCATGTTCAACTTGCGCGGTTTGGTTCGCTATTTCAATCGATGGAAACGTGTTGGCAGAACAACGGTTGCCGACAAGCATTGAATCGCACTGGGTATAGTTACGAGCTCCGGTAGCACGGGGTGCAACTTTCACGAGGCCTCGATAGGAATTGTGAGACGTATCAGAAGAAATTCCCTTGGATATGATCGTTGAACGAGTGTTTTTTCCTAAATGAATCATCTTTGTTCCCGTATCAGCTTCCATCTTTCCGTGAGTTAGTGCAACGGAATAAAATTCACCAATCGACTCATCCCCCTGTAAAATACAACTTGGATATTTCCAAGTGATCGCAGCTCCCGCCTCCACCTGTGTCCAGCAAATTTTAGAGCGAAACCCGAGACATCGTCCCCTTTTAGTGACAAAATTAAAGATACCCCCTAAGCCCGTTTTAGGGTCTCCCGCGTACCAGTTCTGAATGGTAGAGTATTTTATCTCGGCCCGATCCAAGGCGATTAGTTCAACAACGGCCGCATGAAGTTGGTGATTATCATAAGCAGGGGCTGTACACCCCTCTAGGTAACTGACATAGGACCCCTCCTCTGCAATGAGAAGGGTTCTTTCAAATTGACCAGACTCCTTGTCATTAATACGAAAATAAGTAGAAAGTTCTATCGGGCATCGTACTCCTTTGGGGACATAAACAAAGGAGCCATCAGAAAAGACAGCCGCGTTAAGAGCTGAAAAAAAATTATCCCCGATCGGAACAACGGTGCCTAAATATTTTTCAATCAATTCCGGGTAACGATGAATGGCTTCAGAAATGGAGCAAAGGACAACACCAACCTTATCGAGCTCGCTTTGAAAAGTTGTTCCCAGTGAGACCGAATCAAAAACGACATCAACAGCAACGTTGGTTAATCTTTTTTGCTCATCTAGAGGAACACCAAGTTTTTCAAATGTTCGAAGTATCTCAGGATCAACCTCACTTAAGTTACTCAGTTGCTGTTTTTTTTTGGGCGAAGAGTAGTAGCAAATATTTTGAAAATCAATAAGGGGATAATTAATATTAGCCCACCGGGGCTCGCTCATCTCCTTCCATTTTTTAAAGGCTTTTAAGCGAAAATCGAGCAAAAAAGTAGGTTCATTTTTTTTGTATGAAATCAAACGAACCGTTTCTTCTGTTAAACCTTTAGGAATGGTTTCAGTTTCAATTTCTGTTACAAAACCGTATTTATAATTCTCTTGTGTTATCATCGCTTGAAGTGTACCGAGAAAAATCGATTCGTACAACATATATACCGAAGTGAACTGAAAAATTGGGTTTTTACGCGATCTAAAACCTGATTTTTCAGTTCACTTGGAGGTATCATGTGAAAAAGTATCTCTCTTTTTCTTTTTCACATTTAATTAAATTGTTTGAGTATAAATCTTCTGCTTGTTAGAATGGTACATTCTTATAAAGTTATAAACTTTTTTTAACAAATGGCAAAAGAAGACACGATTAAGGCTGAGGGAAAGGTAGAAGACCTTCTTCCTAACATGACATTTCTTATCGTTTTGCAAAATGGTTTGCGAGTTTACGCCCATTTATGTGGAAAGATGAGGATACGGAACATTCGTATTTTGGTCGGTGATTCAGTGACCGTTGAAATGTCTCCCTACGACTTAACTAAAGCACGTATTATCTACAGGCAAAAGTGAGCTAATTGTAGGTGCTTTTTTTTCTTGTGCTTAATTGTAGTGTGAAGTTAACCTTAGCATCTTTGCTTGCTGAAAAGAGATTGAATTATCTTTTGAGTCCACTAGTGGGGCCCAGATAGCTCAGTGGTAGAGCACTTGCATGGTAAGCAAGTGGTCGTAGGTTCAATTCCTATCCTGGGCAGCAGATAAAATTAATATGAAGGAGAATGGTAGACAATGGCTAAAGAAACCTTTCAGAGGAAAAAACCGCACGTTAATATCGGCACGATTGGTCACGTTGACCATGGTAAAACTTCGTTAACTGCTGCTATCACTAAAGTTTTAGCAAATAAAGGAAAGGCAAAATTTCGTGATTACTCTTCAATCGACAACACTCCTGAGGAAAAAGCTCGTGGGATTACCATTAATCAACACACGTTGAATATGAAACCGATACGCGTCACTATGCTCACGTCGACTGCCCAGGTCACGCTGACTATGTAAAAAACATGATTACCGGTGCGGCTCAAATGGATGGCGCTATTCTCGTTGTTGCTGCTACGGATGGTGCCGATGCCTCAAACGAAGGAGCACATTCTTCTTGCTCGTCAGGTGGGGGTTCCTGCCATCGTCGTCTTTTTGAACAAAATGGATATGATTGGTCAGGGAGATGAAGAGCTTGTTGATCTCGTTGAAATGGAGCTTACTGAGCTTCTAGAGTCCAAAGGGTATAAAGATGTTCCGATTATTCGAGGTTCGGCCTTAAAGGCTCTTGAAGGTGATCCAAAGTATGTTGAAAGCATTATTCAATTGATGGAAGCTGTTGACGAACACATCCCAACCCCTATTCGTGAAATTGACAAGCCTTTTTTGATGCCTGTTGAAGACGTTTTTTCTATCTCAGGTCGTGGAACTGTTGCGACAGGTCGTATTCGAGAGAGGAATTGTCAAGGTGAACGATAAGCTTCAGTTGGTCGGTCTTCGTGATACACGTGAAACGGTTGTTACAGGCATAGAAATGTTCAATAAGATTCTTGATGAAGGGCGTGCTGGCGAAAACGTGGGAATTCTTCTGAGGGGAATTGAGAAGGACGATATTGAGCGTGGAATGGTGCTTTCTTGCTCCCGGCGTTTCTAAGGCTTTCAAGAAGTTTAAAGGGGCTGTTTACGTTCTCACAAAAGAAGAAGGGGGTCGTCATAAGCCATTCTTTAATGGATATCGTCCTCAGTTTTATTTCCGTACGACTGACGTGACGGGGACGGTCGACTCTTCCTGAGGGAGTTGAGATGGTGATGCCTGGGGATAACGTTGAGATTATAGGAGAGCTGATTGTTCCTGTGGCGATGGAAGAAGGGATGTGTTTTGCGATCCGTGAAGGAGGCCGTACGATTGGTGCAGGAACGGTCACCGCCATTTTGTAATAAAGGCCGATTTTTATTAGAGGGTGTGTAGCTCAGTTGGTAGAGCAGCGATCTCCAAAGTCGCGGGCCGGGGGTTCGAGTCCCTCCGCACTCGTAAGCAATGAAAGGGTAGTATTAGGAGTCATCTTTGGGTAAGTTGGCCAATTATTTGCGCGAGCTCGGTGAGGAGTTTAGGAAGGTGACCTGGACAACAAAAGAAGAGCTTGTTTTTTTTACAAGAGTTGTTGTTGTGGCTACATTTGCTTTTGGTTTTGGGATTTATGGAACAGACCTTCTTATCAAAGGAATTTTAAGAGTTCTTAAATTTTAGATGAATTATGCATGAATGGTATGTGATACAGGTTTTTTCGGGTCAAGAAAAGAAAGTAAAGAAGGCTCTTGTCGAAAATCGAGAAGCTAAGGGAATGGTGGAGGCTGTTTCCGAGATTTTGATTCCTGCGGAAAATGTGGCGGAGGTTAAGCGAGGGGAGCAGCGGGTAAGTGAGAAAAGGTTTTGGCCTGGCTATATTTTCATTAATATGGAGCTTACGGATGACTCTTGGATGTATGTAAAAAATACACAAGGGGTTATAGAGTTTCTTGGTGGTGACAAGCCAATGCCTGTTCCTCAACATGAAATTGACCCGATTCTTTCTGATATGGAGAAAAGGAAGCAAGGGGTTGTTCATAAACATAACGTTCAGGTTGGTGATAAAGTTAGAATTGTCGACGGGGTCTTTTTTAATTTTACAGGAATAGTTCAAGAGGTTTTTTACGAAAAAGGTCGTTTGAGTGTTTTGGTTTCAATCTTTGGAAGAAAAAATCGTGTCGATGACCTTGAATTTTGGCAAGTCGAACAGATTTCTCAAGAGATGGAAATATAAAAGAGTTAAGGGTGTTATGGCAAAGAAAAAGTGTGTTAAGGTCATAAAGCTGCAAATTCCGGCAGGAAAAGCCAATCCGGCTCCACCTATTGGGCCTGCTCTTGGAGCTGCTCAGGTGAACATTATGGCCTTTTGTAAAGAATTTAATGGAAGAACGCAGGGGCAGTTGGGGGATATTCTTCCTGTTGAAATTTTTGTTTTTTCCGATAAGACTTTTACGTTTATCACAAAACAGCCTCCTGTTTCAAGGCTTATTTTGAAAGAAGTGGGAGTTGAGTTAGGGTCTAAAGTTCCGAATCGAGATAAGGTGGGGAAGTTAACAATTTCTCAAGTTCGAAAAATAGTCGAAAGAAAAAAGCAAGATATGAGGGTTTTTTCAGATGAGGCAGCGATGAGGCTTGTCATGGGAACTGCCCGCTCTATGGGAGTAGATATAGTCGAAGGGTGAAATTATGAAAAGTAAACGTTTTCGAGAGATGGTTAAAATCGTTGATCCTCAGAAGGTATATAAGTTGGAAGAGGCGATAGAGGTTTTACAAAAGTGTCCATCTGTAAAATTTGATCAATCTGTTGAGGTGGCGTTGAAGACCGGGATTGATGTGCATAAATCAGATCAGCAATTGCGAGGGGTTGTTTCGTTGCCGAATGGAACGGGTAAGAAGGTGACGATTGTTGTTTTTGCCAAAGGTGATAAACAAAAAGAGGCCGTCATGGCAGGGGCTGATTTTGTGGGTAATGAGGAGCTCATTGAAAAGATCAAGGGCGGGTGGGTTGATTTTGATGCTGTTGTTGCCACTCCTGACATGATGCGTGAGGTGGGTAAATTAGGAAAAATTTTAGGTTCGAGGGATTTGATGCCGACGCCTAAATCAGGTGGTGTAACGAATGATATTGCTACGGCGGTTCGTGAAATCAAGTCGGGTCGTCGTAAGTTTAAAAGTGATAAATATGGAGTGGTTGCCGGAGTTGTTGGTAAGCTTTCTTTTTCTAAAGATTATCTTGTAGAGAATGTGAGGGCGTTTTTGGTTACCATTATGAGGGCTAAGCCGTCTTCAACAAAAGGGCGCTACCTTCGTTCCTGTTCTATTTCTTCAACAATGGGCCCTGGCTTAAAGCTTGATTTAAATGGAATAGTAGAGGGATAGAATGAGGCCAGAAAAGCAACTTCTTTTTGAAGATATTAAAGCGCGACTTGTTGAGTCTAAGGGTTTTGTTTTGACTCGTTATCATAAGATGGGACCGAATTTATCGGCGAAGTTTCGAGGTTCTCTTCATTTGGTTGGGGGTGATTTTGAGGTAGTTCATAAAAGAATTTTTGTGAAAGTTGCGGCAGCTGTTGGTCATTCCATTGATCGTTCCTCGTTGGATGGTCATATTGGGATTGTTTTTGCTAATACCGATCCTCTTCAAATCACAAAATCGATTTTTCATTTTATGAAGGAAAGTGAAGGGGTTTTGGATGTCGTTTTTGCTCATTTGGAAGGAACATTTTATTCTGCTGAAGAGGTCGAATATTTTTCACAGCTTCCCTCTAAAGAAGAGATGAGGGGGCAGTTTCTTCACCTTCTTGAGGCGGTTCCTTCTCAAGTATTGGCTGTTATGGAGGCTCTTCTTTTGAGCGTCAGCTATTGTTTAGACAAAAAAATTAAATTATAAAGGGGTGTTAAATTATGAGTAAAACATTAGAGCAGCTTGTCGAAGATTTAAGTGTTTTAAGTATAATCGATATGGCAAAGCTAAAAACTCTTCTTGAAGAAAAGTGGGGAGTTAAAGCATCTGCCCCTATGATGGTGGCCCCTGCGGTAGAATCTGCTGCTGCTGCTGTTGTTGAATCGACTGAATTTCAAGTGACTTTAGAGAAGGCCCTTGATGAGAAAAAAATCGGGGTTATTAAAATTGTTCGTGAAATTACAGGTTTGGGGTTAAAAGAAGCGAAAGAAGTTGTTGAGGGGGCTCCTAAAGTTTTGAAGGCATCCTGTAACAAAACTGAAGCGGATGAAATTGCAAAAAAAGTTACAGAGGCTGGTGGGCAAGTTTCAGTGAAAGGTTTGTAAAGACAAGGGTCAGTTTTTTGGTAAGAGCAGAAGCTACATATTTAAGGCGCTCCTGCTCTTTATTGTTTTTTAGGAAAAGTATTTCAACGATTACCAAAGGATAATAAACAATGGTTAAGCGAGCTCCGGTTCGTATTAGTTTTCAAGAAAAAGAAGAAATCATCGATCTTCCAAACCTTGTTGAAATTCAGTTAAAGTCATACGCCGAATTTTTGCAGGCAGGTGTTTCAACGCACGAACGGATAAACGTAGGATTTCAGGAAGTTTTTACCGAGATATTTCCGATCAGGTCGTATGACGAGAAGGTAGTTTTAGAATTTCTTTCCTATCATTTAGGAGTGCCTAAGTATACTCCTGAGGAGTGTATTCGTCGAGGTATTACTTACAACGTTACTCTTAAAGTTAAATTTCGGCTGACCGATGAAACAGGAATCAAAGAGGAAGAGGTCTATATGGGGACGATTCCATTGATGACTGAAAAAGGAACTTTTATTATCAATGGCGCCGAACGTGTCGTCGTGTCTCAGTTGCACCGTTCCCCTGGTATCTCATTTGAAGAAGAGAAGCATGCAAAAGGGGTGGTTATCTATTCTTTCCGCATCATTCCGTACCGTGGAAGCTGGCTTGAGGCTTCTTTTGATTCAAGTGACCTGATTTATATCTATATCGATCGAAAAAAACGACGACGTAAAATTCTTGCTACTACTTTCATTCGTACTTTAGGGTATTCGACAGATGCAGACATCATAGAAGAGTTTTTCTCTACCTTAAGGGTGAAAATTAAATCTGAAAAAGATTTTGCCAAGTTTGTCGGAAAAATTTTAGCTGAAGACGTTGTTGATGAAGAAAATGGTACTGTCTTTGGGAAAGCAGGGGAAAAATTAACAACGGCCATGCTTAAGCGGATGGTCGATGCTGGAGTTGCTACTGTTAAAATTGCTGAAGATGCTGATGAAACTTGCCCCATCATCAAAATGTTGGCAAAAGATCCAACTGATTCCTATGAATCGGCCTTAAAAGATTTTTACCGCAAGATTCGTCCAGGCGAGCCTGCAACGCTTTCCAATGCTCGTTCAGCGATGATGCGCCTTTTCTTTGATCCAAAACGATATAATTTAGGCAGGGTCGGCCGTTATAAGCTTAATCGAAAATTGGGATTTTCAGTCTCTGATCGAAGATCTTGAGCATCGTCACGTTAAGAAAAGAAGATGTGATTGGCGCTCTCAAATATCTTATTAAGCTTAAGCGGGGCGAGAGCGCTGATGTCGTGGTCGACGATATCGATCACCTTGGGAATCGCCGTGTTCGTTCGGTTGGTGAGTTGATCCAAAACCAGTGCCGCATCGGCTTGGCTCGCATGGAGAAAATCATTCGGGAGAGGATGAACCTTTTTGATTTTTCTGCTGATACACTGACTCCAGGAAAAATCATTTCTGCTAAAGGGCTTGCAGGAGTTTTGAAAGACTTCTTTGGGCGATCTCAACTTTCTCAATTTATGGATCAAACCAATCCTGTTGCTGAGTTGACCCATAAGCGACGTCTTTCATCTCTGGGCCTGGCGGTTTGAACCGTGAGCGTGCAGGCTTTGAAGTTCGCGACGTTCATGCGAGCCACTACGGCAGGATTTGTCCGATTGAAACACCTGAAGGCCCGAACATTGGTTTGATCACCTCGCTCTCAACATTTGCGAAAATCAATGAATTTGGATTTATTGAAACTCCCTACCGCATTGTTCGAGATGGGGTTGTACGATGAGATTGAGTACATGACAGCGGACCAAGAAGAGAGCTGTGTCATTGCTCAGGCTTCTGCTCCTCTGGATGAATATCAATATGTTTCCATGAGTCGACTTGCTGGGCTCGTCACCGTGGTGAGTCAGATGAAGATCGATACGGTAAAAGTCACCCACATGGACGTCTCGCCAAAGCAGTTGGTCTCTATTGTAACGGGACTGATTCCATTCTTGGAGCATGATGATGCGAACCGCGCCCTGATGGGATCAAACATGCAACGTCAAGGTGTTCCTCTTCTAAAGCCGGAAGCTCCGATTGTCGGTACAGGTCTTGAAGCTACGAGCGGCGAGAGACTCGGGAGCTGTTGTTATTGCTCAAGAAGACGGGACTGTTGAATATGTCGATGGTTTTAAAATCGTTGTTGCTCCGAAGACAACCGCTTGAGAAAAAGACATATCATTTGAAGAAGTTTATGCGTTCCAATGCAGGAACTTGCATCAACCAGACCCCGCTTTGTAATGTGGGGGATAAGATCAAAGCCGGCGACGTCATTGCTGACGGTCCTGCAACTGATAAAGGGGAGATGGCGCTAGGAAAAAATGTTCTAGTGGCCTTCATGCCTTGGTTTGCGGCTACAACTATGAGGATGCGATCATCATTTCTGAGAAACTGCTTCGTGAGGATACTTACACTTCGATTTATATTGAAGAGTTTGAGTTGACAGCTCGCGATACAAAGCTGGGTAAAGAAGAGATCACACGGGATATTCCAAATGTTTCGGAAGAGGCCTTGGTCAACTTGGGCGAAGATGGAATTGTTCGTATCGGTGCTGAAGTCAAGCCTGGCGATATTCTTGTTGGTAAAATCACTCCGAAATCGGAAACAGAATTTGCTCCTGAAGAAAGGTTGTTGCGAGCGATTTTTGGTGAAAAAGCGGCTGATGTTAAAGATGCTTCTTTGACAGCTCCTCCGGGAACTGAAGGGGTTGTCATGGATGTTAAGGTCTTTAGCCGTCGAGACCGTCTTTCTAAAACAGATGATGAACTCGTCGAAGAGGCCAGCCGCATAAAAGATATCCAGCAAGAATACAAAACTAAAGAGTGTGAACTGCATCATGGAACTGCAGGGAAAAACTTGGGCTCTTCTTCTTGAATGAAAGTGCTCCAGGTCCGATCATCCATCGTAAAACGGGTGACGTTATTGATCAAAGAAGGCGAGACAGTTACACAAGAGATGATTGAAATCTTCGAAACAGAGAAAGTAGAAGATCTGTTGCATGCCCGAGCATGAGATCTATGATCGCGTTAAAGCAGATTTTGCGTGACTATGAGACGTGCAATGCAGACGTTGCAGACGCATTACAAGACAGAAATCGAACACATGCGAAAAGGGGACACCGATCTCGATCCCGGCGTCATCCGCCAAGTCAAAGTCTATGTCGCCTCGAAGCGTAAGCTGCAAGTGGGCGATAAAATGGCCGGACGTCACGGTAACAAAGGGGTTGTCTCTAAGATTGTTCCTGAAGCCGATATGCCTTACCTTGAAGACGGGCAGCCATTGAAATGATCTTGAATCCTCTTGGGCGTGCCTTCTCGTATGAACATGGGTCAGCTTCTTGAAACACACTTGGGATATGCTGCCAAAAAGGCTGGAATTTATGTGAAGAGCCCTGTATTTGAAGGGTTCCCTGAGTAAAAAATTTGGGAAATGATGAAAGAAGTCGGTCTTCCAGAAGATGGTAAAATCTGGCTTTATGATGGCCGCACAGGAGAGCGTTTTGATAATCGGGTTGTCGTTGGCTATATCTACATGTTGAAGTTGAGCCACCTCGTTGCCGATAAGATCCACGCTCGTGCAATCGGTCCTTACTCGCTGGTCACCCAACAGCCACTGGGTGGTAAGGCTCAGATGGGGGTCAGCGATTCGGGGAGATGGAAGTGTGGGCTGCTCGAAGCTTATGGCGCAGCCCACCTGCTCCAAGAGATGTTAACTGTTAAATCAGATGACGTTGCAGGACGTACACGAATTTACGAATCGATTGTAAAAGGGGAAAATATTCTTACAAGCAGGAACTCCAGAATCATTTAACGTCTTGATTAAAGAAATGCAAGGGCTTGTGTTTGGATATGCGTCCAACTGTAACTTGTTAGATATAAGAATAATTAAGGGAGAGATAGGAAGTGGAAGGTTTCCAAGATTCACAATTTGATAAGCTTGACGATCAAAATTGCTTCTGATGATGTGATTCGCAATGAATGGTCGCGTGGAGAAATCAAAAAGCCAGAGACGATCAACTACCGTACCTTTAAGCCTGAAAAAGGTGGACTTTTTTGCGAAAAAATTTTCGGACCTACACGAGATTGGGAATGTGCTTGCGGAAAATATAAAAAAATTAAGCACAAAGGGATTGTCTGTGATCGTTGCGGTGTTGAAGTAACTCTTTCTAAAGTCCGCCGTGAAAGAATGGCCCACATTGATTTGGCGGTTCCCGTCGTTCATATTTGGTTCTTCAAAACCATGCCTTCCCGCATTGGCAATATCCTTGGGATGTCAACTGCCGATCTCGAAAGGGTTATCTATTACGAAGAATATGTTGTTATCGACCCAGGTCAAACGACTCTTGAAAGAAAACAACTTTTAAATGATACAGAATATCCGCGAAGCTCAAGAGAAATGGGGTACAGATGCATTCGTGGCTAAGATGGGCGGAGAAGCGATTCGAGAGCTTTTAGAGAAAGAAGACCTTCAGGCTCTTACTTAGTTGATTTAAAAGATAAGTTGCGCAAAACAAAGTCGATGCAAGCGCGAATGAAACTAGCAAAGCGACTGAAGATCGTTGAAGGCTTTGTCTCATCTCCTAATAAAGCCTGATTGGATGGTGATGTCGTGCGTTCCCGTCATCCCTCCAGATCTTCGTCCTCTTGTTCCCTTGGATGGCGGCCGATTTGCGACTTCTGATTTAAACGATCTTTATCGTCGTGTCATTAACCGAAATAACCGTCTTAAGGCAATTTTAAAGCTTAAAACTCCTGAAGTCATCATTCGTAATGAAAAGCGAATGCTACAAGAGGCTGTTGATGCCCTCTTTGATAACGGTCGTCATGGCCATCCTGTCATGGGAGCTGGAAATCGTCCTTTGAAATCACTATCTGAGATGCTCAAAGGGAAGCAAGGTCGTTTCCGTCAGAACCTTCTTGGAAAACGGGTCGACTATTCAGGCCGTTCGGTGATCGTCGTGGGTCCTGAGCTCAAATTTAATCAGTGTGGTTTACCCAAGAAAATGGCTTTAGAACTTATTTGAGCCGTTCATTGTGAAACGGTTGAAAGATCTTGGTTATGTCTACACGATCCGTTCTGCAAAAAAAATGATTCAGCGGCATGCGCCAGAAGTGTGGGACGTTCTTGAAGAGATCATTAAAGGTCATCCTGTCTTCCTCAACCGTGCTCCAACTCTTCACCGTCTTGGTATCCAAGCGTTTGAGCCTGTCCTGATTGAAGGGAAAGCGATTCGTATCCATCCTCTTGTTTGCACGGCGTTCAACGCCGACTTTGACGGTGACCAGATGGCGGTTTATGTTCCTCTTTCTGTTGAAGCTCAGCTTGAAGCAAGGATACTCATGATGGCTCCGGATAATATCTTCTTGCCATCTTCTGGCAAGCCGGTGGCTGTTCCTTCTCAAGATATGATCTTGGGGCTTTACTATTTGATGCATGATCCTCTTTATCATCCTGAAGAGCATGGCAAAAAAATAAAAATTTTCCGCAATCAAGAAGAAGTTTTGACGGCTCTTTATGCTGGGGGTAGTTTTAATTGGTTTGAACAGAATGATGATCAAGAAAAGCGACAAGATGACCTCGGAAGAGGGCTTCATATTCATGAAAAAATTAAGCTTAGGCTCGATACGGGCATCATTGAAACAACGCCGGGTCGTGTAATTTTTAATACCATTGTGCCAAAAGAACTTGGTTTCCAAAACTATGCTTTGCGAAAGAAAAAAATGGTCGAGCTAATTCTTGAAACTCTATAAAAAAGTTGGTCTTGAAGCGACGGTTCGTTTCTTGACAACTTGAAAAATCTTGGTTTTTCGGAAGCGACTAAAGTCGCTCTTTCGATGGGTGTTAGAGACGTTCGCGTTCCTGAAAACAAAGATAAAATTTTGAAGGAGGCTTATCAGTCGTATTGAAATTGTCCGAAAGCAGTACGAAGATGGGATCATCACTGAAGGGGAGCGGCAATCTAAAATGATTAGTATTTGGACTGAAGTTACAGATCTATTATCAGAAGAACTTTTTAAGTTGATCAGTCAGCCTAATGGTCTCGAATTAAACCCGTTATATCTGATGATGGATTCCGGTGCTCGGGGTAATAAATCTCAGGTTAAGCAGCTTGGAGCGCTTCGAGGTTTGATGGCAAAGCCATCTGGTGAAATTATTGAATCGCCAATTACCTCTAACTTCCGTGAAGGGTTATCGGTGATGGAGTACTCTATTTCTTCTCACGGTGCTCGTAAAGGTCTTGCCGATACAGCGCTTAAAACAGCCGACTCCGGCTACTTGACACGTCGTCTTGTTGACGTTTCTCAAGATGTGATTGTAACTGAAGAAGATTGCGGTACTTTGAATGGGATTGAAGTCACTGCCATCAAGCAAGGGCAAGAGGAGCTACTTCCATTAAGAGAGCGTATTTTTGGCCGTACTGTTTGTGATGATATCTATCTTCCCGGCGATCGCACGAAGTTATTAGCAAAATCAGGGGATCTGTTGAATGTCAGGCAGGCTGAAGCGATTGATGACGCTGGTATTGAAACTGTCAAGATTCGGTCTCCCCTAACTTGTGAGACGAGACGGGGTGTTTGTGCCAAATGCTATGGATTAATCTCGCAAATGGGAAGTTGGTGGGTCTAGGGGAAGCTGTTGGGATTATTGCTGCTCAGTCAATCGGAGAACCGGGAACGCAGCTGACGATGAGTACGTTCCACTTAGGGGGTATTGCTTCTGCGGCTCTTAGCCCAGAGATTATTTCTGAGGCAGATGGGATTTTCGTTTATGACGATCTTCGTACGGTTCAAAACGAAGAAGGGAATTGGATTGCCCTTAATAAGAACGGCTTTCTTAACATTGTTCGTGATGAAGGGAGATCTCTTGATGAGTACAAAAAATTATTGAGCACAAAGTCGATCGAGCCGATTCAAACTTTTAATATAGAGCTTGGAACCACGAATCCTTTTAGCGGATGGGGCTAGGGTTAAGAAGGGGGCTAAAATTGCAGAGTGGGAGCAACATAACATTCCAATTATTTGCGAAAGGCCTGGGTATGTCAAATATGAAGACCTTGTTGAAGGGATTTCGACTGAGCGAGAGGTTAACAAGCAGACAGGACAAGCGGAATGATTGTGAAGCAGCACCGAGGAGAACTTCATCCGCAGATTGTGATCTATGCTGATAAAGATTATAAAGAACTGGTTGGAACTTATGCGATTCCTTCCGGTGCGTTCATTTCAGTTCAAGAGGGGCAGTATGTCGCGGCGGGTAAGCTTCTTGCCCGGCTTCCTCGCGGGGCGATGAAGACAAAGGATATTACCGGTGGTCTTCCACGCGTGGCGGAGCTATTTGAAGCGCGCAGGCCAAAAGATTCTGCTGAAATTGCCAAAATCGATGGTGTTGTTGACTTCCGTGGCGTTCAAAAAAACAAGCGTATCGTTGTCGTTCGCGATGACGATTCTGGAATGGAAGAAGAGCATCTTATTCCTCATACCAAGCACTTAATTGTCCAAAAAGGGGATCATGGTTACAAGGGCAGCAGCTGACAGATGGGTTGGTTGTTCCTGCATGAGATTCTTCGAAATTTGCGGTGTGCGAGAGCTGCAGAAGTATCTTGTCAACCAGGTTCAAGAGGTTTATCGTCTCCAAGGGGTGGACATCAACGACAAGCACATTGAGATCATTGTGCGTCAGATGTTGCAGAAAGTCCGTGTCACCGATCCGGTGATACGAGCTTGCTTTATGGCGAAGAGGTCGATAAGAAAACATTTCGAAATTCAAAACCGAAAAGTGATGGATGAGGGCGGAAAGCCAGCACAAGCGACACCTGTTCTTTTAGGGATTACGAAAGCATCCTTGACGAGTGACTCGTTTGTTTCAGCGGCTTCATTCCAGGAAACAACACGCGTTTTGACAGATGCTGCCTGTGAAGGAAAAGAGGATCTTCTTCTTGACTTTAAAGCAAACGTTATTATGGGACACATGATTCCCGGTGGAACCGGTTTTGCCGAATTTAACAGTCGAGTTGAGAAATATCTCAAAGAAGAGGAGGAAGATATCCTTGTCTTTAATTTTTCTTAAGCTATACCGAAATGAGCTGAAAAACTGGTTTTGCACCCCGCCAAAGCCTCGGGGTTGGACGATCGCAACTAGCCCGTATTTCTCAATACGAGCGACGTTGCGATAAGATCCAACCGCGAGGACTTTCGCGACGGTCCAAAGCCAATTTTTCAGCTCACTTCGGTATACACCGAAATGAGCTGAAAAATTGAGATGAAATCGTTCTTTCTTTTCTTAGGTAGTGGTGGGTCGGCGGGGGTTCCTTTGCTGGGCTGTCGTTGTCTCGTCTGTCTATCAAGAGACAGGAGGAATCATCGGCTCCGTTCTTCGGGAATTTTGGGTATAAACGATAAATTTTTTCTGTTAGACCCAGGTCCCGATTATCGACAACAGGCGCTCCAACACGATATTAGACAACTTGATGGCGTTCTGATTACACATTCGCATTATGACCATATTGCCGGTTTTGACGACCTTAAAGTTTATTCTTTTCTTCACAAAAAACCCCTTCCCTGTCTTCTTTCAAAATATTCATACGAGTCGCTTGCTTCAAATTTCCCTCATCTGGTTCAGTCCCTGTGCCTTGAAAAAGATCACTTTCGATTTCAGGTTATTGAAAACGATTTTAGTGAGGTCATTTTTGAGAGCCATCGATGGCAAGTTATGACCTATGAGCAAGGTGAGGTAAAGGTTACCGGATATCGCATCGGAAATTTTGCTTATGTCATTGATTTACATACTTTTAGTAATGAAATTTTCTCCTCTCTTCAAGGGGTTGATACTTTGGTTGTCAGTGCGTGGCGAAATAAAACTTCTTTAACCCATTTAGATAGAGAAGTGGTTCTTAATTTTATAAGTAAGGTGGGAGCAAAAGAGAACTGGCTTTCTCATATTTCCCATCAGTTTGATCACAAAGAGACATCAAAAGAACTTCCACCCGGAATTCGCCTTGCCTACGACGGTCTTAAAATTGATATTAGCGGTAGCCTTTATCCCGAAATGAGTTGAAAACTTGGTTTTGGACCTCGCCAAAGCCTCGGGATTGGACGATCGCAACTAGCCCGTATTTCTCAATACGCGCGACGTTGCGATAAGATATCCAACCGCGAGGACTTTCGCGACGGTCCAACCCCAATTTTTCAACTCACCTCGGCATAAATTTCAAATTTTTATTTAACTTTGAAATAAGATAGTAATTAAAAAAATTAAATATTGAATTATAATATTAAAAAATTTTAAAGGCTTTATGCAACAGATAGTAATTAATACGCCACCAAACAGAGGGCTTCCCATCTCAATGCCCCATCCTAGATACAGTGCTATTGTTTTTGGAGTCGTGACTGCAGCGGCGAATAGAATAGTGACTGCGGTAGCTGAATTCTTTCAAATGATCGGTTTTTGTTTTTTTAGTGTCATATCTTGGCCTGGAGATCGGTTGGTCGACTATCTTATGGAAAGAGATTTTTGTAAGCTTCTAGCCTCTATGCCTGTTAACGAAAGAGAGACAGCCAGAGCTTTTGTGTTGCAGCTTACTCAAGGGATGGATAGAATCTTTACGCAGGGAAAAATTCTCAAAGCTCTGATTAATATTCCTGCCGAGGAAAGAGAAGAAGTGGTTAGGAGCGTTCTTCGGATCAAACCGGAAATAGAGGATTATAGTACGGTTCGCCTGATCCAAGCCATTGCTCATCTACCCGTTAACGAAAGGGGTCCTGTCATTGCTCTTGTATTGGGGGTTATTACTCCAGATATGGATGGATTTGAAAGGGTTGGGATTCTTGAAACTGTGACTGGTATTCCCGATGAGGAAAGAGAAGAAGTGGTTACCAATGCTGTTCTTCTGATCATACCGGCAATGAGGGCTGCTGTAAGGATCCTCTTGATCCGAGAGATGGCCGCCTATGTAGCTGTTAATGAAAGAGGTCAAGTCACAAATTTGACATTATCGGTTATTACTCCCGACTTGCATATGCTTTTAAGGGCCTCGCTCCTTAGAGTTGTGGCTCGGGTTCCTGCTTGGGAAAGAGAGGAGGTCATTCACTACGCGCGTCAGGTCTTTACTGATGAAATGGGGTATGGTGAGATAGCTACGGTGATCGAGCGCATGGCTGATGCTCCTGCTGATGAAAGAGCTAACCTTGTCCAACGTTTCAGGGAGGGGGGGGATATTTTTGAGGATGCACCTGTTGATATAGTACGGGGTATTAACGTGCACCAGGGCGATCGGGATCAACGAGTACGAGCTGCGATCGAGCTCCTCAGGAAACATCAGGGGCCGATATCGGGAGATAGTATGAAAGAGGCGGTGCAGGCGTTCACCCAATATCTCAATGTTCACGAAATGAATCCCGAACACAAACGATTAGCCCAGCACGCTCTTCTGGGACCTATCAATCCTGCCGATTACGGACCTCTTATCGATGGAAACGACTTTATGATCAAAGGGCTCATCGTATCAGGGGAAGAAGTGGTCGGTCGTCTTTGGATCTTTGCATCAAACCTAACGGGACTTGATCAGGCAATTGCAAAAGGGGGTATGATCTCTGCACTCAAAGAGTCGTACGACGAGGGGGATAGGGTCTGCCAACCAGGAAAAGTGCAAAGGTTGATCGTTAGCGTGCTACAAGGGCGTCTTGAAAAAGTTAGTATTGAATTGGTAGAAGGAATGAAGGTTGATAAAGCAGTAGCGATGAACATGTTTTTCATTAAGGAAGCTCATGCGGCGATCAAACAGCTACCACCCCTCATCGATGCTGCCAATCAATTTTGTGATGACAATCCCCTTGTAAATCGGGACGATTTTCTTCGTGGAATGGAGGAATATGCGCAAGTCCAATTTGCTCAGGAGGGGACCCAAGAAAACTAAAACATTTGGGCTTGGAAGGCTCTCGCAACGGCCCAAATCCCAAATTTTTAGTTCACTTCGGTATAGCAATTAAAATATTTAAACATTAAATCATAATCTTAAAAAGAGTACAATGGTCTTGTTACTTTTATAAAATGAAAAAAAGTTTAAATGTTTTATGCAACAGATAGTAATTAATAGGCCACCAAACAGAGGGCTTCCCGCACCGGGGCTTCATCATCGATATGGTGCTATTATTTTTGGAGCAGTGACTGCAGCAGCTAATAGAATAGTGACTTTAGTCGTTAAATTCTTTCAAATGATCGGTTTTTGTCTTTTTAGTGTGGTATCTTGGCCTGGAGATCGGTTGATCGACTACCTTATCGGAAGATATTTTTGTAAGCTTCTAGCCTCCATGCGTGTTCACGATGTTAGTGAAAGAGAGGCTGCCAGAGCTTTTTTGTTGCAGCTTACTCGAGGGAGGGACTGGTTGTCTATAGGGGAAGAAATTCTCAAAGCTGTGATGGAGATTCCCGCCGCGGAAAGAGAAGAAGTGTTTACGAGCGTTCTTCTGATCGCACCGGGAAGAGAGGATTATCGCATGCCTTCCCTGATTCGAGCGGTTGCTCATCTATCTGTTAACGAAAGAGCTCATGTCATCGCTCTTGCATTGCGGGTTATTACTCCAGATATGGATGGTTTTAAAAGGATTGACATTGTTAAAACTGTGGCTCGTATTCGCCCTGAAGAAAGAGAAGAAGTGGTTACGAACGCTCTTCTTCTGATCATACCGGCAATGAGATGTAATGAAAGGATTCTCTTGATCCGAGAGATTGCCGACCATGTACCTGTTAATGAAAGAGGTCAAGTCATAACTTTCACATTGTCGGTTACTACTGCCTGTTTGGATGTGCTTTTCATGGCCTCGGTCTTTAGAGCTGTGGCTGGGGTTCCAGCTCGGGAAAGAGAGGACGTCATGCGCTTCGCGCTGCAGGTTATTACTGATGCAATGCAGTATCAAAGGAGAGTTGCGGTGATCCAGCTCATGGCTCGTGCTCCTGCCGATGAAAGAGCTAACCTTGTCCAACGGTTCAGGGAGGGGGGGGAATATTTTTCAGGATGATCCTATTGATGTAGCACAGGGGATTAACGTGCACCAGGGCGATCGGGATCAACGAGTACGAGCTGCGATCGAGCTCCTTAGGAAACATCAGGACCCGATATCGAGAGATGACATGAACCAGGCAGTGCAGGAGTTCACTCAATATCTCAATGATCGCGAAATGAATCCTGAACACAAACGATTAGCCCAGCACGCTCTTCGGGGCCCTCTCAATCGTGCCGATTTCGGACCTCTTATCGATGGAAACGACTTTACGATCAAAGGGCTCAGAATATCAGGGGAAGAAGTGATCGGTCGTCTTTGGATCTTTGCATCAAACCTAACGGGACTTGATCAGGCAATTGCAAAAGGAGGTATGATTTCTGCACTCGAACAGTCGTATGATATGCGATATAGGGTCTGCCAACCAGGGAAAGTGCAGAGGTTGATCGTCAGCGTGCTACAAGGGCGTCTTGCAAAAGTTAATATTGAATTAATAGAAGGAATGAAGGTTGGTAAAGAGGTATCGTTGCGCATGTTCTTCATGAAGGAAGCTCATATGGCTATCAAACAGCTACCGCTTCTCATCGATGCTGCCAATCAATTTTGTCATGAAAACCCCCTTGTAAATCGGGCCGAGTTTTTTCTTGGAATCGAGGAATATGCGGAAGCCCAATTTGATTAGAAGGGGCCCAAAGTAAAGTCGAAAATTTGGGTTTGGGCCATCGTGAAGGCTCTTGCAACGGCTTGGATGTAAGATAGCAATTGAAATATTTAAACATTAAATTATAATCTTAAAAAGATTACAATTGTCTTTTTAATATTATAAAATTAAAAAAGTTTAAATATTTTATGCAACATATAGTACTTAATAGACCACAAAACGAAGGGGTTCACGCCCCACTTCCCCATCATCGATACGGTGCTGCGACTTTTAGAGTAGTGGCTGAAGTGGCTAGTATGATAGTGACTGCAGTGGCTCAATTCTTTCAAATGATCGGTTTTTGTTTTGCTGCGGCTTGGCTTCAAAATCGGTCGATCGACTGTCATGTCCGATTGGTTTTAGCCTTTATACCTGCTAACGAAAGAGTTGAGACCAGAGTTCTTGTATTGCGGACTATTACTCCACAGATGGGAGTGTTTGAAAGAAAGATCATTTTAGAAACTGTGCTTGATATTTCCCACGAGGAAAGAGAAGAAGTCGTTACGAACGCTCTTCTTCTGATCAAACCAGAAGATGGACCTTTTGAAAGAACTTTTGTGATCGAGAAGATGGTCGGTGTGCCTGTTAATGAAAGAGGTCCTGTCACAGCTTTTGTATTGGATGCTATTACCGGAGATATGAATCTGCCTCAAAGGCTCTGGATCTTTCAAGCTGTGGCTGATATTTCTGCTCGGGAAAGAGCGAACGTCATGGAGCATGTGTTTCAGATCATTACTGACCAAATGGAGTATTTCGAGATAGTTACGGTGATCGAGCGCATGGCTCTTGCTGCTGCCCATGCAAGGCCTAACCTTCTCCAACGGTTCAGGAATGGGCAGGATATTTTTCTGCATGGTGCTGGGGATATTTTTTTGGAGGCTCCTTTTGCTATAGCACGAGGTACTAACGTGCACCAGGGCGATCGCGATCAACGAGTACGAGCTGCAATTGAGCTCGTTAGGAAACACCAAGGGCCGATATCGGGAGATAGAATGAACCAGGCGGTGTGGGGGTTCACCCAATATCTTAATGGCCGCAAAATGAATCCTGAACACAAAAAATTAGCCCAGCACGCTCTTCGGGGACCTTTCAATCCTGCCGATTTTGGACCTCTTATCGATGGAAACGAATTTATGATCAAAGGGCTCAAAATATCAGGGAAAGAAGTGATCGGTCGTCTTTGGATCTTTGCATCAAACCTAACGGGACTTGATCAGGCAATTGCAAAAGAGGGTATGATTTCTGCACTCAAAGAGTCGTATGACATGGGAGGTAGGGTCTGTCAGCCCGGTAAAGTCCAGAGGTTGATCGTTAGCGTGCTACAAGGGCGTCTTGCAAAAGTTAATATTGAATTGGTAGAAGGAATGAAGGTTGATAAACCAGTAGCGCTGTGCATGTTCTTCCATAAGGCAGCTCATATGGCTATCAGACAGCTACCGCCCCTCATCGATGCTGCCAATCAATTTTGTGATGACAACCCTCTTGTAGATCGGGACGAGTTTCTTCGTGGAATCGAGGAATATGCGGAAGCCGAATTTGATTAGCAAGGGGCCCGAAGTAAAATCGAAAATTTGGCTTTGGGTTATACGGAAGTGGGCTGAAAAATTGGATTTGGATCCGCTAAAGCCCCCCGCAAAAGTCCTTGGGGTTGGACGATCGCAACTAGCTCGTATTTTCTCAATACGAGCTAGTTGCGATCGTCCAACCCCGAGAGCTTTTGCGACGGTCCAAATCGCAATTTTTTAGTTCACTTCGACATAAGATAGCAATTAAAATATTTAAACATTAAATCATAATCTTAAAAAGAGTACAATCGTCTTGTTAATCTTATAAAATTAAAAAAGTTTAAATGCTTTATGCAACAGATAGTACTTAATAGACCACTAAACAGAGGGTTTCGAGCCCAAGTGCCTCATCATGGATACGGGGCTACAATTTTTAGAGGAATGACTACTGTGGCTGGTATAATAATGACTACTGTGGTTGATATCATAGTGACTACAGTGGCTAAATTCTTTCAAATGATCGGTTTTTGTTTTGTTGCGGCTTCCCTTAAAAATCGGGTGATGGACTGTCATACCCGAGTGCTTCTAGCCTCTATACCTGTTAACGAAAGAGATGGGACCAGAGCTCTTGCATTGCGAGTTATTCCTGCAGATATAGGAGCGTTTGAAATCCGGAATATTTTCGAAGCTGTGGTTGATATTCCCCACGAAGAAAGAGAAGAAGTGGTTACGAACGCTCTTCTTCTGATTAAACCGGGAATGGGAACTCATAAAAGAACTTTTGTGATCACGAGGATGCGCCGTGTGCCTGTTAATGAAAGAGGTCGTGTCACAGCTCTTGTATTGGGTGCTATTACTCAAGATATGAGTCTCACTGAAATGTTGGTGATACTTCAAACTGTGGCTGATATTTCTTCTCGGGAAAGAGCGGACGTCATGGAGCATGCGTTTCGGATCTTTACTTCTGAAATGGAGTATGGCGAGAGAATTGCGGTGATCCAGCGGATGGCTCTTGCTCGTGCCGATCAAAGAGCTAACCTTGTCCAACGGTTCAGGGAAGGAGGGGATATTTTTGAGGATGCTCCTGTTGATGTAGCACGGGGTATTAATGTGCACCAGGGGAATCGGGATCAACGAGTACGAGCTGCGATCGAGCTTCTTAGGAAACATCAGGGTCCGATGTCGAAAGATAGAATGAATCAGGCGGTGCGGGAGTTCACCCAATATCTCAATAGTTGCGAAATGAACCCTCAAGACAAACAATTAGCCCAATGCGCTCTTCGGGGACATTCCAATCGTATCGATTTTGGACCCCTTATCGATGGAAAAGAATTTATGATCAAAGGGCTCATCGTATCAGGGGAAGAAGTGATCGGTCGTCTTTGGATCTTTGCATCAAACCTAACGGGACTTGATCAGGCAATTGCAAAAGGGGGTATGGTTTCTGCACTCAAAGAGTCGTACGAGATGGGGGATAGGGTCTGCCAGCCTGGGAAAGTGCAGAGGTTGATCGTCAGCGTGCTACAAGGGCGTCTTGCAAAAGTTAATATTGAATTAGTAGAAGGAATGAAGGTTGATAAAGCAGTAGCGATAAACCTATTCCTCAGTAAGGGAGCTCATAGGGCTATAAGACAGTTGCCGCCTCTCCTCCGTGCTGCCAATCAATTTTGTGATGACAACCCCCTTGTAAATCGGGACGAGTTTTTCCTTGAAATCGAGGCATATGCGCAAGCCGAATTTGATGAGGAGGGGACCTAAGTATACCGAAATGAGCTGAAAATTTGGTTTTGGGCTATTGCAAAAGCTTAATCGGATAAGTTGCGATCGTGCAACCCTCAGACCTTTGCAACGGATTTGGCGTGGCCAAAATCAAAATTTTCCAGCTCACTTCAGTATAATCGTACGCTAAGAGGAGTTGTTAAAAAAAACCGTTTATTGAATGATATTTTATCACTATGATAGGTTCCGTAGCTGTTGGTCCGTCACATTTGCTCATATTTTTTAGTTTTTCAGATTTCTTGGTTATAAAATGAAAAAAGCGTTTTTAGTCGCCGTTTATACAACAAAAAAAGAGAAAGAAGAGGGAGAGGGTTATCTGGAGGAGCTTCATCGTCTTTGTATAACGTATGGGCTTGAGGTCTTGGGTAGTCACTTCTGCTCTGTGAAAAAAATAGAAGCAAGTACCTTTTTGGGGGCCGGTAAAGTTCAAGAGTTAATCCTACAGCTTGATGCTTTGCATGTCGATATTGTCCTTTTTGATGATGAGATGACCCCGAATCAGCAAAGAAATCTAGAAAAGCTTTTTAGACGGCCTGTGATGGATAGAACAGAGCTCATCATTGAGGTCTTTGCTCAAAGGGCCCAAACACGAGAAGCACGTTTGCAGGTTGAGCTTGCTAAGCTCAAATATCAACTTCCTCGTCTTAAGCGTCTTTGGACCCACCTTTCTCGACAAACGGCCGGAGGGGGTGGTGGAGGGGGGGGGTACCTAAGGGGAGCTGGTGAGCTTCAAATTGAGCTTGATCGACGTGCTACCCGTAAAAGAATTTCTCTCCTTGAAAAGGAGATAGAAGAGGTAAAAAAACAACGAGAGGTTCAAAGAAGACAAAGAATAAGAAGGGGGATCCCTATCTTTGCTATTGTTGGGTATACCAACGCTGGAAAATCAACACTTCTGAATACGTTGACTCAATCGGGTGTTTTGGTTGAAGATAAATTGTTTGCCACGCTTGATACGACAACGAAAAAATTTGTCCTTCCTAATAAGCAGGAAATTTTACTTATTGATACGGTCGGATTTATTCGAAAAATTCCCCATTCATTGGTTGCGGCTTTTAAAGGGACTCTTGAAGAAATTGTCCACACCGATGTCTTACTGCATTTAGTAGATGTGAGTAATCCAATGGCCGAACAGCAGGTTGAGACAGCGATTCAGGTTATCAACAGTATAGGGATAATACCTCCGCCGATGATCACAGTGCTAAATAAAATCGATATTTGTAAAGATCCTGGTTTGCTGTGCCGATTAAGAATAAAATATCCTAAAACGGTTCAAATTTCCGCATTGACAAAGGAGGGGTGCGATGACCTCTTCGATCTTATGATGCAAGAAATTAAGGGATTAAGAAAGATCGTCTACCTGCGCATTCCCCAAAGCCATTATTCATTGGTAAGTGAACTTCTTCGTGAGGGTCGGGTGATTAAAAATGATTATGAGGGGAATCATGTTCTTTTGCACGTCGAAATCCCTGGATACTTAGAATCCAAAACCAAACCTTTTAATTATGATGTTATCTAACCTTCCAAAAAAGGAGAGGCCTAGGGAACGGCTTCTTCATTTGGGGCCGGAAGCCCTTTCCTTAGCGGAGCTTTTGGCAATTCTTCTTACGACAGGGTCAAAAAATAAATCCGTTTTGGAAGTAGCTCAAGAATTGATTGCCCGGTTTGGGTCAATTTCCAACTTGCTTCAAGCTTCTATTGAGGAATTAAAAGAGATAAAGGGTATTGGAACGATCAAAGCCATTCAACTTCGAGCCGCCTTTGGAATTGCCCTTCATGCAGCACAAAGAGAGATCAGCCCCTCAATTTTTATCTCAGCAGAAGAGGTTTATGAGCTTGTGAGACATGATTTGGTTCATCAAAAGCAAGAGGTCTTGATCGTCGCTTTAAAAGACATAAAAGGAAGACTTATCACTTTAAAAAAAGTTGCTCTTGGAACGGTTTCAGATCTTCTTATTCATCCGAGGGAAGTATTTTTCCCAGCTGTAAAGCATAAGGCGAGCAGTCTGATTTTGGTGCATAACCACCCAAGTGGAGATCCAACCCCCTCATCGGCTGATCTAGAGATTACTCGGCATCTTATTAGATCGAGTCAGATCATGGGTATCCCTCTAGAGGATCATCTCATTGTTGGAGCTAACTCTTTTATTTCCCTCAAAGAAAGGGGTGTTTTTTCATTTTCCAATTCAAAGCTAGCTGCTGAGGTTTAAAAAGAGAACCTCAACTGCTTATACCGAAGTGAGCAACTTTGAAATCGTATAGGCCGAATCGATCTGCAAAATTCATTTTATAAAAATTCGATTTTTGAGTACAATCCGGGACGCTTTTTCTTAACAAGATCACCAAAACATCCCTAAATGTCTATACAAATGAAAAGAACTTTTCGGGTATTGAAATTGAAGGCGACATTATTCTCGTTTTTTGTGATGGGGTTTCTTCGAGCGGGGGAAGAAGAGAGACCTTACACGATTAATTTTCATGATGTTCCCGTTATTGAATTTATTCAATTTGTCACGCGCATTTCAAATGTGAATTTTATTTTCAATCATCAAGATTTGCAATTTAACATCACGCTGGCCTCTGGTCATCCGGTCTCTTCGGAGCAGGTGGTTAAGATGCTTATGCAAATTTTACGATCAGAGGGGTTGTTAATTTCAGAAGAAGAAGGTTATTTGGCGATCCACAAAGGGTCAACAGAAACTTCATCGTCCTCTCAATTCTCTGCTGAGACAACCCCTATTGATGCCTCTCTCAACTCAAATTTTACTTTGACAGGGGATCATAAACCACGATTTTTGGTTTATAAGTTGAAATATCATGAAGGACATGAGATAGAGGAGACCATTAGGAAAATTTGTTCTGATTTAGCCACAAAGCCGGAGACATCGCCTCACTACTTGAGTGCTCTTCGTTCGGTTCAGTGGGTTAAAACGACTAACTCTCTCGTTTATTCGGGGGAAGAAGAGTCGGTTGAAAGTTTAAAACAGCTGATTGAAGATCTCGATACACCTTTAAGCCAAGTGTTTATTGAGGTACTCGTTATAGAAACGGATGCTCGAAATACTTCAGAGTTTGGTTTGCAATGGGGAGCTGGAGGGAAGCATAAAGAGAATTTAGGGGGCGGGATAGGAAATTTCAATCCAGGGCGTGCTCCCTCTCCTTTTGCTCTTGCGTTTCAAGGAGTAGATGGCTCTCATCCTCCAACCGGGCCCAAGCAGATTCCGGTTGGCAATGGATTTGATATGGGAGTAATAGGAGATCTTATTTTTCACAGGGGTTCTTCCTTCCTTTCCCTTAGTGCTCTTGTATCGGCACTGCAAACCGATGGAAATTCAACCATTATTTTAAATCAAAAAATTATCACCCAAGACAATAAGCCCTCAACTCTCTTTGTTGGGGATAATATCCCTTTTACAGGTTCTGTTGTCTCAACTATTGGGACGGGTCAACAAACAACAGCAAACGTCGAATATCGAGATATTGGCGTCAACCTCAGTATTACGCCGCGTCTTGGGGATGGGGATGTGGTTACCCTTGATATTAATGAAGAAATTACCGAAGTTATCCCATCAGGGATGGGTTCCATTTCTTCTTCTCAAGTTGCAGGGATTCAAACGACCAAAACAAACATGATGACGCATGTTCATGTTCCTGATCGGCATTTCCTTATTTTAAGTGGAATGATTCGGAATGCAAAAAATTACCATAAATCGGGGTTACCTTGCCTAGGAGGACTCCCTTTTTTAGGCGCTGCTTTCAGTAAAACAGATAAACAGGAAGAGCGAAGGAATGTTATTATTTTCGTACGGCCGCACATCATACGCTCCTGTGAAGAGTACAAAAAACTAACAAATAAACAGGAAGAGTGTTATCGCGATAACTCACCCAAAGATTCGATTGACGAGGCGATGCGGCTTGTGCAAGAAGACCGAAAAGAACAGGATAGCCGTTAGGGTAACCACAGCTATTCCTAAAGAAAAATTTGGAACCCTCCACTGAAAATCGTATAAAGCTGGAGGAAAAGCTGTTAAATTCAACATCATGACCGTTAACGATTCCGTTATCCGATGGATGAAAACTCCAAGAACGGGTAAGGTCATCCCTGCGACCATTCCCAATATTAATAATACGTAAAGAAGGGAGGCTACCGCAGGAAGAAAGAGGTTATAAAGTAAGGAAAGAAAGGGAAATTTGTAAAACTGGTATAAAATGAGAGGTAAAGTAACGAGATGAATAGCCATATTTAGCGCTAGGGTCTCTCTAAAAAAGAAAGAGAGTAGTTGACCGACCTGATCAGTAGACGTCATCAAAATAGCTTCTCGGAAGGGTCGTTTGGGTGAGATAAAATAACAAACCGATCTAATCAGTGGATAGGTCATCAGAATGGCGGCCGTACAAAGAAAGGTGAATTGAAATCCGAGGCTAAAGATAATAACTGGCTCTTTAGCTAACGACCAAAATAGCGCAATGCCAAGAACATTCAAGGGGGTTGTGTTGTAACCAAGAAGAAGAGCCGTGAGGTAAAGCATTGAACTGATCCAAGCTCTTTCAATGGGAGGAGAATCCCCAAGGACAAAAGCATAGAGAGAGAGTAGAATCATTAAAGAGAGGCATGAGGTTTTGTGAGAGAAGAGGGTTCTCAGGGGAAGCGTTAATAAAAAAGCGAGCAAAGTAAATTGAAAACCAGAAATTCCAATAAGATGAAGGATACCGATCCGGTTAAATTCTAAAGCTAGCAGGCGATCGTCGGTTTCACCTGTTAACATAGAAAAAAGAAATGAACGGCTTTTAGAGTTACTGAAATTTTTTTCAAAAATAGAGCGAATTTTACTTTTAAAATCAAAGCGCCACTGAGCAAGAGAAAAGGTACGAGGAATTTTTTCTGCTGTTTTCAGCTTTAGAACATACCGTTTTTTTTCTTTTTGTATCAATTTACCTGTCACTCGAAGATCTTGGTTCGCTAAAGGTGGAAAATGTTTCCCTGAAAAATAGATGGAGCAGGGGATTCGCCTCCAACTTTGTTCAGAAGTTAAAAATTCTTTTAAAATTCCTTTAAAGAGTATCGATTTTTGAAAAGGAGAATGGCCGTAGACAATCGACTGTACTTTAAAGCTCCCTTCTCCTTCTACACCCTCCTCTTGAAGAGAAGGGAAGGAATAACTATAAAAAGCCCATAGAAAGCCGGCGATAAAAACAGAAACGGCTTTAATAATTTTTTGGTGATAGGTAAAGCAGCAGAGGGCTGTTGGAATAAGATAAGAGACATCAAAAGCAAGGGCCGAAGCATTTCCGAGAAAAAATAAAATCGCATAAAAAAAAGCCGGCGCCCTTTCCCAGAAAGGAGTGATCAAGGAGGGGGTTCAGACAGAGGAGCTTCAACGGAGCTATAAATTAAACGGACCCCTCGTTGTCCTGTAATGTAAAAAATAATCCATTCGAGCATCACGCTTAAACGATTGCGGAATCGAATTAAATAAACAATATGAACAAAACACCAGACTAGCCACGCTAAACGGCCAGAAAATTTAAAGTTTTTTGTCATAACGATTCCTTTTCCTTTGCCTACCGTTGCCATACTCCCTTTATCAACATAGACAAAAGGAGATCGCTTATCTTTGGGTTGTTGTTTTTCAATTATTTTAGCGACATAACGTCCT
Organism: Parachlamydiales bacterium; assembly: GCA_963777025.1. GTDB lineage: Bacteria > Chlamydiota > Chlamydiia > Chlamydiales > Rhabdochlamydiaceae > PALSA-1444. The sequence goes on from CAVZOR010000003.1 coordinate 262,535, forward strand.
TGCTGAATAGCTACGGGAGCAACACCTGGCAGTAATCTTCCATCTTTTCCTACAGTAGCCGCCGCATCTCCAATGACGAAGATTTCTGGATGATCAACGATCGAAAGATCTGGATCGACAATAATTTTACCTTGTTTATCTAAAGGGAGATCTAGTGTTTTCAGTAAAGGGGAGGCCTGATTTCCAGCGGCCCAGATGATATTTTTACAAGGGTAAAAAGTTTCGTCAACCATAACCCCTTCTTCGGTAATATTGGTCACTTGTTTACTGGTGATCACGCGCACCCCTAACTTTTCCAAGTCGCTTCTGGCTCTCTCTGCGAGTTTATGAGGATACATCGAAAGAATATGCGAAGCTGCTTCAATAAGAAAAATTTTCGACTTTTCTGGTCTAATACGTCGAAAATTTCTAAACATGGTTTTGTGGGCGATTTCTGCAATAGCTCCAGCCATCTCAACCCCGGTGGGCCCCCCTCCGACAATGACAAAATTGAGATACTTTTCAGACTCAGTGATACTATCAATTCGCTCTGCTTTTTCAAAAGAAAGCAAAATATTTTCACGGATGGTCAACGCATCTTGCACCGTTTTAAGACCAGGCGCATACTGCTCCCATTCATGATGTCCAAAGTACGAATGGGAGACACCAACAGCTAAAATTAAGTAATCATAATCAATTTTTTCTCCACCTGCCAGGACGATTTTTTTCCCTTTTTTATCAATATTGACCACATCTCCCATAATTACAGTCGTGTTGGCCTGCTTTCTTAAAATCTCTCGAATTGGAACCGCAATCTCTCCAGGGGATAAAGCTGCACTCGCTACCTGGTACAGAAGGGGCTGAAAAAGATGGTGATTGGTTTTATCAACTAAAAGAATATCGAGCTTTGCTTTTTTAAGCCGCATGGCCGCATTTAATCCGCCAAAGCCACCGCCTACAATGACTACTTTTACATAGGCCATAAAAGAAACCGCAGTTTAGGCCCCTCGAATTTTAATATCAATCCCTGCAGCGATGGGAAGAACCTTAAGCATCTCAATCGTATCCAGGTTTGGATTTAAAATATCAAGAATACGCATATGAGTCCTCATCTCAAACTGCTCTCGCGATTTGGAATCAACATGCGGTGAACGAAGGACGGTATAGACCTCTCGTTTTGAAGGTAATGGAATAGGTCCAGCAACACGGGCCCCCGAACGTTTAGCCGTTTCCACGATGTCAGCGGTTGCGCGGTCAAGCACCCGTTGGTCATACCCTTTTAGGCGGAGACGAATTCTTTTTCGTGATTGTTTTGCCATAAAATGAATCCTCTCTAATTATTTTTTTACGATTTCTTCCTGTATCTTCGTAGGAACCTTCTCAAAATGGCTAGGCTCCATTGTATAAGTTCCGCGCCCTGATGTGATCGACCGCAACTGAGTCGAATAGCCAAACATCTCGGCCAGAGGAATTTCTGACTCTATTTCAACAACGGTTCTGTTCGTGACCTGATTCATAATACGACCACGACGACGATTAATATCCCCAATAACATCTCCCATTGATAGGTCAGGAGTTGTAACCACGACCTTCATTACTGGTTCTAAAAGTATAGGATGGGCCTTACGAGCTGCCTCTTTCATTGCCATCGAGCCGCAGATTCTAAATGCCATTTCATTCGAGTCAACATCATGATAAGAACCATCGACGATAGCGACTTTCACATCAACTAAAGGGTAACCTGCTAAAACTCCTGTAGCTAGCCCATCCTCAATCCCCTTTATTACAGCAGGAATATATTCCTTTGGGATAGCACCTCCAACGATTTTACTCTCTATAATATTCCCCTTCCCCTTTTCATTGGGCTCAATTTCTAGATTAACATGAGCATACTGACCACGCCCCCCAGATTGTTTGATATACTTTGTTTCAATTTTACTGGAAGTCGAAATCGTCTCTTTATAAGCAACCTCGGGTTTACCCACGTTAGCTTCAACAGAAAATTCTCGAAACATCCGATCTCGAAGGATTTCGAGATGAAGCTCTCCCATTCCAGAGATGATCGTCTGTCCCGTCTCGTCATGGGTAGAAACGCAGAAGGTAGGGTCTTCTTCTGAAAGGGAGGAGAGAGCTTGGGCTAGTTTCTCCCGATCCGCCTTTGATTTCGGCTCGATAGCCATCGAAATCACCGGATTTGGGAAAACCATTTTTTCTAAAAGAAACTCGTGACCCTCAGAACAGAGCGTATCCCCTGTGGAAGTATATTTCAAACCAATACAAGCGGCGATATCTCCGGTAAAGAACTCGTCTCGATCTTTTCGTTGATTAGCATGCATCTCAAGAAGCCGGGAAACTCTCTCGCGCTTATCTTTTGTTGTGTTGATGAGATTCGTCCCCTTCGAAAGGGTTCCTGAGTAAATTCTTACAAAAGTGAGCCTGCCGACATAAGGATCAGAAATAATTTTAAAAGCCAACGCCGTCAAAGGGCTCGAATCATCTGGAGATAATTCAACAAGCTCCCCCGTTTTTAAATCACTTCCCTTAACATTTCCCCGGTCAAGAGGTGAGGGCATCCAATTCACAATCGCATCAAGAAGCGGCTGAACACCTTTATTTTTAAAGGCAGTCCCACAAAGTACCGGGTTGATTTTATTTGTAACCACCCCTTTACGAATGACAGCATGAATCTCTGCTTCCGTCAAAGAATCTGGATTTTCGAGAACCTTCGTCATAAAATCTTCATTCGATTCGTCAACGGTAGCAAGCTCTTCTAACATTTGCTGACGAAGCTCCAGGCACTGAGAGAGCATTGAAGCCGGAATTTCATCCGTTTCATACTGAGCTCCCAAAGTTTCATCAAGAAATAGATACGCCTTCATGGTAACAAGATCGACCATTCCCTTGAAGTCGGCCTCAGCCCCAATCGGACAGTGAACAATAAGAACATTCGCTCCTAGTCGCTCTCGCATTGAGTTGACGCCCATGAAATAGTCAGCTCCAGGACGGTCCATTTTATTCATGAAGGCAATACAGGGAACACCGTAACGAATGGCTTGACGCCATACGGTCTCTGACTGAGGCTGAACCCCAGCTACGGCATCAAAGACCGCAACAGCGCCATCTAAAACGCGGAGAGATCGTTCTACTTCAATAGTAAAATCGACGTGTCCTGGAGTGTCAATGATATTGATTTTACTATCTTTCCAATAAACAGTCGTTGAGGCAGAGGTGATCGTGATACCACGCTCCCGCTCTTGCTCCATGAAGTCCATCGTAGCCGCACCCTCATGCACCTCTCCCATTCGAAAAACACGGCCGGAGTAGTAAAGAATACGCTCTGTTGTCGTCGTTTTGCCAGCATCGATATGGGCCATAATACCGACATTACGAACATTTTCTAAGGCGTCTGTTTTAGCTCGTTTACTCATTATAGTTTACTGAAAGGTTACCATTTATAGGCGGCAAAAGCTTTATTCGCTTCAGCCATTTTATGTGTATCATCCTTTTTCTTGATGGAAGAACCTTGATTATTATAACAATCGGCAAACTCTTGAGCTAACCCCTCCTCCATTGATCTTCCAACCTTTTCATTAGAAAATCGGATGATCCATTTCATTGCCATAGAAGTCCGTCTATCTGGTGGAATCTCAATCGGCACTTGATAGGTAGCCCCACCAATACGACGGGATTTAACCTCAAGGGAAGGTTTTGTGTTTTCAAGAGCCTGTTCAAAGGCAAGTAAAGGGTCTTCCGCTTTAACTTTCTTTGCAAATTTCTCAATGGCCCCATAAACAATCCGACGGGCAATTGTTTTTTTACCGGCAACCATTAATTTATTGATAAATTTTGCCAAAACATAACTGTTGTAGACAGGATCAGGTTTAATTATACGTTTCTCTGCCTTACTTCTACGTCTACGTGCCATAAAAATTTCCTCTATCTAGGTCTTTTTGCGCCATATTTTGATCGACTCTGTTTTCGGTCTTTCACAGCAGAACAATCTAACGATCCACGGACAACGTGATACCGAACACCAGGAAGATCCTTTACACGCCCCCCTCGCACGAGAACGATGCTGTGTTCCTGAAGATTATGACCCTCTCCCCCAATATAAGCAATGACTTCTTCTCCATTAGAAAGACGAACCCACGCAACTTTTCTTAAAGCGGAGTTCGGCTTTTTTGGAGTTTTTGTCTTCACTTGAAGACAGACGCCCCTTTTTTGAGGACAACGCTCCAAAGCAGGAGACTTACGACGCTTTTTCCTTTTCGTTCGCCCAAAACGGACCAACTGGTTTATTGTTGGCATTCATTCTCCTTAGAAAAAATTTTTAGTCTACGAGGGGTCGGATTATTCCTGATCTCTCCATAGAAACAATAGGGGAAAATATAGCGAAAGAAGTGATTATTTGTAAAATAAATTGAGTTATTGTTCTGTTTTTTCTTGTGAAAAAATTTGACTTCTCACTAAAATCAGGGCCCTCCCACTTCGGGGAACTGTAATGGAGTTGATGAATGGCACGTTATACCGGACCTAAAAATAGAATTGCACGGCGTTTTGGAGCCAATATCTTTGGATCTGCTCGTAACCCTCTTCTTCATAAGAGCAATCCCCCAGGGATGCACGGGGCAAGGCGGAAAAAAAAGTCTGACCATGGAATCCAGCAGGATGAAAAGCAGAAGCTTAAGAACTGTTACGGAAAAATTTCCCAAAAGCAGCTAGTCCGTTATTATAAGGAGGCCCTTAAAAAGAAGGGTGTTACCTCCCATCTTTTCTTGCATCGTTTGGAGTGCCGTCTGGACATTGTTGTCTACAGGCTTAAATTTGCCCCTACTATTTTTTCTGCTCAACACCTTGTTTCGTATGGACATGTTCTTATAGATGGTAAAAAAGTTGATCGTCGTTCGTTTAAGGTGGTCCCTGGAATGGTTGTCTCTATCAAGAAAAAATCTCAAGACTTACCTTTAATAAGGGGAGCGTTTGATAACGGCTATCGGGAGATTCCGGAGTATTTACAACAAAATTCTGAGCCTTTAAGTGGCACTTTATTAAATGAGCCCCATATTGATCAGATTCCTTTCCCTATACCTATTAATATTTCAATGGTATGTGAGCATCTTGCTCACACAAATTAAGCTTTTCGGTATATACCGAAGTGATCTGAAAAACTGGTTTTGGACCCCGCCAAAGCCTTGGGGTTGAACCATCCCAACTAGCCCGTATTTCTCAATACGAGCGACGTTGCGATAAGATCCAACCGCGAGAGCTTTCGCGACGGTCCAAGTCCAATTTTTTAGCTCACTTCGGTATAATTTGCCTTAAAACGTAAGGTAATATTCCCCCATGTCGATAATAGCCGGTTTCTATAGCGGTATCTAGTCGAACGATAAGCTTAGTTTTTTGAATTTTTTTATCTTTAGTGATCACAAGGGTGACCTCTTTTGAAAAAGATTCTAATCCTTCAATGGTAAAAAGTTCATCTCCCGTAATTTGAAGCGATTCAAAACTTTCATTTTCTTGAAATTGTAAGGGTAAAACCCCCATTCCAATGAGGTTGCTTCGGTGGATACGTTCAAAGCTACGAGCAACGACAACGCGTACACCTAAAAGAGCGGTACCTTTTGCCGCCCAATCTCGAGAGCTTCCCATCCCATAATCTTTTCCTGCAAAAATAATAAGAGGCGTATTCTTTTCAGCATAACGTTGAGAGGCATCATAAATTGTCATCAAAGTTTCTTCTGGCATCAGTTTAGTGTAGCCGCCCTCTTTTCCACCGGCCATCTTGTTTATGAGCCGCACATTGGCGAAGGTTCCGCGGACCATCACGTGATGGTTCCCTCGACGACTCCCATAACTGTTGAATTCTTCTTCTTTTAACCCTAAAGAGATAAGGTAGTGGCTAGCTGGCGTGTTAATTGAAAAAGCGCCTGCTGGCGAAATATGATCTGTCGTTACGGAGTCGCCGAATAGGCCTAGAGGGCGCATATTTTTAAGCTCTTGCTGAGGAGGTAGAGAAAGGGTAAAACGATTGAAGTAGGGTGGAGATTGGATGTAGGAGCTTTTTTCATTCCAGTTGAATTGGCCTGATTCGGTTACCGAGATCTCCTCCCACATTGGATTGTCGTTCACGATGTGAGCGTACCGCTCTTTGAACATCGAGGGGCTTAAAAATTGTTTAATCTCCCCTTCAATTTCGGCTAAAGATGGCCAAAAGATCTTTCAAATAGACTTGATTTCCCTCAAAGTCATGGCCCAAAGGCTCTTTTTCTAAGTCGATATCGATCCGACCAGCTAAAGCAAAGGCGATAACAAGGGGAGGGGACATTAAAAAATTGGCTTTTACAGAACCGTGGATACGAGCTTCAAAATTTCGATTTCCACTTAACACAGAGGTGGCAATAAGGTCGTATTCTTGAATCCCTTTTTCAATACGAGGCTCCAAGGGTCCGCTATTGCCGATACAGGTTGTACATCCATAAGCAACGAGCTGAAAACCAAGGGCATCAAGGTAGTATTGAAGGCCGCTTTTACTCAGATAATCGGTGACAACTCTCGATCCTGGGGCTAGACTTGTTTTAATGAGAGGATTAATTTTAAGCCCTTTGGTAACGGCTTTTTTTGCCAACAGCCCGGCTCCGATCATAACTCCGGGATTGCTTGTATTGGTACAGCTGGTGATGGCAGCAATAACGATAGAGCCGTGCTTTAAAACCATTTCAGTTTTACCTTTTTCCCCGTAGCCAGGAGAGGTAACCGCTTCATGGAAAGGGCGATTGGTTACCATCTCATCCTCACTCCAGGCAACAGGTTGTTGTTCGCCATTACCGATCGCCTGTTTTCCCCCTGTTTCCTGGTGAGGAAGGTTTAAAAAGGGATTGATATCAGAAACACCCTTGGAGTGAATAAAAACACATTTTGTTCGTTCGGAATCTTTTTTTTCATAACCCCCTTCAGCTAGGCGGGCCGAAAGAAGAGAATGGAATGTCGATTTAAGATCTTTGATATCAATACGGTCTTGCGGTCTCTTTGGTCCTGAAACCGAGGCTGAAACAGAGCTTAAGTCAAGCTCGATAATATCAGTGTAGTCAATCTCTCCTTCTTTTGGAATTCCAAATAAACCTTGTGCCTCAAGGTACTGCTGTACCTCTACAATATGTTCCTCTTGACGCCCCGTCATATAGAGATAGTCAAGAGTTTTTTGATCGCAGGGAAAAAATCCCATGGTTGCTCCATATTCGGGGGCCATGTTGCCGATTGTTGCTCGATCTGGGAGGGATAGAGTGGAGACCCCCTCTCCGAAGAACTCAACAAACTTTCCGACCACCTTTTTTTTTCGAAGAAGTTCTGTGATTCGTAAGGTCAAGTCCGTTGCTGTGATCGACTCCCTCAAATTCCCTTTTAAATGAAACCCAATGACTTCTGGCGTTTGTATCGAAACAGGCTGCCCAAGCATGGCCGCTTCTGCTTCGATACCCCCAACCCCCCAACCGACAACCCCCAGCCCATTGATCATCGTTGTGTGGGAGTCAGTTCCCACCAAGGTGTCAGGGAATAAAACAAGGTTCTGCCCTTCTTGTTTTTCCATCACTACTTGACTCAGACATTCAAGGTTAACCTGGTGACAGATTCCAATCCCAGGAGGAACCACTTTAAACGTTTTGAAAGCCGACTGCCCCCATTTTAAAAATTCGTACCGTTCACGATTACGTTCAAACTCGATTTCTAAGTTAAAAATAAAAGCGTCAGGGCTACCAGAACGATCCACTTGAACGGAATGGTCGATAACGAGGTCAACAGGGACCTTTGGTTCGATCAGAGAGGCGGAAAACCCTTTATTAACCACGGCATCCCGCATTGACGCTAAATCAACAAGGAGTGGGACCCCTGTAAAGTCTTGAAGTAACACTCTGGCTACCAAAAAAGGGACATCTCTTTTAGATGGGTTGGTAGGATTCCATTTGGCTAAGGCTAGGACGTCATCCTTCTTCACCCGAACCTCATCGCAGTTTCTTAACAACGACTCCAATATAATTCGAATAGAGATCGGCAGGCGGGCCACGGTTGCTGTTTTTGTTTTTTCTAATTCTAACAAAGAAAAGAAATGTTTTTTTTTGTTTAACGGTTTAAAGGTTCGAAAAAAATCGTTCATTTTAAATGGTTCTCCTAAGAATTAAACCCAAAAATCGGGCTGTAAGGAGGGGTCTTCCCCTTTTTTTGTGCCGGTTTTATATCGAAACAATTTGAAAATTTCGAGCATTTGCCCAACCTTAAAAAAGTTTGCCAATAAAAGGATCGAACCCGTAAAAGCTGCAAATACCGTTAAAAACCAAAAAATTTGTCCTTTTAAAAATTTTGGATAATCACCCAACGCCCCAGGTAAAGGTAAAAATACGATTGAATTCAGAGAGATATAACCGACTCCCACCGCAAAGAGCCATGCTAATACACTGACCAAAATTATTTTTAAAATTATTTTTTGGAAAATTTTTGGTTTCCAACCAAAAAAAGAAATTTTTTTGTAGAGAATCCAAAAATTTATCCAACTACTTAAACTCGTAGATAAAGCAACACTAGCTGTTTTAAAATGAAAAACAAAGACAAAAATCAGATTTAAAAACACATTAATAAAGATAGTCAATAAAGCTATATTAAGGGGCGTTTTAAAATCATTATTAGCATAAAAAATAGCAGAAAAAAGGACGACCAGTGTGGTCGGGATAAGACCCAAACTATAGGCAATGAGACAAAGCGATGTATTTGCAATTCCGACTTCAGAGAGGTGTCCTCCACCATAAAGAACCGTTATGGAAGCGTTTCCAAGAGCCATGATCGCAAAAGTAGAGGGAATCATAAAGGTCATGATACGTCTGCAACTGCCCGACAAGAGGGGAGGGATGAGATCGGCCTGATTTCCCTTAATCACTCTAGAAAGTTTAGGCAATATTGGGGTGATACAAGCAAGCCCTAGCAGGGCAAAGGCAAGTTGTTCGATTCGAATTGAGTACCATAGATAAGCCGGCCCTCTAACGTCAACGTATCTGGCAAAGAGGACATCAAGAAAGCTGTTGACTTGAGCTGCTCCTATTCCAATGGCCCCCAAAGTAAACGATTGTGCTAAGCTTCGAACTTCTGAAGAAATTTTTAAACTAAGAGCCCCTTTCCAAAAATTTTGAGATATTTTTTTTATCATTGGAAAAAGGGTCAGTAACCACTGACTCATCAATCCAAAAACTACCCATTTCGACAACGATAACATTGCCAAGGTGGGATCTGATTTTCTTAAAAAAAAGAGAGCGGTTATCCAAACACAGTTGCAGATAAAAGGAGCAAAACTAGGGATGAAAAATACGTTATAGCAGTTGAGGAAAGAGATATTTATACCATATAAACAAATAAAGAAAAGACCAGGAAATAGCCATCCTGTCAATGAAATAATTTCTCGATTTGATTCGGATAAATTAAAAAAAGAGAGTAAAGTCACGATGCCTATTTCGGCTACAACCGTTAAAAAAAGAAGAAAAAAACCGATTAAAAAAGTTAGGCGATGAAAAAAAAAGGGCTCGCTCCTCGCTATGAGCTCTTAACCCCTCAAAATAAGGGATGAAGAGAGCCTGTAGGGGGCCATCGCCTAAGATCCTTCTTAAGAGATAGGAAAGACGAAAAGCAACCATAAAGGCAGCGACCGAGGGGTGATCACCAAAAGAAAACGCCATAGAAAGATCGCGAATCATTCCGCTAAGGCGACTTAAAAAGGTTCCAGAAAAGAATTTTTTTGAATTCTTTTCTATACAATCTAACCCGGTATGACGGTTTTCGAAATCGTTCGATGGTTTCATTGATAAAACCGCTCCTTCTCCTGATATCATATGGAAAAAATCTATTGTGAAAATAGTGATTTTAAAAATTTCGTTTTCACCCAAGTAAACTCTAGAGAGTTTAAATTTTTATTTACAAAAAATTTTTTATTCTATAAAAACAGTTGAATTTTTCAAATATGGAGGTCATTCTGTTCATGGTGACTCAATCCCGGTCAACGGCAAAACCTCATTTTCTTACTCCGTTTACAATAGGAGAACCTGAAAAGGAGAGTGCCTTTAAACCAAGCAAAAACACCCATTATGAGGCTTCATCAGAAACATATGAGTGTTGGCTTAAATTTGAGATGGAAGAATCTCTTCGTGACGTAAGAGCTTATATCAAGGAGAGGCTCCAGGGGCCCCCAGCAAAAAGAGGAGAGAACCTTTTTTTAATTTCTCCTTTCGACTCTCCAGAAGGAGAAGATTTTTTAGAGAAAACTTTGGCGCACTCCTATTTGATAAGCGGAGAAGGAGAGGGAGAGTATCATTGTTTTAAGGCGGGTCGATGTTGTCAATTTTACCCGCAATTATTCCATGTACTTCGTCGGTCGTGTTATAAAGTTGTTGGACATTATCCTTTTTTGTTTCAGCTAGTTCCTCCGAGTGCGACGGCCCGTTCCCTAGGCGTTTGTTTTGCATTTCTGCACAAATTTTCAGTTGCCACAAAGGATCTTACCATTCCCTCTTCTGAAATAAAGGCAATTGCTAGGGCCTCTTCATCAGGATTGAGGCCGACTTTAACAACGATGCTAGGGATGACGCGACTTGTCGATAAAATTACGGTTCCCTATGGCCCCTCCATCGGATCTCCTCAAAACTGTAGGGCTTCTAAACCGATTCACCTATTAAAAACATCGTTTTTTCAATTTTCTAAGAAATGGCTTCCTAATCGGTTTAACCGATTGCCTCAGGCTATCTATCTGGTGTCAATGCGAGCTCTTCATCGGAGATATTATATGGTTTTTGTCAAATCAGGGGCCGATTCTGGCTTTTTTTTTGATTCGCGAAACGGTCTTTTTCAGATAACCGGCAATTTGTTAGAAACCACTACAACTTGTTTAAGGCAAAGCTATAGAGATTTTAAAGCGATGTTTCCTGTTAAACTTCTTCGTTTAAGTTTGACCTTTACCCCTGTTCTTTCAACACCGTCAAGATCAAAAACTTCTCAAATCTTTGGAAAAAAGAGACGTTTGCTGAAGAGAGATCTTGCTCAAAGGAAAAGTATCAGAACTAATAAAGATGAGTTGAAAGAGGTAGCTAGAAATGCTTTATGGCAATCCTCTTGTCCCAGAATGGGTCGTAATATCCAAGAACATGAAAAAAAACTTGAAAATCCTGATCTTAGTAAGAAAGAGCTTCTCTTGTCTCAGAAAAAGCTGAAAGAGTTTGACGCTGGCATTTCTGGCTGGCTATGTACACGGGAGGATTTAAGAGGCGAGATTGCTTTCATGATCACTGAAAATAGAGAATTTGGGCAGATTGCTGAGTTGATGAATCAGATCATCGTGGATGAGAAAAGAGTTTTTGATGGACTCTTTCGGGCAAAGATGTGTCCCGACGAAAAAAGTAGGGATAAAATAAGTAATGCAAAACTTGAAGATTACATCAAAAAATCAGAAATAAAAGAGTTAGCGCAATCTTTGGATTTTCGTTCGTTTCCGGCCCCACAAGAGTTACAAACAAAAATTAGAAGATGCTTGGATAAAGTTAACAAAAAGTTAGAAGGGTTCGGAGGAGAGGGCTCCTCATCCAGAGCGGCTGAATTAGAAACAGTTAGGAGCGGGTTAGAGGGGTTAGGATTAGGGGAAGGGAGTTCCTCACGCGAAAGGGTTCATGAGGTGGTGCTCGCTATCCAAGAAGACGAGCCTCAAAGAAGATCTTTAAGTGGGAGCATTCGATCCATAGAGTCAGTTTTTTGAAAAAAATCAGGTTCCGTTCGCGTGTCTATAAGCGGTGACCCCTTCAAGAAACATCTCGATGGAGACCATAGTGAGAATAAGACCCATGAGCCGCTCGCAGGCAAGAATTCCTTTTTTACCAAGGGCTTTATAAAGAAAGGTTGATGAAAGAAGGATCAGTGTTGAAATTGCCCATGCGCAGATGATCGCGAAAAGAGACGATCCCCCCTGCTGTTTTGAATAGAGGATGATAGCGGCAAGGGTGCTGGGGCCCGCTATAAGGGGAATGGCGAGAGGAACGATGAAGGGCTCTTTGTCATCGGATGAGAAGGCCGCTTCTCGATCAGATGGAAAGATCATTTTCAAAGAAAGCAAAAATAAGATAACCCCTCCTGATATCAAGAGGGAGTATTGCGAAACGTGAAGAGCCGAAAGTAAGGCGTTTCCGATATAGTTGAAGGAGACCATTATCCCCAGTGCGATGATTAATTCCCTTAAGATAATTTTGAACTGTCTTCCTGGCGGAAGGTCTTTCAAGATTGAAATAAACAGGGGTATGTTCCCAACGGGGTCCATCAACAAGAAGAGAGCAAACGCCATGGCCATCGTTTCCATCTGTTTAACGGTATCAGGTCGCTTTCTTTGATTCTAGAAGAATTGTGCGGCAGAGGTTATCAAAAAAGAGACGATCCTTCTTGGTAAGAGATTTAAGGAAGAGGAGACAATCTTGGTTTTTGACAAAGGCGGCTTTAGTCCAGTTTGTTGATCCTAAAATGACGTGACTTCGATCGATATAGGCCCACTTGTAGTGCAGGAGCTGCAACCCTTGGTTACAGACAACTTGAATTTGGTGTGAGAGGAGGTATTTAACTGCCTTACGGCTAGCCCCTCGAGCCGTGTAGCTATCAACAGCTACGGTAACCTGAATACCCCGTTGATGGGCCTCTACCAATAGCTCTAAAAGCTCGGGGTGGGTCAATGTAAACATTGCTAAAAAAATAGAAGAACGGGCTTGTTTAAGCTGCTCCTTTAAGTAGGGAAGGGCTGTCGGATCGGGTAAAAGCCATAATCTGCACGGTTGATCCCTTAAAAAAAAATCAAAAGTTGTTGATCCTGGTTTATTAATAAATTGAGCTAGTGGAGGATGATAAATCCCAACAGACAAATTATCATGCAAAATTAACGAGGCTGTCGTCATATTAACGGAGCCCAAAAAAACGAGGCTTTCATCGATAACAACAATTTTTCGATGCATTAACCCTTTTGCTTTGACGGGTGAGGCTGTCAGAGGAGGGGTAAAAGAAGTTGATCCGCTAGAATGATCATAAGCAATTTGGACCTCAACCCCCTCGCGAGCCCGTTGATAGAGTTTTTTTATAAGAAGCGGGTCGGTAATCGCATAGACAATAATGTTGATGGAAGAGATAGCCTGACGAAAGGCTTTCTGAAGAAGTAATCGAAAATCATCACGTTGTTGATTAGAATAGAAAATCAGCGGAGAACCTGGAGTGGGAAGGGTTGGGGAAAGAGCGGCCCCAATCAAAAAAGTATAAAAAACGATTAAGAAAACAGAAAAAAAAACGAGCTTAAATTTTCTCGCCACGTGTGCGCATTTGCCGAACAACGGTACTCATTCCAAGCCTGTCGATCATGCGCATTGCGTGTACAGTCACCCTCAGTGTAACAAACCGCTTTTCATCAGGAAACCAAAACCTTTTTTTGAAAAGATTAGGGTTGAAACGGCGTCGTTTGATCCCCGTTATTTTAAGGCCAATCCCCTTTTTTTTCTTAGCAATTCCACGAAGAGCATAATGATTTCCCCTAACTGGAATTTTCCCTGTTACTTGACATTTTCTTGGCATACTTGACCTCAAACCAGACCGATATGATACCTAATTAGTCGGTTATTTAACAACTTTTTCCTCATGTTATATCGAAGAGAGTTGAGAACTTGGATTTGAACCCCGCCTTCGGTATATACCGAAATGAGCTGAAAACTTGGATTTGGACCGTCGCGAAAGTCCTCGCGGTTGGATCTTATCGCAACGTCGCTCGTATTGAGAAATACGGGCTAGTTGCGATCGTCCAACCCCGAGGCTTTGGCGGGGTCCAAAACCAAGTTTTCAACTCATTTCGGTATAACTTGAAATTTGGTTGATTGAGAGGGAATCAAGTGATATACCGAAGAGAGCTGAAGAATTAGGGTTTGGGCGCGGCCAAAACCTTGGGTTTGAATGAGCTTCATCAATACGAGCGACGTTGGGATACGATCCAACCGTGAGGGTTTCTCAACGGCCCCCAAATTTTTCAATTCACTTGGGTTTAGGTAGAGCTTTATTATTTTATGCAAAATTTTTCTGCCGATTATGTTGTTATTGGCTCGGGACCGTCGGGACAGAATGGAGCCATTCAAGCGGCTAAATTAGGAAAGACCGTTATCATGATCGAGCGTCCCTTACACTTGGGAGGGGCCTCTCTTAATTCAGGAACGATTCCATCAAAGTCGTTACGGGAAGCGATTGTCGACTTAACAGGGTTTTATAATAGAAGTTTTTATGGAAAAAATTATGTCAAACAAGAAATTTCAATTAATGATCTAAACTTTCGTCTTCAAAAAACGTTAGAGGAAGAGCGAAAAATACTCTTAAGACAGTTTGAAAAAAATAAAATCACCTTAATTTATGGTGATGCTCATTTTGAAAATCAACATTCTCTCATTCTTTTTGATCACGAACATCAACCCTTTTGTAGGGTCAAGGGAGATTTTTTTTTAGTTGCCGTTGGATCAAAACCGCGCAATCCATTGAATATTCCTTTTGATAATGAAGTTATTCTAGACTCTACACGACTTTTGCAGATAGATCGGTTACCAAAAACCCTTCTTGTTCTAGGGGGGGGGATTATTGGATCTGAATATGCAAGCTTTTTTGCTGCTCTTGGAACCGAAGTCGTTGTTGTCGATAAACGAGATCATATGCTGCCCCTTCTTGATCTTGAAATCGGTTCTCATTTTCAAAAGGCGATGTTTTCAATCGGTCTTCGTGTTGCTGGAGGAAAAATACTCCGTTCTGTTCGACGGACGCCCGAGCAGGTTGAGGTGGAACTTACCGACGGGAGTATATTGAAATCAGAAATGTTACTTTATGCGCTGGGTCGAGAAGCGAATGTTAAGCATCTTAATATCAAAACAGTGGGGATTAATCTCGATTCATCAGGATACATTGCTGTCAATGCACTCTTTCAAACGGTTGTTCCTCATATCTATGCCGTGGGGGACGTCATAGGAGGACCTAGCCTTGCATCGACAGGGATGGAGCAAGGAAGACTTGCTGCACGCCACGCTTTTGGCCTTGAAACACACCATTTTCCTACATTTTATCCGATTGGGATATACACGATACCCGAAATATCGTCGTGTGGGTATACTGAAGAAGAGTTGCAGAAGCTTGGTTTTAGGTACGAAATTGGCCGGGCCTATTATTACGAAATTGCCAGAAATCTTATTGTAGGAAATGATCCCGGGATGTTTAAAATATTATTTCATGCTGATACTTTAGAGATCTTGGGTGTTCATATCATTGGGAGGGCCGCAACCGAGTTAATCCATGTTGGGCAGATTGCGATGAGTTTTAATGCTCGCATCGATTACTTCATCGATCAAGTTTTCAACTATCCGACTTATGCTGAGGGGTACCGGATTGCAGCGTTAAACGGTTTCAACAAAATAAAACACAAAAAATGAAGGAGGAGACATTTATGCCTATTTACGACATCTTTGAAACTAACGATTCCGACCCCGTTTTTCCACTTCCTTCTCATCGAAATGAGGTGTTCAAGGGAAAAAGTCGCCTTCTTTCTTCTATGACAGCTCGAGTCGTATTTTTCTTACTTTTGATTGGGGATATGGGTTGGTTTTTCTATACCTTAGCCCGAATTTTAGTCATAAGCACTTTGGTTTTACTTTCTTTTGGCAAGGTTTTATCTATCCGTAGAGGGTTGCAAAAAGGGTGGCGTTCTCTCAAAAGGGCCTCAATTTGTGGGATCTCTCTTTTCGTTGCCTTATTTACTCCTGCCCTCGGCATTATGATAGGGTGTACCTACTTTTTGATGCGTGATAAGGAAGGAATTAACGACATCATACCCCACTCTCTTCGAGATCAATTTCAAGAATTTTTGCAGTAGAGATTAATCATGAAGCTGAAAAAAATAAGCTGGCTAGTTATTTCAGGAGGGAGCTGGATCGTCGTAGGTCTTATTTTATTGATAAAAGGGGTTTATTTTATTGGTTCCTCAGCTGTTTCCCAACCTGTTTCTGAAGAAGGGGGCGCAACGATAACCCCTCTACTCGAGTCGTTGACAGCGATAGCGGGGTCGAGAGAAAAAGCGGCTATTTTTTTAATCTCAAGTGCCATCTTTTTAGGATTTATCAAGGGACGGACACTCCTTGCTAAAACGGCTAAAAGAATCATTCACCGAATTCAGACAAAAGTTGAAGGTGAAAAGATTCCGATTTATCAGGTTTATGATCGAAAATATTACCTTATTTTGGCATTAATGATGGGGATAGGGGCTGTCTTTCGTTTGAGTGCCATTGCTCTAGATGTTCGTGGTGTTATCGATATCACAATAGGATCGGCCCTTATCAATGGGGCTCTTTTCTATTTTCGACAGGCTTTTACCTCGGGTTCCTATACTCAAACCACCTAAAGAGATGAGATTTTAGACTCCTTTCGCTAGGGTCCAAATCCAATTTTTCAGTTCACTTGAGTCCATTTTTCCCCTAAATCGTCCCAGGGGTACGGATCATTCTTTTGTCGCTGAGGAGGGGGCGGGAGCGGATAAAACACCTCGTCATGGTACCGGTAGATGTATTCTCCCTTGGCGTTTTGCTCTCGTAATTTTTCCTTCTCCGATTTCTCTAGTCCCGAGCACCCTAGTAGGTTGCATAAGAATAAAAAAATGAAAAACATCAACATCCAACGGCTAAATTATGATAAAGGGCAACAACATCCTCAAGCTCCTCCAGGGCATCAATTAAGGCGAGATTTTCTTTTTCATCTTCCTTGCTACAGACAACATACTCCTTGGGAATCTGTTGTAGCTCTACTGTTTCAGAAGGAATTTGAAGAGCGTCAATCGCTTCTTTAACCTGAAACAGTGCCTCTGGGGGTGTGATGATGATAAAAAAAGCTTCCGTACTCTCGAATTCTTCAGCACCTCCATCTGTAGCAGTTAAAAAAAGCAAAGATTCCGACACCTTTTTTTTACAAACGTGAATAACCCCTCTCTTTTCAAAATTGTAAAGGACGGCTCCAGGAGAGGTTAAGACACCCCCTTTTTTATTTAAAACAGTTCGAATATCTGAAGCGGTACGATTCCTATTATCTGTGACAACTTCCAAGACAATTCCTAAACCTCCCTTCCCGTAAATTTCATAAATTGTCTCGACATAGTGACCTTGATCATCCGTTGTCGCTTTTTTGATATTTCTTTCGATCGTTTCATTGGGCATATTAACAGCTTTGGCCTTTTGAATGGCCAACCTCAGCCGAACATTTGACTTAGGGTCCGAGCTCCCTCCGAGCTTGGTTGCCGTAATAAGCTCCTTTGTGATTTTGGTGAATTTTTTTCCCTTAAGCCGATCGGCCTTCTCCTTTCGATACTTAATGTTCGCCCATTTACTATGGCCGGCCATCCTTTCAACTAGATGAGGGAGAGAGTTGTTTTTCCATCAAAATTTTATCGAGGTAGGTCCCATCTTCTAACTTGATGAAGCGAGGGTGTTTACCATAATACTTAAAACCATGCCGTTCGTAAAGCCGAATAGCAGGATTCTCTGCATACACTTCGAGATGAAGGATTTCAATGTTAAATTGTTCTCGTGCTGCGTTAGTGAGATGGGTTAGAAGAGCCCCGCCAATTCCTTTATTATGATATTTTTTATCGACAATAATTGCAAAAAGGGCCTGGTGTGCAGTTTTTTGATACGGTTGAACATAAAGAACCGCCATACCGGCAACAGTATCTTGAAAGAAAGCGGTAAAGGCCGATTTTAACCTAGTGTGACCTAGCCAAATTCGAACGGTGTCCTCAATCTCTTTCAAACCAGTTATAGGGAACCCCTTCAAACTGTCTGGATCGGAAAGCCATTCTATTAAATAAGGCTCTTCCTCAAAAAGAGAAAGGCGAACGGAGATGGTCATAGCAAAACCTCCAGACAAATTTTATCTTTATAAACTTTTCCTTCTTTTACGTATTTTTTTTGCCTAAAAAGCTCGTGAAAGTTGCTTTTCTTCAGTAAAAAGAAAAGAGGATTTCCTTCGAAAATCTCTGCTACTAACATTTCTAAATGAAAATATTCTTTAGCTAAATGTTTAAGATTTTTAATGAGGGCATAACCAACCCCTTTTCTCTGCTTTTCTGGATCAACCACAATTTTAAGTAGAGCATGATGTGCAACCTTTTTATAAGGCATGAGGAAAAGAGTAGCCAAACCACAAGGAACTTGGTCTATTGTTGCTGTCAAACTTGCATTCCAGCGAACAAACCCCATCCAACACTGTATCGCGTTTTCTACATCCTGTTCGGCTGTCATGGGAAACCATTTTAAAACAGCCTCATTTTTCATCCACTTCCGTAAATAAGGCGTATCAGAAAGTTGGGTGTAACGAATATCAAAGCCAGGTAACTCTGTCATTAGATCCGCTTACGAGAAATTTTTACAGCTCAAAGAATCTAAATTTCGGCACGCCAAAATTGAAATTTTTTGAGAGGCCTAAGTATACGAATGGATACAATTAGCTGCTACGATAATAGTGATTGAAATTTTTTAGTCTCGATAAAAAACAATAACCCTGTACAATTTTTTGAAAAAAAAACCGTTAAACCCAAGTGAGCTGAAAAATTGAGGTTTGGGCCATTGGGAAAGCTCTCGGGGTTGAATCTTATCGTAACGTCGCTCGTATTGAGGGGCTAGTTGCGATCGTCCAACCCCGAGTCTTTGGCGAGGTCCAAAACCAAATTTTCAGCTCTCTTCGGTATATACCGAAATAAGCTGAAAAATTACTTGATGAGAAAAGATAAGGATGAGAAGCTCATTCGAGCAATGTCAATCTGGAAAACACCGCTTTCAATAGAAGAGCTTCAAAAAAAGTGTATCAATACATTGGTGACCCATTTGGGTATTACCTTTTCTGAGATTGGTGACGACTATCTCAAGGCCCAGATGCCTTTTGAAGATCATCTTAGGCAAACTACCGGAATCATGCATGGCGGGGCTTCTTGTGTTCTTGCAGAGACCGTTGCGAGTGCCGCAGCCAACTGTGCCGTTGACTTACAAAGTCAATATTGTGTTGGGCTTGAAATCAATACAAACCATATTCGTCAGGTAAGTTCAGGGTTGCTCACGGCGATAGCAAGACCCTATCACTTAGGCCGTACTACCCAGGTTTGGTCAATCGAAGTTTTCAATGATCAAGAGAAGCTCATTTCGATTAGCCGGCTGACCGTTGCTGTGCTAAACTCAAGCCACTAGACCCAAGGGGACTGAAAAATTAGACCTTGACCGTCGCGAAAGCCGTCCCGGTTATTTGGCAGGAAGTTTTGAGGGGGTCCAAACTCAAATTTTTCAGTTCATATACCGAAATACTTCGGCAAAATATCTTTCAAATCTCTCACCGTTTTTTCCCGCTCCTCCAGCCCGAGTTGGAGAGGCGTCGGTTTATCTTCTTCTTCTTTACGTATTTGCCTTATAGCTCTATCAAGATACCGAACAGAAACACGAAAATCCCCTGCATCCGTGATGACAAATACACCCCGTTCTCTTAAAGCAAGTGGATACTGATCGAAAGAGGTAACCTTTTTCCACCTCTCTGCTTCTTCCTCGATAGTACGAAGTGCACCTAAACTTTTTAAGCCCGTCAATACTTTAAATACAGTTAAAAAGAAACTACGGCTATTATCAATATCCCACTCAAGGATATCCCTTTTCTCTCTAATCAAAAGGACGGTGTTAAGAACCTTTTGATCATGTTCATACTCTTTTTCAAGATCTTCTAGATAAAGGGGGAGCACTCTTCTGACATCAAATTCTCCTTTTGCTAAACGAAAATACCCAGAAGGCTGGTTACAATAAGCGCACCGCCTTGGCTTAGTACGAGAGTGATGAAAAGCCTCCTTACGCGAGATGTGGGGGAGATCGATTGGCCTGTCCATTGGTTTTAAACAAGCAATATGAAAAAGATGGTCACATTGTAATTCGATTACTTCTCGAACGTCTTCGGCCTCGTCTTTTTTGTAATCCTCTCTACAAATGAGACAGCAAATCGCAGTTGAATTATTGGCAACGGAATTCATATCTTCAGTTCACTCAGGTATACCGAAATGAGTTGAAAACTTGGATTTGGACCCCGCCAAAGCCTCAGGGTTGGACAATCGCAACTAGCCCGTATTTCTCAATACGAGCGACGTTGCGATAAAATCCAACCGCGAGGACTTTCGCGACGGTCCAAATCCAAGTTTTCAGCTTATTTCGGTATATAGTTTTATTTTTTTTAAAAATTTTCAAAAGATTGAGCTGCTTCATAATGTTTCTGAATATCTTCAACAATCTCATCGACGTCATCGGTGAGTTTAATGAGGTCAAGATCTTCGGGATTGACGTTATATTGAGCAAGAGGGACTTCTCTAAGCCAACTCATTAGACCTGACCAGTACGATTTACCAAAAAGAAAAATAGGAAATTTTGAAATTTTTCGAGTTTTAATAAGGGTTAAAGCTTCAAAAAGTTCGTCGAGGGTTCCATATCCTCCAGGAAAAACGACAAAACCTTGTGCATACCGAATAAACATGACTTTACGAACAAAAAAGTAACGGAAGCGAAGAAGATATTTTTGATCAATAAACGGGTTAGGATTCTCCTCATCCGGAAGGTCAATACAAAGCCCGCACGACTTTCCTGCTTCTAGCTGAGCCCCTTTATTAGCTGCTTCCATGATTCCAGGCCCTCCGCCTGTGATCACCCCTAATCCTTTTTTCACTAATTTAGAAGCAAGAAGAACGGCTTGTTCATAATAGGGATCCTCACTTTTAATTGCCGACCCTCCGAAAAACGCCACCGAGGGGCCGAGGGAGGTCATCACTTCAAATCCATCCACAAACTCGGACAAAATTCTAAAAATACGCCAAGAATCCCAAGAGGTAGGTTTTTCTTTTTTATTCTTTTTTTCCATTTTTCTGCCTAGTTTTGGTGCCTAGTTGTGGGGAAGTGGCGGACGATATTTTTTTTTGTAAGGAAGGTTGGCCTGCTTTCCATAGACCACCTCATGCAAATTTTCAATGGCCATAAAAGCTGTTGGATCTTCTCTCAAAACAATTTTTTTAAGCTCCGCTAAATCAAGCCGTTCAACAATGATATAGAGAATGTCTCGCTTATCTCCACTAAACCCTCCTTTTCCGTGCATGATCGTTAATCCAAGGCCAAGTTCATGTATAATCGCTGTTGCTAGTTCCTTTGGCTTTGAGGAAATGATAATCGCTGACTTAATTTCATCTAATCCTGTAATAACCAAATCAATCATTTTAAACGCTACGATATAAGTAATTAATGATTGAAGGGCAAAGTGCCAGTTAAGAAAAATCCAACCGTAGGCAGTAAAGATAAAAACATTGATAAATAAAACGACCTGACCTACCGTGTACCCTTTCTTTCGATTGATAATCAGGGCTAAAATTTCTGTTCCATCTAAACAACCTCCATGACGAATGATCAACCCAACGCCAACCCCTAAAAGGGCGCCTCCAATGACAATTACCTCAATAGGGTCTCCCAAAAAGGGTGTGATTAGTGAGGTTGCCGTAAGAAAAATTGCAAAAAGAAGAACGGCTACGACCATGTGAACCACAAAACTACGCCGAATATGTTTGAAGGCTAAATAAATAAATGGAAGGTTTAGAATAACCAAAAAGTAGGAAAGGTACGCCTCCCCAAACAACTTCGAAAGAATAAGGGCGATACCAACAGTTCCTCCATCGATAAGTGAGTTGGGAATGAGGAAAACTCGGATAGAAAAAGCCGCCAGGAATGCCCCTATTGCCATCCATAAATAAATAAAAAGGGTTTGTTTGAAAGTTTTACGAACAACTGTCATAATAAAGTCCTTTAGTAGGTTATAAAGCGGCTACTTGACGTCCCTTGGAAGACCCCTACTATTCCAAAGTTTTATTTGTTCGACAAGGGATTCCGTACAACACCTCGATGAGGCTCCTTCGCTACAACACTCTAAAGCAGACCTTTCTAACAAATCAATATAGGGATAATACGATCGAAGCATTTTGATTTTCTTAAAAAAGCCAAAATCTGAATCTCGAACAAGCTCTTCGATCAAAGAGCGGAGCTCATTAGCTAACCTTCGAATTTCTTGGCGACACTCATAGGGGGATAGCTCTGACTCGGATGAGACTTCTTTTTTGTAAGAAGCAGAAGAAATAGAAAAAAATTTTTTTATGTCTAAACCTGTTTTGACCTCGAATGAAAACTTGCTTTGATTTTCATCCAGAAGATTTGGGTGAGCAAAAAATAAAAAAAGGGAAAGTAAGATCATTGTTTTCAGTATCTAGCTTTTTGTTACCTTTATATCAATAAATTTTTATATAGAAATAAAAAATAGTAATGATTTCTATTTAATATAAAATTTTTTTAAAATTTATTTTTTACTAGAAAAGATAAATAAAGGTATATACCGAAATGAATTGAAAACTTGGATTTGGACCCCGCCAAAGCCTTGGGTTTCAAGTTCCAATTTTTCACTCCACTTCCGTAGATAAACTTTTTAATTTGAAAATAAAAAACAGTCTTAAATTAAACGCCTACCTTATGTATTCTATTTTTATGAAAAAAAGTATACGAGTACAATTTCAGCAGCCGTAAATTAATTAATGAATTGCCAACCAATAAATAGTCTGATAAACTTTACGCCGATAGGTGTTGTTGTTTTTTCACTTTATACGAGAGCAACGACAAGGGTAGGCGCGCTTTTCGATTTTTGCATAATAAATAAAGGTCAAGGATGTATCGAATGATCCCCTCTTTAGTATCCTCGGTGGGTACTTTATTTACTGCTCTTCCTCCTTCTGCTAAGGCAGGGCTTGCTTTAGCTGCTGTGATAATCGTGATAGCGTTAGTTATTAGTGCTGCCTATTTCATTTTTCTTCAAAGACAGAACCATGATGGAGTGCCTCAACGAATGAAGGATCCCGTCGTGCCATCGGATCAACCTAAGGATCCTATAGTGAATCTTGATCGATGGCTGGGTCCAGTTGTTTTTGAAACTTTTCCTAAGGTTCACACATCCACAAAAAAACCAAGTCAGGCGGTTGAGGAGCCCGTTCCAATTAAAAATCCTGTAACCATTCTTTGTAAGGCTCCAACCAAAAGGGGTCTGGCTTTTCCAGGGAGGGCTAAGCGTGTGGTGTTCGAGGTCATTTAAAAAAGGTTCTCGATCGTCATAAAGAGGGCGTTTCTTTTATACCGAAGTGAGCTGAAAATTTGGTTCTGGACCCCGCCAAAACCCCTGCTAAGGTCTGAGGGTTGGACGATCGCAACTAGCCCGTATTTTTCTCAATACGAGCGACGTTCCGATAAGATCCAACCTCGAGGGCTTTCGCGACGGTCGGAAATCAAATTTTCAACTCACTTCGGTATAAGTCCATACAGAGGGATTTTTTCAGAGCTTGCAAATACCAAAAATCAAACCTGATTCATGCAAAGTTTTTGAAAAGTCAACACCCCTTTTTTCAGGAAGGTGGGGCGATGGCTTCGTCTTGAACTTCCAGAAGAGAGGCAAGAGCCTCAACTCGATCTTTGAGATTTTGTGTGGAAATAATGGTTTGAGCTTCCATTGCGATAAGAGAAGCAAGGAGGTGATCAATATAACATAGATCGGCAATGAGTTCATCTCGAACATTTTTGGAGTCGATAGCTTCATGTTCAACTTTTTCGAAAGCGGCCTCAAAGGCGGCCTCGATAGAAGCCTCGATAGTCGATTCATTAGTAGATTTCAGGGCAGCGACACGGGCTTCATGTTTAGCTTTATTAAGGACGAGCGATAGTTTTCGAATTTTTTCGAAAAAGTTAGCAGTTCTATCTTGAGAATTCTTGAAAAAGTTAAAGGCTTTACAAGAACCTTCCAGGACGATGCTGGTTTCACAGTAAGCTTTTCGGCAAGCGGCAATGGATTCACTATTTTTACGATGGACCGCTTCGTTTTTAGCCCTCTTCTGTAAGATGGTCATCGCTTTATCGTGGGTTTTCTGAAAAGCGGCTCTCGTTTCATCGTGAAATTTTTGAAAAGCGGCATTGGTTTTATCATGAGTTGTCTGAAAGGTGGCAGTCGCTTCACCCTGAGTTTTCTGAAAAGTGGCAAGGGCTTCACCTTCAACTTTCAGGGCCGTGGGACAGTAAGAGGGGTCGTCTCTAGCTTTCCGCACGGCGCCAAAAATTTCATCTTGATCTCTCCCCCAAGGATGGAAAGAATCGCTGGCCTCTCTACACTCCCGAATAATGTAAAAAACTTGATATCTAGCTTTCTGGAGATCGTCCAAGACTCCCTCTACAGCTTTCTCGAAA
This sequence comes from Parachlamydiales bacterium, assembly GCA_963777025.1. Taxonomy (GTDB): domain Bacteria; phylum Chlamydiota; class Chlamydiia; order Chlamydiales; family Rhabdochlamydiaceae; genus PALSA-1444. The sequence goes on from CAVZOR010000003.1 coordinate 286,894, forward strand.
GCGGCACTAGCTTCATTTTTAGATTTTTTCAAAGCCTCAAGGGCTTCAGGGGAATCTTTCAGGACGATCAACCGTTCATCGGGATGGGGGATTTTACGGGAAGCGTAAACCGCTTTGTCTTCAGTGAGCTCGTGCAGCTCGACCAACAGGTCGATTGAAAGAGGGGAGGGTACAGAGGGGATTAGGGAGCTCATATGGGCAGTGATTTTAATCTGAGTTAGCATAAAACGTCAATCAGAGATGAAAATGGCCGAAAGGGCTTCCCTTCTGTGTCAGAGGTGTCATTTTCATTTATACCGAAATGAGCTGAAAAATTGGATTTGGACCGTCGCGATTGTCCAACCCTCAGACCTTAGCAGGGGCTTTGGCGGGGTCCAAAACCAATTAGATTTTAATGATTTAGTCGGGGCATCCTTTGTTTGGTCTGAATTTATAAAATTTCCCTTTTTATTTAACATGTTTTTTCTTAAAACCTCTTTAAAATAAGGGTTATTTAAAACCTTTCGTTCTGAATTTACAGAACAAATATTACACTACCAAAAAAATAAGCTATCATTAAATGGTATTGATGTTATATATAATTAGTCTTTATATTATTTTAACGAATAAAAAAGGAACAGGGGGTCTATTTCTGATAACAGCCACTCAAGTCATGGTCAAGCCGGTGAAATTTTTTCAGCCAAGCAAGGGCGTTATTTCTGTTTTTACACCCGTTATAACAAAGATTAATAGCCTATCCCGTGCGATTCCAAATTTAGGCCGCCATACGGTCAATTCATTTGTTATTTCCCCTTTTTCTGTTAAGGCAGCTCTTGGTTTATTTGCTGTAATAATCGCCGTTGCGTTAGTTGTTCGTGTCGTCTACGTTATTTTTCGTCAACGACAAAACCTTGATCCACCGCCTCAAATACAGACTGACGTAAGCAGGCATCTAGGGGTGGGTCCTGGTGAGCAGCAGAATCCAAAATTGCATCAGGAACAGCCTCTTGTTTTTGAGTCGATTGAGAACCGAATTGACCGCCCTGATCGGGGTCGGAGTCGACAAAAAACGGTTCTAGAATCGAATGAAGGTGAAGAAAGAGTTTTTTTGCGAGCAGACGAGGGAGTAGCTCGTTGGCCAACTCTTGGCCGCGTTTGGATGGGTGAAGCGAATCGACGTGAGCTTGAGGGGGATTTGGGGGCGGGTCCCGCTGAACGGCAGGGGTCAGCTTCGCATCAGGAAAGGCCTTTTGTTTTTGAGTCGATGGAGGATCGAATTGCCCCGCCTGATGGGGATCGGAATCGACAAGAGACGACTCTAGAACCGAACGAAGGTAAAGAGGAGGTTTTTGCAGAGCAAGGAGTAGCTCGTGCGCTAACTCTTCAGATGGATGAGGCGAATCCAAATGAACCTCAGTTGATTTCAGAAATGGGGCGAGATCAAGGGGTGGCTCTTCTGGAAGCTACGGGCCACCCGAACCATGAAGCGAATCTTAAAAAGAGTGATGAACAAATTTCCTATGTTTTAAAGGGTGAGAAGGGTTCTGGCTTGAGGCTAAACCCTAACAACCCTTTCCCTCCGATCCGTGTATCCAAAAGGAACCAAGGGAAACCCTCCAAGCCCTCGCTGCAAACCAAAATAATTTTTTCATGAATGAAATTTTTGATTCAAAAAATTTTCATCGCGAAAAAAGATACGATTCGGCGAACACCATCCATAAAACAGATTGTTTCGTCTATATCGAAGTGGACTGAAGAATTGAGATTTGGGTCGTTGTAAAAGCTCTCGCGGTTGGATCTTATCGCAACGTCGCTCGTATTGAGAAAATACGGGCTAGTTGCGATCGTCCAACCCTCAGACCTTAGCAGGGGCTTTGGCGGGGTCCAAATCCAAGTTTTCAACTCATTTCGGTATAAACCTAAGCCAAGAATATTAAGATTTTTACTGACCGTAGGAAAAGGTTTGCGAAAGTCGCCTTGATTGTCAAATCTTCTAAAAGGATTTAGCTTCTAGTCGGTTTATCAGAGGGGTTTTCAGGTTCTTTAGAACAAAAGAATTGTTTATTCTTTATCACTTTGTTTTAGATTAAAAAAAACTTTTTAATTATATTAAAATAATATTTTTAAATAAAAATATCTTCCTATTAAATTAACAATTTGTAATATTCTCACCTTTCGCCTAATGGTTTTATTAAAATCGTGAAAAAGAATGAGCGCAATTACAGCAAATCAAATAATAAATAGCAAGTTAGTAACGAGTTCGATGAGTCTTACTCAAAAAATTAATGTTGTTTCTAGCTTTGCAAAAGTAGGAGAAAGAATTAGTGAACTGTTCAATTCTTTCATAAATAATGGGATAAAAGCATGTAAAGAGGTCCCGTCTTTAGCGGGTCGTGTGGTCAGTTCATTTAATGCTCTTCCTCTTTGCACCAGAGTTTGCATCAGAGTAGGATTAGGGGTTGGTTTAGTAAGCGCTCTATTTTTTACCTACTTTGTTTTGCGGCCTTTACTTCAAATGGCTTATGGAAAAATTGGAGAAACCTATTGTAGATATCAGGTAGGTTGTTCTTCTTCACATGACCCTCTAATAAGGTTACAAAATGAGGGTTTTTCAGATGGAAACCGTAGGATTCGAGGAGAAAAAAGAGCGAAAAAAATAAAGTATAGTCTTCTAGCATTGCACTACCTAGATATCTATGAAGGTGCATATAGAAAAGGCGTGTTTAGTTTATTTTCAAAGAGCCTTCCTCAACCTTATGTTTTAAAAGGGCTTGATGGTCGATTGGTGCGGAACTCCAATAGAACTCTTTCAGGGATGCACTTGGAAGAACCCGATGATCAGGGATTCAGCTCTGAGGAGGGAGAAAGCTTTTCTCGGGTCTTTCAAGAACCAAGCGGAGGAGTAGCAAATGATGGCTATGAAGATACAAGCAGCAGCGGAGATTCTTCCAATGAAGATGCAATCAATGATGCAGATCTCCTTCAGAGACCAGAAGGAGCAAGCGGAGGGGCGGCAAACGGTAGTGCCGACCTTCAAGGAGCAAGCGGAGAAGTAGCAAACGGTAGTGCTGATCTTCAAGGAGCAAGCGGAGAAGTAGCAAATGATGGCTATGAAGATACAAGCAGCAGCGGAGATTCTTCCAATGAAGATGCAATCAATGATGCAGATCTCCTTCAGAGACCAGAAGGAGCAAGCGGAGGGGCGGCAAACGGTAGTGCCGACCTTCAAGGAGCAAGCGGAGAAGTAGCAAATGATGGCTATGAAGACACAAGCAGCAGCGGAGATTCTTCCTATGAAGATGCAATCAATGATGCAGATCTCCTTCAGAGACCAGAAGGTAATGCTGTTCGCGAAGGAGCTGCGTGGATGCTATTAAAGGTAAAGGGAGCGCTGCGAGTACCGGTGAAAGTACTGGCAGGGGCAAGGTCTCTGTTTGAGAGTAAGCAAGAGGAGCCGGAGGTTACCCTCAAAGAAAAGCCTAAGCGCTGGCAAGCGAAGACCAAGCGTAAAAAACACCATCATAGTCATTGGGTTTCTTAAGGTACGAAAAAAGCCAAAAAATCTAAGGGGAACGTTCTTTAATTGAGCCCTCGTCGGTAGTGTGAAATTTGTTCTGTAAATTCAGAGCCGGAAGAAGTTTGCTAGAAATTGTTTGGTGAAGTAATAGTTTTTCTGTAAATTCGATTTTTTCTCTTTCCTTCCTTGGGTTTATTCACTTTCCGAATCGTTATTTATACCGAAGTGAGCCGAAAATTTGATTTTCGACCGTCGCGAAAGTCCTTGCGGTTGGATCTTATCGCAACGTCGCGCGTATTGAGAAATACGGGCTAGTTGCGATCGTCCAACGCCGAGGCTTTGGCGAGGTCCAAAACCAACTTTTGAGCTCATTTCGGTACTGTTTGTGGTTTTTTTTTCTTAGTAATTTTTATTCCATTTAAATGAAAACTTTCCTTGGTCATCTTCCTGTGTTTCAGCTTGAAGGATGAACCCGCCGTTAAGTTGAACTTCGACAATGACCTGACTGCTTTCAGTACTTTGAGAAAGGGTGATGGTGATCCCTTTTGTGATTTGTTTTCCGATCCGAATGGAGAGTTGTCCCGTTTCCTCAGAGGCCGAAATCGATAATCGATCAATCCCAAGATTCTTGCGCAGAGTTTCTATAACGTTAGGGCCTCCACCTCCGATTGAAAGGGTCACAATCGTATTAGCCAGTTGAAGGGCTTGAAGTGTTGTGAGTTCTGCAATCTCTTTGTTGAAAAGAATACGAGCTAAGATATCTCCTGTCGATAAGGGAGGATTAGATTGAAAACTAAATTTTGGCTCACTCAGTGTCCCTTGAAATAAGACGGTTACAGTGATACCAGAGGTTTCTGTTACGCAAGTAATGTTCAAAAAGTTTCCTGACTCAGCAAAAATAAGCTCTCCTTGGGTGATGTTGAAATCGTTTCCTGAAAAAGAAAACTTTCCTTTTTGGGTATTGAGCGTTCCTAAGGCTAAGGCGTTAAGATTTTTACCCGTAAGGTGAATCTTTCCCTCAAGTTGTGCGTCAACGCCCCTTCCTGATAGATGAATGTTCTCTTTAGCGATGATATCAAGATCATAATGAAAAGGGTATCCTTCAGAATGGAGATCAACAAGAGGTTGGTAGTGTTTTGGCCGATTGATAAAACTAACGGGAAGAGAGGGGAGATCACGGGGGAGTTGTTCAGGAATTTTAATCTCTGCTTCGTTAACGGTAAGGGCACCTTCAACTAATCCTTTATCTAAATTTCCCGTGATTTTAAAGGGGCCACTGCAGGCAGCCGCCAACCAATCAAGTTGAATCACATGAAAATTTTTAATGCTACCCTCTATTACAAAGGGAAGCTTAGGCTTTAAATCGAGTGTCGCTTGTGCTGTTAACAAACCCCGACCATCATCGTTAGCACTAATCTCACTGAGAAAAAATTGAGCTCCCTTTGCACTGGCTTTGATGGCAATATGTTGGATTGACATGCCAATAAAATAATTTTGATAAAACCCTTCTTGAATGAAGAAGGGTCCAAAAATAACTGGTTTTTCAAAAGTGCCGCTGAAAATGAGATCGCATGATAAAAAACCTCCAATCCGTTGCGTTCCCAAATTAATAAAATCAAGTAACTGGTCAATATGCCCTTCAATAACACATTGGCCAGCGATGTTTTTTTTTGGATTAACGGAAATATGAAAAGGATTGTGTCTATAATTAATAGAAAAAGATCCTGAAAAATCCAAAAATTGTTCTTCAGTTGCAACTAAGTGGGAGTGAAGCTGGACAATATTTTTATTAATATGAGCTTGTATCGATCCCTTTGTTTGGATGGGGGTTACCGCCCCTTTTTGAAGGATATCGGCCCGTTCCAAAAGAAAATTAAGGTGTCCTTGTAGGTTATCTTGAAAACTTTCTAGATCAATCTCAATTGATGAAAACCCTTCTAACGAAAATCGGTGTGAAAAAAGAGTAATAAAATCGAGGGGAAAATGATGAGCTTTTAGAAAAATTTTAGAACTTTTACGATTCCACTGAAGGGAAGCTAGAATAGAACCTTCTTCTAGATGCATCTCAAAGTTGGTGAGATGGCCACTTCCTTGTTTTAGGGCTAGTTCAAAAGGGTGCTGAAGTTTAAGAGACTTTTCAAGTAAAGCCCCTTCCAAGGTTTTGCAATGCCAACGAAAATAATCTGGCGATAAAGAAAGATCTCCCTCTGTGAGAAGATCAAACGATTTTTTCCACTCTCCTTTTGCCTGAAAAAAATAATTCCAATCTTCATTTGCCGATTCCATACTATAGCGGAAGAAATCAATATAGAGGTCGGATAAAAATCCATTTTCAATTTCTATAGTTAAGCCACCTTTCGGGGTTTTGATTCCACCAGAGAAATCGGTTCCTAAGTCGATTTCCATCCTTGATGCCGTAAAGTTATTCATTTTAAATCCCTTTGCGACACCTTGAAGGGAAAAGATCTCTTTCTCAAGATGAATATTTCCTCCAATCTGACCCGCTACGGAGATGGGGATAAGAGAGGAGTAGGGGAGGAGATCCGTGATTTGGAAAAAGGCATCTCCTTCAATAGGGGTGAAATGGGGAAGATCAACAGATAATCGTCCTGAAAAAAGTGTTTTTTCGGGGGATCGAATCTCAATGTCGTTGAGCTGAAGAAGAGGGTAATCGCATAAATTGAAATCGACATTTCCCGTAAATCCAACTGTTGGGTGTGGAGCAACAAGTGAAATAGAGCCTGCCCATTTTTCCCGTTCTGATGCCGCAGTAAGTTGAGCGGTCACACCAAAAAAAGGGACTTTATTGACATCGATCTGATCACTTCTCAACTTGATTTGGCAATTTTTTTCATCATAGTTAATCTCTCCCTCTACGATCCCCTTAACAACGGAACTAAACAGAGAGAGGCGCGGGATCAAAAAGGAGGAGGCGATCTTTTTCGGAAAAAAATGGTCATTAAATTGAGCCGCTCCCTTAATGCAGAGGAAGGGGGAGGTTAGGATAAACGATGAAAGATCGAATTGGTGATCAGAGTGGAGTGCAAAACTGGTCTCCAACGAAAGGGGACTTAAAAAATGGGGTCTGAAATCAAGCAAAACTCCCTTGTTAAGAGAAAAGGGATCAATTTTAAGCTGTAACTCTCCCTTAATAGAATTTTTTATCTCTTTTGCTAGAAAAGGATCATGAAATAGAAAGGTTTCGAGGCACTTTAGTGATCCTGTAAAGCGGCTTTTTAGCTGAAAGCAAGGTTCTTTTGAAAGGGGATAGGGAAACGTAAAAAAGGGGGAAAAGGGATGAGTCGATTTAACGGTCGCTTTTAAATCGCAACTAATTTGATCTAATTTTTTATTACCATTAAAAAAAAGAAGGAGCTCTAACTCAGGGGAGTCGATTTTCCCTCTGAATGAAAACACCTCTTCTTTTCCAAAAAAACGGCATTTAGCCTTAACCGAATAAGTCGCTTGGTTTAAGGTCGATAAATTGAGAATGTTCAATGTATCCAAGGAAACGGAATGGATTAATAAAAAATTAGTAAAGGACCGGGTCTCTTTTTTTTCGTTAGGTCTATACCGAAGTCGCTCGTATTGAGAAATACGAGCTAGTTGCGATCGTCCAACCCTTAGACCTTTCCAGGGGCTTTGGTGGGGTCCAAATTCCAATTTTTCAGTCCACT
>CAVZOR010000004.1:0-162475 GCA_963777025.1 Parachlamydiales bacterium
TCAAATTCAATTCCGGTTTGCGACGAGGACAGTGATACTATACAAATTGTCCCGCTTTGAATTGAGCCGGCTTCACATGTGAATCATAATGTTTCTTCACTCGTTCTAACTTACAATTTAATCCCTTGTACATCAGGTCCTAAGCCCGCCGCGAGCTTTTGCGTTACCTCCTACGCGTAGCTTTCCGATGTCTCCGTCATCTCCTCGTCGGGGATTTCCAGCAAATTGTTCAAATTCGTTTTCGCCTCACGCCCGAACATCAAGTAGCATGGCGAATAAGTCGTAGCTGAATGCGTGGCTATGTTGTACGTGTAAGCGACGTACAATACCAATTCTTCTGGTTCGTCACGATTGTATTTGCAAAAACGCTGTGGATGCTCCGATGCACACTCTCACACACTGAAGCAGTGTTTACACGACTACCCATACTACGATATTTATTATACTTAATTTATATTACACCTGCACTACAGGGTGCGGCAAAAGAAAATAACCCGACGGCAAACGTCATATCTCAGTCAATTTGCGATGTTTTGACTCAAAATTTTGTACATTAATAGCAGAGATGATATGGGTCTCTTTTTTTGCTGTTGGCTCACTCACTTTGATGGGCAACGGGCTAAAAGAGATTGAACTCCTCCCTGATCTCGAAGAATGGAATAACATTTCCAAATTATCCAGACCATTAAAAGAAGAAAGAGAAGATTAGCGGCTATCAATGAAAAGAAAAATAGCTGAAAGCGGGAGACAGACTCAGAGATGACGATTGACCAGATCGTCGTGTAGTCCTTTGGCTGACTCGCATTACCTTCCAACGTTGTTCCCATCATGACATCAGAAAACCGAGAACGGTCGGCGATAACCGTCACATCGTTAATATCAAGTCCGGCAACACTTGCCGCCACAAGTCTCTTGAATTTAGAAATTAAGTGGCTATTGGGATCATCTACAATACCCTGATGTTTCACATAAACGGCTGCTTTTAATCGCTGAGGCGGTGTTTGGGAGGCCGCGCCCGTATTCGATTCCGTTGGGAAGGAAAGCTGCACATCGGCATCGAGGACACCATCAATCTTCCTAATCATGTTGGCAAGTTGCTGTTCTAACCCTGCCTGATACCGAATGGTTTCCTCTTTTTCGGTCGTCATTAAACCTTGTTTTGCAAATAACTCTAAAAGATTGGTCCCTTTCTTTCGGGGGAGGCCATTTTGATTGAGGATTGCCATAGCATTGGTGGTGTCTTTTATATCAACGGCGATGCTGTAGAGAGGAGCGGTATTATCTCCCGCAGATTGAGAAGTTTTAAGAGGTATTTTTTTAGCATCAATATTTCGAGCGGCCAGAAAAACGACAATTTCGTTGGCCTCTCGCTCTTCCACATCGTTGACAATAACGGTGTTAGTTCCACACCCTGAGAGGAAAAGAAAAACAGGAATAATCCACAAAAAAACTCTGAACATAATGAAGCTATTTAGAACCCATCTAAAAGATTTATCAGGTATGGCACTTTAATCTCAACTTGAAAAAGAAGAATGAAGCCGCTATATTCTGTGGGGTGACCATGACACCACAAAAAGCAAGAGAAATCATCTTTCATTTCATATACAGTGCGGGCTTTACTTCAAATGCGATCGAAGATATAGCCCCCTTTTTAACACGGTATCATAAAATTTCTAAAAAAAATTTATACCAGATTGAGACTTTTTTTCAAAGAGTTCAATCTGAGCTTTTGAGCATCGATCGGATGATTGCTCAGACGGCGTTTGGTTATGAATTTGATAGAATTCCTCATGTAGAAAGGGCTGTTTTGCGTCTTGGAATCTATGAACTCTATTTTTCAAATGAGGTCCCTCCAAAGGTCGCTATTAGTGAAGCTGTCCGTCTTGCCAAAAAATTTGCAACGATTGAGAGTAGCAGATTTATTAATGGAATTCTTGATGCGCTTTATAAAAAAAAACTGATTAATGCAGTTTGAAGAAGGGAAAGAGCTCAAAAAATTAACAACGTTTGGTATTGGGGGCCGGGCCAAATTTTTTAAAGAGGTGAGTTCGGTTTCCGATCTTCAAAAAATTTTACAATATTGTCACCTTCGTCAGCTTCGTTACATGATTTTGGGGAAAGGTTCCAATGTTCTTTTTGATGACACAGGTTTTGATGGTCTCGTCATTTTGAATAAAATTCTTTTTTGTCAGGAGGATAATGGGGAATTTTTTGTAGGATCAGGTTACAGCTTTTCTCTTTTGGGGATTCAGACGGCGAGAAAAGGGTGGAGTGGGCTTGAATTTGCTTCTGGGATCCCCGGATCTGTGGGGGGGGCCGTTTACATGAATGCCGGGGCCAATGAAGGGGAGGCATTTCAGTATTTAACGGAAGTTACTTTTATTGATCAGTCAGGTCATCTCCAAAAGTTATCAAAGGAAAAGCTTGAATGGGGCTATCGATTTTCTTCTTTTCAAAAAAAGGGGTGCGGGATTGCCGCTGCCCGGTTTAAACTGAACCGTTCTCAGGCCGCCAAAGAAAAGCAACTTTCGATTATTCACTCTCGCCTTAAGAAACAGCCGTATCAAGAATTTTCTTGTGGCTGTGTTTTTCGGAATCCACCGCGCTTTTCAGCAGGAGCTTTAATCGAACAGTGTGGGTTGAAGGGGTTTAGGTGGGGTGGAGCAGAGGTGTCTCATCAACATGCCAACTTTATCATCAATAAAGATGCCGCAACCACTCAAGATGTTATCAACCTGGTTCATTATGTCCAACAGGTTGTTTATCAACGGACAGGAGAAAAGCTCGAAATGGAAATAGAGGTTATCCCTTCATGAAAACCGCTTATTGGGGAGATTTACATTGCCATACAACGGCTTCTGATGGGTCAATGACACCCGTAGAGTTGATCAAAAGGGCTAAAGAGGTGGGGCTAAAGGGGTTATCGATTACCGATCATGATACGGTTGAAGCTTATCACCTTGCGATCAAAGCGGCAAAAGAGTCGGGTCTTTCACTCGGAACGGGAATTGAGCTTTCTTCCGAATTCAAAGGGTTTCCCGTCCACCTGTTGGGATATGATTTTGATCTTTCATCTAGGATGATCCATCAACTTTGTCACCGGCATCAAGAACAAAGGGAAGAAAGGAACCGGGCTATTTTAAAAAAATTAGAGGAAATTGGCTTTCCCATTACCTATGAAGAGTTGACTTTCACGCTAAGAGGAAGGGAGACCATTGGTCGTCCTCATATTGCACAACTCATGCTAAAGAAGGGTTACATCAAAACGTTTAAGGAAGCGTTTACCCAATATCTTGGAGAAAATAAACGGTGTTATGTTCGTTATACAAAAGGGGCCTCTTTTAGTATTGATGAGGCAATGGGTGTAATCCGTTGCTCAGGAGGGAAGCTCTTTATTGCCCACCCGCAGCTGTTACCGAAGCGGTTATTAAAAAAGGGGTTGCTAGAGTTTTCTTTTGATGGCTTAGAGGGATATTATGCTCGCATACCAGATCGGGGGGGGTGGGTTGCAATAGCCAAGACCAATGGATGGCTGGTTAGCGGGGGGTCTGATTTTCATGGAAGCTCAAAACCGATTAATGAGCTGGGTTGTAATGGGGTCGATAGAGAGACATTCTATGCTATTTTTGAGAAGTGTGTAGCTTAATTCTGTATCGTTCCGATTGTACAACCCCGAGCCTTTGTAGGGGTCCAATTTTCAATTTTTTATTTTTAAAATAAAAAAAATAGTTGGTGATAAGGGACGCCATTGGCTGTAAGTTATTTCCCATTTTTTATGATCAATTTTTTCGATCCAATGAAAAAGAGCTGCTAACTCCAAAGCCCCTTCTGTATGACCGGGGTAGCAGGTGACGCTTAAGGCGCCCCCTGGGACAAGAAGCGTTGCTGCTTTTTCAATACTTCTTATTGTGGTAGAGGCCATTGTGGTGATAAGTTTATTCCCTCCAGGTAAGTATCCTAAATTATAAACAACTAACTTAACTGGCTTGGACGGTAGTTGTGTGTGGCACTGGTGAAGAAAAGTTATGTTGGTGGAAATGACAGAGGCGCGAGCTTTTTCGAGCGCGGCGGTTTGGATATCGATAGTATAAACATGCCCTTGAGGGAGAAGTTTAGCTAGGTAAAGGGTATCTTTTCCATTTCCGCAGGTCGCATCGATAGCGATGTCGCTAGGGTTTAAAAGGTGTTTCCAGTAAAGGTGGGCCTGTTCCAGATGTGGTTTTTTGGTCGTTTTGGGTAGCTTTTTTATTTTGAACATAATTTTTAGACCATGTTACACTCGAGCAACTTGAAAGTCTGCTTTATACCGGAGTGAACTGAAAAATTGGGATCTGGCCCGAAGCTTTCACGGTTGGATCATATCACAATGTCGCTCATGTTGAGAAAAATACGAGTTAGTTGCGATTGTCCAACCCCAAAGTATAGAGTTTTTCTTTATAAAAATGGAGCGTTATGGCGGTACGAGTACGAATTGCCCCTTCCCCTACCGGAGATCCCCATTTAGGAACCGCCTATGTTGCTCTCTTTAATTTGATTTTTGCCAAACACTTAGGGGGAAAGTTCATTCTTCGAATTGAAGATACCGATCGTGCTCGTTCATCACCTGAGTATGAAAAGAATATTATTGAAGCTCTTCACTGGATTGGCATTCAGTGGGATGAGGGCCCTGATGTCGGAGGGCCTTTTGCTCCTTATCGACAGTCAGAGAGGAGTGAAATTTATAAAAATTATGTTCAGCAATTGCTTAAAGCAGGGAAGGCTTATAAATGTTTTGCCACGGTTGAAGAGTTAGCCGAGATGCGAGAGATGGGAGCGAAGATGGGGAAACGAGGGGGTTATGATCGTCGTTACAGGAACTTGAGTCAAGAAGAGGTTGCGATGAGAGAGGCAGCAGGGGAGGCTTATTCGGTTCGACTCAAGGTTCCGTTGACGGGAGAGTGTCTGTTTGAAGATGGGATTAAGGGTCGGATTACCTCTCCTTGGAGCGATATTGACGATCAAGTTTTACTCAAATCGGATGGTTTCCCAACCTATCATCTGGCGCATGTTGTTGATGATCACCTGATGGAGATCTCCCACGTTATTCGGGGGGATGAGTGGATGAGCTCTACTCCAAAGCACCTTCTGCTTTATGACAGCTTTGGGTGGAAGCCTCCTATCTACATGCACCTTCCTCTTCTTCTTGGAAAAGATGGGAGAAAGCTTTCGAAAAGACGTAATCCTACCTCGATATTTTACTATAGAGATAGTGGCTACCTTCCTGAATCGGTTTTGAATTTTCTTACCCTTATGGGTTACAGTATGCCCCACGATCAAGAAATTTATTCTATCGATGAAATTATCGGATCGTTTGATCCCAAAAGAATTGGGACATCGGGTGCATTTTTTGACGTTCAGAAGTTAGACTGGCTCAATCAGCAGTATCTTGTTCACAAAATTCCGGTACCGGAGCTATGGGATAAAATTCAAGCGTGGGGGTTTAATGAATCTTTTATGAAAGCATTAGCTCAACTTTGCCATACTAGGATGAAAACTTTTGGTGAGTTTATGGAGCTTTGTTCCTTCTTTTTTATTAATCACCTCCCTTACACTCCAGCTCTTTTTTCCTTTGATGGAATCGATATAGGGGTGAGTGCGCTGATCCTACAAGCGGTTATTTTGAGTCTTGATAAAAGAGAAAACTGGCAGTACGGTGGGATTGAGGAGGCCTCTAAGGAGGTAGCGGAGATGTTTGGCGTTGTTCACAAAAAAGTCGTTATACCACTTCTTTATGCTGCCATTATGGGAAAACATCAGGGGCCCTCGCTTTATCATTCGTTCGAGTTGCTCGGTAAGCCTCGCTGCCGTGCGCGGCTTCTAAATGCCATCAATTTTTTGGGCGGAATTTCAACTAAAAGACAAGAACTTCTTGTAAATAGGTGGGAAAGAGGAAATTGTAGGGAGTTTTTGCACGCGGCTAGCTAAAGTCCATTTTTTTCAGCGGAGGTCTCTTGCTGATCGTGTGAGAGAATATACGACTCTTGATATCCAGATCCTTCGCAGCTCGATAAAAAAAGTAATAAGAGTAGGTAACGAAGCATCGACTTCAGACTACGTTTTTGGTTCTAATCTGTCTAATGAATAATAGAAAACCTTTTTTTTATGCTGAGATTAAGTCTAGGGATCTTTTAACAAAATTGGGTTCCAGCAAAAAGACGTATCACATCGTATTGGATGTGGCTACCCTTTCAATCAGCTTTAAAGTTGGGGATGCTTTAGCGATCTATGCCGATAACGATCCCTTCTTGGTGGCACGCTTGATCGAAGTCATTAAAGAGGACCCTGAGACGGTTGTCATTGACCCTAGGACCCAGGAAACAACTTCTTTAAAAATTTTTCTTACAAAAAAAGTTGATATCTCCCGTCTCAACATTCGATTTCTTAAACTTTTTTCTCACGATTACAGGATTCAAGAACTTTTAGAGGAAAAGGAGAAAAGGGACCGTTACATGGCTGTGCATGAGATCATTGATTTTTTGACCACCTTTCATTTAGATCGATCTCTTTTTCAATCTTTTCTTTTGGCCTTCTTTCCTCTTTTGCCGCGGTTTTATTCGGTTGCCTCCTCGCCAGTATGTTATCCTGGAGAAATTCATCTTGTCGTTGCACTTTCTTCTTATCAACGAGGGGATCAAATTCGATACGGCGTTGCGACAGATTTTCTTTGTCACCGAGCTGAGGTTAGTAAAACGGCTCTTCGTTGTTACATCCAGTCAACACCCTACTTTACATTGCCTAACGATGAGACTCCCATTATTATGCTGGGGCCTGGTACCGGAATAGCTCCCTTTATAGGGTTTTTACAAGAGCGAGGCTTTCGTAAAGCTTCAGGAAAAAATTGGCTTTTTTTTGGTGCAAGGAATCGTGAATATGATTTTTTTTATAAAGAATTTTTGAATTTTTTTGTTCAAAAAGGAGAGCTGAATCTTGACTTAGCCTTCTCGCGCGATGGGGTCGATAAGGTTTATGTTCAGCATAGGTTATATGAAAAAAGGTCTGATGTTTGGCTGTGGCTTCAGGAGGGGGCGCATATTTATGTTTGTGGAGAAGCGAATCCAATGGCCAAAGATGTTGACCGAACTCTCCATCAAATTTGTGAAGAAGAGGGAGGTCTCTCCAGCTCATTGGCCAAACTCTACGTTCAGCAACTCCGTCAAAAAAAACGGTATTTAACCGATACTTATTAGACTTCTTTCGAAACTATACCGAAATGAGTTGAAAACTTGGATTTGGACACCGCCAAAGCCTCGGGGGTTGGACGACCGCAACTAGCCCGTATTTCTCAATACGAGCGACGTTGCGATAAGATCCAACCGCGAGGACTTTCGCGACGGTCCAAATCCAAGGTTTCAGCTTATTTCGGTATATACAAAAATGAGCTGAGAAAAAGCTATTCTAAAAATGAGGCGTCTGGGGTTACGATAAGGGTTGGATCGAGGTGTGTTTGTAAAATTTGTTGAATGGCGTTTAGCGTCGATCCGGTTGCTGACGGACACGAGGTGCAGGAGCCTTCATAAGCGATGAAAAGTTCATTCTTTTCCGAAAGATCAACGATTCGGATTCCCCCAGCATCGAGTTCGATATAGGGTCGTATTTTTTCTTGCATAAGGGTTTCAATCATCTTAATTTTTTCTTTTTTTAGATAAAAGTGTCCACCCCTCATACCCTTTTTCTTGAAACGAGGTCTCTTCAGATAAAGGTGTATAGATCTCGTCAAAGGGGATGTCAAGGCACTGCGCAGCTCCTTTCTCAATCGCTTTGAGGATCAAGGCAAAATGAGTGGAGGCCTCTGGAGGAAATGCCCTTTCATTATTTTTATCCCTTAACTCTCGATCAATAAGATCGGCGCTAATCCGTTTAGCTTGAACATAATTTTTTCCCACTAGCAATTGGGATGAGGCTTCAAGTACCCCAATAAGGGCTGAAGCTCCAAAAACTTGATACCGGACTTGGGTAATCATCCCATTATTCTCATTGACGATCCAATAAAAGATGAGAACCGACTCAGTCAAGCTCTCTGAAATAACGATCAGTCGAGAGTCGAAGTCGATTTCGTCATCACAAAAAGATCCAGCGTAAAGTGGATGCACGATCCGTTCCGCTAATTTTTTGCTGTAATGGGCCCACGGGTGGGTGATATTTATGGGGTTATACATAACTTTTTAAGTTTTTTGACAGATGAAACAATGATAGCAAGCGCTTCTATCACTGCCTCTTCTGTTGTTTCAGGGGAGAGACAGAAACTTATAGCTGAAAAACAGATGGCATCGGGAAAACCGCATTGTTTTAAAAAAGAGGAGAGTTGTGGATGGGCACCCCCTCCGATACTGGCATAGAGCCGGTGTCGATGAAGGGTGTATAGAAGAGCCTCTGAGAAGATTCCCGGAAAAGCGATGGTTGAGATATGGGGAACTCGTTTTTCTTTTTCAAATAAAACAATTGAACCGGGAAGAGCCTGTTTTAGCTCCTCTTCGAACCCGTGACGTAGGCGAGAGACCTCTATTGATGTCTGTTCCTGAATCTCTATCGCCTTTTTCACAGCAAGAGCAAGACCACAGAGAGAAGCTGCCTGTAGGGTCGTTGGCACGGCCTTTCTGGTTTGGCGAACAAAAACCGCTCCAATTCCTTGGGTGTTTCAATTTTATCACCATCAAAAGAGAAAAAATCAGCACCGATTTCGTCAAAAGAGATGGGAAGTTTACCCACAACGTGGCTAGCATTGAGATGAACTTTTACCCCCTTTGCATGGCAAAGATTGACAATTTCTTTGACCGGTTGAATGACCCCCGTCAGGCCATTTGCCCACGAAAGCGATAACAGCGAGGTTTTTGGCTTAAGGGCTTTTTGTAGTTCGTTTAGGCAAAGCGTGCCGTTTTCCTTTATAGGAAGAAATTTTTGGAAACACCCCAATTTTTCTAAACTACTCATGGAAACTAAGATCGACGGCTCTTCGGTTTCAAATGAAAGAAGATTGTTTTTCCCCGTTTCACGAATTTCGTTCAGATAAATATCGATAAAAAGATCAAAAATTCCTTCAGCACTTCCTGAGGTTATTTTAAACAAGTGAAGGGTGGAGGCTTTTAGCGAAGAAGAAAGAGCTTGTTGAGCAGCACTCACTTCTTGATAAAGTTCTTGCCCTTTTTGATGAGGGACAGAGAGCGATCCCCATTTTTTGTAATAAAAATAATTAATTCGCTCGATAACGGCAGGAGAGGGACGAGAAACGGTATGGTGATCTAGATAAACTTCTTTAAATGTCATCCTTATGCCACTCTCCATGATTAAAAGTATAGACTAGAGGGAGAGCCAGCCCGATTTCAAGCTTTTCAACCTCTTCTGGTGAAAGATTTTCTAAAAACATAACAACACAACGAATAGAATTTCCATGGGCACAGAGAAAAACATTTTTTCCTCTTTTCAAGTATGGAAAAATCTTTTTTTTGAAATAGGAAAGAACTCGTTCGCCGGTTTTTTGAAGACTTTCTCCCAAAGGAGGAGCGGCGGTATAGTGCCGTCTCCAAGCCTGAATTTGATCTTGACTGTATTGACGTTGCAATTCAGCTTTATTCATTCCTTGAAGCGAGCCGTACATTCTTTCATTGAGTTGCCATGCGACGTAAACAGGGATAGAAGCTTTTTCCACTTTTGGGTCATAAATATGGTTCCAATTTTTAAAGGTTTCTCCTTTTTTTTTGGGTAAAAAATCTTGGATAATCGGAACTCTTTTTTCGGCGTGCACCGCCATGGCTATCAGGGCGGTCATTTGAGAACGAACCATAGAGGAAGTAAAGATCACATCAATAGGGAAAGGAGAAATTTTTCCCCCTGCTTCTAAGGACTCCTGAACGCCTTTTTCACTCAGGGGAACATTAATCCACCCCGTGAAGAGGTTATTTTTGTTCCACATCGATTCCCCATGACGTAAAAGAATTAATTTTCCCAACGAAGGCCTCTTATTGTTTGAGTATGCTTCCCGTTCATGTTACCATTGTACCCTTATGAAGCGGTTGAGTAAAGCTTTAGCAGCAGCAGGGGTTGCCTCAAGA
Source organism: Parachlamydiales bacterium (assembly GCA_963777025.1). GTDB lineage: Bacteria > Chlamydiota > Chlamydiia > Chlamydiales > Rhabdochlamydiaceae > PALSA-1444. Next base: position 10,086 of record CAVZOR010000004.1, read on the forward strand.
AGAAAATGTGAAACGATGATCTTTGAAGGGAGAGTCCTGGTGAATGGCATCCCGGTGCTGGTCCCACAAACTCTGGTTTCTTTGGAGGGGGATGATATCGTTGTTGATGGTAATCTCCTTAAAAAAGAGCAAGAAAGGGTTTATTTTATGTTAAATAAACCAAAAGGGTTCATCTGCAGCAGTGCTCGGGTTGGATCAAAGCGACTTACGACCGACCTTTTTGAACATCTTCCTTATCGATTATTTACGGTTGGCCGACTTGATCGCGATACGACAGGGTTGCTACTTGTCACCAATGATGGGAATTTTGCTCAAGCCGTCATTCATCCCTCGAAGGGATTTACAAAAGAGTATTTGATTAAAGTTAACCAAGAGATTACCTCCGATCACCTTATCTCTCTTTCAAAGGGGTGTGTGGTGGAGGGGGTCTGGGTTAAACCTGTCTCTGTTTCTAAAGTACGGAAGGGGACATTTAAGGTTGTCATTCGAGAAGGAAAGAAAAGAGAACTTCGAATTCTTTCTCAGAAAGCCGGCCTTGATGTTTTTTCCCTTCACCGTATTCGTATCGGCCCCTTAGTTTTGGGAAATCTTGGGGTTGGAGAATACCGCCCTTTGACCGAAAATGAGAGGGCTCAATTATACCGAAGTGAACTGAAAAATTAAGATTGGGGTCGCCGCGAAAGCTCTCGCGGTTGGATCTTATCGCAGCTACACCGAAGTGAGCTAAAAAATTGGGCTTTCGCGACGGTTCAAATCCAAGTTTTCAACTCTCCTCGGTATACTTTACTTTTTCAATTTATAAATTAATTTGTTTTATAATTTTTTAAATGAAAATCAGATTAAAAAATCATGATTGACATTTAACCTTAAAAAGGTAAAATCTTTTTGAATTTAATTTGTGAGTATAAAACATGTCTAGTTTTCAAATTGTTTCTAGTTACAATGAAATTTCACTCAGTAGTGAGTGGGGTGATTCCGCTAAATTTGAATGCAGGGGGAGAATCGTTGATGGAAGGGGTAGAGAGGTAAGCCGTGAGTACGAAGGGCCTCGGTATCGGATTATTGCAAAAAAAGAGATTCCTTTTTCTACGTTAGAGCGTATTGAAAGGGCCGTATTCGGAATCTTAGTGATTATTTCTACTTTATGCCTTGCTCTCTTTTTAAGCTCTGTTCGAAAACTTTTGACAAAACCAAACAAAACCATCCGTTATGCTATTCCTGACCCCCCTTTTCCACCCTCACCACACCAGCAACAAGAAGCCGTTCCTCCTTCTACTCTTTTTCAAAAAATTGCTGCTCTTTTTCAAAAACTTGAAAAACTTGAAAAGGAGCTCGCGAAAAAATTAGGCAAAAAAATTGGCAACGGATCGTAGCTTAGAGCAGTTCTATGAAGAAAGAAAGATCGTTGAAGGAAATGAAGCGATTCAAGTTGATCGGAATGCCCTCATTTTTCCCCAGTATACCGAAGTGAGCTAAAAAATTGGGCTTTCGCGACGGTCGAAAATCAAATTTTCAGCTCACTTCGGTATATCCTCATGCAGAAGAAAGGCTTAAAGAACTTTGTCTCGATTTTATCCAAGTGATCAATGGAATAATTTCAAAAAACTCAGAAGGGCCAATCAAAAGTCGCAGATCGATTCGTTTCTGTACAGGCCACCCGCCGTTTGTAGACATGCAAACGAAATTGATTAATCCAGGTGAAAATCCAGTTCAAACAACCCTAGCTTTCAAAACTGATCAGGAATGTTATGATGCTACTTTTTTTGGATGTGCATTAAAAAAGTTAGCTGATTTGAGAGTTATTTACTCGGTTGGCCGGTACGGCCAATATTGGGTTATTCAAGCTTAATGAGCAGAGCGAATCTCTTTTCAGCTCATTCCTTTTTCAAGTTCTAGATTTGGATAAGGTGAGTTTTTTAGTAACAAAGTGGGAAAAATATTCTTTTTCCCACTAACTCCCACCTCTTTTTTCAAAAAAATATCTATACCGAAACGAGCTGAAAAATTTGGGTTTGGACGATCGCAAGACTTTCGCGAAGGCCCAAATCCAATTTTTCAGCTCACTTCGGTATAGGTTAAGAGTCATAAAAGTGAGGCAAAGCTTGCGAAATTGAGGCTTTAGTGGTAAGGTGTGGAAAAAAGTGGTAATCCAGGTGTCAAGATTTTTTTTTAGCGGTTCTTATTACACCAAGCTCGATGTAAAAAATCGTTTTGTTTTACCGCAGCCAATCCGTTTTGGCCTAATAGAAGAGGGGCTTTTAGAGTTTGTTGTAGCGCTTGGACTAGGTGGGTCTCTTGCCATCTATAAAAAAAGTGATATTGAAAAAATTGTTAAAAAATTTCGATCAAAGCAACACCTTGCAAGGTACCAAAAATTTTTCACTTTTTTCTTTTCCACGTTACATCAAACAACCTGTGATGCTGTGGGGCGCGTGGTTCTTCCTTTGGTTTTGAAAAAGGCTGTTGACATCAAGAATGAGATCGTAATAGCAGGGGTCCTTGATAAGGTAGAAATTTGGTCTAAAGAGAGTTATGAGGTTCAACTCAAGGCAGCCATGGGTGGGGGGGATGGTCAGTACGAGCTAAGAGAAATGGCGGAGGAGGCTTTTAAACTTCTTGAAGAGGAGGATGAGGAGCCAAAAGAGGAAGGGTTACCATGAAAGGGGGTCATACGCCAGTTATGGTTGCCGAGTGTTTGCATTTTTTCGAGGGGGCTCAGCTGAAAGTTTTCTTTGAAGGGACGGTTGGGGCGGGGGGGCACGCAAAGAGAATTTTGGAAGCACACCCTGAGATTGAATTGTATATTGGATGTGACTTGGACCCAGAGGCTCTGGAGCTTGCGAGCAAAAATTTAAAGCCTTGGAAGGAAAAGGTTGAGTTGATCAATGGAAATTTTTCCGATCTCGACATTTTTCTTCAAAAGAGAGGGATTAACGAAGTAAACGGTTTTTTTTTGACCTAGGAGTGTCATCTATGCAGTTTGACAGCGATCATAAAGGATTTAGTTTTTCAAAAGAAGCCTTTCTTGATATGAGAATGGATCCATCTAGTCGTGTTACGGCAAAAGAAATAGTCAACTCGTTTTCTGAGGAAAAATTGGGGACAATTTTTCGAGAATATGGGGAAGAGTCTTATTGGAAAAAAGCGGCTAAAGCGATTGTCATCGCTCGTCGTAAAAAGCCGATAGAGACTACCGAGCAACTTGCAACGCTTATTTTGTCTGTTATTGGATTTAAGAAAAGGGGAAGGCTTCATCCTGCGACGCTCATCTTTCAGGCGCTCCGTATTGCTGTAAATAATGAGCTCGCTTCAATTCAGATAGGATTAACAAAGGCTCTCCAGTTCCTTTCAAAAGAGGGAAGGATGGGTGTTATTAGTTTTCATAGCTTAGAAGATCGATTGACAAAAACGATTTTTCGTTCAGCTTGTCGTCATCCCACTCTTTTTAAGTTGATGACAAAAAAGCCGGCGGTTCCAACCGATGCCGAATGTCGTCTCAATCGTCGGTCCAGAAGTGCTAAAATGCGTTTTATCGAAAAAAATTGAGTCTTATGAAAAGAATTTTCTTTTTTCAATGTGGGATTTCCCTTTTTTTTCTTGGGTTTTTTATCTATTCATATCTTGAAAAACAAAATAATTGCACAAAAATGAAGATGATAATCCCTAAAATTACTAAGGAGGTCTCAGACCTTCTTGAAGAAAATGGAAATCTTCAATATCAGATAGAATGTTTTGAAAATCCGGAACATTTATTAGAAATCGTTGCGGCGCCTGAGTACCGCCATTTTAAGTTTCCCTTTACCGAGGAAGTTTTAATCGTGAAGAAGGGGCTTGCGTTGCAGCCGGTTAGTTTTGAAGAAAAGGAGATTCGGCCGTTGAAGGGGAAATCTGGAATAGTCATTGGTGCTAAACCATAAAAACGATAACCACCCAACTGTTGCGAGCCAAGGGCGGTTAGCCGCGGTTTTTTTCTTTCTCTTTTTGTTATTTTCGCTGCTTATTGCCCAATTTTATAAAATTCAGGTTATAGAAGAGGAGAAGTGGAAAGGGATTGCCGATCGGCAGCATCAGCTGGTCGTTATAGAGCCGTATCGTCGTGGGATATTTTATTCTAACAGCTCCATTAAGGAGGGACACCCCGAAAAAGAACAGCCGTTCGTTATCGATGTTCCACGGTTTCATCTTTACTCAGATCCAAAAGCGATCCCTCCTTTTCATCACCCTGAGATTATTCAAAAAATAACTCAAACACTCGATCTTTCTTCAGAGGATAAGGAGAGGGTTGTTCTGCAGCTGAAAAAAAGAAGCCGAAGTCGAAAACTTCTTTTATGGCTTACTCGAGAAGAGGTTTGTCGAATTAAAGAGTGGTGGTCCCCCTATGCTAAATCAAAAAAAATTGGATCCAATGCCCTTTTTTTTATTCAAGATTATAAGCGGGTTTATCCGTTTGGGAAATTATTAGGTCAACTTTTACACACCATTCGAGGAGAAAGGGAGGTCGGCTCTCATCTATGCGTACCTACGGGAGGGCTGGAACTTTCTCTCAACCCCTATCTTAGCGGAGCAGACGGAAAACGGCTGATTCTTCGTTCGTCTCGGCAGTCACTAGATGTCGGAAAGATCGTCGTTGAACCTCGTCATGGGGCCGATGTCTATCTAACGATCAATCATCACCTACAAGCAATAGCCGAGGAAGAGATTTGTAAGGCTGTAAAAACCAGTCGAGCCAAAGGTGGAATGGCCATCATGATGAATCCCCATACAGGAGAGATTTGGGCGTGGGCCGAGTACCCCTTTTTCAATCTTTCTCATTCGCAACAGTATTTCAATAGTCCGGAGCAAAGAGAGGTGACAAAAGCCAAGGCGATTAACAATCTTTTTGAACCCGGTTCTATCATGAAGCCAATTACATTGGCCGTTTGCTTGGAGGCGAACGATGAGTTGGGAAAAAGGGGGGAGCCTCCCCTTTTTTCCATTGATGAAAAAATTGATACAAGAGTTGGCCTTTTTCCAGGGAGAAAGAAGCCATTAAAAGACCCTTCTTTTCATCGTTCTTTAAATATGTATATGGGATTGCAGAAATCATCAAATATCTACATGGCAAAATTGCTCAGAAGGTTGATTGAAACCTTAGGAAACGAATGGTACCGATCTGCTTTACAAAATATTTTTAAGTTCGGCATAAAGACAGGGGTGGAGCTTCCGTCAGAAAGTCCCGGGTTGCTCCCTTCAATTGGGAAAAAACACCCTAATGGGAAACTGCAGTGGTCTAAATCGACCCCCTATTCACTGGCAATTGGTCATAATGTTTTATCTAACAGCTTGCAAATCCTTAGGTGTTATGCCATTTTTGCAAATGGCGGTTATGATATCTGCCCTACCCTCATTCGTAAAATTGTCAAAAAAAGCGGAGAGGTTATCGTTGATAATACCGCTTCATCACGGTTGCAGCAAAGGGTTTTAAAGGAAAAAATAGCTAAAGAAGTTGTTCGGGCAATGCGTTTTGTAACAAAACCAGGAGGGACGGCCCAGCGAGCGGCTATTCACGGTTATACAGAAGCGGGTAAGACATCAACATCTGAAAAAGTGATCAATGGCGTTTATTCAAAGACAAGCCATATTTCGGCTTTTATTGGGTTTGCGCCAGTCGACTCTCCTTGCTTTGTCCTTCTTGTTGTCATTGATGAACCTGAATATAAAGATATTCCTGGTGTGGGAAAAAACCAATTCGGTGGCGCTTGCGCAGCCCCCGCCTTCAGTCAAATTGGGCTCAGATCGCTGCAGTTTTTGGGCGTTCCTCAAGATGATCCTAATGATGTTGAGTGGAATACTGAGGTAAAAGAGCTTAAGCTTATGTACGATCAGTGGAATCATTAATGAAAGAAACCTTTCCATTTCAGTATAAAAAATAATTTGTTTTATTAAAATTTTTTTATTACCATTGGCTTATGGCGAAAATCATGAATATTTCGATTGAATTTAATGAAATAGTTCGGATCAATGTAGAGCTAATTACACAATTTATAAAAAACATTCAAATGTTTTCCGATTTCGATCAGGTAGAGCCGTTTCTCCTTTGGCTTCATGAAGAAACAGGATTATTACGCATACCGTCGTTGAAGAAGAGGGCGGGATACCAATCCATTGAATTTTTTTTTGATTTGAATGAGGGGAAAATTTGGCTAAAAGAAGAAGGGGCCTTCGATGAAGAAGTCAGAAGGGTTGTTGTTGAAACATCTAATCTTGTTAAACAATTTTTATTGACAGGAAAAAAAGAATTTTTTCATCTTTCTGCAAAAGAGGTAGCCTCGAAAAATTTTTTTTCCCATTTTAATCGAGAGGAGGCGGAATCCATCCTTTTAAAAAAAGGGGAGGAAGGGGGGTATCTTTTTCGAAAGGATCCTTTTGCAACCTGTTTGGAAGAGATTTTAGCGGTGGCTAGGCGAGGGGAGAAAATCGAGTGTTTTACCCTTACCTTTATTCATAATGGGCAGGTAAAGGATAAAACGATTATCCATCGAAAAGGAGAGTGGATGTTTTACGATGATAACCCGAAGCTACTTGGTTATTGGTACCTAAGTTTGAATGATTTAATTGCTTCTTTGGGGGATAAGTTAAAAAAACTTCATGTCGGCTAGGAAAGGCTTTTGTAGGGGGAATCCATTACTAACTCGTCTTCCAGATTTTCAGGGGTTTTTTTAATCCAAGATTGGATGAATTGGGGGAAGCACGGTAGGAAAGAGAATTTCTCTTCTTGGTTTTCGACCCATCCTCTTCTAATGATGAAAGTCGCTACTATCAGTAAGGTGCCGAGCGCGGTTAAGGCAAGGATGAGTGCTAAAGGAGCATTCAACATAAAAGCTATACAAGCTAAAATGCCCACTACAGCACCCGCAGCTTCGAGGGCGATTTCCACTCGCTTTCTTCCCATATAGGTCTTAATCTTTGAAAGAAGCTCGGAGGCTTCCCTGCAGCTCATTTTATCATTTTTACTAACTCTATTTGATAAGTCTGTTAGGTAATCGTTTCCTCCACGAAGAAAAATTTCTCGACAAGTCCACTCTGGAAGAACGTCTTTTAGGGTGATGAGGCTACTTTGGTTGAGCTTTTGGATTGCGCCTTTTAAATCTTTTTTCCCGCATTCAAACGATTCAAGGGTCGAGTTAAGCCGAACGCTTTTTATCCAAGAAGTCATGCTTTTTATAAAAATTAACGTATTGATAGCGATTCCAATAGATGCGCAAGGGTACTGAAAGGAGGGTGAGTTCCAGATGGAAGCAAATGCTGAAGGGACTATTCCTAGTATATAACTTTCAAAGAGATAGCATACACGAGAGGTGATATCAACGAATTGAGTTGGGTAATAAAAAAAGTGAGCAAGCCCGGTTCCATTCGCGGCACCTTGCTCAACGAGGGTTAAAGCGTCATGGTTTAAGGCCCCCTGGAGAAAGGCTTCCGTATTATCGCGAATCGCCGGTATGCCAAAAGGGCTTGTATTCACTAGGTATGAAAGATAATCTATTGCAATCATTTTAGTTCCTTTATAATTTAATAAACACAATTATAATAAACTATTTATTATTTATCAATTAATAGTTTATTTGCTTTAATTAATAATAGCAATAAAACTAGAACAATAAGATTGATTAAGCTAAAAAGACCAGATGGAATAACTTTGAGGGTTGATAAAAATCGACCGATAAAAATAAGCTCTAAAGTAGAAATTGTGACTAGGGCTAAGATTAAGCCCCACCTTTTTTTATTGCGAAGGCCCTTACGAAGGCCATGGGCGGCAAAGAGGAGAAGAAGAGCAGAAAGGGTCCCCATAATGAGGGAAATAAGGCTTCCGCCCCTGATGTACCCCATAAAGCCGCCAAGTAGGATGAAAATCCCATAAAAAAAAATTAGATAAAACACCTTAAAAGGAGAGTGTAGTTTGGCTCTTCCATATAAGACAAGTAGAATGTTCTTCGGCAGCAGTGGGTTGCATTAATGTTAGTTTTTTCTGCTCAGGAAGTCGATTTAGCGGTAGAGCTCATTTTAAAGGGGGAGCTTGTCGCCTTTCCAACAGAGACCGTTTATGGGCTTGGGGCCCCCCTCTTTGATGTCGAGATGGTAAAGAAAATTTTTCAAATAAAGGGAAGGCCCTTAGACAACCCTCTTATTGCACATCTTGCTGATTTAGAGTCGGTTAAAAAAATTGCGCTCGATATTCCTTCCGATTTTTATCGGTTAGCAGAGCGATTTTTCCCCGGACCCCTCACCATCGTATTGAAAAAGCACCCGGACGTTCCTGCCGTCGTTTCGGGGGGGCTTGATACGATAGCCGTTCGTATCCCAAGGCATTTTGTTGCGCAGCAACTTATCTCTCGATTGGGGGTGCCAGTGGTGGCTCCTTCGGCTAACCTTTCTGGTAAACCCAGCAGTACTGAAGCCCGTCATGTTATCGTTGATTTTCAGCATCTTATAGGGGGGGTCATTGATGGGGGGGTGACGGAGTATGGGGTTGAGTCAACGGTTATCAGCCTGGTGACGAAAGAGCCGTCACTCCTTCGTTTGGGTGCCCTTCCTCGGAGGGAGATCGAATTAGTTTTAGAAAAATCTCTTCAGGAGGGTTGTTTAGAAGCAAAAAAAGCCTCTCCTGGTAGTCGTTATCGACACTATGCTCCCAAAGGCCGCCTTCTTCTATTTCAGAATGAAGAAAAGCTTGATTTTTATCTTAAAAATAAACCCTTTTGTCATCGATTTTTGATGGCGGATGAGCCGTTTCCAGGATTTGAGTGGGTAAGGGTGGCCAATTTATACGGTTTATTTCGTTTGGCAGATTGTGAGCAGGTTGAGGAGGTTATCGTTTTTTTGCTAAGAGGAAACGATCCGGTTTTAATGGACCGGCTTGAAAAGGCGGGAGGGGTCTTTTTTTGTTGATAACAGAGGAGTTTGCTTGGGACCACGCGACCTTTGAAGCTTATGTTGAGGGGATGTGTCGGCAGGTTAAAGCGATTCCCCATCAACGAGTGGCCTTTTTAGGGGAATCAACGGCTGTGGTTATTTTAACTCTTTTTGCCCTATGGAAAGTTGGTAAGGTTGCGTGTCCTTTAAGCCGGTTCCTTCCCTCGATCGAGAAGGGGGTAGAGGAAATGGGGGCGGGGTTCATTGTCCCTCAAATGCCAGTACCAGAGCCCCCGACCCCTTTTCGATGGGATCTCGATCATTTGGCAACATTTCTCTTAACTTCGGGATCTACAGGAAGGCCGAAGGTTGCTTGCCACACTCTTTCCAATCATTTTTATAATGCAAAAGGATCAAATCTACTCACTCCGCTGTCTGAATCAGATGTGTGGGCTCTTACTTTGCCTCTTTTTCATGTCGGAGGTTTGGGAATTTTATTTCGCAGTTATCTTGCCAAAAGTTCAGTTTTGGTTGGTTCAAAACACTGGGATAGGGTCACTCATCTCTCTCTTGTCCCAACTCAGCTGTTTCAAGGCTACCCACAACGGTTTCCCAATTCAAAGGTGATCTTGGTGGGAGGGGCTCCCATTGAAAAAAGTCGATATACACCGATTTTCAGGTCACTTCGGTATAAAATTATCCCTACTTACGGAATGACAGAGATGAGTTCTCAAATTATAACGGGGGATCGAATACACCCTTATGCAGAAGTGGAGATTAAAAAAAATCAAGAGATCTGGGTTCGGGGAAAGACGTTGTTTCAAGGTTATTTTGAAAAAGAGAAAGGGATTGTTCTTGACCTAAAGGAGGGGGGGTGGTTTGCAACAAAAGATCTCGGTCTTTGGGAGGGGAATTCGTTTACTTTACTGGGTCGTCAAGACAATCTTTTTATCTCTGGTGGAGAAAACATTCAACCTGAGGAGATAGAAAAGAGGATAAGAGAAGTTTTTGGCATTGAGGAGGTCGTGGTTGTTCCTCTTAATGACGAAGAATTCGGGGCTAGGCCGGCCGTTTTTTTAAGAGATCCAAAAAATTTTAAAAAAGTTAGAGAGGGACTTTTCCCCTATCTTCCAAAATACAAAATTCCTGTGAAGGCGTTCTTATTACCTCAGCAATCAAACATAAAAATCGATCGGAAACATCTTATCTCCATGGCTAATGAGCAACTGTGTTGAAAAATACGGGCTTTTCCAAAACGGTTTGACGGCCTCCAAATCCAATTTTTCAGCTCACTTAAATCGGGATAGAAATTTCTCTTGCTCAGCTTCTTCTTGAGAAAAAAACAAATAACCCAAAAATTTTTCATCAAGCTCTGGGCGAACCGTAATGAGTTGCATCTCGATGAAATCAGTCGGGTCTATTTCAGGCATGAACGGGCTTCTTCCTATGATATATAAGGTTGACCCTTCTTTTGTTATGATTTTTTTCTTATGAGGATCAGGAATAATAGAATTCCAAAGCAAAAAAAGAGGTTTAATCTCTGTGGGAGATAGGGTACTTCGAGCTTCGACTGGATAAATTGCGTGAAAAAAAGACTCTAGAAGGCGTCGGCTTGCATGATCTTCGGTCCCTATTAAATCATGCAAAGAATTGAGTAATTCAATTTGTTTAGCAATCATCCCGCCTGTGTAGTCTCGTATGCCTCCGATTAACTGTTGCAGTTCTTGAACGATCTCCTGTCTTGCTTTAAAGATATCAACGGAATGATCATCTCTTAAAAATGAGTCGGAGAGAAGTTTTACTCTAAAAACCGTTGCTTCCTTTGGATACCGCTTACGTAACATTCCAACCCTCTTGATTCGGTCAGGGATGTACTGTAAAAAGCTCTTTTTATTCTCAATTAATGTTTGTATTGAAGGTGTGTGTGGGTAGATAACGCGTACCAAAATGATTGTAAAATAGAGCTCGTGGTTTTTTTGTTCATCAAACATTAAGATCAGTTGAGGAGGGTCTTTTATGAATCGAAGTTCCCGGGAGAGCGTGATGATATGGCGAATAATCTCTTCTTCATTTCGAGGCATGAAGAGTGAACTTAGGGAAATTTCGATTACCTGCTTTAATTCTTTTAGCAAAGAGAGTTGAAATTGCTTTAGTTGACCACGATTAAAGATTTCTTCATTCTCTTGCTCAATTTCTAGATAAAGAATTCGAATCCCTCCTTCAATTCCTTCATTAATAAAAAAAGAGTCAGGGATAATTTTAATTTTGAAAACTCCATTTTGAAGAGCTCGAATAAGGTGTCGTTCTTCAAAGAGTTCATTTGAGTGGAGCAAATTTAACCCAACACAGATGCCCAAAGCCTTCTTCATGCCCCAGGGGACCTCAAGTTGAACTTTAGCCAGTTTTATCCGGATATGTCTTTTGTCGGGTTCTCTACCTTGGTTCTTTTCTATTGATTTTCGAAAAAGATAAAAGAGGGCGACTAGACGACTCAAATGATGAGCCGTTCTAGGTGCTTTAAATTCCTCTTTACTCATCACCATAAAATATTGAAGCTCTCCAAAAATATCGTAGTCGATTTTTTCGGGGTATCGTTGAATTAATTTCGAAATTTTTTCTTGAACGATCCCATTTTTTTCTTGAGTCGTTAAAAAAGGGGCCTCAAGCAGTCGGCTTGCATGGTAAATGGAGACCATTCCAAGGCGTATCTCTGTTTCAATAATGCGTAAATTATGTTGAATATGTTCATAACCGATTTGATCAAGCCGTATGATCATTTCAGCCAGATTATAAAGATGGGGGCCGAGTTCTAACCATTTAAAATCTGATGAAAAAAAGAAGGTCTCATCAAGTTGTTTGCCGGGGAGTAGCCAACGATGAATCATCTCATAAAAAAATTTACCAATATTAAGACGATGACGACAGATAAAATGGAGTGAAAGATGGCCGTTTTGAAAAAACCATTGAAAGAGGGGAAGTTTTGATTCAAGAGGGTGATGTTTTCCTTCTAAATTTTTTAAAAAAAAAGATCTGGAATCATTCTCATTAAAGAAGCGAGGACACTTTTTGGGTAAAGGGCTTGGATCATTCATCCTCATAAATTGGGGAAACCGGTTCCCTTTTTGCTGAAGCAGGCTCGCAAATCAGCGTGCCAACATTACTATTTAATGGTGTAAAAGAAATGACAGCTAAAGGCAACCGATTTTTTTTTGCCAAAGTAATGGAGCGGCTGTGCAATATCTGGTGGTTTCCTTGGCTAACGATTTTGAAAGCTGTTTCATAGTCGAGCGCCGAATACAGCTTGGCATGACAATTTTTTTTAGGATCGTCAGAAAAAATGCCAGGGACATCTTTATAAAACTCAACTCTTTCAGCCTGTAATGCAACAGCCAACGCTACCGCTGTCGTATCCGATCCTCCTCGCCCCAGGGTGGTTATCTCTCCTTTCCGACTCACACCTTGAAAGCCAGCGACAACACCGATGTTTCCTTTATCGATCACTTGAGACTCAAGACGCCTTGCATTTACATTAATAATGCGTGCTTCCGAATGATCTTCGGTTGTGATGATGCCAGCTTGACTCCCTGTCAAACTAATGGCAGACTTTCCCTTCAAATCAAGCGCCATGGCTAGAAGGGCCATGCTAATCCTCTCACCTACAGAGATTAACATATCTTGCTCTCTCCTCGGCGGCGACGGGTGCACCAGACGAGCAAGAGAGAGGAGCTCGTCGGTTGTATTACCTATAGCACTAACGACGACAACGACTCCATCATACTCAAGGGACCTTCTAATGATAAAATCAGAAACTTCAGCAAAGCAGCCAGGAGAAGTTAGGACCGCCTTACCAAACTTTAAAACAATAACCCTTCGACTTACCAACTCGCTTTAAAAATACCAGGAATGAGGCCTTGATTTGCCATCTCTCGAAAGCAAAGACGAGAAAGCTTAAATTTACGAAGAAACCCGCGTGAACGACCGGTGAGTTGGCATCGATTACGTAGGCGAACGGGGGAAGAGTTTTTAGACAATTTATTAAGACTAATCTGTGCTGAAAGACGATCCTCATCGGTTGTATTCAAACCTTTAACGATTTCTTTAAGCTCTTGCCTTCGGTTCCAGCTTAATTTAACAAGTGCTTCACGACGCTTTTGTTTAGCAATTGAACTTTTTCGAGCCATTATTTTTTTCTCCCTGGACCTTTTTGGCGCTGCTTTCTGTTAGGATCTATCTTATTGATCACATAAACACGACCCCTTCGACGGACGACTTTATCCCCCTTCGACGGATCGGCCTTGATGGAAGCCCTTACTTTCATGAACAACAACCCCATGTTTCGACAATTTGGGAGTGATTCTATGAAAAAAAGTTATTTTCGGGCAAGTTTTATTAGATATACCGAAATGAGCTGAAAAATTGAGATGTGGACCGTCGCGAAACCTTTTTTGGTTTGATCTTAGATGAGCGATATTCCGATAAGATCCAACCTCGAGGTTTTGGCGAGGTCCAAAACCAAATTTTCAGCTCACTTCGGTATATAGGGTTGCTCCTTTTAAGTTTAAAATTTTTATTTGATTTAAACAATTTTTTTTATATCCTTTTTCGAAAAAAAGGAGCCGGTTTTATGCAACAGGTAACTCTTAATAGGCAACAAAACAGTGAGTTTCAAAAACCGGTACCCCATCGTGGATACACGGCCACTATTTTTGGAGTAGTGACGGCAGTGGCTAAACCGTTTCAAATGATCGGCTCTTATTTTGTTGGAACGGCATTTTGGCTTAAAGATCGGGGGCCCGACTCTTTCTCCTATTTTTGGAGAATGCGTGATGAGATAGCGTTTGCATCGCGGCTTGTTACTCAGGATATGGGGATATCTGGAATGGTGAGGATCCTTAAAGCGGTGAGAGATGTTCCCGCTAAGGAGAGAGAGGAAGTGGTTAGCAACGCTCTTCTTCTGATTAGAGAGGATATGGGGGAAGATGAAAGGCTCAACCTGATGAAAGCTGTTGCCTCTATACCTGGTAAAGAAAAAGGTGTTGTCACGGCTTTTTCATTGGAGTTTATTGATGAGAAGGTATTGTCGTTTCAAAGAGTGGAGATCGTTGAAGCGGTGAGAGATGTTCCCTCTGAGGATAGAGGGGATGTAGTTAACAACGCTCGTCTTCTGATTACAAAGGATATAGAGATGGGGTTTGGTGCCCTAATCAGAGCTGTTGCCTCTATACCTCGTAACGAAAGAGGTGCTGTCACGGCTTTTTTATTGAAGTTTATTGATCAGAATATGTGCTCGTTTGACAAGGTGTGGATTGCTGAAGCTGGGAGAGAGGTTTCCCCTGAGAAAAGAGAAGGAGTGGTTAACAGCACTCGTCTTTTGATTTTAAAGGATATAGAGATGGGGTTTGGTGCCCTAATCAGAGCTGTTGCCTCTATACCTCGTAACGAAAGAGGTGCTGTCACGGCTTTTTTATTGAAGTTTATTGATCAGAATATGTGCTCGTTTGACAAGGTGTGGATTGCTGAAACTGGGAGAGAGGTTTCCTCTGATGAAAGAGAAAAAGTGGTTAGCAGCATTCGTCTTCTGATTATAAAGAATATGATGGGGGGTGCCAGAAGTCCCCTGCTCAGAGCTGTTGCCTCTATATCCGATAACAAAAAAAATGGTTTCGTAGTTTCTATATCGCAGGTTATTACTGAGTAGAGGAAAGGGAAGAAGCGCTTGACAACGCTTATCTTCTGGCTACAAAGGATATGACGGGGGGGGGGGGGTGATGCCAGAAGTGGCCTGATTAGAGCTGTGCCTCTATACCGAAGTGAGCTGAAAACTTGGATTTGGACCGTCGCTCATCTTTTTCGATACGAGCGATGTTTCGATAAGATCAAACCGCGAGGCTTTGGTGGGAAACTCCAATTTTTTAGTTCATTCGGGTATGGGGTTGCTCCTCTTATTATACGAGGTTTCAACGGTTGGCTCGACTTTGCCCTTATAATTTAAAATTTTTATTTGACGTAAACAATTTTTTTTATATCCTTTTTCGAAAAAAAGGGGTCGACTTTATGCAACAGGTAACGCTTGGTAGGCAACAAAACAGAGAGTTTCAAGAACCGGTACCCCATCGTGGATACACGGCTACTATTTTTGGAATAGTGACGGCAGTGGCTAAACCGTTTCAAATGATCGGCTCTTATTTTGTTGGAACGGCATTTTGGCTTAAAGATCGGGTGACCGACTCTTCCTCCTATTTTTGGAGAATGCGTGATGAGATAGCGTTTGCATCGCGGCTTGTTACTCAGGATATGGGGATATCTGGAATGGTGAGGATCCTTAAAGCGGTGAGAGATATTTCTGACGAGGAAAGAGAGGAAGTGGTTAGCAACGCTTTTCTTCTGATTAGAGAGGAGATGGAGGAAGATGAAAGGCTCAAACTGATCAAAGTTGTTGCCTCTATACCTCGTAACGAAAGGGGTCCTGTCACGGCTTTTTCATTGGGGTTTACTGATAAGAAGGTATTGCCGTTTCAAAGGGTGGAGATCGTTGAAGCTGTGAGAGATGTTCCCGCAGAGGAGAGAGAGGAAGTGGTTAACAATGCTCATGTTCTGATTACAAAGGATATAGAGATGGGGTTTGGTGACCTAATCAGAGCTGTTGCCTCTATACCTCGTAATGAAAGAGGTTCTGTCACGGCTTTTTCATTGAAGTTTATTGATCAGAATATGTGCTCGTCTGAAAAGGTGTGGATCGTTGAAGCGGTGAGAGATGTTTCTGCTAAGGAAAGAGAGGAAGTGGTTAACAGCATTCCTCTTCTGTTTACAAAGAATATGATGGGGGGTGCCAAAGGTGCCGTGATCAGAGCTGTTGCCTCTATGCCTGGTAACGAAAAAAATGATTTCGTAGTTTCTGCATCACGGGTTGTTAATGAGCAGATGCGAGGGCATGAAAAGGAGGGTATCATTCTAGCTGTGAGAGATGTTCCTTCTCAGGAAAGAAAGGACGTGATAGACCACACGGTTCAGGCCATTCATGATCCACTGAAGATTCACGACACAATTAGGATAATCCAAAGTATGGCCCGGGTTCCAGCCCATGAAAGGCCTAACCTTGTCCAAGAGTTCAGAAGGGAAAGGAGAGGTGGTGTTTCTGCAGAAACGAGCATCAAGGCGAGCGCGATCACGAGGCAGCAGAGGCTCCGGAAACGTCACCGTCAGATATCGAAAGATATTCCAAAGTAAACTGAAAAATTGGGTTTGAACCCCCGCCAAAGCCCCCTGGCAGAATGTTAAGATTGGACGATCGCAATTGGTTCGTATTTTCTCAATACGAGCGACGTTCTGATAAGATCCAATCGGGAGACTTTGGTGGGATCCACATTCCAATTTTTTAGTTCGTTCGGGTATAGGGTTGCCCCTCTTATGCAAGGTTTCTTGGGTTTGGCGGCGTCCAAACCCAAATTTTTCAGCTCACTTTGGTATCGTTTGTATTTTTTGAATAAATTTTAAAAGGAGTTTTTGCCGAAGTATACCGAAGTGAGCTGAAAACTTGGTTTTAGACCTCGCCAGAGTCCCCCTGCCAGGATCTCGGGGTTCGACGATCGCAAAAAATAAATTTTTTTAAAATGCTGATGTTGGTAGACTGTCCCGACTATGACAATTGCAATACAAGTGTTGCAAATTGAAATGCAAAATTTCGATACTATTCGGCTCGTTGCTGGGAGGTCCGAATGATTTTCAAAAAGAGTCCATTTTATGCAACAGATAACACCCAATAGCCAACGAAAGTTTCCCGAACTGGTATCTCATCGTGAATACCCCGCTACTATCGACAGTATTCTAGCTCAGATTCCCCTTTTGGGTAGAGAGAAAGTTCTTAAAGGTGCTTTGTTGCTGGTCAGACAGGAAGAAATGGGGGAGCCTGACATGGTTGACCTAATCAAAGCTGTTGCCTGTATGCCTGATCATGAAGAGGATGATGTCATCGCATTCACATTGCGGCTTATTACTCAGGATATGGGGATATCTGGAAAAGCCACGATCCTCACAGCTGTGAAAGATGTTACTGCTCAGGAAAGAGAGGATGTGGTTAACAACGTTCTTCTTCTGACTAGAGAGGATATGGGGGAGGATCAAAGGCTCGGCCTGATCAAAGCTGTTGCCTCTATACCTGGTAAGGAGAAAGGTGCTGTTACGGCGTTTTCATTGAAGTTTATTGATCCGGATATGTCCTCGATTCAAAGGATAGGGATTCTTGAAGCTTTGAGAGAGGTTCCCGCTCAGGAAAGAAAGGAAGTGGTTAACAACGCTCATCTTCTCATTAAAATGAGGGGTATGGGGCATATTAGCAGGATTTGCCTGATCAAAGCTGTTGCTTCCATACCTGGTAAAGAAAAAAATGATGTCGTAGTTTCTGCATTGCGGGTTATTACTGAAGAGATGCCAGCGGAAAAAAGGGTGGAGGTCGTTGCAGCAGTAAGAGCTGTTCCTTCTCATGAAAGAAAGGACGTGATAGACCACGCCCTTCAGGTCATTAATGATAAAATGAACACTACCGACATCGTTATGATGATCCGGAGTATGGCCTATGTTTTTGCCAATGAAAGATCTAACCTTGTCCAACAGTTCAGATCTTATTTTGTTGAGACGAAATTTTGGCTTAAAGATCGAGTGACCGACTCTTCCTCATATTTTTTGGAAACGCTTGATGAGATGGCTTTTGCATCCCGGCTTATTACTCAAAATATGGGGATATCTGGAAGGGCGAGGATCCTTAGAGCTGTGAAAGGTGTTCTTGCTCGGGAGAGAGAGGGTGTGATGAGCAACCTTCTTCTTCTCATAAAGGAGGATACGAAGCTGCGTAGTAGGCTTGACCTGATCGAAGCTGTTGCCTCTATAACTGGTAACGAAAAAGGAGCTGTCACAGTTTCTGCATTGCGGGTTATTGCTGAACCGATGCTGGAGGATGAAAGGGCGAGGATCGTTGTAGCTGCGAGAGATGTTCCTTCTCAGGAAAGAGAGGACGTGATAGACCACGTGCTTCAGGTTATTGATGATCGAATGAAGGCTAACGACATCATCATGATGATCTGTAGTATGGCCCGTGTTCATGCCAAAGAAAGACCTAACCTTGTCCAACAGTTCAGAACGCAAAGGAATGCTCGTGCTGCTGCAGAAACGTCCACTTAGGCCAAGGTAAACTGAAAAATTCGGTTTAGATCTTATTGCAGCGTCGCCCGTTCAATTCACTTGGATAAAATGATTTAGGGTTGACACCTCTTATCTGATGTTTTAATGGTTCATCTGATTTTGCGCCTACAATTTAAAAAAATTATTTGATTTATAGCTTTTTGTTTATACTCCTCTTCGAAAACAAGAAGGAGTTTTTATGGCGAGTGTGGCGAGTAGTATTGGAAACAGGGTGGTGCAGAGCTTTTCTCTAAGTTGTCAAGCAATGAAGATTTCGGGTGGCTCTCGACCTTCGTCCCCCTGTTACAAGGTCTCCGTTGAGGAAGGAGTTGAGCTCATAACGCCCGAATCGAAGCCCAAGGACAGAGGTGGCGACCATTTTGGATTAAAGGGGGATCCAAGCAACTGGATAAAACTGGGAACCCTTTTAAATCCAACATTAAAGGGTGAAGAAGGAATCGTTGAAGTCTTCTTCAAAAAAAAATTTAAATCAAAAAAAACAAAATGGGAGGCAGTCCCTCGCTTTCGGGGGATTATCCCATCCTTACACCCTTCCCTAGTGACAAAGATAAAGATAGTGGTTTTTCCAAAGAAAGAAGGAGGGTGTATCAAGGACTTTTTTTTACCCCTATCAGAAAATCTTTGCGTCATTGAAATAAAGCCAAGGAGTCGACGCGGCTCTAAGACCAGGATAAAATATCTATTTCATACAGAAAGCGATGGGACGGTGAAAGAAGTCGCCTCTTTGAGATTGAATCAACACACCTATAAGGGTTTTACGGTAGACATTGTTCAAGGGACTCCCGATCAAGTAAATCAAAATAGGAGAGGTGCGCCTTTTTGGCCTCGGCAGTTTAAGTGGCTTGGGTATAAGAAGAGTCGTTCTGTTGTTCGTGGTTCATAACCAGTATACCGAAGCGAACTGAAAAATTGGGTTTGGACCTCGCCAAAGTCTCGGGGTTGGACGATCGGAATAGTTTTAGCGATTGGTATAATTTTTTCTTTACAATTTAAAATTTTTATTTGACTTAATGATTTTTTTTTATACCCTTTTTCGGAAAAGAGGAGGGTTTTATGGCAGGCGTAACGAGTGTTTTTGGAAGCAGGGGAGTGCAGTGTTCTTTCCCGGGTTGTCAGGAAATTTTGGGGGTGACTCAACCTTCGTATCCCGCTTACAAGGTTTCTGTTGAGGAAGGAGTTGAGCTCATAACGCCCGAATTGAAGCCCGACGACAAAAGTGGCGGTCACCTTGGATTAGAAGATCCAACCAACTGGATAAAACTGGGAACCCTTTCAGATCCAAGGTTAGGGGGTGAAGAAAGAGGGGTTGAAGTTTTCTTCAAAAACAAATTGAAATCAAAAAAACCAGAATGGGAGGCGTTATCTCCCCTTCAGGGGAGTCTGCCATCCTTACACGATTCTTTGAAAACAGAGATAAGGGTGGAGTTTTTTCCAAAGAAGCAAACAAGAAGGGAAGCCAAGTCTTTTTGTTTTGAACTACCAAAAAATTTGTGTAGCATTACAATAGAGCCATTAAGTCAATGTGGTTCTAAGACTAAGTTATGTTATCTAAGTTATCCAACTGATGAGAAGGTAAAGACAGTCGCCTCTTTGAAGTTCAATCTACGTACCTATGATACTTTTAGAGTTCACATCCTTCAAAAGACTTCTGAAGTAACTAAAGAGAGCGGGGTAGTTCGGCCCTCTTGGTCTGGGCTGTTTATGTGGCTTGGGTATAAAAGGCACAAGAGTCATTGAGTTGTTCGTCGTTCATAACCGCTCTTTGTCAATGAAAGCTTTGGTTGATGAAGAGAATTGACCTTGCTGGTCGTTTCATTTCCGTATATATTGCCTTTGTGAAATGGAGGAGAGTTTTTATGGCGAGTGGGTTGAGTAATATTGGAAGCGGGGGAGGGCAGAGCTTTTGCAGGAGTTGTCAAGTAAGGGAAATTTTAGGCCAGACTCGACCTTTGCACTCCTTTTACGATGTCTCTGTCGAGGAAGGAACTAAGCTCATAACGTCCGAGTCAAAGCCCGAAGACAAAGGTGGCGACCACTTCGGGTTAGAGGGTGATCCACACGATTGGGTAAAGCTGGGAACCCTTTCAAATCCAAATTTAGAGGGTGAAGAAGGAACGGTTGGGGTCTTCTTCAAAAAAAAATCGAAATCAACAGAAAAAGAGGGAAAAAAAACAGAGTGGGCGGCGCTCCCTGCCCTTCAGGGGCCTATCCCATCTTTATACCGTTCTTTGATGACGCAGATAAGGATAGATCTCATTCCAAAGAAAGCAGGTACCGATATCAAATATTTTGTTTTTCCATTAACACAACAGCTTCGCATCATTGAAATAGAGCCGACGAGTCAATGCGGTTCTAGGACAGGGTTAAAACGCGTAACTCATGAACAACCTGACGGGGTGAAAGAAGTCGCCTCCTTGAGTTTGAATAAACGTACCTATAATATTTTTCAAGTTTCTATCCTTCAAAAGGCTCCTGAGGTAACCCAGGGAGATCGGCCTTCTTGGTCTGGGTGGTTTTGGTGGCTTGGGTATAAGCTCCTTGAAGTTGCTAATCCGTAGCCAATGTTCTCTGGAGCGGTAGTTTTTCAGTCCACTTCGGTATATTTTTCTATTTCTGGAGTGATAAGGTGAACAAAAAGCTGGTGTTTCCATTCGGCGCGAATGATTTTATCTTCTGAGCTAATAAAAGCTGAGTAGGTCAGTAACCCCCCTGTATTGAGAAACTCATCATTCAGTAGGAAGTAAACTTGATAACCACTCCGGTTTTTAATCGGATAGAGAAGTGTTTTTTCTGTGTGGTTTTTGTAGATTATATTTAAACTTATAAAAGCATTTTTTTTTAGAAGCGAGGGAGGGACCCTCCAGTGTAGTACGATTTTTTGCCCGATGGGCGGTGGAAATTGGCGAGGATCTGGGGTTTGAACGTGGGTGCTGGCAAGGGAATACGAGTCAACAGCGATCTGTCTTAAAGAGAGTTGATATCGACTACAGGCTAGCTGTAGTGATGACAAAAGTAAAAAAAAAATCAACTTCATTCTGAGCTACCGACAAAGAATTATACCGAAATTTCCCGTATTTCTCAATACGAGCGACGTCGATTTATTTTCCCCCATCACTGATATTTTGATCTCTTTTTTTTAAAAGTGTAATGAAGGCGAGTTGAGGAATTCTTAAATCGATCACATGGTTGACCGATTTAATCTGGCTTCTAAGCTCGATATAGTCCCCTAATTCATGGGAAAAGTTTTTTGGGGTTAATCGTAAAAAGGTATATCCTTCCTTTTCATCCAGCGTGAAGATAATTTCCCTTGTTCCAAGCGAGGGATGAAAAGCCTTTGAAATATCAATTTTTTTTACTTGAAAGGGAAGTTGTGGCAGTAGGCGCAGCAGTGTCAGAGCAAGTTTGGCGGTTTGACCTGAAAGAGGCTGGTTCCACACAACCTGCTCAAGACCCAAATAAAATTGGGGTAAATTTTTAGGCGAAAAGAAGGGAACGACGGGAAAGGGGTAGCCGTCTTCATCAATAGCGGTATTTTCAAAATCGTTGATCCAGGCTTGTGGTTGACGAACGGTATAATCAACATAGAGTGTGTCTGGTTTAATGATTTGGATCGATCCTTCTTTAATGACGGGAGAGGATAACAAATTTTTTTTTCCCTGTTTTATGTCAAACAAGGCTGTAAGCACGGGCTGATCAGCTGAAATTTTCATTAATTCAGCAAGGTAGGGGGTTTTTAAAGCTTCTTTTTGAGGACCCGTTTGAATAAGATAACGAAGGTAGGCCGGGGGTGGGACCGGGGGTGGTGAAGATAAGGTGGGATGAGAACGATAGGTGTTAACGATTTTATAGCTCCCTCCCGCAACGAAATAGAGAGAGGCGACGATGATGAAAAGAGTTCTTTTGATATGAGTTGGAGCACTCAAGGGGGTGGTCTCAAGTGTCGTTCTCGATATCGGTGACGATGAAGGCTAGCAATGATGATTTGATCCAAAACCTGATCCAAGGGGATCCCTTTGGCCTTCCACATTTGTGGATAGCCGCTAAGGGGTGTGAGTCCCGGAATTGGCTGAATTTCGTTAAGCAGCCATTGGTTTTCTCGCGTTAAAAAAAAGTCAATACGGGCAAAACCGCTGCAACCAAAAGCCTTGTAAAGAATTTTAGCTTGTCTTTTCCCTTCTTCTAGCAAAGAAGAGGGAAGGGAAACCTTAGCGGTGCAGGAGAGGTTTGGTTTATATTTGTCCTCATAGCTGTACATCGCTCCCTTTTCAGTAATCTCTATTGGACCGACAACGGTTATTTTGTGATGGCCAAGACAACCAAATTCAAATTCTTTTCCTTCGACCTCCTCCTCAACAAGAAATTGGTAGTCAAGATTAGTAACACTATTAAGGGCCGCCTTCATGCTTGATTCATCAATGATTCGATAAACTCCAATACTTGATCCGAGGTGGACGGCTTTGATATAAAAAGGGAATGAAAATGTTTTTAAAATAAGATCAGCGACGTCTTCTGGACCCTCGTTCCATTGGTGAGAGGAAAATTCAATAAAACGGGCTGTTGCTATCTTGTGTTGGGCTGCAACATGTTTAGTCCACCCTTTGTCCATTGTGATGACGGAGGCTCTGAAATCGCAGCCGACCGACGGGATTTTTAAGGTTTCGAAGAAGGCATGGACCATACCATCCTCTCCATACGGTCCGTGCAGCACTGGAAAAGCAAGATCGCACTCAAGAAGCGCTTTAACAATTTCTGGTGCCGATTTATTTTTTCCCTCAACGGACCACTCCCCCTTTTTAGATAGAGTGAAAGGATAAACCGTATAGTAATTAGGGTTGAGAGATTCGATGATATTTTTAGCTGAACGAAGGGAAATGTCATGCTCTGCCGACTTTCCTCCCTGGCAAATCGCTAAGCGAAAGGGGGGTATTTCATGCTGAAGTAACTCGGAGCTGACGAGGGTGATATCGCCGGCTCCCAACGTGATGACCAAGTCGTGAGGTCGTATAAGAGAGGCCGTCATTAAGGCGAGGTCAGTGCGAGGGATGTAGTGGACGGGGAGGGGAAGTGAGCTCTCTGCATCTTCTTGAAACTGCTTTATATTGATGGCCGAAATAGGGTCTTCTCCGGCTGCGTAGATGTCCGTGACGATAATGAGATCGGCTATTGAAAGGGAGGCAATTAACTTTTTCCAAAAACTTCTCATCCGGGAATATCGGTGAGGTTGAAAAATGACAACGAGTCGTCGCTCCCCAGCGGCTTCCCTAACGGCTTTTAGGGTGGTCTCAATTTCATTTGGGTGGTGGGCATAGTCGTCGTAAAAAACGGCCCCTTTTTTTTCTCCCTTTTTTTCAACGCGTCGTTTAATTCCCTTAAATGACTTGAAGGCTGCACGAATAACCAGTTCTTCAATTCCTAGATCTAGCCCCAAGCCAAAGAGAGCCGCCGCATTGGCAACATTATGCTTTCCGATCAGAGGAAGTTCAATGTTTCGGTATTCTTTGCCTTGATAGTGACAGCTAAAAAAGAGGGACCACTCTACCTGGCACCAGCTAACAATATGAAGGTCAGATGTTGGAGTGAAGCCATAACTTTTTCCCTTAAGGGAGAGGGAAGCTAGATGGGGGCTATCGGCAAACCACCAGAGTAAGGTTGAAACCCGTTCGGTAAATTTTTTAAATCCATCAACGAGATTTTTTTGGCTTTTCCAGTGGTCGAGGTGCTCTTCTTCGATGTTTGTGATAACGGCTCCATAGGCAGAATAATTGAGAAAAGAGGCATCGCTTTCATCTGCTTCTGCAACAAAATATTTTCCTTTTCCATATTTTCCGTTCATGGCGAAGTTAATGGGAAAGCCTCCGATTGCAAAAGAGGGTTCCATCTTAGCAACGGTAAGAAGATGCGCAAGAAGAGAGGAGGTTGTTGTTTTTCCATGACTTCCGGTAATCAGAAGGGGTTTCTGGTCGGTCATTAAATGAGCAAGCAGTTGAGAGCGGTGAATGAGAGGAAGTTGTTGTTGAACGGCAGCTTGATACTCAGGGTGAGAGGGGCGAATGGCCGAGCTAACAACAACCGTACAGCGGTCGGGTAAACCGACG
The DNA here is from genome assembly GCA_963777025.1 of Parachlamydiales bacterium. GTDB lineage: Bacteria > Chlamydiota > Chlamydiia > Chlamydiales > Rhabdochlamydiaceae > PALSA-1444. The sequence goes on from CAVZOR010000004.1 coordinate 34,265, forward strand.
ACATAAGGTGAAAAAATTTGGGCTCCAGCGATCTTTAAATCTTCTGTAATCGAGGTACAGGCTTCATCGCTTCCTTGAATTTTTTTCCCTTTTTGTAGAAGAATATTGGCTAGTGCACTCATCCCAACGCCCCCAATTCCAACAAAGTGATAGGTGCTCATTTTTTTTCCTTTTGCAAAAAAGTTGTGATGAAATCGGAAAGATCTTCTTTATGATGATTCTGTTTAAATTTGATAATGGCATTTTGCATTTGAGTCAATTGACTTGACGACAACAAATTTTCTAAGGTTTTTTTCAAGTTGGAGGCAGTTAGAGAGGCTTCAGGAAAGGTGACAACCCCTCCAATTTTTTTTTCAATCCATTCGGCATTTTTTGTTTGATGATCGTTTGCTGCCTTAGGAAAAGGGATTAAAATAGCGGGGACTTCAAAATTTATTTGTTCGGCAAGGGTAGCGGCTCCGGCTCGGCAAATAACGAGGTTAGCGCAGCTCCATGCCAGATCAATCTGTTCTTCAAAAGCTTTAACACAAGCTGTAATACTAGCGTTGGCATACTGTTGTCGAATAATGTCGGCCATTGGTCCCCTTCCTGTAATGTGGATCACTTGAAGGGAAAAAGGGATGTTTATGTTCATTAAGGCGGCAGGAAAGAGGCGGTTGATGGATGAGGCTCCTTGAGATCCTCCGAATATCAGTAAGGTGAATTTGTGGGGATCAAGGTAGAAATGGTCTTTTGCCATTTTAGGGTCAAGACGATTCCTTTTATTAATAGGCATGTTAACTTCGATGGTATTTTTTTTAAGGTTTTTACCAGCCTCAGCAAATTGAACGGCTGAGTAGCTTGCCCATCGAGAACAAAACTGATTAACCTTTCCTAGAATGGCATTTGGCTCAAAGAGAATGATTTTTTTTTCCTCCACCGTGCTGCAGCTAAGATCGGGAAGGAGTAAAAGCTCCCAAATCCAACAACAATGTCAGGATTGAATTGATCGATTATCTTAATACTTTGATAGGTTCCTTTTACGATGCGGTAAAAAGAGGGAAAGAAAGGGGCTTTGAAAGGGGTTCCGCTTGAAACAGAGCAAGAGGCGAAGGAATGACGATTAAAATAACTGTTTTTGTCAAGCCCCCCTCCGGCGAAAAGGAGAAGGTGTCCCTTTTTTTCTAGATCTGTACCAAGTGCTTGTGCTGGAAAAATATGACCCCCAGTTCCTCCTGTTGCAATTAAAATTTTTTTCTTATCGCACATAAGAACTTTTTTTTTGGCCAATGTTGAGGATAATGCCGACAGCTATAAAATTTACCAGTAGAGAAGAGCCTCCTTGGCTAAAAAAGGGGAGGTTGGCCCCCTTGCTAGGGAGCACTCCAGAGACAACCCCTAAATTTAAGAATGCCTGTATACAGATCAAGTATGTAAAAATGGCAGCAGTATAAAAAGCTCGGATGTCGGTTGATTCGGCAGCGATTGTAAATCCGAAATAACCGATTAACATGAAAAGAAGAATGAGAAAAACAATTCCAAAAAATCCAAACTCTTCTCCGAAGATGGCGGCGATATAATCGCTACGGGCTTCAGGAAGGTAATCGAGTTTTTGCAAACTTTCTCCTAAACCTCTTCCAAATACCCCTCCTGAACCAATAGCGATTTTTGATTGATACGGCTGATGCCCTATTCCGCGTAGATCGAGTTCGGGATGCAAATAAGTCTGAATTCTATTGACAACGTATGAAAGTTTGGAGGCAATTGCAGCTGCGATGAAAAAAAGTAAGAGGAGAGGAAAAACCCAGTAGCTCCACCGAATTTTCGTTAACACAAACAAGATGACTAAGCTCGACAAGATGATCACAATCGTTCCATTATCGGGTTCTATTAGAATCAATCCTATCGGAATCGCTAGCTTGAGAAGTAAAGAAAAAAAATTTTTTATCGGAATTGGGGTCGGAGCTGTTGTGACAACCTGAATGTAGTAGAGGGGAATCAGATATTTGACCAGCTCAGAAGGTTGAAATGAAAAGCTGCCGATGGCTAGCCACCGGTGAGCTCCATTGATCTGTTTACCCATTCCAGGGATAAAAACAGCGATAAGCAGGATGATTCCAATGTTAAGAGAAGGGATACTAAGACGAAGAATTTTTTCATACCCTAAATAAAACCACAACAGTATCGCTAAAAAAATTCCGACACTAGCATGAAAAATCTGTTTTATGAGGGCATGGTGGGTACTTTGTGGGAGCGCCCGATCTAAAATTTCGGCCGAGCTGGTGTTGAATACCATCGAAAGGCCCAGTACAAAAATCATTAAAACGGCAAAAGAAAGAGGAATCGTTCTCATTGAATACGAAGACGCTCTCCAGGTTTTAATCGTTTTGCTTTTTCTTCCGATAGGTTATTGATTTTTAATAGTTCGTCTAATTTCATTTTATGTTCAATCGCAATACTCCAGGGACTATCGCCGGCTTTGATAACGTGATATTTGTTTTCCTCTCGATGCGGTTTAAATGGATAATTTATTGCCGTTTCCTTCAAAGGAATTTTTAATATCTGTCCAATCTTTAACTGAGTTGAAGGGAGATGGTTAATCGCAATGATTTCTTCGGTGGTGACATGATGCTTCTTCGCAATTTTATCAAGGGCATCCCCCTTCTTAATTTTTACTTCTTCAAACGAAGCCGCTTTGGAGGTTAAATCGGATGGTTTTAAAGGTTTACAGGGAGGCTTTTCTGAAGGTTTTACCAAGGGGAGTGGCTCTCCAAGGGGGTAGAGGTCGGCCGAGAAATTAGGAGGGGGAGTTTCTTTGATCTCAGGTGTCACATACTGCCCGACCAGCTGGTTGACTTCATCAGCCTGTGCCGCCACTAAGGGAGGAGTGACAGGAGACGGTTTTTTGACTTCATTTCGACTTGAAACGGCCAGCATCTGTACAGCAGGGGTTGATTCCTGTACCTTATTTGTCTTTACACTCGTGGCAAAAAGGACAATAAGAAGCCCTGCATTAAGTAATACGGCAATGATAACAGTATCTCTTCGGTTCATCTTTTTTTGCTCCTTTTCTCTAAAATATATTTTTTAAACTCATTCCCTCGATGAGAATAGTCAGTAAATTGATCGAAGCTTGCACAGCCTGGAGAAAACAAAACAGTATCGCCAGGGCAGGCTTTGAAGAGCGCTTGGGTAACGGCTTCTTTTAATGAAGGGATAACAGTAATCGTTCGGTCTAATTCTTGAGCTATTAAAGAGGCTGCTTTTCCAATGGCGATCACTTCTTTTACTTTATTGAGAAAAGCCGTGTTCCATAACTGATATGAAGCCCCCTTATGAACCCCTCCAACGATTAATACGACCTTTCCTTCTATCGCTTCGACGGCTTTTATCGTTGAGTCGACACTAGTACTTTTACTGTCATTGATACAATCAACTTCATCAATGGAAGCCACCCATTCCATTCGATGAGGGGGTTTTTGAAAGCTCTCTACCGCTTTTAAAAACCCTTTAAGTGGGAGACCGAAACGTTTGCAGAGGAGCCACGCTGCCATAATGTTTTCTCTGTCATGATTTTTATATCGAATAGGTAAAATGAGATCAACCATTTCCGGAATAGCGTCGCATCTTTTCAAAACGTTGGGATAGAATCGCTTTTTGATGTCAGAATGTACCCAGAATTCTCCTTCTGGTTTGATGAGATGCTGAAGCCTGCACTTTGTTTCTGCGTAGGTGGTGAAAGAGGTGTGGCGGTCAAGATGATTGGGAGTAATATTCAAAATAATCCCTGCTTCAAAAAAAGAAGTCTTTAACGTCTCTAACTGAAATGAGCTGAGTTCTACGACTAAAATTTCGTCTTGATTCCGATTTCTCACATAGGAGGCTAAAGGGGAACCAATGTTTCCTAAAGCGATGGCCTTAAAACCATTTTTATTGAGAACGTGTTCAGCTAGGAGGGTAACGGTAGTTTTACCGTTTGTCCCGGTAATGGCAATGGCCCGTTGATCAAGCCGGCTTAGGGCAAGCTCTGCTTCTCCAGTGATCGCTTTTCCATAACTTAAAGCGGTCTCATAAAGAGGGTGAGTTGAGGGTACTCCAGGTGCAACGACAAGGGTCTCAAACTCAATAGAAGGAGAGGCTATCGCAATTCCTTGTTCGGCACAAATTTTTAAATGGTGCTCATTATCATCAAACCCTGCGACATCATGCCCTTCGTCTTTTAATAAATTATAGGCGGCGATTCCACTTTTTCCCAGGCCAAGAACAAGATAGTTTGCCTTTTTTTGAAATTTTATTGCTGGCATTAAGATAGCTGAATTCTACCAAGAGGTTGAATCCGTATTTCTGGAATCACCTCCTGGTACGAAACAACAGGAAGATCAGGAAATTCTCCCTCAATCAATTTTCGAACAAATCGTCTTACGTCAATCGCGGTTAATAAAACAGGAGGTTGTCCACCAGCAGGAGTAGGAACGATAACCGATCTCATCGCATGCATGATCATTTGAACCGAATCGGGATCAAGAGCAAGATATGACCCTGCTGAAGTTTGTTTAATAGCGCCTCGTACCATATCTTCAATTTCAGGATCAACAAGATATACGGCAAGGGTTGACTGTCCTTGAGCATACTTGTAACTGATATATCTTTTTAAGGAAGAACGGACATACTCCGTTAGGAGGACGGTATCTTTCTCACTTTGAGCCCATTCGCTAAGGGCTTCCAAAATCGTTCGAAGATCTTTAATGGAGATCTGTTCCTGAACCAATCGACGCAAAATTTCAGTCAATTTTTGTAAAGGAACTAGGCGAGAAACCTCTTTGATGAGGTCCGGATAGGATTTCTCAACAAATTCCAAGATACCACGAATTTCCTGAATTCCAATGAATTCACTGGCATGCGTCCGGTAAAAATAGGAGAGATGAAGAACCATGACTTCCAACGGCTTCCAGAACTTGATTCCCGCCTTTTTTAAAATCTCCATGTATTGCATGTCTACCCAAGCGGAAATATGGCCAAAAACAGCTCTTGATTGTGTGAAGGGAATATTATATTTCTTCAAAATTTCAGAATTTTCATTAACGAGAAGGGAGGTATCGGGAATTTTACCTCGAACAAGAGGGACTTCATTAAGTAAAATCGCATAGTCATCCGATTCCAAACCGGGGGCATCAACACGAAGGTGGACACCCGGGAAACGGACACCAAGATCCTGATAAAGCGCTTGACGCATTTTGGGAAGCATTTCTTCTATAAAGGAGAGCTTTCCTCGATCTTTTTTCATAAGAACAGAGATGTTTTTTCCCACTTCTAAAATGACGGGAAGGGTTAGGGCATACTCATCGACGGCTCCTTGGAGAAGGGAGTGCCCTTCGACAGCAGCGCTTGTTGCTTCCCCGATTACCCCTTTGGCCTCTTTTTTTGCAGCTTTTTTGGAACGATACAGTTTATTCGCTCCTAAAGAGCCCAGAATGAGGGATAAAACCACAAAAACAGTTCTAGGAAATCCGGGTATAAAAGCAAAGAAAAACAAGACTGTGGAAGCGATCATAATCGCTTTGGGTTGACTTAAAAGTTGAGATGAAATTTCAGAGCCAAGGTTTGCATCTTTATTCTCGCTTGAAACACGAGTTGTCACAATACCAGCTGTCATGGAGATTAAAAGAGAGGGGATTTGAGAAACGAGACCTGAACCAATGGAGAGAAGAGTGTAGGTTTGAGCCGCTCGCATCGCACTCATTTTATGCATAGAAACCCCAATCACTAACCCACCAATAATGTTGATGATGGCGATCACAATACCAGCGATCACATCCCCTTTAACGAATTTCATTGCTCCGTCCATAGCCCCATACAGCTGGCTCTCTTTTGCCAAGGACAGTCGAAAATTTCGAGCTTGATTTGCGTCAATAACACCACTTCTTAAGTCGGCATCAATGCTCATCTGTTTTCCTGGCATCGCATCCAAGATAAAACGAGCCGCAACCTCTGCTATACGTTCAGCTCCCTTGGTAACAACAATGAACTGAACAATGGTAATGATTAGGAAGACGACCGCTCCAACAACGAAGTTTCCACCCACAACAAAATTTCCAAACGTTTGAATAATATGGCCCGCATAGGCATACAGGAGGATTTGCTTGGTTGCTGAAATCTCAATTCCTAAACGAAATAGCGTTGTGATTAACAGTAATGAAGGAAACATCGACAAATTAACCGCTTTTGGAATGTAGAGGGCGACCATCATCAGGGCGATCGAAACGGTTATGTTAAGGGCTATTAAGTTATCCAAAAAAGTAGGCGTTACAGGGATAACGATCATCATCACAATGGTGATGACAAAAAAAGCTAAAATAACGTCGCTCGACTGGCTGATGATTCTGAGGAACCTCTCCCCGCCAAGAGTGTGAGGTAAGTTTCTTAAAAACTTTTTCATTTGAACAGCTCGATCTCTTCTTCTCCTTCTTCCAACCTTTTGAGCAAGTGCAAGATTTCAGCTATCGCTTCATATGTCTCTTCAGGGACATAATCCCCTATCTTTCCCTTAAGGTAAAGAGTTCGCGCAAGCTCGACCTGCCTCATAAGGGGGATGCCAAATTGTTGGGCAACCTGAATAATTCTTTCGGCGATACGATCCTTCCCCATCGTGACAATCCGCGGGGCTGGTTCTTCTTTTTCCTTGTAGCTAATAGCAACAGCAAAGTGAGTGGGGTTGATGATAACAGCTTTTGCTTTTTGTGTCGCTATTGGGCCTTCTTGATAAGCAATTTCTTGAGCAATTTGTCTACGCCTTCCTTTTATGTTAGGGTCTCCTTCTGTATCACGCATCTCTTGCCTTACCTCAAATTTTTCCATTTTCATTTCTTTAGCAAAGGTATGCCGCTGAAAAGCAAGGTCTAAAATAGCGATGATAAAAAAAAAATTCCCACACGAATGACGACTTTAGTGAGAAAATCAGAAAAAACAACAGCGCTGGCAACCGTAGGGATCGCTGCTGTTGAGATGATGTCTGGAAGGCTGTTATAAATCACCGAGTAAATTAATAAGGAGGCCCCTAAAATTTTTAAAATAGATTTAACGATTTCCATCCAGGTCTTGAGCTTGAACATGTTTTTTAAGTTAGTGACCGGATTTAACCTTTTCAAATCGATCTTGAGCACTTGGCTGGAAAAAACAGGGCCTGTGACAAAAAAAGTGACTAAAACCCCTACAATCGAAGTAATGACAGTAATCGGAAAGCTGCAGTAAAAAATCGCCATAATCGATTGAATGACATACCCCGAAAGGCGATCAGATAGGTCACTCGCATTACCAATACTTCGAAAAATAGCGACCAAAAACCCGCCCAGTTGATCGAAAAGATATTTTGTTGAAAATAAAACAATAGCAAGCGACGTCATGAAAGTAAAACAGGAAGGGAAGTCTTGCGATTTGGCAACCTGACCCTTTTTCCTGGAGTCTTTTAGCTTTTTTGGGGTTGCCTTTTCTGTTTTTTCGGCCATATCATAATCATTTCCTATTTTTCTTTTTTTTGGTATGGCATTTTATGAAAGTTTCGGCTGTATACCGAAGTGAGCTGAAAATTTGGTTTTGGACCTCGCCAAAGACTCGGGGTTGGACGATCGCAACTAGATCGTATTGAGAAAATACGAGCGACGTTGCGATAAGATCCAACCGCGGGGACTTTCGCGACGGCCCAAATTCAAATTTTTCAGCTCACTTCGGTATAGAGGTAATTTTTTTCTTGGAACTAAATTTTCGATTTGTAATCGTTGGAAGAATGAGCTTATTGTCGCCCCTTCAGGTCAAAAAAAAGCTACCCCTAACAACTGAGCAACAACGATTTATCGAAGAACAAAGGGAGGTTATGAATAGGCTAGTCACAGGGGTAGATGGTCGGTTTGCCTTAATTTTGGGCCCCTGTTCGATTCATGATTTACCTTCAGCATTGAAATATGGAAACCAGTTGAAAGTTTTGTCACAGGAAGTTTTTCAAGACTCCGTCTGTGTTATGAGGGTTTATGTAGAAAAGGCAAGAACGGTAGTAGGCTGGAAAGGTTTTATCCATGATCCCTACCTTGATGGTTCTAATGACATTCAATCGGGTATTTTTTTGGTTAGAGAGCTCTTTCTAATGCTCACTGATCTGGGCATTCCTCTCGCTACGGAGATTGTAAACCCTCTATTTTTGCCCTATTTTGAAGATCTCATTTCTTGGGGTTTTATTGGAGCCCGAACTTCTGCCTCTCCTTTACATCGAGAGATTGCCTCGGGTGTTCCTTTCTCAATCGGATTTAAAAATAGTCTTGATGGAAACATTGAGCAGGCGGTTTGTGCGATGAAGGCCGCTTCTGCTTCTCATCATTTTCCCTATCTTCATGAAGACGGTTTTTTAACGGTTAAGAAAAGTGAGGGGAATCCGTATACGCACGTTGTTTTACGAGGTTCTTGGTTTGGATTGAATTACGATACTGAATCGTTTGAAAAAACCTGCAAGCTGATGCGATTACAGAAGTTAAACAATCGGCTACTCATCGACTGTTCTCATGGCAATTCTCAGGGAGAGTATAGGAAGCAAAAAGATGTTTTTCAAATCATTTTAAACCAGTTTAAGCAAGGGAATAAAAAAATTTTAGGAGTAATGCTTGAAAGCCATCTCGAAGAGGGAGGGCAGGAGCTTTCTTCAGATCCTTCTTCGTTGAAATACGCCGTTTCTGTTACCGATCCCTGTATAGGTTGGTCAGAAACGGAAAGGCTTGTCCGTTCCGTTTCCGATTAAAAAGAACGCCGATGACGCCGAAAATTCGAGGCGAGTCGCAACCCGTATTTCTCAATACGAGCGACGTTGCGATATTTTGGCTAAGCCGGTTATTACAATTTTTTCTTTACCTTTTCATACCAAAATAAACTAAAAGTCTCCTTGTCATGCGCGATATCGACTCTAAAGGAGTCGTAGTGCTTTTGATTAAATTGAAAGGAAACATTTCTAGGGTCGCTAGAGTCAAGTCGTGTACTCTCAAACCAACTTTTGACCGACTTTATTTCAAAAGAGACAAGATCTTCAGTGATTGGAAAAAACTTGTTTTGAGTAAAGGTTAAAAATTTCTGTCGAGCGAAGGTTTCTGATTTATAAAGCAAGACAACAATCTTCGTCAAAGAACTATCTAAAGACGGTTCAGGATAATCAAAAGGAACCAATTCCCATTCCGTTTTTTTTGCAGCGCCGCTTCTTTCAAAAAAGATACGAACCTTTTGCCTTCTTTTTTCAAGAGTAGCCAACAGTATCGGTGTGGGGAGTTCTGCTGTGATTAGACTAAGAGGTGAGGTTAGCGGTGTTGCACGGGGTTCTTTAGGGAGAAGTTTATCTTCTTTTTCGGACGGCGGCAGCGCGGGTTCCTCTTCAAAGAAATCACCCTTGGATAAGCAGCGGGCTTTGCCTATCAACGGCACATCATCTCTCTGAAAAAAAACGGTCTGGTACGCACTTTCGTTAGATGATGATAAAATTTCTGTAGAAACGGGTGGAGTGTTCAGTACGATGTTTTCGTTAAAAATTTTTGAACACTTTGTATGATCGACCCCAGGTGATGATCGACCTGGCCCTGCCCTAAATGGCGACGAACCCTCGATAAGGGGGGGGGTGCGCGCTCCTTTCTATCTCTCTTAAACCAGTTGTCATGATTTTTTCCTTATTTTTTTATATTATACCGAAATGAGCTCAGGACCAACACCCAGGGATCGCTCTTTCCCTGACATAGGTAAACAAAGTGTGGAAAAAACTCCCATGCGGGTTCCAGATGCCGACTCTAAACGAATCATATCGATTTTCATTAAATTGAAAGTAGGCGGTTCCATTGCTTACGGCCTTAGACCTTGTACGACCGAAGAAGGCGCAACCGATTTTATTTGACAAGAAACAAGATCTTTTGTTATGCGAAAAGCGCGATTTTTTGAAGAGGATCTTTCTCTTGAATCACGAGCCGCTATAACGATACTGGGATTAACAAAACGAGCTAAAAGTGAGGAAGGATCAGAGGGAGGGTCATCAGTCTTGGGCTTGGGAATAAACAAATTCCAAGTCGTTCCACTGTTTTTTGAAGAAGCACTTCTATCAAAGGTGATGTCAATAAAGTGCCCTTTCGCTTTAACAGAGGCTAACCGTAGAGGGACCAGTGCCTCCGCCGTTATTGTCTTGGGTAAAGTGAGGTTTATGGCTTCAATCTCATTGGATGAAGGGTTACCTTCTCTTATAGACGATGGAGACGAGGGCTGTTCAGGCTCTTTTTCAAGGCACAGTAATGTTGCCGCCTGACAAGAGGGTTCTATGGATGGAATCTCATTGGATGAAGGGTTTCCTTCTCTCATAGACGATGAAGACGAGTGCCGTTCAAGTTCTTTCTCAGAACACTCCGATGGGTTTGGGGTTTTACTTTCTGGGGGTGCTAGGGAGGATAACCTTTGGAAAGAAGTCCAACTCGAATTAACCTCATTAGCTACGCGATCTAAATCACTAAATAACTCTGAAATTTCTTCAGAGGTGAGCGGGGCCCCTTTTTCTATTTTTCCTTGAAAAACAATATCCGTCGTTTTTCCCTCTCCCTCTTCTTCAATAAAATCTAGAGGTTGGCATCCTATTGTTGTTAAGAGATGTGAAAAACCTACTACGAGCGGCAGCGCTTCTATACAATGGGGGTAAGTGTTCAATCCGGCGCTTAAAGTATTATCAAAAACTTTAGAACATCTTCTAGGATCTGTATCGAGAGACGTTGAATCGATACGGGTACTTGGAAACAGCAACGAATTTTCGACAAGACAAGAAAGGGGGCTTTTTGTTACTTCATTCAAACCGCTTGCCATGATTCTCTCCTTATTTTTTATCTAGTTAGTGACACAAAAATGCAAGTTATAATGCTTACGATCCTTTAAAAAGATTACTCACAAGCAGAAGTGAACTTTTGAAAAAATCAGAGGGAACTCTCTTCACCGTTTCACTCAAACCATCTATACCGAAGTGAGCTGAAAATTTGATTTTCGACCGTCGCGAAAGTCCTCGCGGTTGGATCTGATCGCAACGTCGCGCGTATTGAGAATACGGGCTAGTTGCGATCGTCCAACCCTCAAATCTTTCCAGGGGCTTTGGCGGGGTCCACATCCAAATTTTCAGCTCACTTCGGTATATCAGGACTTTCCTCCCTGCTTTTTGTGGCGCCAAAGATATAAAAAAAAGGTTATCATTTCAAGATTTTTTTCAAAATTCGGATTGGACAAACAAATTAAAATAGTTTTTTTGATAAAACCAATCTATACCGAAGTGAGCTGAAAAATTGGATTTGAACCCCGAGGCTTTGGCGGGGTTCAAATCCAATTTTTCGAGCTCATTTCGGTATACATTTGGGGTTCTTTTTGGCAGGCAACGGGTACATTTTTAATACTGATCAGCGTATGGTTATTAGGTCATAAAGGTCTTTGTTTAAGCCTATACCGAAATGAGCTGAAAAATTGGAATTTGGACGACCCAAATCTCAATTTTTCAGCTCATTTCGGTATAAAACTAATTTTTTTAGATTGATGGAAAAAAAAAATGCGAAAATGGGGATTCTCTGGAAAATTTTTTCCTGCTTATGCTATGTGATTGGTAATCTCATTGTTCGATATTTTCTTACAGGGGGGGCGGCAGGGCGGGCGTTTGATGATTTTCCCAACATGACGCCGGTGCAGTTGGCCTGGTTGCAAAATTTAGTCGGTTGTCTAATCATTGTACCTCGCCTCATCGATAAGGGTGTGGTGACTCTCAAAACAGCTTACCCTGTTCTTCATCTTTTACGCATTATTGCAGCGGCTCTTGGGATAACCTTGTTTTATTCTACTCTAAAATTAATGCCCATTGTTGGAGGGGTTGCCTTGCTCTTTACAGCCCCTATTTTTACGGTTCTCCTCTGTTGTATTTTTTTAAAAGAGAAAATAAATCTGTATCGCCTTACCTCGATCATCCTTGCTTTAATAGGTCTTTTGATTATCAGTGACCCAAAGGGGGTCTGGCCCCTATGGAATAGTGAACTCACATGGAAAATTTGGTTGTCTTTTGGGGCTGCAATTTCTATTGTCATCAATAAGATCATTGGGAAACAACTTTTGCTCAAGGGGGAGACGGCTCACTTGCTAACGGCCTACCTCGTTATCGGCATGGCGATTGTGCAACTTATCCCAGCGGTAAATCATTGGGTATGGCCGACGTTTCATCAGTGGTTTTATATTTTGATTTTGGGTATATCTACCTGGATTGCTCACTATGCCCTATCGAAGTCGTATACTTATGCCGACGTTCTCTTTCTTGTTCCTTTTGGTTTTTCTCGGTTATTGTTAAGTGCTTTTTTGTCGTATGTTATTTTAGGGGGAAAGAGTCCCATCAAAAAATTTTTGGTATGGAGCGATTATGCTGTTTGCCTCATCACTTATGATTACCTTAAAAGAGGGGAATGAGAGTCTTTATTTAACTCACAAGAAGAAGGGGATTGACTGAAAGGATAAGGATGGGATGGAGGAGAGTAATAATTTAATGCCTCTTTTCTGATTTTCTGTCATTCTTTCTGGGGAGAGAGACAGTTATACCGAAGTTTTCAGCTCATTTTGGTATAGCTCGGAAAGAAACCTGTTTGAAGACGATGAGACAAGATATAAAATTAGGGATATTTTGGAAAATTTTTTCTTGTTTTTGTTATGCGGCTGGAAACCTCATTATCCGTTACCTTACAGGAGGAACAGAGAAGGTCAGTGTTGATTTTTCCCAAATCACACCCTTCCAAGTAGCCTGGTTACAGAATTTTGTAGGTTGCATCATTGTTATCCCTACAGTGTTAAAGAAAAAGGCTGCTGGTTTGAAAACAGCCTACCCCCTCATGCACTTTTTTCGTATTATTACGGCTGCTTTAGGGGTATTATTATTTTATTCTAGCCTGAAACTGATGCCTATTGTTGAAAGCGTTGCTTTTCTTTTTACGGCTCCGGTTTTTACGGTTCTGATCTGTTCTATTTTTCTAAAAGAAAAAATAAATCTTTATCGTCTTATCTCCATTGTTTTTGCTTTAATAGGAATTTTGATTGTCAGTGAAACAAAGGCACTATGGCCTACATGGAATGATACGGCTGTCTGGAGGATCGTACTGCCTTTTGGAGCCACCCTCTCGTTTGTTATTTGTAAAATTATTGGAAAACAACTCTTGCTCAAAGGAGAGACGGCTCATTTACTCACGACTTATCTCGTCATGGGTATGGCCCTAGTTCAGCTGATTCCAGGTCTGAGCCACTGGGTATGGCCAACGTTTCATCAATGGTTATACCTATTAATTTTAGGGTTTTTTACATGGTTTGCCCACTATGCCTTGTCTAAATCGTATTGTTATGCTGATGTGGTTTTTTTGATGCCTTTTGGCTTTTCTCGCATACTATTAACTGTTCTCTTGTCCTACCTTATTTTTGAAGAAGCGGTCCCTTCAAAAACTTTTTGGTATGGATCTGCTATTTTGTTCCTCTCGTCTTTTATTATTACCCTACAAGAAGTGAGAAAAAGGGAAAAACAAGAAACAGAACTCTCAACCGATTGAGGGTGAGCCTTGTAGGGGGTAGATGGATTTTTGGGCTCGACGCCTCTTCATCTTTGGACTCGACCCATCTCTATCTTCAGGAGTGGGCTCATTGCCAAATAAGTAGAGATGGTTCATTTTTTCAAGCGCGACGATCTCTTTAGCGGTGGTTATCATCGGATTGTAGGTAAGATTGAGAGTTTTCAATTGTTCGGATCTTATTGTAGGAAAGGCTGATATTTGATTGTGAGAAAAATCCAGCTCTTCCAACTCTTCAAGCCCCGTTATTTCTTCATGGGTGAGGCAAATTTCATTGCAGGAAAGGTCCAGCTTTTTCAAAGATGGAGGAACTTTTATTGTTTTGGGGATCTTTGTGATCTTATTGCCAGAAAGATCTAACTCTTTTACACACCCAAGCTTTCTTAGATCTGTAGGAAAGGATTGTATCTCGTTCCCGGAAAAATTTAGTTCTACTACTGAGGCGAGACATTCTGCCTCTTCAGGGAAGCGTGAAATTTTATTGTCAGAAAAGTCTCCTTTTTTCAAATGTTCGAGACCCCTTTGAGGTAATGTAGCTATTTTATTATGGGCAAGAATTAACTCCTCAAGTCTTTTGAAGCCATATACACGTCGAGGCATGAATGAAATCTGATTCTCAGAAAAATCTGCCTGTTTCAAAAAATCTAAACCCCTTTCAGGAAAAGTTGATAGCTCATTCCGGGAAAGGTTGAGGGAACGAAGCCCATTGAGCTTGCAGAGCTCTTCATAAGGAAATTTTTCTAATTGATTGTCAGAAAGATTGAGAACCTCAAGCAGATAGAATCCCGGACATTGAGGTAAAGGTGGAAAGCTTGTCAACTCTAAGGAGGAAAGGTCGATCTGACAGGTAGAGAGATCACCTAAAAATTTTAAAATTATTTTTGTTGCTTTTACTCGATTTGAATTTTCTTCTGCCCAGATTTCAAGCCCTTTTTTCAAGGCCGTATATTTCTCCATATCTTCTAGCAAAACAGAAGTTTTGGCTTTCTTGTCGGGGGAAGCGGCTCCCTCGATATCCAATGTTACCGAAAAGGTTCGACCCGTCATCGAAAAAATACCCCTTTGTTGATCCCCCGGCGTTTCTTTGAACGCTAAAGAAACGATCTTACGAATCGACTCCTCGACGTGGTTGGGTAATAGATCTGGGTGTAAGTTACGAATGTTAGGAGAAATCAAGTGAATTAGATCTTGCACTTCGACTGAGAATTTAAAAAAATCTTTTGGTTTTTCATAGAGGGCTCTTAGGTGACCGTAAGGAAGGTCTTGGATCATTAATTGAACTGGGCCAGCTGTAGGGGACACAAAAACTCCATTTGTTAAACGATACGAACTGAAAAATTGAAATCTGGGCCGTCGTGAAAGCCTCGGTTCATTCTTGGATTTGAGGCCTCTTTGTCTCTGGACCCGTCTCATCTTCATCTACAGGCAATAATTTTACGTCATTGCCAAAAAAAACGATTTTTTTTACCCTCTCGCGCTCGAATATCGCCTTAACGGAGGTGAATGTCATATTGTGGGAAAGATCAACAGAGTCCAATTGTCGAAACCCTATTTTAGGAAAGAACAATAAATCGTTCCAAGAAAGATCTAAATTTTTCAACCATTGAAGTCCCTCAATTTCTGCATCGATGAGGCAAATTCCATTCTGCGAAAGATTGAGATTTTCCAAAGATTTGGGAACTTTTATCCTTTCAGTGAGGTATGTAATTTGATTGCGAGAAAGGTCCAGATCCTTCAAATGGATAAAATATTTAAGACCGCTAGGAAAGAATTGTATCTTGTTGCCGGAAAAGTTTAGTTCCTCTACTGACGCGAGACCCCTTGCTTTTTCAGGGAAGTCTGAAATTTCATTGTCAGAAAAGTCTCCTTTTTTCAAACATTCAAGACCCTTTATATTTCGAGGGAAGTAAGTAATTTTATTCTTGGCAAGAGTTAACCTTTGGAGTCTTTTGAAACCCTTTACATGTTTACGCATGGATTTAATCTGGTTTTCAGAAAAATCTGCCTCTTCCAAAGATTCTAAACCTTCTCTAGGGAAGGATGATAGCTTATTTCGGGAAAAGTTAAGGCGACGAAGCCGGTTGAGCCCGAGCAGCTGTTTGTGCGGAAAATGTTTTAATTGATTATCAGAAATATTGAGAACCTCAAGCAAACGAAATCCTGTACAGTCGGGTAAGCTTGGAATGCTAGTCAACTTTAAGGAGGAAGAGTCAATCTCTCTCGTAGAGAGATCGCCTAAAAAATCTAAAATTCTTGTTTTCGCTTTTATTTTATCTAGATTTTTTCTTGCCCAAATTCGAAGGTCATTTTGGAAGGCCGTATATTTCTCCATATGTTCCAGTAAATTAAAAATTTTGGCTTCTCTATCTTCAGGAACGACTTCTTCGGTGTCCAGTGCTGGGTTTCGATCCGTGATTGAGAGAACAGCTGTTTGCTGATCCTTTGGTGCTGTTTTTAAGACTAAAACAACGATTTGAAGAATCGACTCTTTGATAGGGTTGGGTAATAGATCTGCATGTAAGGTATGAAAGTTAGAAGAAATCGAGCGAATCATATTTTGTAATTCAAGTGGGGAATTAGAAAAATCTTGTGGCCTTTTATAGAGAGTCCTTAGATGAGTGTAAGGAAGGTCTTGGATCGTTAATCGAGGTAGGTCAATTGGGGACACAAAAACTCCACTCTTTAAATCATACTTCGGTATATACCGGTATAATCCAAACTTTTTAGCCCGCTTGGATATAACTTCGGGCAATAGGCTATATTTAAGTATAATTTTTGTAAATAATGTACTTTTGATAGATCACGGGTGAGACCGATACCGAAGTGAGGTGGAAAATTTGAATTTGGACCCCACCCCAAATTCAAATTTTTCAGCTCAATCGGGTAAATTGCGATCGTCCAACCTCGAGGCTTTGGCGGGGTCCAAATCCAAGTTTTCAACTCATTTCGGTATAAACTGATGGACCATTTCGTCGAATCCCTTCTCTGTTAAGGCTCCAAGGTCAAGAGCTGCTTGTTTAAGCGTTAACCCTTCACGATAAGCTTTTTGAACAATTTTTGTCGCCTTGTCATAGCCTATTAAAGGGTTTAAGGCTGCCGCAAAGGCGAGGGAGTTATCCAAAAGCTCTTGAATTCTTTTCGTATTAGGTTGTATTCCAGCAACACACTTTTCTTGAAAATTTCTGGCCACATCGGAAAGGAGGCGAATCGATTGAAGAAGGGAGTAAATCATCACAGGCTTCAAGGTGTTAAGTTGAAAATTTCCTAGGCTTCCCGCTATCCCTATTGTGGTGTCATTCCCCATTACCTGTACCGCTACCATTATCATTGACTCACATTGAGTGGGGTTAACTTTTCCAGGCATGATCGACGATCCGGGTTCATTCTCCGGTAGAGAAATTTCCCCCAATCCACATCGTGGCCCCGAAGCAAGCAGTCGGATATCGTTCCCTAGTTTCATGAAGACACAGCTGATCATTTTGAGAATACCACTCATTCCAACAATGGCATCATGAGAAGCGATAACTTCAAATTTATTGGGGGCGGTTATAAACCGATATCCGGTTAATTGTGAAATCACCTCTGCTGCCCGCTCTGCAAATAAAGGGGGAGCATTAAGAGCTGTCCCTACGGCCGTGCCTCCTAACGCAAGTTTTGAAATCGAGTGCAAGCCGTGTTCAAGAGCGTTGATTCCATGCTCTATTTGAGCGACATAAGTAGAAAATTCTTGTCCTAATGTTAGAGGGACAGCATCCATAAGATGGGTTCTTCCCACTTTCAGATACTTTTCGAACTCTTTTGATTTAACCTTTAACCCGTTAAGGAGTTGGTGAAGAGAAGGAAGGAGTTTTTGTCGAACGGCTAGCAGGGTAGCGATGTGCATAGCCGTTGGAAAAACGTCATTGGAGGATTGTGATCGGTTGACGTCATCATTAGGATGAATCGGGTTTTTGGAACCAACCACTCCGCCAGCCTTTTCTATTGAACGATTTGCAATCACTTCATTGACATTCATATTGGTTTGGGTTCCAGAACCTGTCTGCCAGACAACAAGGTCAAATTGGTCGTCTAGCTTACCGGCAAGCAACTCATCGCAGCTCTCCACAATGAGGTCCTTTTTTTTCTGACTAAGCACCCCAAGCTCATGATTGGTAATGGCCGCTGCTTTTTTGACAATAGCAAGAGCATGAATGACTTCTATCGGTATTTTTTCAGTGCCAACTTTAAAATTTTCAAGGGCTCGTGCGGTTTGAGCCCCAAAATATTTATCAGCCGGGACGGAAATGGAGCCCATGGAATCGGTTTCAGTTCGGGTTTTCATGCTACTTGATAAGAAGAAGAGCAAAAACAGTGGCAAAAATTGAAAACGATTCGACCATCCCCAGGGGAACCCACGACTTGGTTAAAATGGAGGGTTGCTTTGCTGAGGCTTGAATTCCCGAAGCGGCACACATGCCGATATAAATAGAAGCTACCATGAGGGCAAGACCAACAGAAAGTCCAATTCCAATTCCTGATAGGGCTGAAAGGATACCGACTTTTATGCTATCACGAATCTGAAGCATTAAGATGAAGCCGAGGAGGGATTGAAGAGCGGGTAAAGCCGACATGACAATGAACTTTCCGTGGTTTTCTTCAACACGGCTTATCACGGCATGAAGTGCCATACCACCAATGCCACAACCTATGGAGCTTCCAATACAACCAAGGCCAAGAACCAATGCCGGACCAATCATATCATAATTCATATGTTACCTATTTTTTATCTTTTGGAGAGGGTTAAAGAGGCGACCACCGCCTTCGAAGCAATAATGATACCATTCTAAAAAATTAAGACGAAGCCCATGAATAATACCTCCCATAAAAGCAAGAAAAATATTCAAAAGGTGACCGAAGGTAATGATAATCAAACCGAAAAAAAGGCCGAAAGCCGAACCTTCTTGATTAAACGTAGCCGCAATGATGGAGCCGGCCAGGTTTAAAGCATAGAGTCTTAAATAAGAAAGAATGTCAGCAAAAACTTGAATCGTATGGGCAATCTCATTAAGGCCTTTTAGTCGATGTTGAATAAAAGCGGCAATGATGGCAAAACCAATGCCTCCATACAGACATTGAATACCAAGAGCGGTAGAAGTGACCGTGTCAATGAGGCCGGAGAACTCTATGATGGTGGTTGCGTGCAGAAGAGAAGGGAAAAAAAGATATCCCCCTATCATGAAAATAATCCACCCTAAGCCAGCAACATTCCGATTTAGATACCGAAAAAAGGCTGTTGCAAGGTGAGCAATTCCGACAATTAAGGTGAATTCTAATAAAATCGAGCTGGAAAAATCTTCCACAATAGGGTAGGTAACGATCTTCTTTTTTTGAACCGAAGCTAGCGAGAGCATCTCGTTTCCCGTCCTTGCCTGTTGGATAGAGGGATATTTTCCAAGTAAAAGATGATAAACATCATCCTGTTTAGCCAAGTGGTAACTCGCCTTTTTCTCAACAAGGTAGTGAAGGGGAGAGATCGATTGCAGTTTGTTATCAGGGGCCAAATGAATTCCAAAGTAAGCAGAGGTTAACACGCCCCAAATAATACAACTAAAAGAGAGGGAGAAAAAAAGTTTGAGAAACTGTTTTTGCTCTGCTTTGAGATTAGGAACCCTTTTTTTTAAATAATAGGCTAAAGCTAAAAAAATTAAACCGTATCCGGCATCACCCACAATGATGGCGAAAAACAAAGAAAAAAACCAAAAAACCCATCTTGACGGATCCTTATCGGAAACGGCAGGGACATCATAAATCTTGATCAGCTCTTCCCCAATAAGATCGATTCCCTTGTTCTCGAAATAGGTGGGGACTCGATCGGTTGCCTCAATCTTAATTGGCTCTACATAAAGGTCCATCCCTTTTATGATGTGATGGAGCTGCGGAAGTTTATTTCTGGGGACCCAGGCTTCTGCGATAAAAAGAGAATTATCTAAGGGATAGGCTGCCGTTTTTTTAGCCGTGTTCAGGTTATGGGTGTTGAACTCTTCAACCAAACGGGTCGTTAGTAGCTCAAGGTGTCTTGTATAACTCTTAAGCTCCTCTTCAAAACTATGCAGTGAGTTTTGAACAATTTCGAGTCTATCTTTGAGCTCCTCAGTAGAAAGATCGACCCTCATTTCAATCATCCCTGGAATCGTAAGGGGTTTTTCAGTAATGGCCATAAAATAATCAAGGTCGTATTCACTACTAATATAGAAGACGTCTGCGGGAACGATAGAGTTTTTACTGCTCTTCATGCAGAAAAAAGTAATAAGGCGGTGCCCTTCTTTTTGAAGATACCGGATCTCCTCCATTGAAAAATTGCCTAAAGGGGATATCCGGATAATTTCTTGTTCAAGGAACAATTTTTCTTCGGATAGTTTCTCTATATTTTCTTTTAGTGTAATCACTCGATCGGCAAGGGCTTCATCCAAAAGCTCTTCTTTTTGATGAAAAGAGGGGTCCTTACTCACATCAAAAATTGGGTATTCACGCAAAATCTTAATTCCTTTCAGGTAATTTTGAATTGAAGCAGGAAGGGGGTGAGTCTCGCTTTTATGAGGGGAAACAAATTCTAAAACCCCTTTTTCTTGTGCCCTTTTAAAAAATTGGTCGATATCGGCTAGGACTCCAACAATCAGATATTTTCGAACGTCAACGATCACGAAAAGGCCATCTCTTTTATCAGTTGTTTTTGTTTTGCTAACTTTGCTTGGCAAACCGCTGAAAGTTGTTGATCGCTTAAAAATATCTTTATTTTCATAATATTTTTTTTAAATTTTGGAATTAAGACTTTTTCAAATAAATTAACCCGGATGGAAACAGAATGGAGCTCTTTCTCCAAAGCAATCTTTTTTTTCTCAACGACTTTCATCTTTTCTTGAAGGGTAATTAATTTTTTCACCCCTACAACCGCTGAATCAACCCAGACAGGAGAGTTAAATAACAAGTAAGGGTGATCTTGAAAAACAACTTCTTTAAAAATAGGGACATCAACCCCTGCAATATTATGGGATTCGGTTTCAACTTTTTGAATTTTTAGGGAATCGAAGAAATCAAAGCCGCTTTTGTCAGAAAAAAGAGCACAATAGGAAAGAATTTGTTTTTTAGTTGATTCAAATCTTGATTCCAAGGCTTTATATTCTTGTTCAGCTTGATTCACTTCCATTTGAAATAACATTCTTTTCAATTGCAAAATAGGTAAATATCTTTGCAACTGCTGAAGTTGATACTGCTGTACTCGTAAATTCGCCTTTGTTAACTTCAAGTTCATCTCGATTTAGGCCAATATTTATCAATCATCGTCTGTTTAATGCCAACTTCCTGGGGTTCAAAACACTCACTTAAAGAGAGCCACCCAACATCTAAAGCCTCCTCTAAAGGAAGGTCAACGTTGAGATCCATCATCCGTTCTTCAAAAAGTCCTGAAAAACGAAGAAGCTTCTCATCCCAACGAGATAATTTAAAGCCCATCGATTTCCTCTCCCGACTTTTGTTTCCTTCGGCATAAAGTCTGATTTGAGCGTTTGATACCTCTGCATGGTCCTCTCGTGTCACTTTACCGATAACTTGCTGCTTAAGTCGAGAGAGGGAACTGGCAGGATCAATACAACCATTTTTTAAAAAAATCTGACCCTCTGTAATGTAGCCGGTGTTGTCTGGAATCGGATGGGTGATATCCCCCCCCGGCATCGTTGTTACAGAGAGGATTGTGATAGACCCTCCGCCGCTAAGGGCTATCGCTTTTTCATATCGGGAAGCTAGGGCAGAATAAAGGGAGCCTGGGTAACCCCGATTAGAAGGGATTTGATCCATGGTGATGGAAATTTCCTTAAGTGCATCGACAAATGCCGTCATATCCGTAAAAAGAACTAAAACATTTTTACCTTCAATTGCAAACTTTTCTGCGCAGGCTAAGGCAAGATCAGGAACCAATAAACACTCAACAGCAGGATCGGTGGCTTGGTGAATGAACATGATAGTCTTTCCTAGGGATCCAGTCTTTTCTGCATTATCAATCAAAGCTTGGTAGTCATCAAAACGAAGGCCCATGCCACCGATAATGACGATATCGGCATCAGTTTGATTAGCAATTCTCATGAGTAACGGATTAAAGGGCTCGCCTGCAACGGAGAAAATAGGCATTTTTTGTGAGCGAAGCAGACAGTTGAATACATCGATCATAGGGATATTTGTTCTGACCAATTCATGGGCTATAATGCGACGCACTGGATTGAACGAAGGGGAGTTGATCTCCACCTTATCGCCGACAGGCATGGGTCCTTTGTCAATGGGATCACCCACACCGTTAAAGAGACGGCCTAAAAGAGAGTCTGATACGGCGACCTCTAACTGTTTTCCCAAAAATAAGACACGATCATTGGTTGCAAGGCCACGCGTGTTTTCAAAAAGCTGTAAAGTAACTTTTTCTCTATCAATACGGAGGACAAAGGCGTAAGTCTGATCACCATTTTGTTTATAAACCCGAGCCATCTCTCCCAGGCCAACATTTTTAGCCTTAACGGTTAAAAGAGAGCCTCTCATATCAATGATTCTATCGTAAAGCTTTCTCATGAGAGACCTTTTGAAGCATTTTTAATTTTTTCTTTGATGGCAATAAAGGAGCTCTCATACCTCTCTGATTTAAAAGGCATGAAATTCATATTTTTAATTTCGTGTTGTAGGTTAAGAAAAAAAGATCGAGCTGTATCGTGACCATCAAAACGGAAATCGGCATCAAAAATCGTATTAATCATCGAAAAAAGAGAAATTTGTCGTTCCAAGGGACAATAAGCATCTTCCTTGTCAAAAGCATTCTGTTGAAGGTAGCTAAACTCATATAACTCTGATTTTAGATAAACGATCATATCTTGTAAGGTGATCCCTTCTTCGCCAATAACCTCCATCCGTTTTCTTATCTCATCACCAGCTTTCAGGATCTTACTTCCCTTTCTAACCATCTCTCCCCAATGTGGAGCTCGTTGTTCGAGTTCTCTACTGACATCGTCAACGTACTTGCTCCAAGAAATCAGAGGGTCAACAGCAGGATAACGACGTGCATCAGAACGAGCCTGCGAAAGGCCATAAAAGGCTCCTACAATCGCAAGGGTAGCCTGAGTGACGGGCTCTTCGAAATTTCCTCCAGCTGGAGAAACGGTACCACAAATGGTGAGCGATCCTTTTTTTCCCTCTTCAAATTGGACAACACCGGCTCGCTCATAAAAAGAAGAGATTCGAGAGGCTAGGTAGGCTGGGAAAGCCTCCTCTCCGGGAATCTCTTCTAGCCTTCCAGACATTTCTCGCATCGCTTGAGCCCATCGTGAAGTCGAATCAGCTAATAACAAAACGTCAAAACCCATTTGACGATAATACTCAGCGATCGTTGTTCCCATGTAAATTGAAGCCTCTCTTGAGGCCACTGGCATTGAAGAGGTGTTGCAGATGATGACGGTACGATGCATCAAGGGATCGTTGGTGTGAGGGTCAGTAAGGTGAGGGAATGTTTTGAGAACCTCGATAACTTCTCCGGCACGTTCACCACAAGCAACAAAAATAACAATGTCGACCGATGAATATTTAGCCAAATGGTGCTGAAGAACCGTCTTTCCTGCTCCAAAGGGGCCCGGGGAACAAAATGTCCCCCCCTTGAGAATAGGGAACTGCGTATCAAAAATTCTTTCACCCGTATCCATCATCTGGGTTGCCTTGATTTTTTCCCCCATGATCAACGGATTTTTAACCGGCCATCGTTGAATCATTGTGAAGAGATGTTCTTTCCCTTCAGGATCAATTCCTTTAGCAACAACAGAATCCGGTGTATAAGAGCCATCTTCACATACCCACGTGAGAGAAACCTCTTTATAAAGAGCAAAGGGGACCATAATGGCGTGACGAAAACGGCCTTCCATGGTGTAGCCCAGTTCTTTACCACGACGAACAACATCACCCACCTTTGCTGTCGACAGATAATCCCAGTGTTTCGCACGATCCAACGGAGGAAGAAAAACCCCCCTTTTCAAAAAGATTCCACTGATGTCGGCAACTTTTTCAAGAGGGCTTTGAAGCCCGTCAATGATAGAACCAAGTAGCCCTGGTCCTAACTCAGCTTCTAAAAGATGGCCGGTAAACTCGACGGGAGTGCCCAGTTTTACCCCCCAAGGTTCTTCAAAAACTTGAATCTTAACCTCGTCTCCTACAACCTCGATGACCTCGCCTTTTAAGCTAAGATCACCCAACTTAACCATAGCGACTTCGCCTTGGCTGATCTCTCCCTCAAAAACGACTTGAAGTAAATTTCCAAAAGCTTTTACGACTTTTCCTGTTGCCATTTTTTTATTACTAATTTACGAACGCTTCGAGGATAATTTTC
Source organism: Parachlamydiales bacterium (assembly GCA_963777025.1). Lineage (GTDB taxonomy): Bacteria > Chlamydiota > Chlamydiia > Chlamydiales > Rhabdochlamydiaceae > PALSA-1444. The sequence goes on from CAVZOR010000004.1 coordinate 58,247, forward strand.
CCCTTTGATAGATCCATTTCATTCCATTGTTCAATAATGAGGAGTTGCGCCATATAACATAAGACCCAATCAATAGAAAAAAGAGGCCGCTCCGTTAACCGTTCAATTTGATCAAAACGCCATTTAGCAACAGCTTTATTCTGTTCCCATGGGTCCGATCCACAAGATAGATATTGTTCCTTAAGACCAATGTAGTCAGCAGGTGGGGTGTAGGTGGGCACCTCTTTTTGGGCTAAAAGATCAACGATTAGGGGGTCACTAAGATCTTCAAATTGTAACTCTTGAAATAAATCCCTTTTAAGTTGTCTTGAACGTAGCGCCATTAAAACAATTCTTGACGTCCTTTCAAAATCAAGATACCGCTTTAGAAAACCCGATTGCACCGCAATCTCTTCTCTAAAATAGATTCCAATAAGCCCAGAGAAGAAGCGAAGCATTTCAGGAAAGGTTTCAAATCGATTTAAAAAATCAAAAACATAAGCGGGAAGCCCTTCTTTGAGAAGCAAAGCATCTCTCAGTTCTTTTTCACTTAAGTTTCCTTTTGGATTAATCGTCTCTTCCAAAATGAGAGAGCGGATATTGTTTAAGTCGATTAAACGACGAAGAACAACGGTTTTTACAAGATCTTTTTGGGTCAAATTAAGAGAAAGAGCCCAGACCAACTCGTCAAAAGAAAAATCAGATTTGTTTCCCAAAGTAAGTGGAGGGAGAAAGGGCGATAAAAAATAGTAATTACCCATCGCAATCTATGTTTTGAAGATATAGTTTTTAAAATCTTGTCGAATATATTGAAACACAAGCTCCTCAAGTGCTTTATTTGAAAGGTCAAATGTGATCTTATCCTCAACTAACTTCACCTCAATTCCACCACCGATTGAGCTTAATACAACTCCTTTTTCTCTCAATCGATTAAGCACCTCTTGAGAGAGAAGTTCATTAATGGCACGGGGGGAAACAGAGGATGAAATAGCAACACTTAAACTCGTGTTCAACCCTTCCTTTTTGATCGCTTCGATCATGGTTGAGATAAGTTGCGCGATGACCTCATGACTTCGAAGTGGCTGCGTCATCAACCGAGAGAGCTCTGGGTTGAATAAATTTTCCTCGATCTGCTCCTTCAGGGCTTCTAATGCCTGTCGGCACGCCTGCAGAATGGCAACTTGAAAAGTTTTTCTTTCCCCTTCTATCGCTAGGCGAGCCTCGTCAATCATTGCCGTTGCTTGAACACGAGCATCAGAGAGGATGGTATCAGCTTGTTGGCGAGCCGTAATAAGAAGGTGATCTGCCTCCTGTCTAGCGGGCTCTAAAGTCTCTTTTTTTAGAACATCGCAAATTTGCTTGACCTTGTCCTGGCCAGATTCTAATCCCTTCACAGACCTCTCCATTCGTACTAGACATTATAATATAAATATATAAATAAGCAAAAAACTAGCGTGAGTCCGAAACCTCTCTACATTCTCTTCCAAAGATGTTTTATTTTTCAAGCTCGATTATGAGGTAGACGACTGAGTATATACCGAAATGAGCTGAAAACTTGGATTTGGACCGTCGCGAAAGTCCTCGCGGTTGGATCTTATCGCAACGTCGCTTGTATTGAGAAATACGGGCTAGTTGCGATCGTCCAATCCCGTTGCTTTGGCGGGATCTAAATTCAAATTTTTCAATTCACTTGGGTGTAATTCTGAGTTCTCTAAAATGTTCTGGTTAACAAGCTGTCCAAGACCATACTGATGAAGAAGGTCTGCGGGTTCAGTTTGGACCTCAGTAAGAATTAATTGTGTATTGAGTCGCTTACACCGATCACTTAATTCTCGTAATGCTTGCAGAGCTGTAGCATCTAAAACGGGAACGTGCTTCATTCGAATTACAAAGATTTTTGGAGGTTTTTTCATCTCGTAAAAAAGGGTTTTTAATCGATCAGTAACACCAAAAAAGAAAGGGCCGCGCATCTTATAAATCTCGATCTCCTGTTCTGGTCTTCGTTGATCAAGGGCGATCACGTGTTTGACTTCGCTCATCCTATTCATGAATAGAAATGCGGCGAGCAGCATCCCCACCTCAACCGCAATGATTAAATTGACAAGAACGGTCAATAAAAAGGCGGTCAGCAGGATAACGACATCTCCCTTTGAAGTTTTCATTAAGCGAAAAAAATGGGGGAGATCGCTCATGTTCCATGAGACGACAATTAAAATTGCCGATAGGGAGGCTAGGGGAATAAGAGCAATTAATGAAGAACAGACCCAAAGAAGCATCAAAACGACAAAGGCATGGGTTATTCCTGCAATAGGTGTTTGAGCTCCTGTTTTAATATTAACCGTTGTACGGGCCATCGTCGCTGTTCCAGGTATACCGCCAAGAAGAGCTGAGCTGATGTTAGCAATTCCTTGGGCAACTAATTCACAGTTGGGTTTATGACGACTCCCAATTGCCGTGTCGGCAATAACTGAACAAACGAGAGATTCAATTCCCGCCAAAAGAGCGATGGTAATGGCATCAGGCATCAAATCGAACATTCGACTAAAATCAAAGACAACGGAGGGGAGAGATAATGAAAGAGAGACCTGACCAAATCGAGATAAGACGGTGGGAATTTCAAGATGGAAACACCAACAGATGAGAGTGGGAACAAGAATAGTAGCAATTTCCCAAGAGATAAAACGGACGTAACGACGAACGAAGATGATGAAAAGTAAGGTTCCAACCCCTATGACGGTTGTTAGCCAGTCGAGAGACGAAAAGGCCTCAAAATAAGCACTCCATTTGTCTAAAAATTGGGCATGGGTGGTGTCGATGTTAAGTCCAAAAAGGTCGTTAATTTGCGAGGAAAAAGAACAACGGCAATGCCCGTTGTAAAACCGACAATTAAAGGGTGAGGAACAAATTTGATCAATGAACCCCACCTAAATAGACCCATCAAAATGAGTAAAACCCCCGCGATCAACGTGGCGATGACAAGACCGTCATAGCCGTGCCTCGAAATAATACTATATACGATGACGACAAAGGCCCCCGTAGGCCCCCCAATAAGAACACGACTGCCCCCTAACAAAGAGACGGTAAAGCCTACGACAATCGCTGTAACAAGGCCTCTGCCGGGATCGACTCCTGAGGCGACGGCAAAGGCCATAGCTGAAGGGATTGCCACAATAGCGACTTTAATGCCGGACGATAAATCTTTTTTAAAGATTGCTAAAGAATATTTTCTAAGGCAAAGATAAAATTTAGGAATGAATTCCTGGTAATTTTTTAACATCTTAAACTATAATTAACCTTCAACGGAGTATTTTCAAAAATGGCAAAAACCCGAAACACTTATTCTAACAATATGCCTATTAATTTTAGAAAGAAAATGAAAAAAGAAATAAAATCGGCAAAACCGGGCCGCCCGGGCCTCGAAGGCCTCTCAGGCCGGAACGGTGACGGTATTCGTGCCGACGGTATCAAACCCGAGGCACTTCTTTCTCTCTCTTTATCCAGGGCTTCATCGAGGAAAAATTCCAAAAAAAAGAGTTCCCTCGACGTTTCTGTTAATCCTAAAGTTGACCCAAGAGCGGTGGATAAGGTAAAAAATGGATCGCCTCAGATCGTTCATGTTGAGGGTAAGCGGTGGATAGAGACGCTTGGGAAGCAAGCGAAATTGAAGCAAAAGGCGATGAACCATTACATGGATAAAAAGAGGGGTCGTTAATTTTGAGTTGTTTACGACTTGCTCATATTTCGGATCTTCATTTTGTAAAAAGGGATTTAACTTTACTTCATCTTTTTTCCAAACGGTTATTGGGCAATATCAATTTTTTTTTTGGAAGAGAAAGGGCTTTTGCTCATGAAAGGCTTGATCTACTGCCCGACATTCTTAAAAGCCAAAAAATTACCCACCTTTTGATTACCGGCGACTTTACAGTGACCTCTTCTCCGGCAGAGTTGAAAAAGGCTCAAGCTTTTGTTCAACAATTTCGAGATAGGGGAATAGAGGTTTTTTGTATTCCTGGAAATCATGATCAATATACTCGAAAGGCGTATCGACTTCAGTTGTTTTATGAATATTTTCCCTCACAATGGGACCCCTCACTTCCCTATGATTTAAAAAAAAATGGAATAACGGTTAAAAAAATCTCACATGAATGGTGGGTTGTGGGTCTTGATACCACTTTGGCAACGCCATGGTTTTTCTCTTCTGGACAATTTTTTCAGAGAGTGGAAAAGAGTTTGGTAACCTTTTTAAGCGAACTTTCTCAAAACCAGAAGGTGATTCTTATTAATCATTTTCCATTTTTTAAACATGATGGGTTTCGTACACAACTAGAACGCGGGGAAAGGTTGAAAGAAATTTTACTCAACACTTCTTCTGTAAAAATTTTTTGTCATGGCCATACACACCGGCATTGTGTTGCTGACCTCCAAGCTAGTAACCTCCCCATTCTTTTTGACAGTGGTTCCACTCCTCATCGAAGTAAAGGATTTTTCAATCTATTATCACTCTCTAAAGAACAGCTAAAGACGGAGGTTTATGGCTGGAAAGAGGGAGGGTGGTCTGCTGTTCAAAAAGGGGTTTATGAGTTGGTATAAGAAGGGGCTTCGGTTTCATTGTACGGGTTGTGGTCAATGTTGCACCGGTCAACCAGGCTATGTTTGGGTTACGGATGATGAAGTGGAAAAAATCGCCTCTTATCTCAATCTTTCTAAGGAAGAGTGTATCCGTCGTTATACTCGATCTATTTTTGGGCGTCTCTCTCTCATTGAAGATAAGGTTAATTTTGATTGCATTTTTCTTAAGGAAAAAAAATGCATGATTTATTCGATGAGGCCGAAACAATGTCGAACTTTTCCTTGGTGGCGTGAGGTTCTGGCTTCATCTGATCGTTGGAAAGAAGCCGCGCGCTATTGTGAAGGGATTAATCACCCCAATGCCCCTCGTATTCCTTTTGAACAAATTGAAGAAGAGAAAGAAAAATAGTCGGTGTTAATCGTTATTGCCATTTTTACCTACGGAATTTGGGCTAGTGTATTTTCTTTAGCAAAACTTGCCCTTCATTATTCATATCCTATTTTTCTGACGGGCTTTAGAATGATATTAGGGGCTTTTCTTTTGCTAGGGTATTTGATGATAAGGAAAGTACCTTTTTTAAAGCTTAAACGAAAAGAGTGGCTCTCGATTGGATTGCTTGCTTTATTCAGTATTTATTTAACCAATATTTTGGAATTTTGGGCCCTTCAATACCTTTCCGCCGCTAAAGCTTGTTTTATCTATAGCTTTTCTCCATTCTTTACGGCTCTTTTTTCATACCTTTATTTTGGAGAAAAAATCAATTTCACAAAAGCCTGTGGGCTTGGAATTGGTTTTTTAGGTATTTTGCCCGTAATTCTTTTTCAAACAGGAGAAGAAATTTTAAAAGAGGGAAGGTTTTTTTCTTGGCCTATTCTGGCCGTTGTAGGGGCTGCTCTCTGTTCTGTGTACGGGTGGGTGTTGTTGCGTCTTGTTGTCAAAAATCAGATGATTTCTCCCCTTCTAGCCAATGGAATGAGCATGATCATCGGGGGTATCATGGCTATGATTCACTCTTTTTTTACAGAACCGTGGACCCCCCTTCCTGTTGAACAAGGAGGTTTTATTCCTTTTTTTGCTTGGACAGCCGTTATTGCTCTTATATCAAATGTTATTTGTTACAACCTTTATGGGATGTTACTAAAACGACTCACAGCCACACTTCTCTCCTTTGTTGGAACTTTTAGCCCTATTTTTGCTTCGATTCATGGATGGTTATTCTTAAACGAACCTTTTTCTTGGGTTATTGTTATCTCTACGGCCATTGTCTGCCTAGGTCTTTGGATGGTCTATTCAACAGAACTTAAGCAGGGGTACTACACCCCAGCTACCTGATATCGTATTCAATATATACCGAAGGATTGATTTTTTATTTCATGACGGGGTAAGGTTGACAACATGATCCATGGTTATGCCGCAAAAGCGGTTTCAGCCCCCTTAGAGCCGTTCGAATACCCCTCCCCCCAGCTTGGGGAGGAGGATGTAGAGATTAAAATTGCATACTGCGGGCTCTGCTATAGCGATGTTCACATGATTAATAATGATTGGAAAATCTCAACCTATCCTCAGATTCCTGGGCATGAGATCATTGGAACGGTTGTTCGGAAGGGGAGTCGTGTTAGAGGGGTTGAAGTTGGGGAGGTTGTGGGTGTTGGGTGGCAGTGCGGGTCGTGTCTTCATTGTGAATTCTGTGATAGAGGTGAGGAGACTTTTTGTTTTTCTAAAATACGCACCTCTGTAGATCGACCGGGGGGATTTGCCGATTTCATCTATCTTAATTTTCAGTTTGTTTACCCGATACCAAAATCGATTGATTCAAAATTAGCGGGTCCGCTTCTTTGCGCAGGGATTACCGTTTATTCTCCTTTTAAAATTTATCAGGTTCAAGCTTCGATGACGGTTGGGGTTATTGGCATTGGGGGTTTGGGACATTTAGCTTTGCAGTTTTCTAGGGCATTTGGATGTCACACAACGGCCATCTCTACTTCTTTTCAAAAACGAGAAGAGGCGATGAAGCTCGGAGCTAACCGTTTTCTTTGTCTAAACAAAAAAGATGAGCTCCCTCAGAACTCTTTTGATTTTATCTTGTCAACGGTTCATGCCGATCTTGATTGGTCTTTGATGATTCAAATGCTTCGCCCCAGAGGGAGGCTTTGCTTTGTTGGTATTCCTAATAGTGAGGTTAAATTTCCAGTCAGGCTTCTTGTATCAGGAGATCGATCGCTTTCTGGAAGTGGGACAGGAAGCCGCGCTTTAATGAAAGAGATGCTTCAATTTTGTTCTGAACATGAGATTCGACCTCAGGTTGAACTTTTTCCTATGAAAAAAGTGAATGAGGCGATTCACCGGTTAAAAATGAACCAGATTCGGTATCGAGCTGTCCTTTACAACGAAACTTAAAAGTTCAGAAATGTTAAAAAAAAAGTTTTCTGATGAAGAATGGGGGAAAAAGTTAACAGAAGAACAATATAGGATTCTTCGAAAAAGGGAGACAGAGCCCCCCTTTTCAGGAGAATATTGGAATTTCGAAGAAGAAGGGGTTTATTGTTGTGCTGGTTGTGATCAACCTCTTTTCAATTCTGAGAAAAAATTTAAATCGGGAACGGGGTGGCCCAGTTTTAGTGAGCCTATTGATGCAAAACGAACTCTTTATAGAGACGATGTTGGCTTCTTTACAAAAAGAAAAGAGGTCGTTTGCAGTCAGTGCCAAGGACATTTAGGGCATCTTTTTGATGATGGACCTAGGCCAATGAAAAAAAGGTATTGCATCAACTCTCTAGCATTGAAATTTAAGAGCAAAAAAAACATCCCGAAGTGAGCTGAAAAAAGGTGTACAAGAATAAAATTTTAGTTACAATCTTCTTCTTTGACCTAACCTCTTTGAGGTGCTCATGCGCAAGTTACTCGTTTTTTTTATTTTTTTTTGGGTATTTCCGGCGGGCGCTATCTCGATTCAATTATTCGATATCAAAGCGCTTTTCGATCTGATGGAATCAAGAAATTCTGCAATTTTGGCCGTTGAAGATGATCGTGTCTATCTCAATGTTCGAAATATCATTGTCAATGAGGGTGGCCTGTTTCTCCAAACGGGCATGGAAGAGTGGTTTTGTTTGTCGGCGTTATTTTCGGGTGATCGAGGCATTTATACCCAAGTTTTCGGGGCAAAAGCTGATGCCATTGTCATATTCGGGCGATATACCGAAGAGAGCTGAAAATTTGGTTTTGGACGTCGCGAAAGCCTCGCGGTTGGATCTTATCGCAACGTCCAAAACCAAATTTTCAGCTCTCTTCGGTATAACGGTGTTTTCCGGTCGATTTTGAAACCTCATTTCGGTATATAAGGGGAGGTAAAAATAGAGGGAAGAGGGGAAACGAATTGTAGTTTTTTTTTAAAAAAAGGGTGTTCAAATTCTAGTAGATGCGCGTGAAGACAAAGTCTTGTAGAAGGCTGTTTTTTGGAACCGTACTTTACATCGCCTAAAATAGGGTATCCTGCTTCGGCGGCTTGAACACGGATTTGGTTTTTTCGGCCTGTCTCAAGTTTGAATTGGACGAGAGAGAGCCCTTTTTTTTGTGTGATGACTTCGTAGTGGGTGATAGCCAATTTTCCACCTTGATTACAGGTTCTAACGAAATAGTTTTTATCTTCAACAAGGTAGCTCCGCCAGGTCCCTTTCCTTGAAGGAAGGGAACCCTCAAGATAAGCATAATAGATCCTTTCAATTGTATGGTTAGCAAACTGTGTTTTTAGTAATTCCTGCGCTTGTTTTGTATAGGCAAAAACTAAAACCCCTGAGGCCTCTCGGTCAAGACGATGGACTGGAAATACGGGGCCTCCAAGATGATTTTTTAAAATCGTATGAACGTTGGTGAGGCTTTCCTTATCTGTTGCAACAGTCAAAAGTTTCTCGGGTTTATCAATGACCACAAGATATCGATCCTTGTAGAGGATCTTAATACCCTCATCGATAAAGGAGAGTCGCGGTCCGATTTTAACTTCCTGTCCCGGAAGGAGCTCCTTATTCCATGATCTAATTCTGGTTTCATTGATAAATACACGGCCTTGTCGAACCCAAGATTTTAAATTATTTTTAGAGCTTTCAGGATTTATCTGCTGAAGCGCTTCTAGCAGCGAGGTTTTTTTTTGAATTTTTATTTTCATTTTGATGTATTGTAACAGATAAGCTACATATAGAGCACGAATTTGGCGTCTGCCTTTTTTGATTTTTAGAGAATCCAAAAAGGCGAAATTTAGGTATAAGGAGTTTTTATGCAATCAACACGAGAAAAAGTTAGTTACTGTATTGGGTTGGAGACAGGTAGGAATCTTCAAAGGCAGTTTAGTGATTTGAGCTTTGATGATTTTCTTCAGGGAATCCAAGATTCTCTAGCCGGTGCATTTCCTAAACTTTCTCAGGGGGAAATTGAGTCGATTATGCAATCATTAGCTCGACAACGAGAACAGCAGCAACGGCAATATTTTAGTAACCTTTCTGCACATAATAGAGAGAAAGGGGAAAAGTTCCTTGAAGAAAACAAAGAAAAAGAAGGGGTTCAGGTACTGGCAAGTGGTCTTCAATATAAAATTTTAAATACAGGGGATGGCGAAAAGCCAACACCTGCCGACACGGTTTTACTTCACTATCGAAGTAAATTTGTGGATGGCCCTATTTTTGAAAGTAGTTATGAAAGAGGAAAGCCTCATGAAATTGCCTTTCAAAGTATGATTCAAGGTTGGTCTGAGGCAATACAACGAATGCGTGTAGGGGATAGATGGGAGATTGTTGTTCCTCATTATATGGCCTATGGAGAAGCGGGATTTGCTCCTCAGGTTGGTCCCGGCACAACGTTGATTTTTGAAATCGAGCTGCTTGGAATTAAATGATCAAAACTCAAATGGCTCGCGTTCGGCCTTCTTTTTTAGGTGGAGAGATTTCGATTCCTCCATCCAAGTCCCATACGATGCGGGCCCTTGTTTTTGCTCTATTGGCAAAGGGGAAAAGCACAGTAAGAAACTACCTTCACTCCCCTGATACGGAAAAAATGATCAACGCCTGCAAAATCCTTGGGGCATCGATACAGGTTCATTCAAATTTTCTAGAAATTGAAGGGAATCTTCGTCCAGCAGAAGATGTGATCAATGTTGGCAATTCAGGACAAATTTTACGTTTCATTGGTGCTGTTAGCGCTTTAACGTCAGGTTATACGATTTTGACAGGTGATCACTCGATCCGTCATCTACGTCAGGCAAGGCCATTATTGGAGGGGCTTGAACAGCTTGGAGCTTTTGCCGTTTCTTCACGAGGAGACGGGCATGCTCCCCTCATTGTCAAAGGCCCTCTTAAAGGTGGCACCGCTCTGATTAATGGAGAAGACTCTCAGCCCCTTTCGGCTCTTTTGATGGCGACCCCCTTTATTCCTGCTAAAACCGAAATTTTCGTTGTTAATCCGGGGGAACTTCCCTGGATTCGTTTTACCCTCCACTGGCTTGATCGGCTTGGAATTAAATATGAACATGAGAATTTTGAAAAATATACCATATTTGGTCATGCCGGTATCGATGGTTTTGATTATGTTATTCCGGCTGACTGGAGTTCGGCTTCCTATCCGATTGCTGCCGCCCTAGTTACCAATTCAGGGTTAGTCGTCCGAGGAGTCGATTTTAAAGACCCACAGGGGGATAAAAATTTTATTTTTCTTTTAAAAGAAATGGGGGCCAATCTTGTCATTGACGAAGAGAGGCAGAGAGTTACGTTGTTCCCTGGGTCCCGCTTAAAGGGAAAAAAGGTCGATATCAGTTGCTTTATTGATGCGATCACGCTTCTTCCTGTGATTGCCTGTTTTGCAGAAGGAACGACCGAGATTACCGGGGGGCTATCAGCTCGAAAAAAAGAATGCGATCGAGTTCATGCCATTGTTACAGAACTTAAGAAAATGGGGGCCAACATTGAGGAGAGGGAAGATGGCCTTATTGTCGAAAAATCTGACTTATATGGGGCCCACACGAAAAGCCATGATGATCATCGATTGGGAATGTCGCTAACGGTGGCAGCGCTCGGGGCAAAAGGGGACACAACGATCTCTGGGGTTGAGGTCATTGCGAAAAGCTTTCCAAATTTTTTTGAAGAGTTACAGCGAATTGGAGCCTGTATTGAGTAACCTTATTTTGTGCGGTTTTAAATCGTGCGGAAAAAGTAGTCTGGCAAAAAAAATAGCCTTCGCCACAGGAGGGCACTATATTGATACCGACCATTTGATATCAAAAAACTGTCGAGAACTTTACCTTCGGAGGGGCGCTGACTTTTTTCGAAAAAAAGAAAAAGAAGTGGTCCATGGTTTATACCGAAGTGAGCTGAAAAATTGGATTATCGCCGCTGGGGGCGGGACTCTTTTGGATCAAGATAATGTTTTTTTTCTTAAAAAGCTTGGCCCTCTTTTTTATTTACGAGTTGACAAAGAAGAATTAAAACGTCGAATTTTTGTTCATTCCTCTCCACCTCCCTTTTTGACCATTGAAAATTTTGAAGAAACCTATCGCTTTCGATCCCTTCTTTACGAAGCTGTTGCTGATTACACGATTGATCATCACGACTCTCTGAGCACACTTTGTAAAATTATTTGAGTATATAAAAAATTTTTTTGATATATAAGAAATCTAACATGTTAATGGGGGCATCTCTATGCGAAGGCTGTCGTGCTATTTTTTTTGTAGTTTAGTTTTCTACTCTGCTTATGCCGAGGCGGAGGAGTATAGGGTGAACAGTAATAGCGATGAAGGGGTAGGATCGCTGAGACAGGCTATTTTGGATTTAAACAAAACGGGAAGTTTTCTTGACAACACGATTACAATTGACCCAAGCCTACAGGCAATTGATGTCGCGAGCGATCTTCCGGTTATCCAAAAAAATGTTTCTATCGTGGCCAAAGGAGCGGTTCCTCAAGTTATTGATGGACAAAATAGAAATCGGTTATTCGCGGCTTTTGCAAAAATTTCGATTGAAAATTGTGTATTAAAAAATGGTTTAGCTCTTGGCGAGGGGGGGGCCCCCGGACATGGTTTTTCTGGAGGAGGTGGTGGTGGATTGGGCGCTGGAGGAGCGGTGTATATTGAAAAAGATTATGCCCTAACCCTCAAAAATGTTTCGATTACGGGTAATAGGGCCTACGGTGGAGTCGGCGGACCAGGAGAGATGGGGGATGGTATTTTAATGGGAGGGCAAGGGGGGAGCTCTAGCTTTGCTTTGGCTTATAAAGAGGCTTTGGGAACGGTTGACATTTCTAAAGAATCAGGAAGAGGTGGGGTTGGCGGTTCTAGAGAGGATGAACCTGGACGAGGGGCGTTTGGGGGTGGGGGTGGAGGAGGATCGGGCAGCCATGTTGATGGGAGTGGAAAAGAGGGTGGGTTTGGAGCGGGTGGTGGTGGTGGTGCTGCCTACATGAACCCTGCCGATGGAGGAGCTGGAGGATTTCTCGGAGGAAAAGGGGGAGCAGGTCAACCGGGTGGTTGTGGTAGCGGAGGAGGTGGCGGTGCCGGAATCGGAGGGGGTGTTTTTATTGGAGAAAGTGCTCTGCTTACCATTCGAGACAATGTTTTTTTATCTAATAATGTGGTTCAAGGTGGCCAGGGTGGTTTAGCTGGTATTTCAGAAGCTTCAGGGCGTGATGGAGGGGGCTATGCTCAAGATGTTTTCCTTTATAAGGGAGGTCGCCTTGTCTTTGATTTAGCAACAGTTTTGGATGTCGATTTTTCAATTCAGTCTTTTCCGGGGAGTGACTACCGGGATGGCGGGATTGTCAAAGCGGGGCCAGGTTTATTAACCTTCTCTTCTTTGAGTAATAACTATCAAGGTGGAACCGAGATTAAAGGAGGCATTTTAGCCATTTCAAATAATGAAAACCTTGGGGAAGCGTCTGGGAAGGTTACCCTTGATGGAGGGGGTGTTTTACGGATTAAAGATTCATTGATAATGAACAGAGACATTAATTTAGCGGGTTTAGGAATTTTAGAGGTTCTTAGTAATCAGGCTGTCACTTTATCCGGTTCAATTGCGGGTTCAGGTAGTTTGGAAAAGTGGGGCGAAGGGAGTGCAATTTTTTCTGGGGTAGGTTCTTATACCGGTGAGACGGTTGTCAGGGAGGGGGTGTTAAAGGCGGGAGGAAAAAACGTTTTTTCCCCTCATAGTCATATAAATTTATCGAGTTTATTACCGGATAGGTCGATAGCTCTAGATTTAAATGGGTTTGACCAAACGTTTGGAAATTTGAGTAGTAGTTATGCGGGTGTTGTTACCAGTAGCGGAGAGGGTGCCGTAACCCTAACTGTAGGCGATGAAGGGGATGGAATTTTTAGAGGTATTATTGAGGATGGTCAAGGGATAGTCACTTTGGCTAAATGCGGTAAAGGCGTGCTTAAGCTTACAGGAAGTAATACCTATAAAGGGGGGACCCTGGTTAAAGAGGGGTCGTTGGAGGGGGATGCAACCAGTTTGCAAGGTGATATCGGAAATGAGGGAGTGGTAGTTTTTGATCAAGGAGCTAAGGGGCTTTATCCAGGGGCTCTTTCTGGATCGGGTAGTGTTGTCAAAAAAAATGAAGGGCTGCTGATCTTTACTGGGGCAAACCAGTATCAAGGAGGGACCCTTGTTCTCGATGGGGTATTAAAGGGAAATACCGTGAGCTTGCAGGGTGATATTGACAATCGGGCTGATGTTGTGTTTGACCAAGAAAGTGAGGGTGTCTATTCGGGGGTGATCTTTGGATCAGGACGTCTTATTAAACAAAATGTTGGGACGTTAAGACTTGAGGGTCTGAACAGTTATCAGGGGGGGACCGTTATTACCGAAGGGGTGCTGGAAGGAAATGCGCAAAGTTTACAGGGAGACATCGAGAATAGGGGTGAGGTTGTCTTTGAGCAGGAAGCCGATGGGGTTTATTTGGGATCAATGTTTGGATCAGGGCGGCTCATCAAGAGGGGAGATGGAAAGCTCAGCCTCAAAGGCGTTAACCGTTATGAAAAGGGGAGTGTTGTTTTTAGCGGAGTGTTAGAAGGTGATGCGATCAGTTTGCAAGGTGATATCGTTAATCACGGAGTTGTTGTTTTTGACCAAGTTCTTAACGATACCTATGCAGGTTCAATTTCCGGTCGTGGAAAATTCGTAAAAACAGGAAGAGGAGTTTTGACTTTAGAAGGGGATCACGATTATGCGGGGGGGACAGTTATTGGCGGTGGTGTTTTACGGATTGGCACTTTACATACGCTTCCATCAAGTGGGATTGTTGATTTAGCGGTTCCTGGAGCTTGTTTAGATTTAAACAATTTCGATACAACGATTCGGTTTCTTAGTGGAGCCTCTGGTTCTGTTATCACGAACAACTCAAGTGGGAACGTAACACTGACGATTGAGGGAGAAGAGAACCAAGGGTTTAGTGGTTCTATTCGAGATGGAGATGGAGTTATAAAGTTGGTGAAAAAAGGGGGCGGGATTTTAACCCTTGGCGGGATAAATGGGTATACGGGGGGGAGTGTTGTTGCTCAAGGGACCCTGCAGAGTGATGCTAAAAATTTATCAGGAGATATTGAAAATAATGGAACCGTTCTTTTCGATCAGCCCTATGACGGGGAATATGAAGGGAGAATAAGTGGTTCTGGAAATATGATTAAAAGGAATGCTGGTGTTTTGACGTTAACGAATCAACATTCTTATACGGGCAGTACAACGATTGCCGAAGGGAGATTAAAACTTGGAGTAGCCGATGCCCTTCTATCTTCTGAGCGGGTTGAGTTATTTGAAGGGGCGACATTAGATCTCAATCAGTTTGACCAAACTTTTTCTGACTTAAAGGGAGCTGAAGGAACAACCATCACAAGCAGTGCCTTCAATGGAGCTCAAGAAACAGCAACGCTCACCGTTAAAACCATGCACCGTCAAATTATTAGTGGGGTTATCGAAGATGGGGAGGGGTGTCTTGCTTTGGCTAAAGAGGGGAAAGGGTCGCTTCGACTGAACGGTCTGAATAGGTATACAGGGGGAACGAGGATAGGTGACGGAAAACTGAAGCTTGGAGGAGCTCACACCCTTCCTGTAGGCGGTAGTGTCGAGCTCTCTAGTAAAACAGCGATTTTGGATCTCAATAATTTTAAACAAACAATAGGCGTTTTAAAGGGAGTTCCGGACTCCATTGTTACCAGCAATGCGCCGGGTATGGCTATTCTAGAGGTCGGAAATGAGACGAACCAAGTTTTTTATGGGACAATTGTCGATAAAAGAGGGGTAGTTTCTTTAGTGAAGCAGGGGGCTGGGGCATTAACCTTGGCTGGTGTTAACAAATACACGGGTGGAACTGTTGTTGAGCAGGGAGTTTTGCGGGGTGATGCAGAAAGTTTGCAAGGGAGTATCGACAACCAGGCAACCGTGGTCTTTGATCAAGAGATCGACGGGATCTATCGAGGAGTGGTTACCGGTAAAGGAGACCTTGTGAAAGGGGGAGGGGGGAAACTAACGGTTGTAGGAAAGAATGAATATACCGGAGGAACGACGGTTATTGGGGGGGGGGTTGCAAGGAGATACCGTAAGTTTGCAGGGGGATATTTTTAATCAGGCTGTTGTTCTATTTGATCAAGAGAGTGATGGGGTTTATCGTGGAAAGATGTTGGGAGGGGGAACCTTAGTTAAAGAGAACATTGGGAAGTTGACCCTTATGGGTAAAAACTCTCATACAGGTGGAACGGTTATTAAAAATGGGACATTGAGTGGTGATACAACGAGTCTTTCGGGGGACATCATAAATGATTCGTTTCTTGAATTTGATCAGGCCATCGATGGAGCTTATGATGGAATTATTTCTGGAAAAGGAAAGGTTGTCAAAGAAAATAGTGGATTACTTTGGTTGACAGGAGCCAATAAATATGAAGGAGAGACGGCTGTTTTTGGCGGAGTTTTACGAGGAAATGCGATTAGCTTGCAGGGGGACATTTATAATGAGGCTACGGTTGAGTTTGATCAGAAGAAGGATGGAGAGTATTGCGGTGTTATCCAGGGAAAAGGAGGGGTTAAGAAAAGTAATGAAGGGCGATTGATTTTTAGCGGTGCGCACCATTATGAGGGGGGTACCACTATTATGGGTGGGACACTTCAAGGGAACTCGACAAGCTTACAAGGTGATTTTGATAATCGGGCGGCGCTTCTTTTTGATCAGGAGACTGATGGAAAATATTCTGGAAAAATTTTCGGCGTAGGAGTCGTAGGGAAAGAGGGTAGCGGAAAGCTGACGCTCACCGAAGAGAATTTTTATACAGGTGGAACGGTTGTTAGCGCAGGAATTCTAGAAGGAAACGCGGTAAGTTTACAAGGTGATATTCTTAACCATGCTGTTGTTGTATTTGATCAAGAGAGTGATGGGGTTTATCGTGGAAGGATGTTAGGGGTGGGAACCTTAGTTAAAGAGAATATTGGGAAGCTAATCCTTATGGGAGAAAATTCTCATAGAGGTGGAACGGTTATTAAAAATGGGATGTTGAGTGGCGATACAAGAAGTCTTGGAGGGGATATCATCAACGATTCGTTTCTTGAATTTGATCAGGCCATTGATGGAACCTATGCTGGGGTTATTTCTGGAAAAGGAAGGGTGATTAAGGAAAATAGCGGAGTGCTTTGGTTGACGGGAGCCAATAAATATGAAGGGGACACTGGTGTTTTTGGTGGGGTTTTACGAGGAAATGCGATCAGTTTGCAGGGAGACATCTATAACCAGGCTACCCTTGAGTTTGATCAGGAGGAGGATGGAGAGTATGGTGGCATTATCTACGGAAAAGGGGGAGTTAAGAAGAGTAATGAAGGGAGATTAATTTTTACCGCTTCCCACCGTTATGAGGGAGGCACTGTCGTTATGGGTGGGACACTTCAAGGGAACACGACAACCCTACAAGGTGATTTTGATAACCGGGCGGTCCTTCTATTTGATCAGGAGGAGGATGGAGAATATTCTGGAAAAATTTTTGGGTTGGGATTGGTAGCCAAAGAGGGTAGCGGGAAGCTGACGCTCACAGGAGAGAATTTTTATACGGGCGGAACGGTTATTAGAAGAGGAGTTCTAGAAGGAGACGCGGTAAGTTTACAAGGGGATATTCTTAACGACGGTGTTGTTGTATTCAACCAAAAAGATGATGGAAATTACTGCGGAGCGATGAGGGGGAGTGGAAGCCTTGTCAAAGAGAATACTGGAGTGCTAACCCTTATGGGGAACAACCTTTATGAAGGGGGGACGGTTGTTAAAGATGGGAAGCTAATAGGAAATACCGATAGTTTTCAGGGAAATATTCTCAATCACTCCGTTCTTGAGTTTGATCAAGCAATAGACGGCACTTATGCCGGCGTTATTTCTGGAAAAGGAAAGGTAATTAAGGAAAATAGTGGGCAGCTTTTGTTAACAGGAGCTAACGAATACGAGGGTGAAACGGCTGTTTTCTGTGGAACTTTGCAGGGAAATACGGTTAGTTTGCGAGGAAACATTTACAATGAGGCTACCGTTGAGTTTGATCAAAAGGATCAGGGAACCTATGAAGGGGTTATCAGCGGAAAAGGGATGTTGACGAAAAGTAACGACGGAAGGTTGATCCTCACGGGAGCGCATGATTATCAAGGGGGAACTCAGGTTACGGCCGGAACACTTCAGGGTGATGTTGTAAGCCTGCAGGGGGATATTAACAACCAGGCGAAGGTTATCTTTGATCAAAAGAATGAGGGGGTGTACGCAGGAAAAATCTCAGGGAAGGGGGTGCTATTCAAGGAAAACATCGGCAAACTGATCCTTACAGGAGAGAATGACTATACCGGGGGAACTGTCGTTAAAGAGGGCGTTTTACAAGGAAATGCCACCGGATTACAAGGCGACATTCTCAATCACGCAATTGTTGTATTTGATCAAGAATTTGAAGGGAAGTATTGCGGAAAGATGGAGGGGAAAGGAAGCCTCATTAAAGAGAATATCGGCATGTTAACTCTTACAGGGGAAAACTCATATACTGGAGAGACCCTTGTTAGGGAGGGGGCTTTAAGGGGAGATACAAAGAGCCTTACAAAGAATATTAATAACCGGGGGACTGTTATCTTTGATCAATGGGTTGATGCCGAATATGTGGGGACGATAAAAGGTTCTGGAAATGTGATCAAAAAAAACGCGGGGGTTTTGACCTTAATGGGTCACCAATTTTATGAAGGTGGTACGACGATTGCTGAGGGAGGCATAAGGCTTAGTGTTACAGATGCGCTTCCCGTTATTGGAGCGGTAGAGTTGCAAGATAGAGGGGCCTTTTTAGATCTTAATGAGTGCGACCAAACCCTTTCTGGTTTAGCAGGATTTGAGGGTACGATCATTACCAACGGTTTACAAAAAACGGCGACATTGACGATTGAATCGATGGAGAATCATCTCTTTAATGGAGTTATTGAAGATAACGTGGCTGTAGTTAAAAAAGGTAGTGGCACGGTTCGGTTGAACGGTCTCAACACGTATACTGGAGGGACAAAAGTAGGGGGTGGAAAAATAGAACTTGGAACAAGGAACGGACTCCCGGTGAATGGTATTGTCGACTTGTTCGGTGAAGAGACTGTACTGGACCTCAATAGTTTTGAACAAACAATAGGTGTTCTTAGGGGAAGCCCTAGCTCTATTGTTACCAGCAATGGGGATGGTGTCGCTGTTTTAAGAGTAGGGAACGAGGTGAGCCATACCTTTAGTGGCATAATTGAAGATGGAAAAGGGGTGGTCTCCTTGGTCAAACAAGGGAGCGGGATATTAACCTTGGAGGGAGCTAACCGGTATCTTGGTGGAACGACGGTCGAGGGAGGAATTTTAAGAGGAAATACCTTAACCCTGAAGGGCGATATAACGAATCAGGCCACTGTGATTTTTGATCAAGAGGAGGATGGAATTTATGATGGAGTGATGTCAGGGGTAGGAAATTTTATTAAAAAAGGGGATGCAAGACTGACCCTCATGGGAAAAAACCTCTATGAAGGAGGAACAACGGTTCGTGATGGTGTTTTACAAGGTGATGCGACAACGTTGCAGGGAGACATTTCTAATCATGGTATTGTTCTGTTTGATCAGGTAGCGGATGGAGTTTATAGAGGGAAAATTTCAGGAGAAGGAGGGGCTGTTAAAGAGGGTGATGGGAAGTTGATGCTTGTAGGGGAGAACTCCTATATTGGGGGAACCGTTATTCGTCGGGGTACGTTAAGTGGGGATACGCAAAGCCTTCAGGGAAATATTGTTAATGAGTCAGTTCTTGAGTTTAATCAGGCGATAGATGGGGAGTACATTGGAATTATCTCCGGCAAAGGAAGTGTGATTAAGGAAAATACTGGGATACTCGGATTAATAGGGGCTAATCGATATGAAGGGGAGACAGCCGTTTTGGGGGGAGTTTTGAAGGGAAATACGGTTAGTCTACGTGGAGATATTCGTAACGAGGCGATGGTTGAATTCGATCAGCAAGAGGATGGTATTTATGAAGGGATTATTTATGGACAAGGAGGGGTGAAGAAAAGCAATGAAGGGAGGTTGACTCTCTCTGGACTTCATCGCTACAAAGGGGGGACCCTTGTTACCGCTGGAGTTCTTCAAGGCGATGCAACAACCTTGCAGGGAAATATCGATAATCGGGCTGTCGTCGTGTTTGATCAGAAGGAAGAAGGTTTTTATGACGGAGAGATATTTGGGCAAGGAAGTCTAGTTAAGGAAAGTGGTGGCAAGCTGACTCTCACAGGCAAAAATAGTTATTCTGGAGGAACAACCGTTGTTGATGGGGTTTTGCAGGGAAATGCAATGAGCTTGCAGGGAGGGATTCTTAATCACTCTGTTGTTGTGTTTGATCAAGAAGTTGAGGGAATTTACCATGGAGTCATATCAGGAGATGGAAAGGTAATCAAAGAAAATGAAGGGAGACTAATCTTTAAGGGCGAGAATGGTTATGAGGGTGGAACCGTTGTTAGGGGTGGTGTGTTAAGGGGGGATGCAAAGAGCCTTCAGGGGGATATCATCAATGACTCAGTTCTCGAGTTTGATCAAGCGGTAGATGGAGAGTATGCAGGGGTTATCTCTGGAAAAGGAAGCGTAATTAAAGAGAATAGCGGAGTGCTCTCGTTAACAGGAGCGAATCAATATGAAGGGGAGACGGCTGTTTTTGGCGGAGTTTTAAGGGGAAATACGATCAGTTTACGAGGAAAGATTCATAATGAAGGAGTGGTTGAATTTGATCAGGCAGTAGAGGGAAGTTATGAAGGGTTCATCCATGGAAAAGGAGGAGTGTTAAAGAGTAACGAAGGGAAGTTGATTCTTCTTGAGGAGCAATCCTATGAGGGGGGAACTCGAGTTTTTGGTGGGCTACTTGAGGGGAATTCAATAAGTTTAAGAGGGGATATTGATAATGAGTCGGTGATCATATTTAATCAGCAGAGCGATGGAGTTTATGAAGGAAAAATGTCAGGAAGGGGTGCGCTGATTAAAAAAGGTGACGGTAGGCTCATCCTTTCAGGGAAGAATCAATATATCGGTAGAACAACGGTTAGCGAAGGGATTTTGCAGGGTAATACAACAGGGTTACAAGGGGACATCATCAATAACAGCATTGTTGTGTTTGATCAAGAAATTGAAGGGACTTACTCAGGGAAGATATCTGGAAAAGGAAAACTGATCAAACAGAATAGCGGCACACTGATTCTTAAAGGGGAGGGGGGTTATAGCGGCGATGTGGTTGTTACGAGTGGGGTGTTAAAGGCGAATACACAAAGCCTTCAAGGAAATATTGAAAATGAGGCAACCGTTATCTTTGATCAACCGATTGACGGGACTTATCACGGAAATATTTCTGGAAGTGGGAAAATAGTTAAGGAGAACAAGGGAGTTTTCACTCTTGCTGGAGTTAATGGTTATACCGGAGGAAGTTATGTTGTAGACGGCGCATTAAAAGGGGATGCGATGAGTTTGCAGGGAGATATTGAGAATCAGGCGGCGGTTATATTTGATCAGGAGATCGATGGGTTTTATGGAGGAAAAATATCGGGAAGCGGAACGGTTATTAAGGAAAATAGTGGAACATTAGTGTTGACAGGAGAGAATTCTTTCGAGGGAGGGACGGTTGTTCATGCTGGAACCTTAAAGGGCGATACAGTGAGTTTAACGGGAGATATCGATAATAGATCGACACTTATCTTTGATCAACCCTTTGACGGTTTTTATAAAGGCGTGATCTTTGGTTCCGGTAGTGTTGAAAAGCAAAATAAAGGGATTGTTGTCCTTTCTGGATTAAATGTTTATACCGGTGAGACGATTGTTAGCGATGGAACGTTGATGGCAGGAGGAAAGAATGTTTTTTCTCCCTTTGGATCCGTTACCTTATCAGGCCAGGGGGTGGTTGATTTAGGTCAGTTCGACCAAACCATTGGAAATTTAAGTGGAAGTGAAGGAAGTTTTGTTACCAGTAGTGTTGTAGGGGGTGTAACGCTAACCGTAGGAAATGCAAATGATGGAATTTTTAGCGGTATTATTGAAGATGGCTGTGGAACCGTTACGTTAGTTAAGCAGGGTAGTGGGTTACTTAAGCTTACTGAAGCCAATACCTATAGCGGAGGGAGTTTTGTCACTAGTGGTTCATTGGAAGGGGATACAAAAAGTTTGCAAGGGGATATTCATAACGATGGGGCAGTAATTTTTGATCAGTCCTTTGACGGAATCTACGCTGGAAACCTTTCAGGCAAAGGGACTGTTTTCAAGAAAAATAAAGGGATCACGGTATTTACGGGGATAAATGAGTATCAAGGAGGAACCGTTGTTACAGAGGGGGTGTTGCAAGGAGATACGAGAAGTTTGCAAGGAGACATTACCAATGATGGAGCGGTTGTGTTTGATCAGGGTATCGATGGAACGTATAGTGGAGTTCTTTCAGGAACGGGAGCTGTTTTCAAAAAGAATAAAGGAGTCACGGTATTTACGGGGATGAACCAATATGAAGGAGGGACCTTCGTCGAAGAGGGGGTTTTGCAGGGGGATACGACTAGTTTAAGGGGTCCTATCGATAATCAGGCTGATCTTATTTTTGATCAAGTTGAGGATGGAACTTATTTAGGGGGCATATCAGGGGCAGGTCGTGTTATTAAACAAAGTGGGGGGAAATTGATCCTTGAAGGGTTGAACAGCTATCAGGGAGGAACTGTTGTTGCCGAGGGGATCTTGCAAGGTAATGCGATGAGTTTGCAAGGCAATATTGTTAACAACAGTGCTATTGTCTTTGAGCAAGAGGGTTATGGGGCCTTTCAGGGTGAGATTTCTGGTAGTGGAAAAGTTACAAAAACGAGTACAGGAATTTTAACTTTAGAAGGAGAGAACTCTTATACAGGGGGAACGATTGTCGAGGCTGGTATTTTACGAATAGGAGCGGCAAATTCTCTTCCAGCAAATGGTGTTCTGGAACTGGCTAATCCTGGAAGTGTCTTGGATTTAAATAGTTTTAACGAAACAATTCAAACTTTAAAAAGTGTTCCTGGCTCTATTATCACGAACAGTTTGGAAGGGAGCGCAATCCTAACAACAGCAAGCGATGAAAATCAGGAGTTTCATGGGACAATTGAGGATGGCAAAGGGACCGTTAAGTGGGTGAAAAAAGGGAAGGGAGTTTTGACCCTTAAGGGGCCAAATAATCATAAAGGCGGTTTTGTTGTTGCTGAGGGCGTATTGCAGGGGAATACAACAACCCTATCAGGTGCTATTCAGAATGATGCAACCCTTCTTTTTGACCAAAAGGGGGATGGAAATTATGTCGGTACGATAAGCGGTACCGGAGCTCTTATCAAAACAAGCAAAGGGACTCTAACCCTTTCTAGTCGAAACACCCATACTGGCGGAACTATGATTGTTGAGGGAAGGCTAAAGCTTGGCATTGTTGACGCGCTTCCTAATGCTGGGCATGTAGAGTTGATGAATGAAGGAGCACTTCTAGATCTCAACCACTTCGATCAAACAATCTCTGGTTTAAGGGGGTCTGCTGGGACAGTTGTCACAAGCAGTTTCCCGGGGGCCGTAAAATTACAAATTGAAGGGGAAGGACAGCACACTTTTAGTGGAACTATCGAGGATGGGGAAGGGAGTGTTAGCTTAGTTAAAGGGGGTCAAGGGAGCTTCACGTTGAGTGGCTCTAATCAGTACACTGGAGGGACGAAAATAGAAGGGGGGAGGCTAAAACTTGGAACAACTAATGCTCTTCCGGTCGGAGGTAGTGTCGATTTATTTAATGAAGAGGCAACGTTAGATCTTAATGGCTTTGAACAAACAATAGGTTTCTTAACAGGTGTTTCTGGGTCTGTCATCACAACAACTTTACCTGGAGTGGTTACACTAAAAGTAGGCAATGAGATCGATCATGTTTTTGATGGCGATATTCGTGATGGAGCCGGGATTGTATCGTTACTAAAACAAGGGAGCGGTTCTTTAACTTTAGCCGGAACGAACACCTATATTGGCGGAACGATGATAGCAGAGGGAACGTTGAAGCTTGGGAAGGAGGGGGCTCTTTCAACAGATAACGTTGTGACGTTAGCAAACAGTGGTGCGGTATTAGATCTTAACGGTCATAACCATGTTATCGGAGGCTTGAAAGGGGTTGTTGGAACTTTGGTTACAACTCGTGTGAAGGAAGATGTTAACCTTACCGTGGGAGAGACGGGGAATTATACTTTTGATGGCATTATCGCTGATGGAGAGGGACGACTTTCGCTGACCAAGAGGGGAAGTGGGTTCTTGATGCTATCTCGGTCTAATCATTACACAGGTGAAACCGTCATTGAGCAGGGGAGTCTTCGATTGGGAGCTGGTAATGCCCTTTCGCCTTCGACGGTTGTCTCTTTATTGAACAGGGGCGCCGTATTAGATCTGAATGGGTTTAATCAAGAAATTGCTGGGTTAAGGGGTGTTTCGGAAGCCGTTGTTACTAATGACGCGGCAGACTTGGGAAGCGAGGTTACGCTGGCTATTGGAAACGAGGAAAATCACGCATTCAAAGGTGTTATCAAAGATGGAGAAAATGGAGGACGGCTATCGTTGGCCAAAAAAGGGTCTGGAACGTTAACGTTGTCAGGGTCGAACTCTTATTCTGGAAAGACAACGGTTGCTTCCGGGGTTTTGCAGCTTGGGAAAAAAGACACCCTTCCTACTTCGGGTGTTGTTGATCTATTCGTTTCTGGAGCCGTTTTAGATCTGAATAATTTTGATCAAACTGTTGGGAACTTAAAGGGGACTGAAGGGTCGTTGATTACGAATAGCGGAGAGGGTGACGTTGTTTTAACAGCTGGAAACGACGGGCATGAAATTTTTAGTGGTGTCATTGAGGACGGTGCTGGAACGGTTGGTTTTGTAAAACAAGGTAGTGGGACCCTTTTACTTACAGGCAAGAATCGATATACCGGAAAAACGAGAATCGATGGAGGGATACTGCAGGGTCACACGGAAAGTTTACAGGGAGATTTTGAGAATGAGGGAACTGTTTTATTTACGCAGCTGAATGATGGTGTTTTTACCGGTGTTATAAGCGGCAGTGGTCATTTAAAAAAAGAGGGCCCTGGTGTTTTGAATCTTGTTAACAATCACATTCATCAGGGGGATACCGTCGTTCTGTCGGGAACCATAAAAGCAGGGGCCTCAAATGTTTTTTCTTCGTCAAGTCTTCTTAACCTGGCCGAGGGTGTTGTTGTCGATTTAAGCTGTTTTGATCAAAAAATAAGCAATTTGACAGGGGGACGTGGAGCCCTTATAACGACTCAATTAGAAGGTTCTACGACGTTGACAACAGGAGATTCAACGGATCAAGTTTTTTCAGGTAGTATTCAAGATGGTCAAGGATCAATTTCATTAGTCAAATTAGGAGAGGGGGTTCTTACTTTTGATGGGGCTAACGACTATACCGGAGGAACGGTTGTTGCGAACGGGGTCTTGCGGGGAAATACCGAAAGTTTAAAGGGAGATATTCTTAACCACGCTACTGTCGTTTTTGATCAAAAGGAAGCCGGAACCTATCGGGACAGGTTTTCGGGTGCAGGTGATTTGGTGAAGGAGAGTGCCGGATCTCTTGAGCTATCAGGGGACCTCTCTGATTTTACTGGAAACTTCACCATTCAAGAGGGTGAAGCCTTCTTTAAGGGAGAAACAGGGGCTTCAGTTTTTCTTGCTCCTTCTGGGACATTAAGAGGTACAGGTAAGTTGGGCTTTGTTGAGAACCGAGGGACTCTTATTGCAGGGGGGTCGATTGGCACTGTCTTCATACAGAACAATTATATTGCGCTTCCTTCTTCAACGCTTGTTGTGGAAGTTAATGAAACCGAATCCTCTCTTGTTATTGTTGGAGGAACAGCAACCCTGTCAGGCCAGCTTCAGATTGTGCAGGATCCGGGAGTTTATCAGGCGGGCCGCGTTTATACAATTTTGACAGCCGGTCTTGTTCAGAACCAGTTTCAAAGTGTGGTTCAACCGGGCTCTCTCTTTTCCGTTCAATACCTATCTAATGCTGTTCAGCTTTTTGTCAACGCAAACCAGCTTATTTATCCATCGGTAACTCTGTACGGGAATGCCGGAAGGTTGGGAAGCTATCTTTTCTGTAGTACCTCTACAATTAGTAACCCTGACCTGCTTAATGTTGTTGGGGCCCTTTTTAACCTTACAGGTCAAGCTTATGTCTCAGCTTTAAATGAATTAACCCCGAGTCAGTTTGGGGCTCTTCCTCTTTCAGAACTGGAGAGTAACTATAGGGTAGGGAATTTATTTCTTGCTGCTCTTGGTTGCGAAAGGTGTTTTCAAGATTGTAATGAGCGAGCAGGCTCTGCCCCCCGACCTCCCTCCAAGAGACATCGGAAGCCACAGGTAGAAAAAATAGCTCCTGCAGAAACGAGAATAAGGGTAACACCTTTTGGTTTTGCGACTAAGTATAACCATGTTCCGCAAGAAACTCCAAAATTTAACGAAGTGGTGTATGGGGTGACAGTGGTTGCGGAGAGGGCGTACTCAAATGGGTTCACAGTAGGGGGAGGCGTTGGTTATAGTCATGATAAAATAGATTGGCGCCGTTCCCAGGGGAGCGCAACGGCAAATTCCGTCTACCTAGGACCTACTTTTATGTATGAGTCAAAACGGTTTTACTCAGGTCTTTTGCTTCTGGGTGCGGCTAATTTTTATGATGTTGACCGAACGATTCAGTTCCCCGGTGTCAATAGAAAGGCAACGAATCACCATACCAGCTGGGATGTTGTGACCAAAGCAGTGATAGGGGGGATCTTTAGAGGGAAGAGAGGTCTTAGTTTACAACCGGCTGTTTCTGTCGAATATTTCAATAGCTTCGAAGAAAGCTATCATGAGGAAGGGGCTAACTCGATCAACCTTTCTGTCAGTAGTCAATATAGTGCCTACATAAGATCTCTTGTGGGGATGGAACTTTCCAAGGAGTGGTTTTACTCTCATTTTTCTTTCCGTCCTGGAGTGAGTCTATCTTGGTTGATGACGGCTCCCACAACGGCAAATCAGTATCAGGCTAAGTTTACTCAGGGAACCTTTTGTCAGAACTATTTCAAGGCAAACAGTTATCATAATGACATTAACCAGGTTCAAGTTGGGGGTAATTTTTGCTTCAAATTTGGAGAAAGGAGTAACTTAAAGCTCGCGTATGAAGGGGCCTTTGGTGAGGGTAACTCAACTCAGGAGGGAATCATTTCCTTCTTCTATGAGTTTTAATCCCGTCCTCTCCAATGGCCTGGCAAGCTATACCCAAGTGAGCTGAAAAATTGGGTTTGGACCCGATGGTTTTGATAAGATCTACCCGCGAGGCCTTTCGCGACGGTCCAAATCGAATTTTTCAGCTCGTTTGGGTATAACTTTGGGGTGCGACTTCAGGGGATAAATACTCTGACAAAAAGTTTATAGCTTTTTTCGCCCTTTCTTTTGCTTCGTTCGGACCGAGTTGGGGGGTGGGCTGTTCTTCTTCCTCTTTACGTATTTGCCTTACAGCCCTATCAAGATATCGAACAGAAACCTGACAATGTCCTGCATTGGTAATAACTGATACGCCCCCTTCTCTTAGAGCCAGTGGATACTGATCCAGAGAGGTAATCCCTCGCCATCTTACTGCCTCACTCTCTATGGGGCGAAGTGAACCTAAAATTTTTATGTTTCGGTACACTCTGATAAAAGTCCCAAAGAAACTACGGCTATTAGCTAAATCTTCCGCAAAGGTGTTGGGAACCCCTCTAATGTAACGGATAACGGAAAGAACCTCTTCATCATATCCGTACTCTTTTTCAAGATCTTCTAGATAAAAGGGAAGGGCTGACTTCACATCAAATTTTGCTCCTTCTAAAGGAAAGTATCCGGAAGGTTGTTTACAGTAGTCGCACAGCCTTCGGTTGGCACGAGAGAAATCAAATGACTCCCTATATGATGAGGTCGGAAGGAGACTGATTACCCTCGACCCCCCTGGTTCCAAACAAGTAATATGAAAAGAATGGCCGCAGGATAATTCGAGTACCTCTAGAAAGTTTTCAGCCTCGTTTTTTTTGTAATCTTCTCTACAAATAGCACAGGCTATCGCGGTTGAATTATTGGTAACGGAATTCATATCTTCTACCTCTTTAAAGGTTTTTTTCAGCTAATTTGGGGCGGCGCGACTTCGGGGCTTAAATATTTTAACAAAAGGTCTAGAACTTTTTCACTTGTTTCTCGCAGTTCGTTCGGATCGTCTTGGGGAGTGGGCTGTTCTTCTTTCTCTTTACGTATTTGCCTTACAGCCCTATCAAGATATCGAACAGAAACCTGAACATGTCCTGCCTTCGTAATAACGGATACCCCCCTTTCTCTTAGAGCAAGTGGATACTGATCCAGAGAGGTAATCCCTAGCCATCTTATTGCCTCACCCCGTATGGAGCGAAGTGAACCTAAAGTTTTTATGTTTCTGTACACTCCAATAAAAGTCGCAAATAAAGCACCACTATTACCAAAATCTTCCGTAGGGATTTTGTGAACCCCTCTAATGTAACGGATAATGGAAAGAACCTCTTCATCATATCCGTACTCTTTTTCAAGATCTTCTAGATAAAAGGGAAGGGCTGACTTCACATCAAATTTTGCTCCTTCTAAAGGAAAGTATCCGGAAGGTTGTTTACAGTAGTCGCACAGCCTTCGGTTGGCACGAGAGAAATCAAAGGCCTCCCTGTATGATGAGGTCGGAAGGATATCGGTTACCCTATCCCCCGGTTCCAAACAAGTAACATGAAAAGAGTGGCCGCAGGATAATTCGAGTACCTCTAGAAAGTTTTCAGCCTCGTTTTTTTTGTAATCTTCTCTACAAATAGCACAGGCTATCGCAGTTGAATTATTGGTAACGGAACTCATATCTTTTATCCCATCTCTTTAAAGGTTTTTTTCAGCTCACTTCGGTATCGTTTCTCTGCGGCCTTTTTTCATTTTTACTGCACTTTTAGTGTAATACTGTTATAACATTCTGAGTTATGAGGCTAGTAACCTTCAATAGAATAAGTTTAGACAGAGGTGATTTTCAAGAAAAAGCAGCTGATACCGGTTTAGGCCTAATACAGATTGGGGTTGGGCAGACCGCGGCTGTTAGGAAAATTTCAAGTGGTGGTCATGTTTTTATAGAAAAAGTCTACCCTGAATATGCAAGGGTTGCTGCAGTGGCGTTATTTTCATTTGCACTCATCGGTTCTAGAAGGGTGACTTGTTCTAAAAGCTATTGGCAGGCTTTCAATTTATACCGAATTGAACTCAAAGAAAAGAGGCCCCAGCTATCCTGCCCTAATACTCCAAAAGATAAGGCTGCTACTACTATTCAAAAACATTTTCGAGGATACCTAGCGAGGAAACCTCTTTTACCTAGTCATTTATATCCTCAATATCTTGCTCAGTTCAAGCAGACATGGGGAATGCCATATGCGAAAACTGGACACACAAGGGTATTCCTGCCTCAACAGATGCCTTAGGTTGTTTTAAAGCATTTAGGAAGAGCAGGTGCCATTAAACGTTTTCATCAAATGCAAGAGGTTAGGTCTATTTTAGGTTCACAAAAAAGTTCCCATTTAATCATTCCTGAGGCGAATCTATGTGAAGATGTTCTTGTTGAGAAAAGGCTTCCAATTAATGTCGACAGTTATGCCAACATGGAACTTTACCTTTCTAATTCAAAATTATTTGATGAACCGGTGCGTGAATTAACAAGATTATTCTCAAGGATACACATCCGTGGTTTAGTCACTCAGGAAAGGGATCCACTTGGACATATTGATGGCGTAGAGGACTTTGTTTGTTATGATAACCTCCCCTTTCAGATAAACTGACTTGCCTGATCTTGGAGAATTTAGTAAAGGGAGGTGAAATTTTTTATTTTTATGCCGGACTCCGTTCTGTGAGAGGTGTACGGTGGTGTTGGATACGCTTTTAACAGGTGACCCATTTATACCGAAATGAGCTGAAAAATTCGTTTTGGACCGTCGCGAAAGTTCTCTCAAATTTTTCAGCTCTCTTCGATGTATTAGCAAGTCAATATTTTAAATTTTTTTTCTATACAAATTAGTCAAAAACAGCTAGGCTATTCACCCTAAGCAGGTTTTTATTATTTTGGTTTCAGCGTCGGCCATTTTGCCAGAAAGATTTTCTTATATTCAGCCTCACTCTAGCTCTTTCGTCGATAAATTAGGTGGAAGTGGGGCCTTTTACGATCAGCCTAATTATTTGAAGGCAACACGACAAGATTTTGCTCAAAAAAACTTTCTTTCTGAAAGTTATGTATGGGATACTGAAAGTAAAATTGTTAAGCTTGCCAAGCTAATCTTTTCAATTATTATTTTCCCAATAGGGATTTATCTACTTCTCCATGCCATTGCGGGAATAGCTTTATTCCCTGCTTCAGAGCAAACTTTCTTTGGACACTTTAAAAATGATGCCAATCATAACGGGTCAAATATTCCACTAAATAGTCCCTGGAAGTACAAACGGATTACCCTCAAAGTTGATGGCTATAAAATAGATGGCGCAATCATGGGAGAAGCATCGACGTTGAATAATGGAAGGTGGGTACTAGTTTCTGGTGAAAATCATGAATTTTATCAAGATCGGCTATTTGGTGACGATAACCTCAAAAAAATTTTGAAGGAGGTTAGGGGGAATGGTATTCTCTTTGATTACCCAGGGGTTGGGGAAAGCTCAGGTCTACCTAACAAAGAAGGAATGACGAAGGCTTATCGTACATTGCTCAACTTTTTAGAAGATGAAAAAAACGGATTGGGAGCCAAAGTTATAATTGGATACGGCTATTCTATGGGTGGCGGGATCCAGGGTGAGGCATTAAAAACTCACGAATTGAAAAAAGGCGTCAAATACCTCTTTATTAAAGATAGAACCTTTTCGGATTTGAGCACGGCAGCCTCTGCTTTAACGGTCAGGCTAATGGGTTTTCTTATAAAAATATTTGGGTGGAATATCGATTCCGTAGAATCTTCAAAAAAACTAAAAACCCTAGAAATCATCATGCAGACCGCTGATGTTGAAAGCTATCAAGAACTTCATGATAGTTCAAAAATTATTCATGATGGAGCCATCCCAGCCAACGCCTCCTTGGCTAAAGCACTGTTAGACGATACCGCGTGTCCAAGAACAAATAAAATATTTATTGGAATACTGGAACGACATGATAATCCTTTGGAGGCTCTCTCATTTTTGACAGAAAAAATTAACCGATTTTTTGATCATACTAACAAAAAAGAGGTTCCTAAGCTATCCCGACCTAACACTTCACTTCAGTATAAGGCCGCTGCCACTATTCAAAAATATTTTCGAGGATACTTAGCAAGGAAACCTCATTTACCTAGTCATTTATATCCTCAATATCTAGCTCAGTGCAATGAGACAAAAAAACATGGATGTCAGATGCCACGTGCGGAAGATGGACACACGATGGTGTTTCTGCCCCAACAGATGCCTGAGGTTGTTTTAAAGCATTCAGGAAGAGAAGAAGCCATTAAACGTTTTCATGAAATGCAAGAGGTAAGGTCTATTTTAGACTCACAAAAAAGTTGCCATTTAGTCATTCCTCAGGCGAACCTCTATGAAGATTTCCTTGTTGAGAAAAGGCTTCCAATTAATGTCGACAGTTATGCCAACATGGAACTTTACCTTTCTAATCCAACACGATTTGATGAACCGGTGCGTGAGTTGACAAGGTTATTCTCAAAGATATACATCCGTAAATTAGTCATTCAGGTAAGGAATCCACTTGGACATATTCATGGCGTGGAGGACTTTGTTTGTTATGATAATCTGCCATTGTATCTCGTAGAAAAAAATGAAAAAATAGAAGGGAGAATCGGCTTAATCGATCTTGAGGATTTTGAAAATAGCCCTTCCCCTCAGGGTCTTGAAACTTTGGTGAGAATATTCCCACTTCACTTGGAGATTGTCAAAGAAGAGGCAAGCAAGCTTAAAATGGAATTTAATGAGGGGGTACTAGAGGCCGCCGCGGAAAAAGGGAAAATATATCTGCAAGTTGGATTCACAGACCACCTCAGATGGTTAGAGCAGAAAAATGTGGATTTCAATAATATTTCTTCTCAACCTTTTCAAGTTAGCCAAGAAAGAGAAAAAGAGCTAACGACCATTCTTGAGAAAGAATTGCTCAAACTCAATCAAGGGGTTAGTGATCTACATACTGGGTGGGAGGAGTATTTACAGACCAAAGATTTTATTACTGAAAATCCAGAGGCCGTAGCTAAAGATCTTGCGGCAATTATTTTACCATTAATAATTACTAGAATAAACAGTCTCATCAAGAGGCATCAAAACAGGCAGTTAAGCAAACTTCTAGGACAGAAGACGACGAAGGCACAGCTAATAAGCTTTAGATCTGTTGAGATCAACCGGTCACAATTTTATCAGGACATAGATGAAGCTCTATCGGAACATGAAAAAATAAAGTTTAAGAGTGAATACCCTTCTCGAGAATCAACAAATATTTCAGAACAACTCGCTTGCCTGATCTTGAAAAATTTAGTAAAGGGTGGTGAAATTTTTTATTTTGATCCCGGGCACTATTCTTTTCGACATCGAGACAGGTGTTGGGTACGGTTTTAATAGGCTTCTTTCGAAAAGCTTTCGGGTGGTCCTTGAGCGATAAGGTAGCCCCCCTTCTCTCCTGATCCAGGACCTAATTCGATAAAGTGATTCGCAGAGGCAATGACATCGGGGTTGTGTTCAATGGTAACGAGGGTATGGCCTTGGTCAATAAGCTGATGAAATAACAAAATGACTTTTTTTCTATCAAAGGGATGAAGAAAACTTGTTGGTTCATCAAGAAGAAAAAGGGTTTTTTTTCGTGATGCAGAAAGGATCGCTTTAGCGAGTCGAAGGCGTTGCTGTTCTCCGGAAGAAAGGGTGATAAACGATTGCTTAAGCTGAGGGTGGTCAAGCCCTAGTGAAATAAGGGTATCTAAGATCGTGACAAGGTGTGGAAAAGAGGCTAAAAAGGAATGAGCTTCTCCCACGGTTAAATCTAAAATTTTTCCTATGTGTTTTCCCTTGAAGTTAACAGAAAGAGAGACCGGATTAAGCCGGTATCCTTTGCACGGCTCACAGGGGATTTCAACGGGAGGTAAAAATTTTAGAGAGACCCGCTTTACCCCAAGGCCGCGACAATGAGGACACCTTCCTTCTTGGTGATTAAAAGCAAAGTGTTTGGGTTGCATTCCCCTTGCTTGAGCCAAGGGAAGCTGGGCAAAGAGAGAGCGAAGGGGAAGTAAAAGGTTGACGTACGTTGAAAGATCGGATCGAGGGGGGAGCGAAGAGGTGTTCCCAAGAAAGACTATTTTTTCAATCGTTTGATTAAGGGGAGAGAGGCGTAATTGTTCTTCAACAAACGGTTTAAGGGTGTTGAAAAGGAGGGTTGATTTTCCACTTCCAGAAGGGCCGATAAGGCAAGAGAAAAAATTTAGAGGGATATCGATATCAAAGTTTTTCAGGTTGTGAAGGGAGCATTGTCTAAGGGAATAAGAGCTGGTTGAGCTCCGGTTTTTTTGAAAAGAGCGAGCTGGAGTCTCTAGTAAAAGGTTTTGAGAAATAAGCATTCCCCCTTTTTCGCCTGCTTGAGGTCCAAAGGTAAGGATATGATCGGCTTTTTTAAGAATAGCGGGGTTATTTTCAATCAACAGAAGGGTGTGGCCGTCATCTCGAAGTTTTAATAGAACTTGAATGAGCGAATCGATTTCTTTAGGGTGAAATCCAGTACTCGGTTGGTCCAAGACATAAAGCATTTCATTGAGCCCGCTTCCGATATATCGGCAAAGCCGGGCCCTTCCCAACTCTCCTCTACTCAGTGTGGAGGCTTTTCGATCTAAGGAAAGGTATCCAACGCCCAGAGTTTGAAGAGAGATAAGGAGAGAAAGGAGCCGGTTCAAGGAAGCAGGGATACGGTTTTCAATCAAGGTAATCGCTTTATCAATGGGAAGTTGGCAAAAATCAGCAATGGAGTGGTTATCAATTTTCAAAATGCATGGCGTCGGCGTAGAGTCGAAGTAGAGGTCTTTATTCCCGATATCAATACAAACCGTTCTTTCAAGTGCAATGGCGTCCTGAATCGACTCGATAAGGCGGAGCCGATTTTCCGGTTTTATCGAAAGGCGGTCGATAACAAGATAAGGGTTTTTACCGTTTTTAAGTAGAAGAGGGTCATCGAGCTCATAATAAATTCCGTTAATTCGAATACGGAGGTATCGTTTCATTTTTTCAAACCCTTCTGGGTCAAATTTAATTGGCGAGAGGAGAGAAACTTTTGTTTGATGAGGAAGGGTAAGGAGGGAATCTGCAATCGATTCAGGTGTAGGAATTTTTTCACCGGTTTTAGAGGAATGGGGGGTTCCTAGATGAGCATAAAGAGGGTGAAGAAACTCATCGGCTCCAATGATTCCGCTGAGGGTTGCGTGAGGGCTTATTCTACACCGCTCTTGTTCTACTCCAATGGCTGGCGGAACGTCTTGGATCAGTGTAACAGCTCCTTTTTTCATCAATGGAACCCGTTCTCTTAAGGAGAGAGGGAGTGAGTTAAGGTATCGGTGTTCTGCTTCGGCAAAAAGGGTATTAAAGGCAAAAGCACTCTTTCCTGAGCCGGAAGGTCCTGTACAGATGGTCATTTGACGAAGGGGGATATCGGCTGAAATCGTTTTAAGAGGGTACTCAGAGGCGCCTTTAACAGTAATGTGTGAAGGTGGCTTTACTGAGGAGAGGGGAGAGGGAATCATCAATTTTTTTGTTAAAGCCAAGCCCGTCGGCGTCTTCATTTGGGCCAATTTTTCAGGAGTCGTTTCTGCGAGCAAGTAGCCTCCTTCGGGCCCCCCCTTTGGGCCAAGTTCAATGACCCAGTCGGTTGTTCTGATTAGGCTAAGGTTATGCTCGATAACGACAACCGTATTTCCTTTAGAAACGAGAGACTGAAGGGCGTTGATCAGGATATTGATATCATGAAGATGGAGCCCAGAGGTGGGTTCATCAAGGATATAAAGAGTTTTTTTAGTCGATACCTTTGAGAGTTGTTTGGCAAGCTTAATTCGTTGAACTTCTCCACTTGATAAAGTCGAAAAGAGTTGCCCTATCTGAAGGTAGCCAAGACCCATAGAGATGAGGGCTTCTATTTGTGACTGAACCTGGCTTGAAGCCTGGATGACATAATAGGCTTCTTCAAGAGTCGTTCCCTCACCAAATTTTTTTCCTTTTTTGGGGGAAAGGTTAAAATGAGTAAAAAAATTACTGTGTGGAGGAAGTTGGAGGGGTGTGGGGTCAAGAGAGACAAGATTTTCTAAAAGGTGAAGCCCTTCTATGCTTTCACATCTTCCCACTGAAAGGCCGTGAGAATAAAGGTGGTTTGAGAGAGCAGGGTAGAGGGTGTCGAGGATTAGAGATGATTTACCTGATCCCGAAACGCCTGTTACGGCAATAAAAAGAGCAAGAGGGATCTTCACATCGATATTCTTTAGGTTATGATGATGGGCTTTTTTAATAACGAGCGAGTTGGAGTGTTGAGGCCGTCGCTTTTTTGGGATCACAATTTTTTCTCTTCCGGAGAGGTAGGCACCTGTTATCGATGCGAAAGATTCAAGAATGCCTTTAACATCCCCCGTATAAACGATTTCCCCTCCATTTTTCCCTGCTAAGGGGCCAATATCGACAATCGAATCGGCATGGAAGATCGTTTCAGGATCGTGTTCGACAACAATGAGGGTATTTCCTTTTTCTTTGAGCTTAATTAAGCTTTGCAAAAGTTTAGAATGATCAAACGGATGGAGCCCGTTTGAAGGTTCTTCAACGATGTAGATGGCGTTAACAAGGCCTGAAGCAAGGTGTGATGCGAGTTGAACCCGTTGAGATTCGCCACCAGAAAGGGTCGTAAAAGGGCGATCAAGCGTGATATAACCGACACCCACGCTCAAAAGAAAATCAAGCCGGCAAACAATCTCTTCTATGATTTTTTTCGATACCGTTGTAAACGGGAGTTGTTGAAAAAAATTCGCGGCATCTTCCACAGTCAGGGACGTAATTTCAGAAATTGTTTTGAGATGAAATCGAGCCGCTGAAGAAGCCCGATTTAACCGGCTTCCTTTGCAGCTGGGACAGCGGCTTTCGGCTCCTTTAAGGAAGCCCATTCCTTGACATTCGGAGCACATCCCGCTGGGATGATTGAAAGAAAAATTGGTTATTTCGAAATGAGTTGGGTGAGAAGAGGAAAAGACGACTTCTTCTTTGGTGTCGATAAGGAGGAGCGACATTACGCCTTGTCCCCATTCAAGGGCCAAAGCGATCGCTTCCTCAAGACGGCTCTTCTCAACCGGAAGGGAAAGTCGATCAATGACAATGGCGTAAGGGGAGTTTTGATCGAAGTCAATGATCTCGGTTAAATGGACTACTTTTCCATTAAGCCAAATTCGAACAAACCCGTTTTGAAGAAGCCTGGCAATACTTTTTTTTAAATCACCGTTTTCTCCCCGCGCTAAAATGAGAAAACGTGATGAAGGGGGTAAGGCTTGAATCGTCTTGATGATCTCTTCTGAAAGGGTTGGGGTAATTTCTTCTGTATGACAAAAAAGAAGCGATAAAAAATCATAAATGCCGGTTATTGTGCCAACGGTTGATCGAGGAGAAGCTCGACTTTTTTTTCTGATACCAACCGTTGGAGAGAGCCCGGAGATCATTTCCGCTTTAGGTTGTTCAACAACGAGTTGTTTTTTTTTTGTTCGAAAAGAAAGAAGTTGAAGGTATTTTTTTTTTCCTTCTACATAGAGGGTATCGAAAACAAGAGACGATTTTCCAGAGCCTGAAATACCGGTAAAGACGACAAACTGATTTCGATCAATTTCAAGATCGACGCCTTTCAAGTTATGGAGCCAAACTTTTTTTAAAATGATTTTCATTGCATTGTTTTAACCGTTCGTCTTTTACGGTGAAACTCAATGGCTCTTCGGTGAGCCGTGTCACGAATTCTTTGTAAAAGAAAAAGAACGGGGGATTGAACAGAGAAAAAAATAGGCTCTTGTTGGTCAACGATAAAAATTTTCTCCTCGGTCAGACTCTTTTGATGCTTTCCTTTCTCCTTGGCAATGGAAATAAGATCAACGGTGATGATGTTGAGTGCTTTGAGAGCCCGTAACCCGCTGTTTAATTGCCCCTTACCTCCATCGACAACAACGAGATCAGGTAAATCATAAACCCTATCAAGAGGGGTCAAGTAACGAGTGATGGCCTCGTTTAATGCGGCGTAGTCGTCTCCTTTTCGAACATTTTTAATTTTAAAAAGGCGACCCCTTTTTTTATCATATTTTCCGTTTAAAAAGAAAACCATGGAGGCAACGTGATCACTGCCACTTGTGTGAGAGGTGTCAAAACAGACAATTTTCTCAGGGAATCGATTTAATTTAAGAACTTCTTGTAAATCAAGAAGAAGTTTCTCCATTAAAGCATCGTCATCTTTTTCTTTATTGAAAATCGCCTTGGCATTTTTTTCTGCCATGGTGATGATCATTTTTTTATCTCCCTTTTTAGGGTGTAATAGAGGGGTTGTTAAGATCTCTTCAAGAGCTTCTTTTCCCGGCAGTTTTATCGGTAGAAGAATTTCTTTAGGTCGGACCTTCTCATCGTGGTAATACTGCAATAAAAAAGAGGTATAAAGTTCTTCATTTTCTTCAGCAATTCTAAAAAAAGAGTAATGTTCCGAGCCAACCAATTTTCCTCCACGAAAGAAGAGCTGAACTAAGACAGCCCGTTCTTCTTCACGATAAAGGGCTAAAGCATCGGTATTTTTCCCCTCATTTTTAACCACAATACTTTCGCCCTGAAGGACATGCTCGATTTGTCGGATCATCGATAGAAGGGAAGCGGCCTTTTCAAAATGTAAAGCATCAGAAGCGATTTTCATTTCATCATAGAGCTCTTGGATGATCTTTGTGTCATTCCCTTTTAGAAAGTTCACAGCTTTTTCAACTCGAAGGCGGTATTCCTCTTTAGTGCATTTCCCCACGCACGGAGCAACACATCGTTTAATTCCGTAGAGGAGACAAGGTCTTTTTCTTCTTGCTAGCTCCTGATCAGAACATTGCCGTAGCAGGAAGATAGGAGCCATGAGGTCTAGTGTCTGACGGGCTGCATGAGCACTGGTGTAGGGGCCAAAATAAAGCCCTGTTCTTTCAACCTTTCCTCTGTGGCGAACGAGTTTAAGTTGAGGCCAATCGGTCTTGAGGTTGATGGTTAAGGTGATAAAGGTTTTATCATCTTTTAAAAGGGCATTGAACTTGGGTTGGTGCTGTTTAATCAGAGTATTTTCTAAAAGAAGAGCCTCTCTTTCATTAAGGGCGACGATAATATCGATAAAAGCTATTTCAGCAACTAAAAAAGGAGTAAGAATTCTTCCATCATGATGAGGTGCAAAGTAATGTTTAAGTCTTCGTTGTAGGTTTTTTGCTTTTCCTACATAAATCACCTTTTCTTCTTTATTTTTCATGAGATAAACGCCAGGATCCCGAGTGTATCGGGCTAATTGTTTCGGATCAAAGAGGGATGGCGGCATCTTTTTTCAGGTCGTTGGTATTTAGGTACTCCAGCCGGTTTTGAGCCTCTTTAATGACAGAGGCAGGAAGACCGGCTAGAGTTGCGACATGAATCCCATAACTTTTATCGGTCTTCCCCCGAACAATTTTATGAAGAAAGGCGATCTCTTTTGCGGTCTCAAGAACGGTAACATGGTAGTTGACGGCTCCCGACCCCTCTTTTGCAATGAAAGTGAGTTCAAAATAATGGGTTGCAAATAACGTTTTAGCTCCTTTTTTTAAAAGATAATCAATAACGGATCCTGCTATAGCAATGCCGTCGTATGTACTTGTTCCTCGTCCAATTTCATCTAAAATGACCAATGAATGAGGGGTGACATTGTTCAAAATATTGGCCGTTTCACTCATCTCAACCATAAAAGTTGATTGACCACGACTCAGATCATCACTGGCTCCAATTCTTGTAAAAAGTTTGTCAACGATGCCAATTTTAGCCTTCCTAGCCGGAACAAAAGATCCCATTTGAGCAAAAATAACAATTAAAGCGACCTGACGAATAAAGGTTGATTTTCCAGCCATATTAGGCCCTGTGATTAAATGAACCCGTTCTTCTTGATTAAAATCGAGATCGTTAGGAATAAACGTCTGTTGTTTTAAAGAATTTTCAATGACCGGATGACGGCCTGCCTTGATATCGATTGAATAGTCGTTGCAAATAACAGGCCTGACGTAATCTCGATCTCGAGCAACGGTGGCAAGGGAGAGATAGACGTCGATTTCGGCAATTCGACGGGCAACGGTTAGGACTGTCTCGGCAAAGGTAGCTAATTTTTGTCTAAAATCAATAAAAAGCTGATTTTCTAGGGTGATAATTTTTTCTTCTATAGTAAGAATTTTATGTTCAAACTCTTTGAGTTCCAGTGAAATGAACCGTTCTGCATTAACCAAGGTTTGACGTCTTTTGAAGAGAGGTGGCATCTTTTCAGATTGTGATCGACTGACTTCAATATAGTAACCAGAAGGTTGCGTGTAGCCCACCTTGAGCGTTCTAATTTGAGTCTCTTCCCTCAATCTTTCCTGATAAGTAGCTAACCATACACAGCTTTCGGCCTTGAATTTTTTAAACTCGTCAAGTTCAGCGTGATATCCCACTTTAAAGATTCCTCCTTCGTGAGTACGAAGAGGGGGGTTCTCCACAATTGCCATTTCGAGTTTTTCGATAATAGGAAGAACCTCTGGGAGTTTTTCTATGCCTAATGGTTCTAAAATTGCAGAAATGGCGGGAATAGGTTTTAAAGAAAGGTGAAGGGCCGAGAGGTCACGAGGTGTCGCGTAACCCGACTCAATCCGGTTCATTAACCTTTCCAAATCTCGAACATCGCATAACTCTTTTTTCAAATGAGTAGGGTTAGAAAGAAATTTTTCAACATTATCCTGCCTAGCCATAATTTCTTGAACCGAAAGAAGGGGGTGAAGAAGCCATTCTTTAAGAAGTCTGCCCCCCATTGGTGTCAACGTCTCATCTAAAATCGATAAAACCGTTTTTCCTTTATCATGTAGAGGATAAACAAGTTCCAGGTGATGTTGAGCGGCTCGGTCAATTCTCATATATTGAGAAAGGGTGTAAGGGCGAATGGTTTTAATGTGATTAAAATTGAGATGAAGATCATTTTTGAGATAGGTGATCAGCGCGCTTGCGGCATTGATAGCAGCGACCATTCCTTTCAACCCAAATCCATCAAGAGAGTGTAGGTGAAAGTGTTGTAACAAGTTATCAAGGGCAGACCGATGGTCAAAATGCCATTCTTCTCTGATTCGTACGGCCGTAATTTCGAGTTCTCCGATATGGGGAGAGAGAGCACGGTGACACTTTTCGGACAACAAAAGCTCATTCGGTCTTAAACGAACAAGCTCATCGAAAAGCTCTTTTTCTGTATCAAATTCGATGACACGAAAATCTGCTGTTGTCACGTCTAAAACGGCTAATCCATAGAGAGAGTTGAGTTTTGCTAACGAAACGATAAAATTATACGATTTATCTTTAAGTAAAGTTGAATGGATAACGGACCCAGGCGTAATACGACGAACGACGGCTCTTCTGACAATCCCCTTCACATTTTTTGCTTCTTCAACTTGTTCTGCAATCGCTATCGAGAACCCATTGTCGACCAACCGATCAACATAAATATCACACATATGGGCAGGGATTCCGGCCATTGGAATGTCCTGCCTTTTTGTGAGGACAATTCCAAGTTCTTTAGAGAGAATGAGGGCGTCCTCTTCGAAAGATTCATAAAAATCGCCCAAGCGAAAAAGCAAAAGGTCATCCTTCGCTTGTTTCTTACACTCATCCCATTGTAACATCATTGGCGTCCTCATAAACCCTCTCAAGATAAATATAAAGTAGGATAGTATCAAAAAAGGAAAATGCCCCTCTACACTAAAGAAAGCCTAGATATTCTCAGACAAAAAATTGATCTTTTTGAGGTGTTATCCTCCTATATTGATCTAAAAAGAGCCGGCTCTGTTTTTAAGGCTCTTTGCCCTTTTCATGAGGAGAAAACCCCTTCCTTTATTTTGAACAGAGGAGGAGGACGGTACCATTGTTTTGGATGCGGCGCTCATGGAGATGCAATTGGATTTTTGATGAACCACATGAAGATGGGATTCATTGAAGCCGTTGAAAACTTAGCGGAAAGATTTGGCGTTACTTTAGAGCGAGAAAATCGTGTTGAAATAGAAGGCCCTTCAAAAAGCCTTCTGAAGGAGGCCCTCTATCACAGCTGTCGGTTTTATCATTTCATGCTTCTTTACAGCAATGAGGGACATCAAGCTCTTGAGTTTCTTTATAATCGTGGCATTGATCTCAACTTTATCCGTCGGTTTGAGATAGGTTTTGCTCCCAAAGAGAAAAAAGCTCTTCATACATTTTTAAAGTCTAAAGGATTTTCAGATCTGGTTGGAAAAAAAAGTGGTCTTTTATTCATCTCAGAGGAAGGGCGTATCCGAGATTTTTTTTCGGACAGAGTGATGTTTCCGATTCGAAATGGGATTGGGGCTGTCA
Source organism: Parachlamydiales bacterium (assembly GCA_963777025.1). Taxonomy (GTDB): domain Bacteria; phylum Chlamydiota; class Chlamydiia; order Chlamydiales; family Rhabdochlamydiaceae; genus PALSA-1444. The sequence goes on from CAVZOR010000004.1 coordinate 98,976, forward strand.
TTGGATTTTCGGGAAGGAAAAGAGATCCAGAAAGTTCTGGAGGGAAGTACATCAATACACCCGAGACGGTGTTATTTAAAAAATCACAACTTCTTTTTGGGCTTAATTATTCTAGAAAAAAAATAATTAAAGAGAAAAAGGCATTAATTGTTGAAGGTCAGATTGATTGTTTACGATTGATTCAAGAGGGATTTGATTTTACCGTATCGGCGCAGGGGACTGCTTTTGGAGAGGGACATGTTCGGGAACTCTTGATTTTGGGCGTGCAAACCATCCTCCTTGCTCTAGATGGGGACGATGCTGGGCAAGAGGCGGCCGTTAAAATTGGAGACCTATTTCAAAAAAAAGGAGTAGAAGTCGTTGTTATTAAGCTCCCTCAAGGGAAAGATCCCGACTTATTAATTCGAGAAAAAGGCCCTGAGTGGTTTGCAAAGCAACTGAATGGGGGATCCCAATACCTTTCTTTTTTAGTTGAAAGGTTGGGAAAGGTTCATAACCTTGCAACACCTGTTGGTAAAAGCGCGCTGGCTGAGGAAATTATGGAAAAAGTTCGCAGATGGGAACACCCCATTATGGTCCATGAAACCGTTCAGCAGTTAGCGGGGTTGGTTCAAGTTCCAGTCAATCTACTCGGAATCCAACCTCAGGAGCAAAGAAAAGTGAAAAAAGAAGGGCGGATAGAGAAAGAGCCGATCGATGCTGATAAAATTATCGAAACAGATCTACTACGGCTTCTTTTTTTAGCTGAAAATGAAAAACATCGCCTTTTTTCCATAGCAGAAGCGAATCTGAAGCCTTTTCATTTTAAAGTTGAAATCTGCCAACGCCTCTATGCCCTACTTATGAATTCTTATCAGGCAGGGGAGGCAACAGATCTCCTATCGTGCGCAGGAGGGCTAGAGAAAGAAGAGGAGAGCGGTATTATTCTAGAGATTATGAATCGAAAAATTCAACTTGAAAAAGCCGAAAAAATTTTCATCTCAACTGTAGAGAAACTTTTTCAAAGAAAGTGGATGGAAGAAAGGGAAAAAATAAAACTTGAGCTTTATAAGGGAAATTTAAGTGAGGAAGAGACCCTAGGGTTAGCAAAAAAATTTGACTCTTTAACAAAGCAAATCCCTGTTGTTACGATCCCTTTATGAGTTCAGCAATTTGAATGAGGTTGAGGGCTGCACCCTTAAGAAGTTGGTCTCCGACAAGCCACAGATCCAATGTGTTGGGGTTTGAGTGGTCGTTCCGAATTCGACCTACGAACACTTCATCCTGATTCGATGCGTCAATCGGCATGGGGAACCGGTTTTGCTCCCACTCTTCTAAGACGAAAAGACCGGGTGATTGTTGTAAGATTTCTTTGGTTTGTAATACGGTAACAAAGTTCTCAAATTCGACATTTAAAGCAATCGAATGAGCTCGCAACACTGGAACCCGTACACAGGTGATGGCGATGCGTAATGTCGGTTCCTCTAAAATTTTTCGACACTCTTCGATTACTTTCTCCTCCTCTTCATTGTACCGCGAAGCGGTAACGGGGGCATCATGGGTAAAGAGGTTGAAAGCATACGGAAATCGCATCACAGTTCGCTCAAACGATTTTTGATTTAAAACAGCTCGGGTTTCTTCCTCTAACTCGGCCATTGCTTTCCTTCCTGCTCCGCTGGCCGATTGATAGGTTGCAGTAACGATTCGCTTAATATTGAACGCTCGGTGAAGAGGAGCAAGGGCAAGAAGCATTATTGTTGTTGTGCAGTTAGGAGAAGAAATGATGCCGTGATACCCCTTGAGAAGATGGCCATTAATCTCAGGAATGATTAAAGGAATTAACGGATTTTTTCTGAAGGCTGAGCTTCCATCAATGACAACGCTTCCTCCTTCGGCAGCTTCATAAGCCCAGCGAAGAGAGACCTCTTTCCCGGCAACAAAAAACACGATATCGATCCCTTGAAAGCAACCGGCTACAAGAGCCTCTATGACGATCGGTTTTTCTTGAAACCATACCGTTTTTCCAACCGATTGAGATGAGGCAAAGCATCGAATTTTTTCAATATCAAAACGGCGTTGTTTCAAGAGCTTAAGAAGTTCCCCTCCTACCGCTCCTGTTACCCCAACAATCGCTAGGTTGAACTTTGATGAATGGTTTGGCATACTGGTCAATTATGGAAAGTAAGATTTTAAAATCTATACAAGATGGAGTTGAGGCGATTGAATTTTTAAAAAAGCCGAAAAGTTTATTGTTCATTCAGTCTGTTGTCCAGAGCCTGACCGACTGTTTCCGTAACGGCAATAAGCTGCTGATTGCCGGAAACGGAGGAAGCCTTTGCGATGCGATGCATTTTGCAGAAGAGCTGACCGGTATTTTTCGGCATCGAAGAGAGGCGTTGCCCGCGATTGCTTTATCTGACCCGGGACATCTGACTTGTGTAGCGAATGACCTTGGATATGAGGGGATTTTTAGCCGATCTATAGAAGCCTTTGGGAAGGAGGGGGATATTTTTTTGTTGCTAACCACGAGTGGAAATTCTCCAAATCTTCTCACGGCTCTTCCTGTCGCTAAGTTGAAAAAAATGAAAACCGTTGCTTTTCTTGGAAAAACAGGCGGAAAATTAAAGGGGGCAGCCGACCTAGAGTGGATTGTCGACGGCTTTCCTTATTCAGATCGGATTCAAGAAGCCCACATGACCGCCATTCATATTATCATCGAAATGGTCGAGAATGAACTTTTTTCAACCCTTGAAACAACATGAAGCTGATGCTAAGCTACCTTTATCGTGCTGGGGTAGCGATTCGTAATCGAGCTTATGACAAGGGGTTTTTAAAAAGCTACCCGGCTCCTATTCCCGTGATTAGTGTTGGAAATATTGTTGCAGGAGGAACTGGAAAAACCCCTTTTGTTAAGTTATTAGCCGAAACCCTGATGCCGTTGTTTAACGTTGCCATTCTTTCAAGGGGCTATCTGTCGACCGCTGAAGAACCGCTTCTCGTTACCCCTGCGACAACGGTTTCCGATTGCGGTGATGAGCCGTATTGGTTGGCTAGGGAGCTTCCCGAGGTTCTTGTTTTTGTGGGGCCTCATCGCCTAACTTTGTCTAAAAAAGCAGCCGCACATCGGAGCCAAGTCGCGATTTTGGATGATGGGATGCAGCACCGATCGTTGAAGCGAGATGTTGAGATCACGATGATCAATGGACAAAATCCTTTTGGAGGAGGATTTTTTCTTCCGAAGGGGTTGTTGAGAGATAGTGTTTCGCGACTACAGCAAGCTGATCTTATTGTGATAAAAGAACCGATTTCGACAGAAGCAATAACGGTTCTTCGACGGCTGAGTTCCGCTCCCCTTATAGGAGCACGGATGGAGACATCGATTTCATTGGAAAAAAAGGAAGTCGCCGTCTTTTGCGCTATCGGGAATCCCGATAGTTTATTAAATTCCGTAAAGGAGAAAGGGGGAAAGGTGATCGCCACCTTTTTCAAGCCCGACCATACTCCCTTTTATCCAAAAGAAATTGAGAAATTTAGCAAAAATTCAGGGGCAAAAGTGTTGCTTTGTACCGAAAAAGATCATGTAAAATTCCCTCCCCATTATGAGCCTCCCATTCCGTTGATTGTGCTTCGAAGTCAGTTAAAAATCACCTTTGGCCTTGAAGTTTGGGAGAACGTCATCGATAAAATAAAACAACTTTGTCGTTGTGCTTAAGCGAATTGTTCAACATCGAGGCTTTGGGAGGGGGGGCGATCCAAACCCTTAGAATATAGAGTTTGTCAAAGGTTTATTGTTAAAAATATTTTAATTTTTCAGAAATTGGTATAATCTTCCACCAAGAAATTATACCGAAGTGAGCTGAAAAATTGGATTTGGACCGTCGCGAAAGCTCTCGCGGTAGGATCTTATCACAACGTCGCTGGTATTGAAAAATACTGGCAATGTCCAAATCCAATTTTTCAGCTCACTTCGGTATAAAGTTGAAAATAAGGATATAAACGATGCTTCCTGCTATCGCTTCTGCAAGAGCGTGGCGTCTCATTTACCAATCAGACCACTATAATAAAATTCTTAAAATTGTAAATAGTGTCGCTTCTAAGTTGCAGTTTGATGAAGAAACTGTAAAAAAATATCGGTATGAAATTGGTGCTGATGTTGATGAAATCCTTTTTGGGGAGTTACAGTTTTCATCAGAAACACGATTGCGTATTCAGACCGTTGATTTGGAAATTATTTCTTTTGCTATCGTTTGTTTTTTTGTTTCCTATGTAGTGGGTGATAAAAAAAATGATGAATTTCCTGAATTTTTTGGCGAAATTTTAAATGATGAAAAAGAAGAAAGGCTAAAATGGATCCGTCGAACGCTAGAGAACCATGGTAGACAATTTCCTTTGGTAGACGAAATGAAGAAACTTGTACAGGATCATAGAAGATTATATAAAGCGATGGCTCTCAACCCCTTTTCTTCCATAGAAGAGATCGTAAATTCTTTCATAAATTTTTTTTTAGGCCCTTTAGCTCATATCTAGCTATACCGAAATGAGCTGAAAAATTGGATGTAATAAAAAACATTTTATTAATTTTTTGAAAAATTCTATACTCTGTGAGCGATAAACTTGTACCCAAGTGAATTGAAAAGTGTCGATTTGGCCACCGCCAAAACTTCGAAGTTGGACGACCGTAACGATACCGAATTTTTCAGTTCTCTTAGATATAAAATTGAAAGTAAGGAGATGAGATATGGCAGGGGTTACTTCTATAACAGGGTCCTCTTTAGTTCACCAAACTCGGTATGATCGTTTTGATAAAATTTCAAAACTTACGGAAGGGGTAGCTCTTAAGCTTGGTTTTGATCTAAGAACTAGAGAAGAATATCGGGATGCGATCTCTCAAGTTATTGATCAAACCCTTTTTCAACAACGGCTTCAATTTTCTCCAGAAACAAAAGGGCTTCTTCATAAAGGAGACGAAAGGATTCTCCCTCTTGTTATATTCGCTATTGTCAACTCATATTTAAGGGAAGATAAAAAAGATGACGAGTTTCCCAAATTTTTTGAAAAAATCTTACACGGCAGGGTAGAAAAAGAGCTAGAGGGACTTCGTAAAGAGTTTAAAGAAAATGATGAGCAATCTTCTTTTGCACATCAACTGGTATTTGACTATAAAAAATTTTATAAGACGACGGCGTTAGGCCCTTCTTCTTCTATAAGGGATATTCTTAATCTTTTTCGTAGCATTCAGCCTGAAGAAGCTGCAGAAACGTAGAAAAGCTTCTTATGAATGGCCAAAGTATATGCCGAAGAGAGTTGAAAACTTGGTTTTGGACCCCGCCAAAGCCTCGGGGTTCGACGATCGCAACTAGCTCGTATTGAAAAAATACGAGAGACGTTGGGATAAGATCCAACCGCGAGGGCTTTCGCGATGGTTCAAATCCAATTTTTCAGCTCATTTCGGTATAAACATCAGGAGACGAAATCATGGCAGCGATAATTTCTTTGAAAGGGCCCCGTCATACCTGCCCAGTTCTTCACTTTAGTGAACGAGTTTTGAATCTTATGGAAGGGATAGGTTCTAAATTCGGTTTTGATTCCGCAACGCAGTACCAATATCAAGATGAAATTTGTACCGTTTTTGAGAAGAGTTTTTTTGAGGGATCAGAACCGTTTTCCTTCCACTCACAATCGTTGCTTGAAAAGGGGAGAGAAAAGGTTATCCCTTTTGTCATCTTTTTTATTTTTGTTGCGTATGTAATCGGAGATAAAAGGAATGATGAATTTCCTGAATTTTTTGGAAAAGTTTTAGATGATAAGATGAAAGAAGAGTTAGAAACAGTCCGTCAATTCTCTAGGGAGTGCGGCGGAGAACTCCTTGTACTACCCAAACTTCGTATCCTTAAACAGGATCAAGAGGAATTCAATAAAGTGTTTCCTCTCGACTCATTTTCTTCTTTAGAGGATATTGTCGCCTCTTTCATCGCCATTCCTAATAAACTTTTTCGTAGTTCTGTTGCCCCTTCTTCTTGGTGGCAAATGCAACCTGAAAAAAAAGGAGATGCGGCAGCAGCGGTGACTCCTATAACAGAAGCCCGCCTTGCTCACCTAGATTTCTCTCGTAATAAAACAGGGAAGATTATGCTAGGTGTTACAACAAGGCTCGGTCTTGATCCAATCGAACAATATCAAACTTATGAAGCGATCAACGAGTGCATTGTTCAGAATTTGTTACAAATTCCCCGAGAGGCAAGCTCCTTATTTAAGGGAGAAGAGGAAGAGATCGTCTCTCTTATTGTTTTTTGGTTTATGGTCTTATACGTAAGTGGTGCAGAGAGCGATCAATTGCCTCTTCAGGTTCTTGACAAATTTTTAGATGAGATATCAAGAGAAAAATTAGGGAAGATTCCACTCTTTGGGGCTAGAAAGTCCCATCCCAAACTAGAAGACCTCGTACTTGAGCATAGAGAGTTCTATGAAATGGTCGGTCTAACGCCCTCTTCTTCTATGCAGGAGATCCTGAGCAACTTCGTAAATCAACTAGTATGAAGGCTATTACTTCTTTAACAGAGCCGCGTTGGGAGCACACCTATACCGAAGTGAGCTGAAAAATTGGTTTTGTACCCCGCCAAAGCCTCTGCAAAGGTCTGAGGGTTGGGCGATCGCAACTAGCCCGTATTTCTCAATACGAGCGACGTTGCTATAAGATCCAACCGCGAGGGCTTTCGCGACGGTCCAAATCCAATTTTTCAGCTCAATTCGGAATAAACATTAGGAGATGAAATTATGGCAGCGATAACTTCTTTGACAGGGCCCCGTCACATCAGCCCAGTTCCTCACTTTAGTGAAGGAGTTTTGAATCTTATGAAAGAGATTGGTTCTAAATTCGGTTTTGATTCAGTAACGCGGGACCAATATCAAGATGAAATTTGTACCGTTCTTGTGAGCTGTTTTTTTAAGGAGTCGCAACTGTTTTCTTTGCGTACACAATCGTTGCTTGAAGAGGGGAGAGAAGAGGTTATCCCTTTTGTCATCTTTTTTATTTTTGTTGCCTATGTGATCGATGATAAAAAAAGTGATGAATTTCCTGAATTTTTTGGAAAAATTTTAGATGATGAGATGAAAGAAGGGTTAGAAATGGTCCGTCAATTCTCTAGGGAGTGCGGCGGAGAACTCCTTGTACTACCCAAACTTCGTATCCTTAAACGAGATCAAGAGCAATTGAACAAAGAGTTTCGGCTGGGGCCTCTTTCTTCTTTACAAGACATCTTAGCCTCTTTCATTCTCATTCCTAATAAACTTTTTCGTAGTTCCCTCCTCCCTTCTTGTTGGTGGCAAATGCAACCTCAAAAAAAAGGAAACGCGGCAACAGGAGTGACTTCTATAATGGAAGCTCGTCTTGCTCAACTAACTCAGCTAGCTTTCTCTTGTAATAAAACTGGGAAGATTACGCTAGGTGTTACAACAAAGCTCGGTCTTGATCCAATCGAACAATATCAAACTTATGAAGCGATCAACGAGTGCATTGTTCAGAATTTGTTACAAATTCCCCCAAAGGCAAGCTCCTTATTTAAGGAAGAAGAGGAAGAGACGATCTCTCTTATTGTTTTTTGGTTTATGGTCTTGTACGTAAGTGGTAGAAAGAGCGATCAATTGCCTCTTCAGGTTCTTGACAAATTTTTAGATGAGGCATCAAGAGAAAAATTAGGGAAGATTCCACACCTTAAAGGTTACGGCTCCCCACCCAAACCAGAGGATCTCGTACTTGAGCATAGAAAATTCTATGAAAACTTCGGTCTAAGTCCCTCTTCTTCTATGAAGGAGATCCTGAGAAGCTTCATAGATGACCAGCATGATGGGTACCACTTCTCAGAAAGGGCCCTATTGGGATCCGGCTTACTCACGACTTGAAAAAATCTGGGAAGTTATACCCGAAGAAACTGAAAAATTGGTTTTCGCCGCGTCCAATCTCAAATTTTTCAGCTCTCTTCGGTATAGATTTATCTTCTTCTAGAGAAGAAGTTTTTCACTTTTTCCTAAGGGGATTGAAAGCAAGGAGATGAAATTATGGCCGTACATATCACTTTTTTAACAAAGTCTCAGCTTGTTTACTCAGATTCCCATTATAAGGAAATTTGGGAAACTGCCTTGGAGATCGCTTGTAAGCTTGGTCTTGATCGAGCAACGGATCGATATAGAATCTGTGTAGCTGTTCGGGAAGCGACCTTTAGCAACCAGTTACAGCTTCCCGCAAAGACGGAGTTTGAGGAAAGATACAAGGAGGTTGCCTCTCTTATGATATTTTGGTACATGAGTCTATATGTGAGGGATGACAGAAAAAACGGAGCATTTTTTCAGGTTTTTGACGGACTTTTAAGTAGCCGATCAGAACAAAAATTAGAAATGCTTCGTCTATTTTTTAAAAAAAGTGATGCCCCTTCTCCTCCTCTAAGCGAACTGATATTTGAACATAGAGAGTTTTATAAAAAAATGGGGTTAACCTCGCATTCTTTTATGGGGGATATTTTAAGCGCTTTCATAAACGAATGGGTTTTCCCAATCGACCCGGTGGGTGAGATCGTGAAAAACGATACGGAAGTGAGCTGAAAAAGTTGGACGATCGCAATTAGCTGGTATTGAGAAAATACGAGCGACGTTGCGATAAGATCCAACCGTGAGAGCTTTCACGACGGTCCAAATCCAATTTTTCAGCTCACTTCGGTATAGGATCGATTTTATTGAAAAATTTTTTAGAAATAATTCAGAGCGTCCTATAAAATCTACCGGAAATAGACTTAAAACGATACCGAAGTGAGCTGAAAAATTGGGTTTGGCTCCGGTCAAAGCCCCTGCAGAGGTGAGCTCATTTCGGTATAAACATCAGGAGCCGAAATCATGGCAGCGATAACTTTTTTGACAGGATCCCATCTCACCTACCCAATTCGTCACTTTAGTGAAGGAGTTTTGATCCTTATGAAAGAGATCGGTTCTAACTTCGATTTTGATTTGACAACGCGGCAGAAATATCAAGATGAAATTTGTATGGTTCTTGAAAACTGTTTTTTTAAGGAGTTGCAACCCTTTTCGTTGCGTACGAAGTCGTTCCTTAACGAGGGGAAAGAAGAGGTTGTTCCTTTTGTCATCTTTTTTATTTTTGTTGCCTACGTAATAGGCGATAACAAGAGTGATGAATTTCCTAAATTTTTTGACAAAATTTTAGATGATAAGATGAAAAAAGAGTTAGAAACAGTTCGTCAATTCTCTAGGGAGTGTGGTGGAGAACTTTTTGTACTACCCAAACTTCGTATCCTTAAACGTAATCATGAGAAGTGCTATGAAATAGCCCGACTAGGGCCATCTTCTTCTTTAGAAGACATTGTGGCCTCTTTTATAGCCCTTCCTAATAGACTTTTTCATAGTCCCGTTCTCCTTTCTTGGTGGCAAATGCAACCTCGAAAGGGAGGGGATGTGACCTCTATAATAGAAACCGATCTTACCTCTCTAGTTCTCTCTCATAATACAACGGGGAGAATTACACTAGGTGTTACGACCGAGCTTGGTCTTGATCCAATTCAACAATATCAAACTTATAAAGCTATCGACGACCTCATTTTTCAGAATTCCTTAAAATTTCACCAAGGGGCAAACTCCTCATTTAAGGGAGAAGAGGAAGAGGCGGTCTCTTTTATTGTTTTTTGGTTTATAACCTTATACATAGAAGGTATAAAGAATAACCAACTGCCTCTTCGGGTTTTTGACAAATTTTCAGATGAAGCATCGAGAAAAAAAGTGGAGGGGCTTCGTTCATTTTTTAGAACAGCTGACAGGAACACTCCCTCTCTAGAGGAACTCCTTCTTGAGCATAGAGAATTTTATGGAAAGGTCGGCCTAACTCCCTCCTCTTCTATCGAAGAGATCCTGACCGCCTTCATAAATCAACAGTATGACAATTATATACCGAAGTGAGCTGAAAAATTGGTTTTGCACGCCGCCAAAGCCTTAGGGTTGGCCGATCGCAACTAGCTCGTATTTCTCAATACGAGCGACGTTGCGATAAGATCCGACCGCGAGGACTTTCGCGACGGTCCAAAATCCAATTTTTCAGCTCACTTCGGTATAGGCCATTTCATTAAAAAATTTTTGACAATTATCTAGAGAATCCTATAGTCTCCTGGCTTCAATAAATTACCTTAAGATAAGGAGGCGAAAACATGACAGTACCTTCTTTAGCACGACTTGATCTTGCTTATAGTCAGGTCTGTGATCAAATTTCTAAATTAGAGGAATGCGTAACTTTCAAACTGGAGCTCGGTTTAATAGAGAAAAAAAAATACTCCTTTGAAATTTTTCGTGACGTTGATGAGTGCGTTTTTCGGCGTTTAAACGATTTTCCAAAAACAAGAGACTTGATTAGGGCAGGAAATAAAGAGACCTCTTCCCTTATCCTTTTTGTGATTCTTATTTCTTATATGGGTGGCAAAAAAAAAGAAGATCAATTTCCACAATTTCTTAGAGGTCTTTTTGAGGAGGAAGAGATGGGGGTTATAGAATCTTATCGCAATGACATCAGATTGGGGGCAAAACATTTTTCGGTGAAAGCTGATACCAAGTCTCGTTTTGAAGAATTTTATGACTCTTTAGGGCTAACCCCAGATTCTTCTAAAGAGGATATTGCGGCTGTTTTTTTATACGATCCGCCTTCATGGAGCAGAAAGACCGATGCTGGTGGAGCAAACCATGAAAATAGAATGGGACCGGTCCCTTTGGGCAAACGCCTATCAAAAAATAAAAGAGTATGCTAACGGGTGTTTGGTATATACCGAAGAGGGCTGAAAATTTGGATTTGGGCCGTCGCGAAAGTCCTCGGGGTTGGATCTTATCGTAACGTCGCTCGTATTTTCTCAATACGAGCTAGTTGCGATCGGCCAACCTCGAGGCTTTGGCGGGGTCGAAAACCAAATTTTCAGCTCACTTCGGTATAACTGCATCTTTGATTGAGAGGGGGCATGAAAGCATTTCTTCCTTACGGTAAGCCATCATTTTTTTCGTTCAAACCTGACCGTAAACTTGTTTTTAATGAATTTCAATCGCGGCTCTTTTTTTAAGGAATTGGCCTGCTTAATATTCAAAAAGGTGAAAACGGTAGTATCCCCAAGCGACCTTCACACAGTTTTAAAAAAATATTTTTGTAATCATTTAGGAAATGATGTAAACTCGCGGGGTTCAAAATTAACTTTAAGATAAGGAGGCAAAAACATGGCCGTATCTCCTGTATTAGCCTGTGGTGTTGTTTATAGTGGTCTGAGTGATGAAACTTCTAAAATGGTCGATTCTGTGGTTTCCAAACTTAATATCAGACAAGCAGACAAAAAAAAGTATATCGATGAAATTAATCTGGCTGTTAACGAGTGTGTTGTTCCGGATTTAAACCACTTTTCGGAAAACGCCGCATGTGCGATTAGGGCAGGGGAAGCTCCTCAGATTCCCCTCTTTATGATTATGGCTTCCTATGTATTTGGCAAAAAAATAAAAACTTCACTTCCACGATTTATTAAAAATTTTTTTGACAAGAGAGAGATAGACGGAATAGAACATCATCGGAAATTGCTTCGAGAGAGTGAAACCTTACCTTTTTCATTCGAAGATGGGTTTAAACGTAGTCTTGAGTCGTTCTATGATTGGTCAGGGCTAGACCCACGTTCTTCTAAAGACCAAATTTTCTACGCTTTGATCTACGCCTGTTCATAGGTCCAAATCCAATTTTTCAGCTCACTTCGGTATACAGAAAAACGGATTTTTAAAAAATATTTTTGCAATCATTTAAAGAACGATGTAAACTTCCGGCGTTTGAGAATAACTTTAAGATAAGGAGACAAAAATATGACGGTGTCTTCTGTATCAGCATCTGGTCTTGTTCATTGTGGTCGGAGTCACGAAACTTCTAAAATGGTCGATTGTGTGGCTTCCAAACTTAAGCTCAGTCCAGAACACAAAAAAAAGTATATCGATGAAATTGATCTGGCTGTTAACGAGTGTGTTGTTCCCCATTTAAATCATTTTTCCAAAGAAACGGTATCTTTAATTAGAGCAGGAGGGGCTCCTCACATCTCTCTGTTTATGATTATTAATGCCTACGTAGATGGCAAAAAAATAAATGATACGATTCCAGAATTTGTTGCAGCTCTTTTTAGTGATAAAGGGATGCGCGCGATAGAACGGGGTCGCAAATTGATTCAAGAAGGTAGATCATCACCTTGGGAATGGAAAGTCTGGGCTGAATGTGATCTGGAATCATTCAAAGATTGGACGGGACTAGAGGTTATTTCTCCTAAAGAGGAGATCGCGGCTGTTTTTATACCCCCTGATCGACGGCCTTGTTATACCGAAGAGAGCTGAAACTTGGATTTGGACCGTCGCGAAACTCCTCGCGGTTGGATCTTATCGCAACGTCGCTCGTATTTTCTCAATACGAGCGAAGTTGCGATCGTCCAACCCCGAGGCTTTGGCGGGGTCCAAAACCAAGTTTTCAACTCATTTCGGTATAACTCTAAAATAAGGAGACAAAAACATGGCAATACCTTCTGTATCAGCATCTCGTTCTGTTCACGGCTGTCCAATCCACCAGCATGGTGGTGGCCATGATCAAATTTCTCCAATGGTCGAAAGTGTGGTTTCCAAGCTTAATCTCGGTTTGGGAGGAAAAAAAGGGGAGATCGATGAAATTCGTCAGGCTATTAATGAGAGCGTTGTTCTGCATTTAAGCCATTTTTCAAAAAAAGCGATATCTTTGATTACAACAGGAAAAGCGCCTACCGCCCTCCTGTTTATGATTATTGCTTCCTATTTAGCTGGGGAAAAAATAAAAGATCCGCTTCCAGAGTTTATTCTAGATCTTTTTGATAAGAGAGACATTGGCGATATAGAGCATGATCGGAAACTGATTCAAGGGGGTGCCGTATCGTTTTTTTCATTGAAAGATGGGGCTCGGCGGAGTCTTGAATCATTCTATGATTGGTCAAAGCTAAACGAAGGTTCTACTAAAGAGAAAATTGCGGCTCTTTTTTTACGGTCCGATCTAAGACCTCTTGAACCGCATAGAGAAACAATATCTGAAGGGGAGATAGAAACAACATACGTATAAAACGCGGCAAAAAAGTTTCCTTGGTTTTTTTTGGGGGGGGCGATTTTTTTCTCCGCAGTTTGAGTTTCAAAAAATATTTTTGTAATCATTTAAAGAATTATGTAACCTCGTGGGGCTCGAGAATAACTTCAAGATAAGGAGAAAAAAATATGGCAATACCTTCTGTATCACCATCTGGTTTTGTTTATAGTGATCCCAGTGATGAAACTTCTGCAATGGTGGATTGTGTTTTTTCCAAGCTTGATCTGAAACCAGAAGACAAAACGAAGTACTTGGATGAAATTTGTCGGGATGTTAACGAGTGCGTTATTCCGCATTTAAACTACTTTTCCAACAGTGCGGCATCTTTGATTAGGGCAGGGAAAGCTCCTCACATCCCCCTGTTTATGATTATTTTTTGCTACGTAGCTGGCGAAAAAACAAGGGATCCGCTTCCAGAATATGTTGTAAATCTTTTTGATAGAAGAGAGCTGGATGGTATAGAGTATGATCGCGAATTGATTCGAGGAGGTGAACCGTCACCTTTTTCATTGGAAGCTGGGGCTGACCGTCATATGGACTCATTCTGCAGGTGGTCAGGGCTAGAGACGATCTCTTCTAAAGAGGAGATCTCTGCTTTTTTTCTACGCTTTGAACTACGGCCTGTTAAACCGCATAGAGAAAAAACACACCGGTGAATGAACGCGGAAAAAAAGTTTCCTTGGTTTTTTGGGGGGGGGCGGTTTTTTCTCGCCAGTTTAAGTTTTAAAAAAATATTTTTTTAATCATTTAGAAAATTATGTAACCTTGGGAGGCTCGAGAGTAACTTTAAGATGAGGGGACAAAAATATGACAATATCTTCTGTATCAACATCTTGTTCTGTTTATAGTGGTTCCTATGATGGAATTTCTCCAATCGAGGAGAATGTGTTTTACAAGCTTAGGCTGAGGGCAGAAAAAAATGAAAAGTACTTTAATGAAGTTTGTCAGGCTGTTAAGGAGTGCGTTGTTCCCCATTTAGGCCATTTTTCGAAAAACGGGGCATCTTTGATTATGAGAGGAAGAGCTCCTGCGGTTCCTCTGTTTATGATTGTTGCTTCTTACTTAGGTGGCGAAAAAATAAATGATCAGCTTCCAGAATTTGTTGCAGATCTTTTTAATGATAAAGAGAAGCGTGAGATAGAACACGATCGCAAATTGATTCGATGGGGTCAAGCATCATCTTTTTTATTGAAAGATGGGGTTGAACGTACTCTTGAATCATTCTATGCTTGGTCGAGGCTAAACACTCGTTCTTCTACAGAGCAGATCTCCGCTGTTTTTCTACGCTCTGATCTACGGCCCATTGAATCGCAAACGACATTTGAAAGAGATATACCGAAGTGAGCTAAAAAATTTGGATTTGGACCCCGAGACTTTGGCGGGGTCCAAATCCAAATTTTTTAGCTCACTTCGGTATATAGGAGCAACACACCTTTGAATATGGGAACAAAGGCCTTTTCTATAACAGATTTTAAAAAAATTTTGTAATCATTTAGAGAACGGTGTAACCTCTTGGCGTTGGGGAATAACTTTAAGGTAAGGAGACAAAAATATGACAATACCTTCTGTATCAGCATCTCGTTCTGTTCGTGGTGGTCGTCCTGATCAAGCTTCTGTAATAGTCGAGGGTGTGCTTTCCAAACTTGAACTTGGTTCGGAAAAAAAACAGAAGCACACCAATGAAATTCATCTGGCTGTTAAGGAGTGCGTTATTCCGCATTTAAGCCATTTTTCAAAAAAAGGGATAGATTTGATTTCGACAGGAAACGTTCCTGCTGTTCCCCTGTTTATGATTATGGCTTCCTACTTAGGTGGCGAAAAAAAAGAGGCTCGGCTTCCAGAATTCATTGCAGATCTTTTTGATACGAAAGAGATAAAGGATATAAAACATGATCGCGAATTGGTTCAAGGGGGTGAAGCCTCATCTTTTACATTGAAAGATGGGGTTGGACGTAGTCTTGGATCGTTCTATGAATGGTCAAAGCTAAGTGGACATTCTTCTAAAGAGCAGATCTCGGCAGTTTTTCTACGCCCTGATCTACGTCCTGTTAAATCGGATAGAGAAACAACATCCTTTTGAAGGTTGTATACCGAAATGAGTTGAAAACTTGGATTTGGACCCCGCCAAAGCCTCGGGGTTGGGCGATCGCAACTAGCTCGTATTGAGAAAATACGAGCCACGTTGCGATAAGATCCAACCGCGAGGACTTTCGCGACGGTCCAAATCCAAGTTTTCAGCTTATTTCGGTATATTAGGTTGTTTGGCTGTTTTCCTCGAATGCTACCGAATCATGGGCGTAGACCATTTTTCTATTTTTGTTTCAGGGAAGAAAAAATTCAGAATTTTGTCAGCCTTTTCCCCTTTGTCAGCCATGAGCAAGGCACTATGGAGGCAAAGGCCCACACCATTCCCTTCCCCAAAGCCGGTAAAGACAACGGAATCTCCATCAGCTTTAACAGTGAAGTCATTACTGCGAAGAATGTCCCCTCCTACCATTGCCTGAAAATCGGTGAAACTAAAGTTTTTAACCTGAGAATCTCCGGTTATTTTAATACCGTAGATTTTTTCTGTTTCTGGAGTGATATAGAGGTCAACAGCTTTAATTTCATCGATATGAACCATCTCAGAGAGTCGTTCTTTAGGGATGGAACAGCTCCACTGACTTGCCTTCCGATCGGTGGCCGCTAAAGGGACATCGACACCTTGAGGGGTTGCAAACGGTTTTCTAAAAATGGAAGCAAAGCTTGTTGTTTTTCCTGCACAGTTTTGATTCCAAATGGCGGGGAAGGGGGCGGTTTTGTAGCTAAGAGTTGCTTGATGGGTCGTTTCTACGGCACGATTGACGTGAAATTTTGGAAGAACAGCCGCCCCTTGATACCCCACCTCATCACTGACAACGTGCCAAAAAGATTGAGAAAAATGGTGGGTCTGAAAATAGGCGTTTGTTCTAGCTAGAATAACAATAGCATTCATAACCTCTTCATGAAGAGGGATCGGGAATTGAACCGACAAAACGGACTTAAGGTAGTTGTCGATATCGACTTCATTGATAACATTAAATTTTCCATCGTGATGATAAACCTCTATCGATCCCTTATACTGAATTCCATTGACTAAAAGAGTGCTTTGGGAATCACCAGGAACAAAACGAAGTTGATGGTAACCTGGAAATTTTTCTCCCCACCGGATCCCGTACGGTTCAGTTGTAATGGGATGGCGCCGACTCACAATCCCGGAAAAAACTTGAGACCCGTCTAAAGGGTTGTAGATAGAGTAGCGACCCTTTGCCTCAAGAATAAGCTCAGAAATTTGTCGATGTAGAAGGATCTTGATCGTTGTCGGCTTCGACCGTTCAACAGGATCGGGTGAGACAGAAAACGCAAAAAAAGTTAGTGTTGTCGATAAAAAAAGAGCAATTTTAAAGGCGAGTTTCATAAAGTTCTCCCTGAATAAATTTAACGGGTAATGATTTTCCTAAATGGGTATAAGCCAATCGGGTCGCTTCTCGTCCTCTAGGAGTTCGTTTGATAAATCCTTGCATGATCAGGTAAGGCTCGTAAATTTCTGCAATCGTTTCGGCCTCTTCTCCAATAGCAACGGCTAAGGAGATTACCCCAACAGGGCCCCCTCCATAGTGGTCGATAATAATACTCAAAATTTTTTTATCGATTTCATCGAGACCTTGCTCATCAATGGATAACATGCTAAGAGCCGCCGAAGCGGTTTTATCATCAATAATGACCAGATGACGGACTTGAGCATAATCACGAACCCAACGAAGAAGGTTGTTAGCAACGCGAGGGGTGCCTCGGGATCGTTTGGCAATATCCTGAGCCGCAAGGGGTGTTACCTTAATATTTAAAATTTTGGCTGACCTTAGAATAACCCGTTCCAAGGCGGCCGGGTCGTAGTAATCAAGGCGGGAGGTAAAAGCAAAACGAGATCTCAGAGGTGCACTTAAAAGTCCTATTCGGGTCGTAGCTCCAACAAGGGTGAATTTATTGAGGTTGAGTTGTACCGAACGAGCTGAAGGGCCTGAGTCAATGAGAAGATTAAGGGAGAAGTCCTCCATAGGAGGATAAATATGTTCCTCTAGTGCGGCGTGAAGGCGATGAATCTCATCGATAAAAAGAATATCCCCCTCCTTTAAGTTTGTCAAAAGGCCAGCCATATCACCAACTTTTTGAATCACAGGACCCGATGTCACCGTAAGATGAGTTCCCATCGTTTTTGCTATAATGTGAGCCAGCGTTGTCTTACCCACTCCCGGAGGGCCGTGAAAAAGGCAGTGCCCCAATGGCTCTTTTCTTTGTTTTGCCGCTGACATCAACATGTCAAGCCTTTCCCGGACTGCCTCCTGGCCTATAAAGTTTGGAAGAGAGTCAGGACGAAGTGAAAATTCAAGTTTGTCATCGGGTTTACTCCAGGACGAAGTAACCCCCTCTGTATTGCAATCCATAAACAAAATTCTAGCAAAAAAACGGATTCCCCGACTACACTTTTCCCATTGCTCCAATGAAGAGGCGATGGGGAGGTAGATGAGCCTAAGGTCAGATAAATGGATTAAAAAGATGGTTTTAACCTGTGGGATGATAGACCCTTTTGTTGATGAACAGGTTTGTTACCATGGAGAAAAAAAGATCATCAGCTACGGCCTTTCGAGTTATGGCTATGATTTGAGAGTGGGAGGGAAGTTTAAAGTTTTCACAAACGTTCATAATTCTATTGTTGATCCAAAGGAGTTTCCTGAAGATGCCTTTGTCGATATTGAGGGAGATTGCTGCATTATCCCTCCTAATTCGTTTGCGCTTGCTTGTAGTGTTGAACATTTTCGGATCCCCAGGAATGTTTTGGTGCTTTGTTTGGGGAAATCAACTTATGCTCGTTGTGGAGTCATTGTTAATCTTACGCCTCTTGAACCAGGCTGGGAAGGGGTTGTGACGTTGGAGATATCAAACACATCGCCCCTTCCAGCTAGAGTTTACGCTTATGAGGGGTTATCGCAGCTCCTTTTTTATGAATCTGTCGATAGTTGTGAGGTTTCTTATGCTGATCGAAAAGGGAAATATATGGGCCAGAATCAGATCACTTTGCCTGTAGCTTAGCCTATGGAGGAAAGGGATTATGAGGTTTTACTTCCCAAGCTAGGGGAGAGCATCGTGAGTGCTACCGTCGTTCAGTGGTTTAAGAAAGAAGGGGAGCACGTCGCCTTAGATGAGCCGCTTCTTGAGGTTTCTACCGATAAAGTAAATAGCGAAATTCCGGCTCCTGTTGCCGGCTTCCTTAAAAAAATACTGGCTCAACCCGATCAGGAGCTTTTAGTCGGTGAGGTTTTGGCAATCGTCGAGTCTCACCTTCCTTATCAGGTTGAACCGTTAGCAAGCTTTTCGAGGAGTGAGTGCGAAAAAGTTGAAAAAATCAACCAAACGCCTTCAACAAAAGAAATTTTAGGGAGTCGGTTTTCTCCAGCGATAGTCCGTCTTGCTCAAGAACATCAGATTTCTTTAGCAGATCTTGAAAAAATCCCTGGAACAGGAACGGCGGGTCGTCTTTCTAAACACGATCTAGAACTCTATATTCAAGAAAAATCGACAGGAATCGAATATTTAAAAATGACGGGAATCCGAAAAATAACAGCTGAGAGTATGGTTCGGTCGTTTTACGAGGCTCCTCATGCAACGCTCATAACGGAGTATGATTTAACAAACAAGGTTAGCTTCATTCAATCCAATAAGGACGCTTTTTTTACCAAATATGGGATAAAACTTACCATCACGGGCTTTGTCGCTCATGCTGTTGTAAGAGGGCTGCTGGAGTTTCCCCTACTCAATTCCTCCCTTGAGGGTGAAACCATTCTTATCAAACGATTTGTCAATCTTGGTATTGCCGTTAGTGTCGATCAGGGAATTTTGGTTCCTGTTATAAAAAACTCTCATAACATGACCCTTCTTGAAATGATTAAAAATATTACTCATGTCTCAACAGCGGCTCGCTCTGCACAATTGACCCCTTCGGATACACGAGAGGGGACGGTTACTTTAACTAATTTTGGAGTTTCAGGAATTATGATGGGTGTTCCTATTATTCGGTATCCCGAAGTGGCTATCGTTGGCATGGGAGCTATCCAAAAAAAAGTTGTCGCCCTTGATGACAATACTATTGGAATTCGGTCGATGATCCATCTTTCGTTGACGTTTGATCACCGTGTTGTTGATGGGATGTATGGCTGTGCATTTCTAAATAGAATTAAAAATTTTCTAGAAAAAGAGCCCCCCTCCCTTGACCTCTAGATTGACACGATTGCAAGATTTAGCTTCCATCGTTATACTGTGCCCAGGTCATCTGGAAAAATGATAAAAAGAAACACCCTTTTCTACTGCTGTTTCACTGTTTTTTTTTTAGTTCATTCATCACAAGTGATGTTTCCTGCTTCTGCTTTTACGGAACTTCGTGAAAGCCGTTTGATAAAAAGGATTGATGTCCATGGGGAACTTCTGCCTGAAGGATCCTCTTTTAATTCTCGTCCTGTATTGGAGAAACTAAAGACGAAAGTCGGGGATCCCTTTTCTCATGTTGTTTTTGACGCCGATTTAAAATTTCTTTCTGGACAGTACGACCGGGTCGAACCGACCATCGACATCTCGCCGGAAGGAGAGGTGATTATCACCATTAGGGTTTGGCTTCGACCCGTCATTCGCAGTATTTTATGGGAGGGGAACCTTCATTTCAAAACAGATTTACTCAAAAAAGAGCTTGGAGTTAAGGAGAAAGAAGTTTTTAATCGGGTTGAATTTACAAAAAAGCTCAATCAGGTTCGGGAGTATTATATCAAAAAAGGGTACTTTGAATCTCAACTTTCTTATTCGGTTCAACCCATTGTTGATACGAATGAAGTCGATATCATCATTCAGATCGTTGAGGGGCGATCGGGAATTATTGAGGGAATTCTCTTCTCAGGGTTTACTTCAAAAGAAAAAAGTAAAATTCTCAATATGATTCATACCAAGCAGTATAGATTTTTGACTAGCTGGTTTACGGGTGGTGGAACTTTTCAAGAAGAGGCTATTGAGCAAGATCGGCTGACTATTCTAAACTTTTTACATGATCGTGGATATGCCGATGCAAAAGTTGAAATTCAAATAGTCAATGCAGAAAAGCCAGGACGAATTATTATTCATCTTATCGCCGATAGGGGCGCTGTCTTTCACTATGGAAAGGTAACGTTTATAGGGAATACCCTTTTTTCTGATCAAGCCATTGAAGAGGCTTTCTTAGTTCATCCTGGAGATCGATATTCACTCAAAAAACTGCAAGAAACTGTTCAGTCGATTAAAAATCTTTATGGTCGCAAAGGGTACATTGAAACACATGTCCAGTATGAAACAGAGCTGGTTGCTGATCAACCTCTTTACAATGTCAGTTTTCAGATTGAAGAGGGGGAACAGTATAAGATTGGGCTAATCCGGATTTTTGGAAATGAACAAACGGGTGCAAATGTGATTTTACGAGAATCGCTTCTTGTCCCTGGAGAAACTTTTGATTCAGTTAAGCTTAAAGCAACGCAAGAGCGGCTTCGGAATATCGGGTATTTTAAAAATGTCAATGTTTATGCGGTTCGAGCTGAGGATGATCAAATTTTAGGAGAAAATTATCGCGATATTTATATCGAGGTTGAGGAGGCTCCTACAGGTCATGCGAGTCTTTTTTTTGGTCTTAGCTCAGGAGATGGTGTTTTTGGTGGGCTTGATATCACCGAAAGTAACTTCAATTATAAGGGATTTAAACACCTCCCTAAGGAAGGCCCTTCTGCTCTTCGGGGAGGTGGGGAGTATGCGCATGCTAAGGTGACTGTCGGTTCAAAAATAAGAACTTATTTGATTTCTTGGTTAACCCCCTATGCTCGAGATACGTTATGGAGAGTTGGTTTTGAAGCTTTTTTAAGTCAGAGTCAACTTCAGGCAAAAACCTATGAAATAGACTCCGTTGGGGGTACTTTTTTTGCTTCTTACCCGCTCTCTTCTTATTGGACCGCCGGAACCAAATACCGGGCAAAGCATGCCAAGATCGACGTCTCACACGATGTGGGGATCGGTGAAAAGCAGGCAGCTAAAGGAACGGGGAATATTTCTGCTGTTTCGGCCTCTCTTAACTACGATTCAACCGATCATATGATGAAGCCCCACAATGGACTAAGGTCCCTTTTTGAGATAGAGTTTGCAGGCGTGGGTGGGGATTTTGCTTTTTTCAAATACAGTTATGTTAATTCGTTTTATCAAAATTTATGGCGTCATGGAATTATGAAGTATCGATGGGAAGCTCGTGCCATTCAACCCGTAATGTGGACAAGCAGGGCCGCTAAAATTCCTCTTAGTGAACGGTTTTTTATAGGAGGTGAGAACTCGGTTCGCGGTTATAGGGCGTTTGCTTTGGGCCCGAAATACGCGAATGGAGATCCGCAGGGGGGGATTACCTATGCCGTCTTATCCGTCGAATATTTGCATGAAATTTTTTCTGTAGTAGATGGGTTTCTTTTTATCGATGCCGGTTCAATTTCCCTAAGAGAATTTTGGCTTCCTCGATTTCAGATGAGTTATGGGATTGGTTTCCGCATTGAAGTCATGAATAAAATTCCTATTACTGTTGGTATCGGGTTTCCTGTCAATCCGGAACACCGTAGCCAGGTTCAAAAATTCTTTTTTTCAATGGGTGGTCAATTTTAACAACGGTCTTTTGGCCGTAAGGAGTATTTATGAAAAAATTATTTTGTTCGTTAGCCCTTTTAGTGAGCACTCAGCTTCTTGCTGGAGCACCTAAAATAGGGGTTGTCAACTTTAGTCATTGTTTAAAGGACTCAAAGCTTGGTAAACAAGAGCAAAGCTCTTTCGAAGCAATACGGGAACAACTTACGACCCTTATAGAAGATACAGAAAAACAGTTGAAAGAAATTTCGGATAAGCTTGAGGACCCAGATTATATCGACGGAATTTCACCCGATGTTGAAGAACAGCAAAAATCAAAATGTGCTGGGCTTAGAGAAGAGCTGGGTCGGCAACACCAACAATATTATCAATTTTTACAGCAGGGACAGTATAAAACAATGCAGGCGGTTGCTTCTGGGATTCATGCCGCATCTGAGCGGATCGCTTCTGCTAAAGGGTTTGATCTTATTTTTAATAAAGACGCCTGTTTTCATGCACGTGAAGCTTTTGATCTTACTCCTGATACCATCAAAGAGATGGACAAAATTTTTGAAAATGAAAATAAAAAAGAGGTTTCTGCTGGCGGATGAGAAAAACATTAAAAGAACTCGCAGAGCTAACATCGGCTATCCCTAAGGGGGATCTCGGCTATGTTATCACTGGGGTTAATGATCTCAAAAATGCGGGTCCGAATGACGTCTCCTTTCTCTCCTCTTCTCTCTATGTCCTTTTATTTAAAAAGACGGAGGCTGGAGTGGTTTGTGTTGCCCCTTCGGTCGACTTAAGTGAGGGTAGAAATTATCTAATTTCGACAAACCCTTCTCTTACCTTCGGGAAAATTGTTGATATTTTTCTTTCTTCTCAGAGAAACGAGTCGGGATTTCGAGGTGTTCATGAAACAGCAGTGATTCACCCAACTGCTTTTATTGGCGATGAGGTGACGTTAGCCCCCTATGTCGTTGTCGACGCTGACTGCAAGATTGGCAGAGGGAGTAAAATTGGCCCTTTTGTTAGTCTAGGTCGAGGGGTTGAGGTCGGTTCTCATTCTGTGCTTCATGCCCACGTAACCATCAGAGAAGGGTGTAAAATAGGGGAGCGTGTTATCATTCAACCTAGCGCCGTTATTGGTTCATGTGGCTTTGGATACATAACCAATGAGAAGGGAGTCCATCATAAGCAAGAACATTTCGGTATCGTTGTTATAGAGGATGATGTCGAAATTGGGGCCGGCACAACAATTGATCGAGCTCTTTTTAAGGAGACTCGGATTGGGCAGGGGAGCAAGGTCGATAATCTTGTTCAAATTGCTCATAATGTCGAGTTAGGGGCTCACAATCTTATCGTTTCTCAAACGGGGATATCAGGTTCTGTCAAAACCGGAAGAAATGTTGTTATGGGGGGGCAAACCGGTGTTGTAGGTCATGTTAATATCGCCGATGGCGCCATGTTTGCCGCTCGAGCAGGGATTAATAAATCGGTTCAACTTGGAGGAAAGTATGGGGGAAATCCCATTACTCCTTTAAAAAAATATCAACGATGTCAAGTCATTGGGATGAAACTTGATGAGTATTTAAAACGAATACAAAGTTTAGAAAAACAGCTTGCTGAGAAAAAAATTGGAAATGGTTAGAAAAACCTGTATAATCAAGACCCTTATGGAGTCGTGGTCTATTCGAATCCTCGATTTCCGAGGTTATTTAAGTCATATGAAAGGAGAAAACGTATGAATCACACGGTAGCGGCAGGCCGGTTGGGGGCTGATCCTGAAGTTCGATTCACCTCTTCTGGTCAAAAGATCACAACCTTCCGGTTTGCGACAAAATGTCGCCGTAATTCGGCAAAACGTCGTCGCAGTTCAGATGAAGTTGTAAAGGATGATGAGGTTATGAAGGATGATGAAAGAGATGATGAGGTGATTTGGTGGAGGGTTTCTGTTTGGGGTGATCAATTTGATAGAATGATTCCTTATTTAAAAAAAGGAAGCTCAATTATCGTTATGGGGGAGATGAGCAAGCCGGAAATTTATACCGATCGTGATGGAAAATCCAAAATTTCCATGAATTTAACGGCTTATAATTTATCTTTCAGCCCTTTTGGTCGGTCAGATAGCGGGCCTCCTAAAACGGGAGCTTCAAGCTCGGCTAATGGTGTGGGGCATCTTGAGGGCTCCGGTGAACATATGGGGATGTCAGGAGCTCTTTACGGTGAAGGGAAAGGAAGTTCGTTCTTGGATGAGGAGATACCTTTTTAATGGATTTTAGAAAAGTAACGGATCTCGATAAAAGAACCGCTTCCGATATTCTCATTTTGCCTTTTTGGAAAGGGGAAACGGCGGCAAAGCTTGCCTGTTCAATCAAGGGGTTTGAACCATTTTATGATTATCCTGTTACAAAAAAGGAGTTTCAAGGAAAAGAAAAAGAGACGCTTCTTTTGTATGTGGAAAGTCAAAAAGAGACGCGCCTTCTTCTTGTGGGGCTTGGTGAGGCAGAGAGGGTTCATCCTGAGGTGATTCGTCGATCCTATGGAGAGGTCTTGAAGGTGTGCCGCCAGAAACGGCTTACCCATTTAACGGTTGCTTTTCCAGAGGCCATTTTTTCCACTTTTTATTCGGCTGTTGAAGGGATGTTACTGGCCAACTACGATTTTAACGTGTTTAAGACGACCCCCCCGAAGGAAGAGGGGCTTTCTTTGGTGGAGCAACTGAGCTTAGTTGGGGCTGATGATGAGGTGTTGAAAAGGTGTCAAGAAGCCGAAATCATTGTTACTTCTGTAAACTTTGCTCGGGACCTTATCAATGGTAATGGAGATGACGTCACGCCAAAGAGGGTTGCCGAGGAGGCTCGAGGGATAGAAAAAAAATTTCCTTCGGTCAAGGCTACCGTTTTAGAAAAAGCCGATTTAGAAAAAGAGAAGATGAAGCTTTTATTGGCCGTTGCTCGGGGTTCGAATCAGGATCCTGTAATGGTTTTGCTCGACTATAAAGGTGATCCGGAAAGTTCTGATATCACGGCCATTGTGGGTAAGGGCGTTACCTACGACACGGGGGGGCTTAATATCAAACCGACAGGAAGTATGGAAACGATGCGGTGTGATATGTCAGGGGCGGCAGCTGTTCTTGGAACAATACAAGCTGCAGCCGAGCTGAAGCTGAGAGTCAATCTTTTGGGCGTTATACCTGCAGCAGAGAATGGTATTGGATCTAACAGTTATAAACCAGGCGATATCTATCAAAGTCACGATGGAAAAACGGTTGAAATCGCCAACACAGATGCCGAGGGAAGGCTGATTCTAGCGGATGCTTTGAGTTACATTCAAGATCGGTATCAGCTGGGTCGGATTATTGATCTTGCGACGTTAACAGGTGGTATTGTAGTCTCCCTTGGAAGTGAGGCTGCGGGCCTTTTTTCAAACGATGAGCCGTTGGCTCATGCCTTAATAGAAGCGGGGGAGGAGACGCACGAGCGGCTTTGGAGAATGCCTCTTTATGTTGAATACAAAGAGGCTCTTAATTCGTTGCTTGCTGATATGAAGAATTGTTCTGATCGAAATGCCTCATCGCCTGTGGCGGCTGTTTTTTTGCAGCAATTTATTAAAAAGATACCTTGGGCTCATATCGATATTGCAGGAACGGCATTTTTGAATGCTCCCCAAGGGTATCATACAACGCAGGCTACTGGTTTTGGGGTGCGCTTGTTAATCAATTTTCTTATTCAAAAAATCGATTAAAAATGTTTTTCAGGGAACGACTCAAAGTTTCTGGTCATGAAAATGGGGCTCAGCTTCTTTCGTTTCTACGGAAATATTGTCCTCATGCCCCTTCAGTAAAAACGCTTAAACGGAGTATTGAAGCTAAGCAATGTAGGGTCAATGGGAGGGTTGAGACTTTTTCAACACACCCTCTGAAGGAAGGGGAGTGTATTGAGATTGAATGGGGAGAAAAAGCGTCACCTCGTTTGATAAGACCAGCGCTCGTGTGGGAGGATGATGATTTGGCTGTCTATGATAAACCTTCTGGTGTGGTTTCTTCACCAAAAGGGTTATTGGGAAAACTCGTTCATCGTTTTAGATAAAGAGACTTCGGGGCTTCTTATTACTGCAAAAAATGAACCGACTTTTCAAAAGATGGTCGTTATTTTTAGTCAAAGAGAGATTCAAAAAGAGTATCTGGCTATTGTCGATAGACCGGTTGTTGATCGACAGAAAAAGATTGTCTCTAAGCTAGCCCCTCGTCACCACTGGGAGGGGCAAACCGTTTATGGCTCGACCTCTTTCAGGGGTAAGGAGGCGATTACTCATTGGAAACTTTTAAAACAAGGTTCTGAGGCTTCTCTTCTGTGGTGTTACCCTGTTACAGGAAGAACGCATCAGATTAGGGTTCATCTTAAAGAGGCTGGACATCCCGTTTTGGGCGACTATCAATACGCTCGACACTTTCATTGCTCTTTAGTTGTTCGGAGGCATTTATTGCATGCTTATAGAATAAAATTCTTGCATCCAAGCACTAAAAAACAAATCAAGATTAAAGGCCGACCTCCCTCTTGATTTTCTTGAAGCTTTAAGGTATCTTCAGCTGGAGACATATGGGGAAATTGGTTTTTGAACATAGCGGGGAAGAAAAAATTGTTCCCGATGGGGATTCGATTATCTCTGCTTGTGAGGAGGCGGGGGTTCCCTTTTGTTGTACGGAGGGGGTCTGTGGAACCTGTTTTATCGAAGTTCTTGAAGGAATGGAAAACCTCTCTCCCTTTACTCAAGAAGAGGAAGATTTTATGGGTGAGCAGGGAACCGAACGGCTAGCGTGTCAGTGCAAGCTTAGCAGTGGAATGGTTAAAGTTAAATTTTAATAAAAAGCAGGGCTGTTTTGGATCAAATTATAAAAGAGATGACGATTGACGAAATCTTTACCAAGTTTCCGCAGAAAGCGCAGCGGTTAGCGCAGGAAATGATGAGTGCGGGGCTTAATTGTGTAGGGTGTGGGTCTTCTGTTTGGGAGACTTTAGAGGGGGGTGTTTTGGGCCACGGTTTTTCAAAAGAAGATCTTGAAAAGCTTTTGAAAAAACTCAATGGTATTTTGGATGAAAAAATAGAAGAGGGGACCATTGCGCTTACCAAAAGAGCGGCAAAAAAGTATAAAGAAATTCTCAATGAAGAAGGTAAGGAGGGGTGGGGGCTTCGCTTTGGAGATCGTGCAGGAGGTTGTAGCGGTTTTGAGTATATCCTAGAGTATTCTCAAACACCGTTGCCAGACGATCAAGTTTTTCATTCAGAAGGGGTGGCTATTCATATTAATCAGGAGGCGGCTAGACGGTTGATGGGCTCTTTAATTGATTATGTTGATGGTCTCCAAGGTTCTGGATTTAAAGTCAGCAACCCCAATGTAAAAAGTTCTTGCGGTTGTGGAAAATCTCAAAACTATTGAGAAAAGTGGCTGCTTATTTCTAGATTTTCAAATCTTTTATAGAAAAGATTAATGGCTATACCTTTAAATTTCTCAGCACGAAAGAAGAAAATTCTTATCCTCATCAGTCATGGGGGGGGTGGGCATCAAACCACCAGCGACGCTCTTCAGCAAATTTTGGGAGGGGAGTATAACATAGAGGTCAATCCTGTTATCTCCGATATTTTAGGTTCAATGGACTTTCTCAAACATTTGACAAAGGGACATTTTACAGGAGAAGATTTATATAATTTCTTTTTAAGAAGACAAAATTGTCTATTAAAGTGGATGGTTTCCTGTGGACCTTATTACTTTAGGTGGTGTGGTATTGAAAAAAAATTCGATGAATATTTACGAAAGCAGCAGGAATTGCCTGACTTGATTATCTCCCCAACTCCGTATATCAATTACGGAATTGCTTCTGTAGCTCATCGATGGGATATTCCCTTTCTTATTATCCCTACTGATTTAGATGGTTCGACGTTTTTATCGGGATTTCCTGAGCGACCGATGCACAAGCGATTTAAAATTGCCCTTCCTTATGATGATTCAGAGATTAGAAAGATAACCTTCAACAAGGTTGCTATACGCGAAGAGCAGCTAATTACTACTGGATTTCCTATAAGGCCTCTTTTTCAAAAAAAATATGAATTGGAAGAGTTAGCAGCCATACGAGCCAAGTTTAATCTTTTGGATTTTTATCAAACCATTACCCTTGTCATGGGAGCAATTGGGGCCAATCTTATCTTTCGACATGTAAAGACTTTGATTTCTCTTGATCCAAGGCCCCATCAAATGCGACTGCAGGTCAACATTTGTGTAGGGTACAATAAAAATATGGAAAAGAGGATTGAAAACCTACTCATTGCTAACGAAGCAAAGGTTTTAAAAGATAAAACATTTGTTCTGAAAACGGGCCTTGTCATGCATATCCGTGGATATGTAAAAGAAATCGTCGAACTCATGGCTACTTCTGACCTGATCATTACAAAAACCGGCTCCTGTACTGTAAATGAGGCCATTTATTTAGGGAAACAGCTTCTTCTCGATTATACAAAACAATCAACGGCTCGGTACCTAGCATGGGAACAGTTTAATATCCCCTTCGTTCGACGGCATGGGATAGGAGATGCCTTTACCGATGATAAGCAATTGCCAATGCTAATCCTTTCTTTTTTAAAATATCCTGGAAAAATGGAGAAAGGGTTTAAACTTCCCGATTTTAAATCAATCATCAAGTCAACCGTTCAAGAAATGACAACTCATTCATAAAAATTTTCGCAAATAGTATTATGCTGCGCACTCCAGGCTTTGCTCCGTGTACTAAAATTTATACCGAAGTGAGCTGAAAAATTGGATTTGGACCCCGCCAAAGCCTCGGGGTTGGACGATCGCAACTAGCCCTGGTCCCTTTCAATAGAGAGGCAAGAGCTTGATCCCCCTTCTCTAAAGTGGCAAAGAGTTCATCCCGAACTTGTTTGGGGGGGATGGCTTGATGTTCAATTTTCTTGAAAGCGGCAGTGGTTTCATTTTGAGATTTTTTGAAAGCGGTAAGAGCTGTACAATGGGCTTTATCAGCGGTGATGGCCTCATCATAAGCTTTCTGGCAAGCAGCAATGAATTCATTACCTTTCTTACCCATGATGGTTTGGGTAGTATCGATCACTTTTTAGAACCCGTTCAAGAAGATGTGCCTGGAATGCCAGGCTGATCTAACGGCTCTGTCTCTGTTGTCCCAGATTTTGCGAACAACTGTTGATCGGTTAGCCCACAAAAAAGCAAGGTTTAATAATGGGTCAGATAGAGCGGAAATTTCCTCGGTTAAAACTAGGGGTTGTGGTCTTTCACTCAAGGCCTCCTCAACAACAGCGGATAGGATTTGGGTGTCCCAACCTTCATCGAAGGATTGGATGACTTTTCCCCAAGCGTTGTTCGAAGAATTGAAGTCTACAGAGGATGTTACGGCGCTCACGGTAGCCGCGATTTTAACTTGACCTAGCGTAAAATGTCAATCTTCTTTTTGATATTATTTTCGTCGTTATTAACATCAGCCTGAAACTGGTCATATATACCGAAATGGGCTGAAAAATTTGGATTTGGACCGTCGCGAAAGTCCTTCCGGTTGGACGATCGCAACTAGCTCGTATTGAGAAAATACGAGGGACGTTGTGATAAGATCCAACCCCGAGGCTTTGGCGGCGTCCAAAACCAATTTTTCAACTCACTTCGGTATAAATAGTTTATTAAAATTTTTTTTGAGGCAAAGCTTTCACTTGCCAAGAGAATAATCTATGGGTAAAATTAGCCGGGTAAATCGGGTGAATTTTTAAAAAAGGTTTCGTATGTCTAGTATAGCGGCTACAATGTCTTCTATGGGATTTAATCATGCTGATCACTTCCGACACCTTTCTGAGCTTCATTTCTTCTTCCCATTTTTTTATGAGTTAGACCGAGTTGCAAAAAAAAGTTCTATCGTCTCATGGGTATCACCAGCTATTGGAATAACAGTTGGAACCGCTCAACTTATTGTGGCGATGGGTACCGTCTTCGAAGCTGGAATTAAAGGGATAACCAATTTGGCTGTCGGATTAACAACCTTTAACACCTCTCTTTTAGGAAAGGGATGCCAGTTTTTCGTTTTTGTCCCAGTCTTTGGAGTTTGTTCAATTCCAGCATCAATCTTTAATGCTTTGATAACAACGACAAGGATGGTTGTCAATCCGCAAGAAGCTAGCAAGAAAGAACTCGAAGCCTGCCGAATATCCCTGGCTAGATTTTCTATGAACCATGGTATTATGTAGGGTCCAAAGCCAAGTTTTCAGCTTATTTCGGTATACTACAGAATAAAATTTTTTTATATCAAAACTTTCATTTACCAAGAAAATAATCTTCTCAACCTGGTAAAATTAGCGGAGTAAATCGGCTAACGTTTTAAAAATGAATTGATATGTCTAGTATAGCGGCTACAATGTCTTCTAAGGGATTCAATCATTTTCACCACGTCGAACACCTTTTCGATGCTTATGTCTTCTACCCATTTTTTAATGAATTAAACCAAGTTGCAAAAAGAAGTTCTATAGTCGCATGGCTATCACCAGTTATTGGAATAACAGTTGGAACCGCTCAATTTATTAGGATGATTGGTACCGTCTTCGAAGCTGGAATTAAAGGGATAACCAATTTGGCTGTCGGATTAACAACCTTTAACACCTCTCTTTTGGGAAAGGGAGCCCTGCAATTGCTTTTTATAGTTCCATTGTTTGGAGTCGCCTCAATTCCAGTATTAATCTTTATTACTTTGATGACAATGACAAGGATTTTTTTCGATCCGGAAGGAGCTAGCAAAGAAAAAGCCGAATCCTTCCAAAGCTCCATAGATAGATTTTCTCAGGAAGAGGGTATTACGGGTAGATAACGAATAAAAATTTTTTTGAGTTAAAATTTTCATTTACCAAGAAAATAATTTTCTCAACTTGGTAAACTTAGCGGAGTAAATCAGCTAAATTTTTAAAAATGGTTTCATATGTCTACTATAGCGGATGCAATGTCTTCCAGGGGATTTGATCATACGGATCAATTCGGATACCTTTTCGATGCTTATGTCTTCTACCCATTTTTTAATGGGTTAAACCAAATTGCACAAAAAAGTTCTATCGTCTCATGGATATCACCAGGTGTTGGAATAACGGTTGGAACCGCTGAATTTATTAAGATGGTTGGTGCCGCCATCGAAGCTGGAATTAAAGGGATATGCAATGTGGCTGTGGGATTAACAACCTTTAACACCTCTCTTTTGGCAACAGGAAGCGTGCAGTTGCTTACAGTTCCAGCCTTTGCGGTTGTTTCAATTCCATTAGGGGTCTATAGTGCTTTGGTAACCACGAAAGAGATGATCTGCGAGCCGGAAGAGGCTAGTAAAAGGGAAGCCAAAATCTACCAAAAATCGATAGCGGAATTTTCTGCACGCCAAGTGAAGTGAAAAATTGGGTCTGGACCTCGCTAAAGCCTCAGAGTTGGACAATGGTAACGCCGGACCAAATCTTAATTTTTCAGCTCATTTTGGTATAAAACCTTCATTTACCAAGAAAATAATCTTCTCAACCCGGTAAATTTAGTGGAGTAAATTGGCTAATTTTTTAAGAATGGTTTCATATGTCTAGCATAGCGGCCACAATGTCTTCTATGGGATTTGGCCATATTGAACACCTTCAAAACCTTTCCCAGCGTTGTTTTTTTTACCCATTTTTTAATGGATTGAACCAAGTTGCAAAAAGAAGTTATATAGTCTCGTGGATATCACCCGTTATTGGAATAACGGTTGGAACCGCTGAGTTTATTACCAGAATTGGTACCGTCATCGAAGCTGGAATTAAAGGGATAAGCAATTTGGCTGTCGGATTAACAACTTTTAAAACCTTTCTTTTAAAAACAGGAATCAGGCAATTGCTTGTCGTTCTACGATTGGGGGTCACTTCAATTCCAGTAGCTATCTTTATTGCTTTGATAACAACGAAAGAGATGATCTTCAAGCCGGAAGAGGCTAGCAAAAAGCAAGCCGAAGCCTACCAAACATCGATAGGGGGGTTTTCTGTACGTCAATTTCTCTGTTCACTTCCGTGAGATTGGCAACTTGGAGTCGGTTCTGTCGGTTTGGAAGGAAGCCTAATAACCGTTTGTGGGCTCTCGTTATATACCGAAATGAGCTGAAAAATTGAATTTGGACCCCGCCAAAGCCTCGGGGTTGGACGATCCAAATTCAATTTTTCAGCTCATTTCGGTATAACTAAAGAATAAAAATTTTTTTATATAAAAACTTTCATTTACCAAGAGAATAATCTTCTCAAATGAGTAAACTCAGCGGAGTAAATCGGCTAATTTTTTAAAAAAGGTTCCATCTGTCTAGCATAACGGCCAAAATGTATTCTGTTGGATTTTTTCATGTTGAACACTTCCAATACTTTTCCGAGCGTTATTTTTTTTACCCATTTTTTAATGGGTTAAACCAAGTTGCACAAAAAAGTTCTATCGTCCCATGGATATCACCCGTTATTGGAATAACAGTTGGAACCGCTGAATTTATTGAGATGATTGGTACGGCCATCGAAGCTGGAGTTAAAGGGATAAGCAATTTGGCTGTGGGATTAACAACCTTTAACACCTTTCTTTTAAAAACAGGGGGTAAGCAATTGCTTGTCGTTCTAAAATTCGGGGCTAATTCAATTCCAGTAGCAATTTTTGTTGTTTTGATAACAACAAAAGAGATGTTCCTCCGTCCACAAGAAGATAGCAAAAAATACGCCGAAATCTATCAAGCATCGATAAGGGGATTTTTTGTACGCCAACTTGTTAATTCACTTCCATATATACCGAATTGAGCTGAAAAATTGAATTTGGACCGTCGCGAAAGCTCTCGCGGTTGAGATCTTATCGCAACACGTCGCTCGTATTAAGAATACGGGCTAGTTGTGATCGTCCAACCCCGAGGCTTTGGCAGGGTCGAAATCCAATTTTTCAGCTCATTTCGGTATAGTTCAGTGGGTTTCGAGGGGAATCTAATAACCGTTTGTGGGCTCTCCTTTTTCATAGATTACTTTTTTTAATGCCCTTCCTTGTTCATCGAAAAAGGTGACAACTCCTTTCCCATTTTCGACTTTAGAGATCGGGTTTTTTTCTCCTTTTTTAAAATACGACCCTTTGATCAGGCGATCATTTTCGTATTCCTCAACAAGGAGAAGCTCTTCCTCATTCGACCAAGCAAAGCTAAGGCCATGCTTTTTGTTGTCACGAATTTCTCGCTGGCTCTCAATCACTCCATTTTTATGCCATGTTTTTACAATCCCTTGAATGGTATCCTCATGCCACTGTAGATAAAGCTTTGGTTGAAGAGCTCCTTCTTTAGGAGGATAATATTCCCATTCGTCGCCATGTTTCATATTATTGTCGATGTGAAAAAGAGAGATAAGGTTTCCTTCGTGATCAAAATTTTGAACTCGTCCCTTAATAAATCCAGATTGGTAATCGATAAGAGAGAGAAGAAAACCGTCTTCAAATACCGCCTGCACGCCACTCCCTTGATCGATTTTTCCTACAATTTCTCCTAGGGGATTAAAATACTTGGCTTCCATTAGGGCTCCTTTTCTATACTCCTCGTTGTATTTCAGTTGATCGGGCTTCCAGTAGGCAATAGCAGTGCCTTCTTTTTCTCCGTTGATATAACCGATCTTTTCTACGCAGTACCCAGAAGGGTCAAAGATTTCAACGTCTCCCTCAATTTTATCTTTATCGTAGGGGACTTCTTTAAAGATCGTTCCGTTGGGATAAAAATATAACGAAGGACCTTGAAGAAACCCTTTTTCATAACCAATTTTCCCAATCAAATTCCCCATTTCATTGTAAACAAAGCTTGTTTGATCAAAAACCCAGGTCATCTGGGCCATCTCGCTTAGGTCAGGTGTTCCTTCTATGACCACGGCATCAATCTTAAGCTGCCCGTTTGGATGCCACTCAAAAAATTTTCCATGAGCACGTCCGTTTTCCACCTCAAGATACTGTTTGGGATGACCATTCAGATGATAGGTATTAATCTTAAAAGAAGTTTTTCCCTTGCTCGATTTCCCGTAGACCCTGATTACCTTTTGATACGGTTGGGGAGCTAAAAAGTTAGATTTTTCAAAATTCTTTAGACGGTCTAGCCCACTAAAGGTTTCAGAAAAGCCGTTTCTATCTAAAACTTGAACTGAAACGAGTTGATCGGATTCGTTAAATCTTGATGCACACCCAGCAAAAAGAAAAAATAGGCTTACCGCGAGGAGTTTCGCGACGGTCCAACCCCGAGGCTTTGGCGGGGTCCACATCCAATTTTTCAGCTCACTTCGGTATAAATAGCGGGATACTTTTTTCATGGGGTTCTCTGAATCAATTCGGCTTCAATGGTGTAAACAAACTCTTCCCCTTTTTCTTTTTTTTTTGTGAGTTCAAAGTGTTTGATCATTAGAGAAGGCTTTTCTTTTATCTCTCCCTCAAGAGCAAATAAAAATTTTCTTAGATCGTCTTCGTTCATCTGGACGGTATTTTGTAATTTTAGCTCGGTCTCTAAAAAATAATGCCCCGGCCGTTTAATCAGAGGAATAAATCGAATTTGATTTTTTTCTTCTTGAAAAAAGGAAAGTCTTTCTTGAAGAAATGGATTTTCTGGGTAGTGTTTACTCAAAATTTCAACACGATCTCGCTCGCGACTGAGCAGTGAAAGCCGTTCTACAGATTGAGAAAGATAGAGGGGGTTGCTTTGCTGTAAGGTTTCCCATTTTTTTTGTTGTTGAAGCTGGTTTTCTTTTAATAAAGCAGCGGTTTGTTTTAGGGGTCTGATTTGACGGTAGAGGGCTTTGAGATGCGATTGTTTCTCATTTAAAAAAAAGAGGACGACAAAAAGGGGGAAAACCGAGCAGAAGGGGAGAAAAAATTTTATTTTTTTCGTAGATAAAATGAGATACGATAAGACTCTTTTTGTAAAGTCCATGCTACTGGTTTCCTTTCATCAATTAAGGTTGGAGCCCTTTTTAATCTCTCTTTAAATCGTTCTGCCGCAGCTGGAGTTTCTGCTCGGAATTCAAGATCAACTTTCACTTGATAGCGGTTTTCCGATTCCCCTACTTTCGGATAGCTTACCAGGTTATATTGAAATTGAACAACCTCAACCGGCTCTTCAAAGCCCCCGATCCAACCGATAACATCCTGTACAAGGGGGGCGTCAGATGTAAGAGAGGCTAGTTCACTTGATTCCTGTGAGAGATTTTTTTGCCACTGTATGATCTTTTCTTCCAGAGAAGCGTGAGGTATTGAGATATGTTTTTCTATTTTTTTTTGCAAAAGGATTTTTTGGCGGTGGATGAGGACGGTTCCGACTACCCCCACGATCGTGGCTAGCAAAAGAGAAAAAAGAAAATAGCTCAGGGAGAAATTTTTTTTTATTTGGTTCTCTCTTTTTGAGGCAAAAACCCCTTGTCGAAATTGGCACGACTTTTCATCAAACCCTTCGAGGGCCAACCCGATAGGAATGGCAAACTCTTTAAGGGTTTTATAGGAATATCCCTGAAACGAAGGGGCCTCTTTGATTTCGAAATAGTGGTTAAGTTTATTATTGAGAAAAAGTTCTAGTCGAGCTCGATTCTCTGATGAATGAGCGGCTACAATTTTTTCCCCTTCTAAGGCAATAACCGTATCTTTATGAATACAGCTTATACATTTCTCATGAGGTTGTATCCATCGAGCCCATCGGGCTAATGCGAGTGGGATGCAGGAGACCTGATCGGGATCTATCCCTCGAGAAGACATTTCGTCGAGGTGGTTTTGTAGAGCTACCTGAGTTGTCGCAAAAAAAACGACCTCGGTTTCCTTATTTTTTGGGGAAAAAAAGGGGTAAACAATCGCTTCTTCTAGCGAAAAAGGAAGAAGGGTTTCAAGCTGAAAGGGGATCGCTTTAATGAGAGAGGAGGGTTTGGAGATCCGCATACGGGTCTCCCTTCGAACGATTGCTTTTGAAGGAACCCCAGTAATAATCCGGACATTTTTTTTTTCAGAGAGGGAGAAGCTCGAGAGCTCTTCAAGCCTATGAATGATGATTCGTTTTTTAACTGTTGAGAGAAGGGCAAGTTTAATCCCTTTTTTTTCGATTGATAATCCCAAAATAAACATATCGTGAGATATTATCGCACCTTCGTTATAATCTCTTCCAATATGTTTGGCTTGATTCATTCCTTATTTGTCGTTTATACGGCGTTAATCGCCATTCGAGTTGTTGCTTCATGGTTTCCATCGATTGCACGGCAACCGTGGCTCCTTTTGATCGGTTATTGTACGGACCCCTATCTTAACCTTTTTCGTCGAATTATCCCTCCAATTGGGGGAGTTTTAGACCTAACTCCTTTGTTTGCTTTTTTAGTCTTACAGGGTGCTGAAATTCTTCTTTATAAGGTGTTGTTTTAGGTGTTGAGGGCTCCTTTTCAGCTAGGTGGGATAACACTTCAATCAAATATTTTTTGTGCTCCACTCGCGGGATGCTCGGATCTTCCTTTTCGTAAGATGATGGTAAATAGGGGGGCTGGAATCATCTACTGTGAAATGGTTAAGATGGATCCTTTAGTTCGGCATGACCTTGAAACCTATCGGTTACTTGACTATGAACAGGGAATGCACCCGATTGGAGCTCAACTTTGCGGAAGCAAGCCAGAACTGGCCGGAAAATCGGCTCGTATTTTGGAAGAAATGGGATTTGATGTGATTGATCTCAATTGTGGGTGTCCTGTCGACAAGGTTACGAAAGATGGAAGTGGTTCGGGAATGTTGAGAGACCTTGGGCGTATTGGAGATGTTCTTTCCAATCTTGTCTCTGCAGTGAAAATTCCAGTTACCATTAAAATTCGTGCGGGATGGGATGAAAACTCGATTATTGTAAAAGAAGTTGCGACCCTTGCAGAACAAACAGGGGCTAAAGCCATTACGATTCACGCGAGAACAAGAGAGCAGGGTTACCAAGGCAAAGCTAACTGGGATTGGATTCGGTTGGGTAAAGAAAGCGTGAAGGAGATCGCTGTTATCGGAAGCGGAGATCTTTTTACAGCTGAAGATGCCGAGAGGATGTTTGCTTATACAGGGTGTGACGGAATTTTAATGGCTAGAGGGTTGTTTGGAGCGCCTTGGATCATTGAAGATGTCCATCGACAGCTCTCTAAAAAACCTCCTCTCACCCGTACGGGAGTAGACTACCGAGATGCGTTACTACAACACTGTGAATATGTCCAAAAGTACCACTCTCCACGAAGGGCTGCGCTTCATTTAAGGCGCATTGGGTGTTGGTATTTAAAAAAATCACAGGGAACGCGACGCCTTAAGGAGGAGTTAAATCGATCGAAAAGCGTCGAAGAAATTCATGCCCTCATCCTGAGCTATCCTTGGCATGAAACACATTTTTCTACCTCGGAAACGGGGGAGAGGGGTGGAATGCCGGCTAATGAAGGGGTCTGAACCTTTGGAAAATGAGAGATATCGGCTCCGAGGGAAGCCAGCTTGGCAGCGAGGTTATCGTAACCTCGGTCAAGGTAATGAGCTCCAGAAATTACCGTTGTATCAGGGGCCATTAGGCCGGCGATAACATAGGCAAATCCAGCGCGAAGATCGGGGATATTGATGGCCTTTGAAGAGAGAGGGGTTGGCCCTTTAATGACGATGCTATGGGCATAATTACGAAATTGAAAACGGCAAGGAACGTGACCTAAACATTGGGTAAAGAGTTGAATATCGGCTCCCATTTCCCTTAACGTTTCCGTATAACCAAACCGATTCTCATGAACCGTTTCATGGATAATGGAGTGTCCTTCTGCTTGAGTGAGCAAAGCAACAAAGGGCTGTTGCCAATCGGTTAAGAAGCCGGGATGGACGTCTGTTTCAAGAAGAATGCCCCCTCGAAGGGGTCCTTTATAGAAAAATTCAATCCCGTTATTTCGAACCTGAAATCCAGCGCCGAGCTCGCGCAGCTTATTAAGAAAGGCGATCATATGGAAGTGTTGTGCTCCCTCAATGAAAATATGCCCTTTAGTTCCAATTGCAGCCATTGCAAGAGAGGCGACCTCAATACGGTCTGTCATGACCGTATGCTCAACCTCATAAAACTCTTCAGCAGCTTGGATCCGAATGGTTCTATCCCCATCGACAACGATAGCGATTCCCAATTTTTGAAGAAAAAGAATCAAGTCGATGACCTCAGGTTCTATTGAGGCGTTTTTGATTACGGTAACTCCTTTTGCTCGGCATGAGGCTAAAATGGTATTTTCTGTTGCGCCGACGGAGGGGTAGGGAAGCTCGATCAACCCACCCTGAAGACCTTGATGAGCCCTTGCAAAATAAGCCCCTTCTTTTTTCATCTCTCGGTATTCGATAACCGCTCCTAGCCTCTCCATTGAGTTGATATGAAAATCAACCGGCCTTTTTCCTATCTTGCATCCGCCTGCGGTTGGGACAATAATATCCTCATCCGTTCTACCGAGTAACGCGCCGATCATCAAGATGGGGATTCGATTTGAACCAGAAAATCGTTGAGGGATATAAGTCGTTTTAAGGGTTTTGGTGACGATCTCGATAACCCTTTCTTTTTTATCCCAGTGGACCGTGCTTCCAATTTCTTTGCAAAGATCAACCGTGATATCGACATCAACGATATTGGGCACGTTGAAAAAACAACACCGCTTATCGGAAAGAAGCGAGGCGACGAGTAATTTTGTAATCGCATTTTTTGCCCCAACGGCACAGATTTTTCCCTTAAGGGGGCGCTGCCCTTTGATTTTGAGAATTCCCATACCGTTAACCATCTAACTGAAACTGAGTGCATATCACGTCTCAATGATATTGTCAAATTATTGAAACGGTGATTTAATGAGCAAATCATGTCAAAGACGCAACCTCCCGACTGTTGTTCCTTCCCGGCTTATTTTGGAGAGATGGATGGTTATCTATTTGGCAAGGGAAGGCATTATCAGCTTTATAACGTAATGGGAGGGCGAATTAAATCCCATGAAGGATCTGATGGTGCTGCCTTTACTGTTTGGGCACCGAACGCTAAACAAGTTGCTTTAATGGGTGATTTTAATGATTGGAATGGAACGACTCATTCTATGAAAAACTTAGGAGTCTCTGGAGTTTGGGAGATATTTGTACCGGGCCTGAAAGAGGGAGACCGATATAAATTTGCAATTGAGACCCAAATGGGTCAGATTTTGATTAAATCAGATCCGTATGCCTATTTTAGCGAAATTCGGCCGAAAACGGCTTCCCGTCTTTTTGATGTTGACCGATTTGTTTGGTCTGATCAGGCATGGAAGGCAGGACAGCGGCAAGACGCCCGCCCCCTTAATGTTTATGAACTCCATCTGGGATCGTGGAAAAAAGGATTGAATTATAGAGAGCTTGCCGTTGAGATAGCCGATTATTGCAAAAAGATGGGATTTAGTCATGTTGAGCTTCTTCCTGTTTCAGAGCACCCCTTGGATGAGTCGTGGGGTTATCAAGTGAGCGGGTTTTATGCTGTAACGAGTCGTTTTGGAACTCCCGAAGACTTTCAATACTTTGTTAACCATCTTCATCAAGAAGGGGTAGGGGTCATCATTGACTGGGTTGTGGCTCATTTTCCTAAAGATGATTTCGGATTGGCCTACTTCGATGGGACTGCCTTATATGAGCATGACGATGATCGAAAAAAGGTTCATCCACACTGGAAAACCCATATCTTTAATTATGGGAGGCATGAAGTTTCAAACTTTCTTTTAGCCAATTCTCTTTTTTGGTTTGAGAAAATGCATGTAGATGGAATACGCGTTGATGCAGTTTCTTCGATGCTTTATCTCGATTATGGAAGGGAGGGGGATGATTGGATTCCAAATTCTTATGGGGGAAAGGAGAATCTTGAGGCAATCGAGTTTTTGAAGCACATGAATTCAGTGGTTCACCAATTTTTTCCGCATGCGATTATCTGTGCAGAGGAATCTTCCACTTTTCCTTCCCTTTCCCTCCCCTTGGAATGGGGTGGGATTGGGTTTGATTTGAAATGGAACATGGGGTGGATGAATGATACACTCCGTTATTTTCAGCGAGATCCCTACTTCCGTTCGTATCATCAGAATGAGTTGACCTTTGGCCTTCTCTATGCTTTTTCCGAACGGTTTATGCTGATTTTATCTCATGATGAAGTGGTTCATGGTAAGGGAAGCCTCATTTCTAAAATGCCAGGAGATGATTGGCAAAAATTTGCACAGATGCGCCTTTTGTACAGCTACATGATGTGTCAGCCCGGTAAAAAACTCCTTTTTATGGGAGGAGAACTTGGACAATGGGAGGAGTGGAATTGTAAGGGGTCTGTCGCTTGGCATTTGTTGCAGCACGAGAGACACCTTCATTTACAAACATTAGTTCGAGCGATAAACCATTTTTATCACGAACACTCTTCATTATGGGAGAATGATTTTAATGATGAAGGTTTTCAGTGGATCGATTTTCATGACCAAAAAAATTGTGTTATTAGTTATCTGAGAAAGGGGATAGCAGAAAGGCTTCTCTGTATTCATCACTTTACTCCCAACCCCCTTCCTTGTTACTTTATTCCTCTTCGTTCCGTAAAAAAAGTTCACGAAGTTTTCAACACAGACGCAACGAAATTTGGTGGATCTGGAAGGGTCAATACGGAGGTTGAATTCGTATATGATAACGAAAACGAAAGAATAGGCTTTAACATTGAGATCCCCCCCTTGGCAACGGTAATCATGGAGGTCATTTTTTGAAAAAAAATGATTATTTAAAGCTGGTTAAAGTCGTTCAGCAGCATGATCAACACTACTATATCGAATTAAAGCCACAGATCTCTGATTACGAATATGATCAGCTTTATAAAAAACTTGAAAAATTTGAGAAAGAGTATCCGGATTGGGTTGTGCCGACTTCCCCTACCCAAAGGATTGGAGATCCGCTAACAAAAGGATTTAAACAGCTCTCTCATGAAATTCCGATGTTTTCTCTTGAAAATGTCTATGAACAAGCAGAAGTCGAGGCTTTTGTAGAACGGATTCGGAAACGTTTAGAGGTTTCTGAAATTGTCTTTTACGTAGAACCCAAGATGGACGGAGTCGCCGTCTCTGTTCTTTATGAAAAAGGGGTGTATAAAAGGGCTTTAACACGAGGTAATGGGAAAAAAGGGGACGACATCACCATGAACATGAAAACCATTCAAACCGTTCCCCTACAACTTATCGGATCGAATTTTCCTGATCTGCTTGAGATAAGGGGAGAGGTGTTTATGACACGGTCTGTATTTGATGAGCAAAACAAAGAGAGAGAAAAAATAGGGAAGGAGTTATGGGCCAACCCCCGTAATGCAGCGGCAGGATCGCTTAAGCTTCTTGATCCTAGAGAGGTTGCGGGTCGACGACTCTCTTCTGTTTTTTATGGTCTTGCTGATGTCGATCACTCGGCTATTTTTTTTCAAAACGAGGTTCATGAATACCTAAAAAAGCTAGGACTTCCCATCTTTTCAATCGACGACCGATCGCTCTGTCGTTCAATCGATCAGGTGATGGAGTTTGCTCATAAAATTGAAAGGAAAAGGAAGCATTTTGATTTTGATATCGACGGCATTGTTATTAAAGTAGATACACTGAACTATTGGTCAATTCTGGGATCTAGAAGAAAAACACCTCGTTGGGCTGTTGCCTATAAATTTTCTCCAGAAAAAGCCGAGACACGGATTTTAAATATTGTTGTGCAGGTGGGGCGCAGTGGTGTTTTAACTCCCGTTGCCGACCTCGAACCTGTTTTTTTAGCCGGCTCTCTTATTTCTAGGGCGACTCTTCACAATGAAAATGAGGTGGCTCGTAAAGATATTCGAAAAGGGGACTGGGTAGTGATCGAAAAAGGAGGGGATGTTATCCCTCAAATTGTCGATGTTGACTTAAAAAAACGACCTTCGCAGACCGTATCCTGGAGGATGCCAAAAAAATGTCCAAGCTGTGGGGCTCCTGTCGTCAAAGATCAAGTTAGTGTTCGGTGTCTTAATCACACGGATTGTGAAGAACAAAAAATTCGACGTATTATCCACTTTTCCAGCAAACAGGGGGTTGATATTGATCACCTTGGGGAAAAAGTGGTTGAACAGCTAGTGAAAAAAGGGTTGATCAATTGCCCCTCTGATTTATATTTATTAACGGAGGAAAAGTTGTCCAAGTTGGATGGATTTAAGGAAAAATCGATCCATAACCTTCTTTTCAGTATCAAAAAATCTCGAACACCTTCCTTATCTCGTTTTCTTTCAGCAATAGGGATTCGGTATGTAGGAGAACAGATCGCCGATATCTTATCTGATAAGGTTGATTCGATTGAAAATCTCGCAGCTTTATCAAAGGAGGAACTGTTAACTATCGAGGGAATTGGAGAAAAAATAGCCGAATCGATCGTCTTTTATTTCAAGGATCACCGAAGAATAAAGGAAATAAAGACTCTCTTAAAAAATGGGGTAAAACCTCAAGTTATAAAAAAAATTAATAAAGATTCTCACCCCTTTTATAAAAAGCATTTTGTTCTTACTGGAACCTTACACCACTACTCAAGAGAAGAGGCTGCACGACTCATTAAAGAACGAGGGGGAAAAATAATGAATTCAGTCAGTGCCAACACCGATTTTCTCATTGTTGGAGAAAAACCAGGATCCAAGCTCAATAAGGCGAAAAAGTTAAAGGTTCAGCTTATGCATGAAGATGCCTTCAAAAAAATGCTCCATACCGGAGAAAACTGAAAAATTTTGGGGTAACCGGGAGGGCTTTTGCGGCGTCC
Source organism: Parachlamydiales bacterium (assembly GCA_963777025.1). Lineage (GTDB taxonomy): Bacteria > Chlamydiota > Chlamydiia > Chlamydiales > Rhabdochlamydiaceae > PALSA-1444. Next base: position 141,605 of record CAVZOR010000004.1, read on the forward strand.
AAACCCAAGTTTTCAGCTCACTTCGGTATAAAGAGGCTTTAGTGATTCGGTGAGCATAAAGGTTTGCACCCCCCACGTTTCAGGGAGTGTTCCCACCTTATTTCCATCAATAACCAGATCTTCCAAGTTGTAAAGACCCTCGATTCTTCGAGGAACTGCTACTATTTCATTATAGGCAACGTTCAAAATTCGCAACGATCTGAGATCTTTTAGCCTTTCAGGAATAACAGAGATCCTATTCTCAGAAAGATCGAGTGATTTTAGATCGGAGAAACCCTCTAACTTTCTAGGAATGGTTATTATTTGATTTTTGCTAAGATTTAGGTCTCTCAGAGATAAGGGGAAGAGCACCCTTTGACGAATGGTTGATATCTTATTGTTCCCAAGATCTAGCACTTCCAAGCATGGGAGGGCTGTTAAATCTTTAGGAATTTCTAATATTTGATTAGAGTTGAGAAGGAGTTCTTCCAAACTCTCAAGGCTGTTTGCTCCTATACGGATAGTCGATATTTTGTTATGAGAAAGGTCTAATTTTTTCAAACTTTTCAACACTCTTAAGCTGGGAATTTTTTCCAAATTGTTCCCGGCAAGGGATACTTCTTTTATCCTGCCGAATGCTAGCTCTGAAATGAAGGGAGGCGGTAAGGTCAGGCTGAGTACTGAGAGATCTAGTGTATTATAAAGATGACAGTAAAAAGAATCGTAAAAAAGCTTGGTTAAAGAGACGAAAATTCTTTCATTCGCCTCTATGCGACTTTCATCTCCCTTTTCCCACCCTTCAAGCACTTCCTTTTGTGAAGAGAACTCTTGCATCGCTTCGAGTAAAAGAGAAAGCGAAAGTTCTTTAGCAACAGCCATTCTTTGATCCGTACGCAACCGTGTCGAAACGATCTGAAAACCCCTCCTTTTGAAATCGACCCGAGTCGCCATTAACAGAATGGCTGTTTGCTCACGCTCTCCCAATTTTTCGATTACTGAAAAAGCGATGGAACGGATGGCTTCATCAGTAGGGTCTAGTAAGTTTTGGTTAGGACGCCACTCGCGATTTTTTGGAAGAAACCCCCAAATCATACTTCGAAGTGCAGTAGGGAAACTAGAAAAATCCCCAGGGTTTTCATAAAGATTTTTCAGTTGATCATAAGGAAAGTTTCTTATATTTAGGGATGGGGTAGGTGTGGATGACATGAAAACTCCTTTATACCGAAGTGAGCTGAAAAATTTGGGTTCGGACCACGCCAAACCCAAATTTTTCAGCTCATTTCGGTATAGCCAATTAAACTTATCGATTTATTTTTTGCGAAATTATCGGCAATGTTCAGATGTCGCACGGATATGAGACCTTCTACCTCATCAGGAATAGTGGATATCCTATTTGCAGAAAGATCAAGTGACTTTATATTGGAGAGGCCCTCTAATTTTTTAGGGAAGGTTATTATTTGATTTTTGCTAAGGTTTAGCTCCTTCAGAGAAATCGGAAAGAACACCCTTTGACGAATGGCTGAAATCTTATTGTTCCAAAGATCTAGCATCTCCAAACACGGGAAGGCTTTTAAATCCTTAGGGATTTCTAATATTTGATTAGAGCTAAGAAAGAGTTTTCTCAAACACCTAAGGTCGGTTACTCCTATAGGGATGGTCGAGATCTTGTTATCAGAAAGGTCTAGTTTTTTTAAATTTTTGCACACTCCTAAGTTGGGGAATTCTTCTAAGCCGTTCCCTGGAAGAGATAATTTTTTCATTCTGCCGAACGGTAGTTCTGAAATGAAGGGAGGAGGCAAATGCAGCTCAAGCCCTGAAAGGTCTAGTTTATTACAAAAAAGACCGTGGGAATCGGAAGAAAAAGTGGCTAAAGATGCGACAATTCTTTGACTCGCCTTCACCCGATTTTTATACCCCTTTTCCCACCCTTCAAGCGCTTTTTTTTGGGAAGAGAACTCTTGCATTGCTTCGAGTAAAAGAGAAAGCGGAAGTTCTTTAGCAACAGCCATTCTTTGATCTTTACTCAACGGTGTCGAAGCGATCCGAAAGTCCTCCTCACTAGATATCGTGCAATCGATTGGAACAGTCATTAACAGAACGGCCATTTGCTCGATCCCTTCCAATTTTTCAATTGCTGAACAAGCGATGGCACGAATGGCCTCATCAGTAAGGTCGTTTTGGGTCAGACCCTCTTCGTGACCTTTTGGAAGAAATCTCCGAATCATACTTCGACATGCAGAAGAGACCCTAGAAATATTTTTAGGGTTTTCATAAAAATTTTTCAGGTGATCATAAGGAAGGTTTCTTATATCTGGGGATAGATTAGACTTGGATGACATGAACCCCCCTAAACGATCGCAGTGAATAAATTGAGGTTTGGACCCCGCCAAAGCCTCGGGCTTGGATCTTATCGCAACGTCGCTCGTATTGAGAAAAATACGGGTTAGTTGCGATAGTGCAACCCCGAGGCTTTGGCGGGGTCTAAAACCAATTTTTCACCTCACTTCGGTACCCTTCTTTTGAAGAAAGAGAGGCTTTAGTGAAACGATGCCGTTAGAGGTCTTTTGCTCCCAGGTTGGCGGGATCCTTTTTATCTCATTTCCTTGAATAACCAGTTCTTCTAATGCACCAACTCCCTCGATTGTTTCAGGAATCTCTGATATGTCATTATACGCAACTTCCAGAAACCGTAGGGAATCGAGACCTTTTAGCTTTCTAGGAATATCGGTTATCTTATTTGCAGAAAGATCGATTGAGTCAAGGCCTCCGAAACCCTCTAAATCTGTGGGAAGAATTGATATGTGATTTCCCCTAAGATTCAGTTCCTCTAGACTCCAGGGAAAGAATACCCTTTGACCAATGGCGAATATCTTATTGTTCCTAAGATCTAGCCTTTGCAAAGACCTTAAAGCCATTAAATCCCTAGGACATTCTGTCATTCCGTTATAGCGAAGAGAGAGAGATCTCAAAGAGTCAAGACCGGTTGTGTTTATAGGGATGGTTGAGATATTGTTACCAGAAAGCTCTAGTGACTCCAACGAATTGACGCCGACCCACTCTACGGGGAAGGTCGATAGGTTGTTAGCAGAAAGGTCTAGTGTTTTCAAACTTTTCAACCCCTCTAAGTTCGGGAATGTCTTTAAGCCATTCTCGGCAAGGGATAATATTTTTATCCCCTCAAATCCTGGTTTTGAAATGAAGTGAGGAAGCGAGGAGAGCCCGAGGGCGGCGAGGTTTAGACGACCATAATGAAAATCTTTACCACGACCGGCTAAAAATTTCAGAATGATTCGATTAGCCTTCGCGTGACTTTTATACACCCCCGCCCACATTTCAAGCTCTTTTTTTTGGAAAAGATACTCTTCCATCGCCTCTAGTAAAAGAAAAGGGGAAAGTTGTTCAAAAAAAGCCATTCTTTCAGTGGCAGACGGCACCGGAATGAAGAGACTGCCCAATGCCGGGCATCTCATCATCCGACTGGCTATTAACAGAACGGCGCTCTGAGAAATTTCTTCTAATTCTTGGATTGCTGGGCAGGCAATGGCACGAATCACTTCATTCGTATGATCTATCAGTAAATTTTGTAAGGAATAATTTGGGTCCTTTTCGTCACCTTTTGGAAGGTACTGGCGAATCATACTTTGAAAATTAGGATAGAAGCTAGTAAAATTTTCGGGATTTTCGTAAAGACTTTTTAGTTGGTTATAGGGAAGGTATCGTATGCTTTGGAATAAATTGGGTGCGGAAGACATGTAAACTTCCTCGTTCAAATGAACTTTGCGCAGCATGATAATCTATCAAAACAATTTTTGTAAAAAAATTTATAAGGAAATAAGCTGAAAAATTAGATTCGGGTTATCTCAACCGTAAACAGACTTGAATAAAAAAAAGGCGCTGGAGACGGTTCATCGCATAAAGAGAAAGCCCTTAAGGCTGCTGCCTTCCGGCCCTGACCTGGTTCGGACGACTTGATTCAATGAGATCCCCAGCATTCTGGATTCTATCTTATTGAACAGCTTCATTGCAATAAATTATTTAAATTTATACCGAAATGAGCTGAAAAACTGGATTTGGGCCGTAGCGAATTTTTCAGCTCACTTCGGTATATTAAGATAATCAAGAAATTTTTCTGGTAACTCAGACGAGGGGCCAGCCTCTTCTATAAATTGGCCAGGATCAATGAAAGAGAGGTTGCCATCAATTAGGCCAAGATTTTTATGAAGCCGGAAGTCATGGTCGCCAATTTTTAAGGCGTTCCTCTTAAAAATAAGCTCTTTAATTTGAGGAATCAATTTTTTTAATTCATTAGTGGTAGGGATAGAAGCTCTTTTTTGAAGAACAAAGTAACAACAGGAGAGGTCGACAACATGAGCAATATTAAGGCGATCTACCAAAGTTGCAAAAAGAGGATTCGAGGAATGAGCGGTATGAAGATAAAGAACGCCACTTTCCTTTTGAAGATGATTGAGGGCGAGGCGGTATCCATCAAGAGTTTTTTGCAGTTTTTGCCATTTTTTTGTTCGATAACGAGGGAGTCGTAGCCAGGGTCTCGGGGCATCTTTAAAAAATTTAAGAACAAACTTCCCATCTTCTGAGAAAAAAACATAGGCCTGTCCTCCTTGTTCTTGAAGGTAAAATCGATTTTTTAAAAAAAAGGGGCGAATTCCTGCGTTAACGGTAACGAATTCTTTATCTATCTTCAGATGGCTTATCGTGAACCCCCAGGTTGCTTGTTCGCAAACAAGGTAAAGGATTGCAAAGATTAGTAAAAAAATAGAAATCGAGACAAAACGAAAAAGAATTTTTAAACTCATAGTGTATCGAGCTTATCGTGACCGAAAACCCAATGTCAAGCCGGTTATTTAATTAAAATGGTTTTTTGTAAATCGTTGAAAAGTGGAGGGAGAACGGTATCCTTAGGATTAAGTAGCTCTATCTTAACAAGATGGGAGCCCTTTTTTAGACCATAAATATAGTAAGGGACCCAGTCTGTCAAAATCCTTTTGACTGTGTTGTCAATCGTCACCCTAACCTTATAGCCATCTTTAGAGAGTTGGGTATTAGATAGATAAAAATCGAGTAAAATCGGTTCATCTCCCGAGTATTCTCCTTCAGGTTGGTTATAAGTGAGATACGGTTTCGAAAGGTCGGCTGGTGGTTTGGTCCCTTTTGTATTAAAAAAAAAGGAGGTTGAGGCAAAGCAAGAGGGCCCTTTTAAACTTTCGTTAAAGGAGCGGACCGGAAAAACACGTAAAACATGAGCGCCATCTAATAGGGTATAGGGAATTTTTATTTCGATTGTTTGGTCAAAATCGATTTCCTCGGATTCTGAAACCTCATTGATCGCTTCATTAACGCTTAAATAAGGGTTTCCGTCGACAATGATGTGCAAAGCCTGCCCCTGTTTGGAGTCTTTTATTTCGCGTGACCTAGAAAAATTGCTAAAAAACCCTAAAGGGTATCCTTCGAGTCGGAGTTGTAGCTTGACGGGGGCTTTGGTTTCCACCTCATTCTCACAGGGATAGACAAAGTGAATTCGAATATTACTCGGCTCTGGTGTCGGTGAAACGGGAACGACCCGAACATTATCCCTTCTCTCACCCTCTATAGTGGCGCTAAAGGTGAGAATATTTGATAGAATCATCAGGGAGACTATCACAATTTTTTTTGCTTTTCTCATACAACCCTTTTCTTACTTTTGTTGATATGTCTGAGCAAATTGAAAAATTGAGATTTGGGCCATCGCCAATTTTTCAGCTCACTTCGGTATGGTTAGCAAATTTTTTTTTAAATTTATACCGAAATGAGCTGAAAAATTTATCCGAGACCCCGCGAGGCTTGCGCGACGGCCCAAATTTATTCAAATCAATTTAGAGTGGTGAAAAATCAAGAAAATATGTTATCATGTGTATCCTCATTAGTGATGTAAGGTACGCTTGGATTTATTAACCTACTCTTTTTAAGGAATTATAGAATGTCAATATCAACAAATGATGCTAAGAATCATTTTGGAAGGTGGAGGTCATTTTTTTGGCCGATCCATACATGGGAGCTTAAAAAGTTTATCCCCATGGCTCTCATGTTTTTTTTCATCAATTTCAATTATACAATTTTAAGAGATACAAAAGATGCGCTGATTGTAACGGCCCCGGGTTCAGGAGCTGAGGCAATTCCATTTCTCAAGTTGTGGGGGGTACTTCCCTTTGCTATCATTTTTATGTTGATTTACTCCAAGTTGAGTAATCTTTTGAGCAAGCCCAAGCTTTTTTATACGATGATTTCCATTTTCATTGGTTTTTTCGTTTTGTTTGGTCTGTTCATTTATCCCAACAAAGATTTTCTTCATCCAACCGCTGCAGCTGATTATTTGCAAACAATTCTTCCTCAAGGGTTTAACGGATTGATCGCTATTTTCAGAAACTGGAGTTTTGCACTTTTTTATGTCATGTCTGAGCTTTGGGGTAGCGTCGCTCTATCCCTTCTTTTTTGGGGATTTGCAAATGATACAACGAAGACATCGGAGACAAAGCGTTTTTACGGCGTTTTTGGAATTGGTGGGAACCTGGCTATGCTTGTTTCAGGGCCTCTTATTATTTATTTCTCTCGTATTCGCCAAAACATTCCTGGAGAGGGTGATGCATGGGGAGTTTCTCTTAACTATATGATGGGAATGGTTGTTCTTTCGGGTTTAATCATCATGGGGATCTACTGGTGGATTAATTCAAGAGTGTTAACAGATACCCGTTTTTATAATGTGGCTGAACAACAAAGAGCAAAAAAACAGAAGCCCAAAATGTCTCTTAAAGAGAGTTTTCGTTATCTAGCCCAGTCTAAATATATAGGCCTTTTGGCGACCCTTGTTGTTTCCTATGGGATTGCCATTAACCTTGTAGAGGTGACATGGAAAAACCAACTTAAAATTTTGTTTCAGGGAAATGTGAACGACTATAGTGCTTTTATGGGAGAATTTTCTCTTTTAACAGGAGCTATAACCATTTTAATGATGTTATTTGTGAGTGGCAACGTCATTCGACGTTTTGGCTGGACGGTCGCGGCGATGATCACACCTGTGGTGTTGTTAGTTACTGGAGTTGGTTTCTTTTCTTTTGTTATTTTCAAAGATTCTTTATCAGGCCTTATCGCAATGTTTGGAACCTCTCCCCTGGTGTTAGCCGTTCTTTTTGGTCAGGCTCAAAATATTATGAGCAAGTCAACAAAGTACGCCCTTTTTGATCCGACGAAAGAGATGACGTACGTTCCTCTAGATCAGGAAGGGAAAGTGAAGGGTAAGGCAGCTATTGATGTTGTGGGTGCTCGTCTTGGGAAGTCCGGGGGTGCTTTAATCAATCAGGGGCTGATTCTTTTCTTTGGTTCGATTTCAATGATTACTCCGTATGTGGCCGGCGTTCTTTTTTTAATTATCTTTGCGTGGATTTGGTCTACTAAGTCGCTTGGAAAACTGTATGGGAAGCTGTGTGCTGAGAAAAAAGAGGAGCCGCGAGAGGACGTTGCTTCTACGGGCTCTGTATTATCGAAGGCGCCGTCTCAATAGCCTTCCTTCTTTTTTGTATTAGACCCTTATTCTAAAATGGTTAGAGTAGGGGTTTTTTTATGTTATGCTTGATGTTGCGATCAATTTTTCAATTTACCTATACTCAATAAAATTGGTTTTATGAATGGATTTTGTCCTCTAGCTTCGGGTTCAAAGGGAAATGTTATTTTCTTTGGAACGAAGGAGACCCGGCTTCTTATTGATGCAGGGCTTTCTGCAAAAGTAGTTTCACAACGGTTAGAAACGATCGGCGTTTCTCTACGTGACATAGAGGGGATTCTGATCACTCATGAGCACCTAGACCATATCAGGGGGCTTGCTTCATTGGCTATAAAAAATAATATTCCTGTTTTTGCCAATAGTGATACGGCAAAAGCAATTATTATGACGTTGGGAAAAGCTCCTAAGTTTAAAATTTTTTCAACAGGAGAATTATTTGAATTTGGAGATATTGAGATACACCCATTTAGTATTCAGCACGATACATCAGATCCGGTTGCTTTTATCATTAAGACAGGTCGCTTAAAAATAGGCTTTTGCACCGATCTTGGTTTTATTACAACACTTGTCCAAAAAAATCTTAAGGAGTGCGATTATCTTTATGTTGAAGCGAATCACGAGCCATCTATGGTTCATGCTTGCAATCGTCCTGTCTTATATAAACAACGAGTTTTGAGCCGTCAAGGCCATCTCTCTAATCAACAGTGTGCTGATCTTTTATCTGAAGTTGCCCACTGCGGTCTCAAACATATTCATCTTGCTCACCTTTCTAAGGAATGTAATAACCCCGTGCTGGCGCTTCAAACGGTTCAGGAAAAACTTTCTAGCAGGGGTTATGATATCAAAATTTCTATTGCAGAGCAGGACAGTCTTAGTCATAAAATAATATTTTAAAATATCTTTATCCCCAATTATTTGGGAATAAATGTTTGACAGATTTTAATATCTCAATTAGATAGAGAATAAGATCTTAATAAGGAGGAATAGGTGGAGTCTTATCAAATTTTTTCTATTATGGAACAAGCTTTGGATGAGTTAATTCAAAACTCCAGTCGTTTAATAGAATGTGAAGAAAATAGTGAGGAATCAGCAGCCTTAGAATACCAACAAGAGATACTTTTAAATACTCTCTTAGGAATGAATAAGGGGCTTGATGAAACGGGTTGTTATTTATTAAAAAAATCGCCAAAAATTTATTCTGTTTTGGAAAAAAAGATCAGTTGCCTAAGTCGCTTAAATCGAAGCCTACTTAGACCTTCTATTATTCCCTATTTAAAGCGACGAAAAAAGTCGACTACAGGCTAGTAACAAGCAAGGTTTCGAATTGCTTTTTCAAGGTCATGACGCTGAGGGAGTACAGCGTCCTCTAAAGTTTTGCAATAGGGAACAGCGCATCCTTTTCCACCGACACGAACGATAGGAGCATCTAAAAAATGAAAACAGCTTTCAATAACAGTCGCGGCAATTTCAGCTCCGAACCCACCAACCGTCGGGGCTTCATGGGCAATAACGAGCTTGCCTGTTTTTTTGACAGAGGTCAAAATAGTTTCTATATCTAAAGGAATAAGAGTACGAAGGTCGATAATCTCGACTTCTATCCTCTCTTTGGCTAAGGTTTCAGCGACCTCAGCTCCCATGACGATCATCATTCCCCATCCTACAAAAGTCACAGAAGACCCTTCCCGAACAATTTTAGCTTTTCCAAGTGGCAAAAATTCCGATGCCATTGGTTCGGGGCGAGCGCAAAAGACCCTTTGTCGATAAAGCCCTTTATGTTCTAAAAAAATCACGGGGTTTGGGTCCCGAATCGCTGTTTTAAGTAATCTTTTTGCATCTGCAGCATGGCTTGGGATTACAATCTTCAGACCTGGACAATGGGCTAAAAAACCTTCAATACTTTGTGAGTGATAAGGTCCTCCTTGAATATATCCGCCGTAGGGGATCCGAATGACAAGGGGAGCATGAAATTCTCCGTTTGAACGGTAGTAAAAGCTGGCGACCTCGTTAAAAAGCTGATTAATCCCAGTCCAAAGATAGTCAGCAAACTGAATCTCTACAATCGGTTTAATTCCATTAACCAGAGAAATTCCCAATGCAACTCCAATGATCGTCGACTCTGCTAAAGGAGAGTTAAAACATCGGTTAACTCCAAATTTTGAAGTTATTCCTCGTGTTACCCCAAAAACCCCCCCTTTTCCATGAGCAACATCTTCTCCAAAAACAATGACAAAAGGATCATTTTCCATCTCTTCTTCAAGGGCATGATTCAGAGCATCTACCATGACAATCGATTCACCTGTTGAGGTATAATTATCTTCATTAAAGGGAAAGGAGGAGACGGGAACAAAAACTTTATCCGTGGCTGTCGAGGCCTTCGGGAAGGGAATTTTTTCTGCTTCATAAGCCGCTGCTTCAACTGCAACCAGAGCCTTTTCTTTCATCTTTTCTATCTCTTCATAAGAGACGAGCTGTTTTTTAATAAGCCACTGTTCTAAACGGGGAATAGGGTCTCTCTTTTTTTCTGCTTCAATCAACCGCTTTTCTAAATATTTATAAGGATCATCGCTATTGCTATGAGAGGCCATTCGTGGGACGGAGGCAACAATTAAACTGGGGCCTTTTTTTGTACGAGCTTTTAAGACAGCCTCTAGGAATGTCTGTGACAGGGCCTCAAAATCACATCCATCAACCTCGGAGACCGTAAGCCCTTCATAACCTCGTGCAATTTTTGCAATTGATCCTCCAGCGGTTTGTTCTTTTCTTGGGACTGAAATAGCCCATCCATTATCTTGAATCACAAAAATAATTCCCAACGAATGTAAACAGGAAAAATTAAGTGCTTCGTGAAAATCACCCTGAGAAGTTGCTCCCTCCCCACCGGAGACATAGACAACTTCATCAAGATCGTGAAATTGAATCCCTTTTGCAACCCCAACGGCCTGAAGAAATTGTGAGCCAACGCAACTCGACTGACACGGCATACGCAGCTCTTTATGAACAAAGTGTTCTGGCATCATCCGACCACCCGAATGATGGGGAACATCCCTTGCCAAAAAAGCCCCTAAAAGCTCCTCTAATGAAGACCCCAGGCCGATAGCAAAGGCTCGATCTCTGTAATACGGAAATCCCCAATCTTTTTTAGGAATGAGTGAAAGGGCAGAGACGGCACCTACAAGTTCGTGACCTGCAACGGAGAGTTGGAAGGTTCCCCCTTTATTTTGTTTGCAAAGCTTAAAACACTTTTCATCTATGAAGCGTGTCAAATACATCACTTCAAGTGTTTGTAGGGCAAACGAAACGGAACGATTTAAAAAGCCGCTTCCGGGCTCAGGGAGAATGGCTCGAGGTTGGGCAATATCCTGATCTATCCTATTCTGTGGCCTATTCTGCGGAGAAAAATTCATTTTTTCTTTTTGGAAGAGATCGGGGTTACCTTTTTAACAACAAAAGGTTTTGTACTCTTATCGTCCTCTTTTTTCTCCTTAAAATCGTAGAAAACATCTTTTACAACACCTGTAAGAACACCCCTTTCCTTTCCTTTTTGCTCGGTAGAAAAGATCGGTTCTTGTTGGGAAATGGCTTTAAAAAATTTTGTCTCTTTCTCTCCCATGACCTCATGGATATCGGAGAGTCGATTGGAAAGTTGCCGAAGTGACTCCAACCGTTGAGATAAGGCTTCAAGTTGTGCATCAACTTTAACACGTACGGTTCCGCGCAGATTAGCAAGAAATTCTGCCTCGGTAACGTGGCGTGAAGAGAAGGCCATCGCTGAAGAGGCCCCCGTGATATCGGGCAAGTAAAGAAACAAGCGACACTCCGGGGGGACTGTCGTGTAAATATCGCCGGTCAGCTGAGGTTCCACCTCAACTCTAACCTGTTGCTTGGGAGGGCGACCTCGTTTAGGTCGAGGATTTAGGGCCTCATTTGAATAATAGGTTTTGGCTTTTTGAAAAAGAACTTCCCGAGCATGAGAAATTTCCTTCCCTACCCTGGTTTCGAAAAGATGCCCTTTAATCTTTTCCATAACCGTTGTCGAAAACTCAAGATCTTCTTCAAAAACAAATAAAATTTCCTGAAGACGAAGCCACTCAATGATGCGGATCCTCATCCTCTCTACATAGTAAAGCTGCCACTTCTCAAGCTCAAAAAGATGGTCATAGATGAATTCTAGAAAATTTTCCCTTGCCTCTTTGGACTGAATAATATCTAAAAGCTTTTCCTTCGTATCAACATCGTAAATCTTTTCATGAATAAACCCTTCCATGAATTTTTTTGTCTCGTAAAAAGTCATCCTGGGGATAAGGAAATATCGGTCTTTATGTTTTTCAATTTCAAGTTCAAGATTTTCAAGTTCTGTTTGTCCTTTATCAAGGTCAGCGTAAAGAATAAACCCTTCAACTCGATCAAGATAGAACGACCTCTCATCATCGGACTTGGAAAAGGCATCATTAAGCCGGTGAAACCGAAGCAAAAGGGGGTTTTGAGCAATCGGGTAAGCTTTCTCTTTCATACGAAAAAATCCTCTCCCCATGCTACCATGGTGCTTTTTAAATGTCGATGGCCTAAAAACTGAAAATTTCCATCCATCCTTATCAATTTTTTTCTTATGCCGAAGTGAGCTGAAAACTTGGGTTTGGACCGTCGCCAAAGCGAGGGGAAAAAATATTTCAATAAAATTCTTTCCCTAAGCTACTATGGAGCCTTTAAAGTGTCGAGGTCCCAAAAAATGAAAATTTCCACCCATCCCTATCAATTTTTTCTTAAAACAGATTCGATGCGAGAAGGTTTTTTCATTCATATCATCGATGACAATGAGCGTGAGGGGTGGGGGAGGTCGTCCCTCTTCCCGGAAGAAGCAAGGAGACACGGGAAACCGCTTTAGAGGAGTTTTCTCAAAAAAAAGAGAAAATTCTTTCCCTTCATTGGAACCGTGAAGAGTGTCTAAAAAATTTTGAAAGGTTAGACCTTTCTCCCGCACTCTCCTTTGGGTTGGAATCGGCTTTTTTATCGATGCTTTACCCCCTTTCCAAGCATTCGGTTCAAACGGTAGCTTTGCTAATGGGATCATATCAAGAAATTTTTGAACAGGCTAAGGCAAGAAAAGAAGAAGGGTTTACGGCGGCCAAGTTAAAGATTGGCCAGCTTTCTTTTGATGAGGCAACAACTTTAGTTGACCAACTAAAAGATAAATTTTTTTTACGCATTGATGTAAATCGAGGGTGGGAGGCAAAAAAAATATTTCAGTTTTTTTCAAAATATCCCCTAGATTCGTTTGATTTCGTCGAAGAACCGTTTCAAAATCATCGTGATTTAATGAAGTTCTCTCATCCGGTTGCTATTGACGAGTCGTTAAGCGATAAATCGTTAAGCTTGGAGGAGCTAGAAAAGTTGCCGACTTTGAAAGCTGTTGTCTGTAAACCAACCCTTTGGGGTGGGATGTCAAAAATTATCCCTCTCCATGAGTGGGCAAAAAAAAAGAAGGATAGACCTGATTTTAAGCAGTAGTTTTGAAAGCCCTCTTGGCCTTGCTCATATCGTCTCTCTTGCCCATCGGCTTCAAATCACAACTCCCATTGGAATTGGAACCTACCATCATTTAAAAAATTCTTTTGTTAATAAACCATTCGGCCCCTCCCTTGAGTTTGAGTCTTCATTGGCTACCGTGAATTTTATATAAAAAATTGCCCCGTACCCATATAATGATAGTGCCTGGTTTTGCATTGGGTTGGGAGTTTAGACATTATGACAAAAGTTTTTTTTACACCAATTGTATCTAAGACCGTTAATGAGAATATTCGCCGTTTGCGAGAAGAGAATGCCATTTATTCTGCTGAGCATGACCGAAATCTTCGTATTCAGCGAATTATTTGGGCGTTTCAATCATCTTTCAAGGGGTTTTACACCCAAGTAAGCTGAAAAATTGGGATCCGAATTTCAGCTCATTTCGGTATAGCTCCGATCGTCCAACCTCTCTGAGGCTTTGGATTCAATAAAGCCAATCTTTTTATACCATTCGAACGTCTCCCTAAGGGTTTCTGAAAGCGGCCGGGGGTGAAGGCCCAGTTCCCTTCTAGCTTTTAAAGAGCTAATATTTCGATTACAGCGTAGCAGCACTTCTAATGTTTCATTGGTGTAGAGCATCGGTGTATGGGTGAGGAGACTGTAAGCCCGCGCGAAGGGGATGCTCATCCGAGCAAGCCAGTAGGGTGACGTGAACTTCGGGGCTGGTCTTCCTGTAATTTCTTGAACCAAAAGAGAGAGTTCTTTGACTGTTTTCCACATGCCTGAAATCACATATCGATCTCCCGACCTCCCTTTTTCCATGGCTGATATCGCTGCCTTTGCAATATCGCGCGCATCAACCCAATCAAACCCTCCGTCGATTAAACTAGACAATTTTCGGTTGTAAAGAGCTATGAGTCCCTGCCCCAAAAGAGAGGGTTTAAAGTCATAAGGGCCTATGGCAGCTGTAGGGTTTAGGATAATGGTATCAAGCCCTTGGGAGATTCCTTTCATCACTTCTTTTTCGGCATCTGATTTGGCTACGTCATGAAGGAACCCATTTTCCTCTACAAGGGCGCGGTTCTCATCCAACTCCTCTTCGGGCTGTTGTTGAAGGGCATGAATAGAACTAAAATAAATAAGTTTTTCAACTCCTGAGATAAGGCAACTTTCTATGACGTTTTTGGTCCCTTCAACATTGACAGCACGGACGCTTCCATCATGATCTCCATCGATGGAAATTTTTCCCGCAGCATGAAAAACAATATCGGTATTTTTAAGGAATTGCCTAAGAGGCGTCGTCTCTAAAATATTTCCACGTACTTTTTCGACATCAAGCTGTTCAAGTGAATTTGAATTGATATGAACGAGAGCTTTGACTTTGAAGCCTTTTTGAAGGAGCGCTCGGCAGAGGTTATTTCCAATATGTCCTGAGGCTCCAATGACAGCAATACGCTTTGATTGCATCGACTAAAGCCTCCTTACAACGATTTTTCATGACTCACTAGGAGACTTTTAACACAGAGTATTTTAAAATGCCACTTTCATCCAATGAAATTTTTAATTGTCAAAACTTCATCTGCAGGGGACATTATTCAAGCGTTTCCGGTACTTGAATATATAAAAAAATTTTTCCCAAAAGCAACCGTTGACTGGGTTGTTGAAAGAGAGTACCAAGCCCTTATTCAATCTCACCCCTTAGTAAGAAAAGGTATTATATTTAGCTCTAGATTTTTGAAAAAACTCGGTTTTCACTATTTGGAATGGAAGGGGGTTGCCCAATCTTTAAAGCAGCTTCGTTTAGAAAAGTACGATTTTCTTTTTGATTTACAAGGAAATATCAAATCTTCTTTTATCACAGGGGCGGCTCGAGCCAATAAAAAGGTGGGGCTTGGATGGAAATCAGTTGCTGAGTTCCCAAATTTTTTTGTTATCCAACGGCATATCAATATCGAGGATTCTGCTCAGATTCAAGAAAAATATTTACAACTAATCCAAAAATTCTTTGAAGATCGTCATCCTTTCCTCCCCAAAGGGATTAAATTAAAGCTTACCTTGGAAGAAGAGCAGCTTCTAAAAAAAATGTTAATTTTTCATAAAAAACGGTACATGGTTGCTTGTTTTTCAAAATGGTCCAATAAACAACTAGGAGAAGACCATTTGAAGGCAGTCTTAAAAAGGATTGATCACGAAGATAGCCCCTATTTTTATTTTATTTGGAGAGGGGAGTCTGAAAAAATTATCGCAGACCGGTTGCACCGCTCTTTTCCTGAAAGTCAGTCCGTGGGGGACCTCTCATTTCCCCTATGGCAAGCATTGATGGGAGAGATGGATCTTGTTGTTACAGTTGACTCGGCAGCTTTGGCTCTTTGTGGAACAACAAAAACCCCCTCTCTGAGCTTTTTTGGGCCCTCTTTGGCTAGAGTTTATAGGCCACTCGGAGAGAATCACGTCTCTTGTCAGGGAGGCTGTCCTTACGGCTATCAATTTGACTCGAGGTGTCCTATTTTAAGGCGATGTCAAACGGGGGCCTGCCTTAAAGAGATTGAGATTGATCAACTTTTTGAGGCTTATATCAAAATTAAAAGTAAAATTTTATCTTTAAACTTAACCCGTTAATAATTAGGTGGATCGCCTAATTTTCAGGCAAACTGAGGATGTGTCGAATGACGGTTTTTGTTTCACAAAATATCTCGTCGTCATCCTTTAATGCTTCGATCTCACTTAAGGTAAACCACTTAGCACAAGGAAGGAGGTCTCCTTTAACGGGCTTAGCTAAAAAGATCATATCGATATGTTGGTGAGCAGGCTCTTCCTCATATGGAGGGACCTGCTGTACGAGGCAAAGATAGGGTCTTTCAATGCTTGAGGCATTCCAAAAGTTGATCCAAAGATTTTCTTGACGAATAAGCTCTATTTTTAAGCCCGTCTCTTCCTCTGTCTCTCTTTTGGCGCAGCTGGGAGGGGTCTCATTCAGTTCAACGTGACCCCCAGGGGGGAGCCACTTACCCAACTTTTTGTGTCTGTGTAGAAGGACCCTTCCTTCCTCCACGATATATGCCGTTGCGGTAAGGTGCCTCGCCGTCTTTGACTCAGTATCAGTTGTTGCTAGAGTCGGATCCGAAAACGTATCCGGTGTTGTTAGGGATGGAGCTAAAAACGTCTTCGCTTTCACTGGAGAGAGAGATAAAAACGTCTTCGCTGTCGTCAGAGCCCGATTCGAAAGCGCTGTCTTCTGAGTCGGAACCGAAAGCACAGGCATACCCGATTTGTTGCTGTAGGTTACGCAAATTGTATGTTTTGCTTACTATTTTAAGCAACCTATCTGTCACTTGATCAAAACGCTTTTCGATACGATCGCCAATGAGACCTCCTACCACAGTTTTTGCGAAACCCAAACCATTAAGGGCTAATGAGTTTTTGAGCCAATTACGAAATCCTTTTCTATTTTCTGTCGAAGAAATGTCATAATGGGATAATAGCCGCTCAGGTAAATTTCCTATTTGCTTTTTCACTTCACTCTGTAAAGTGGTTTTTATTTCCTCTATTTGAGCAACGGTTAGAGGGATCGCTTCGTCTTGCGTAGCCTCTCTTGATCTTGATGTCACCAGTTTTGTGTTAGCCATCTGGGCTACCTTTTCCAAAAGCTTTTCAAGGTATTCAGGTAAAACAACAGACTGGTAAACAGTAACGATCTGCTTAGATGCATAGGGAAGTGCTGCAGTTCTTATCTGCGCCCAAACAACACTCGATTCATCGCTGCCTGGTTCATCAAGCAAATTAAGCCCTTTTTTGCCGAGATCTTGTAATTTGTTGTTTAGTTTAGAAATAAGAGCCAACTTAATAGCCGATTCCGAAGTTGAAGAGGTTTGTGAAGGCTCAACGGAAGCGGGTAGCTGCGGAGTCGCTTTTACATTTTGATCTGGGTGTGATGGATCTGGGTTTTGAGTTCCTTGTGGGAAAAAACTAAGGATGAGTTGCATCATTTGAGGGCAATAAGGTTCCTCATCATTAATATTGAAATAGTTCTCGACGGCTGAAAAGGCCAAAGAAACACCTTGAAAGTAATAACCATTAATCATGGCGTCGATTTTATTCTGGGATGGAGCAAAATAGATTCCCATGTCCAATGCTTTTCCAAACAACCACCTTCCAAGAGCGTTCTTCGGGGCGAACTCCCCCTTGATAGCCTCGCCGAGCTGATTGATATTAATACTGCCGATATAGTCTGCTAAGAGGTCGCAAAATTTATTGATCACTTTTTCTTGATTTTTATGATCAACAAGAAAGCTTTCCATAATGGCATTGTTCTCAACTTTGCTTCGAATATCGATCATACTAGCTTTTGCCTCGGCTTCAAGAATTTTTTCAACCGTTTTTGTCAAAGGATCAACAAGAAATTTTTCAAAAAGAACAAGCTTGTCCTCATCACTCGATGCGATAAAACTTTCAATTTTTTGCACTGTTTTATTCCAAAGGGGGTTTACGTAAAATTCTGTAGAAAATCGAGCTACGGAGATAAGGGGTCTTGCGACAGCCCTACGGATAAAGGAGGCATTGCTTGCCTTAGCCTCGGTAACCATTAATGCTTCAAAATCTAAGGTTGTTTTATTTTCCTGAATCGTTTGTCTCATTAAATCCGTAACCCGCTCTGAACCAATGCCATAGAGATAGGCAACCGTTTTCCCCACAGCTAAATTGACAAGATTTGTTTTTAATGTATCAATTGCCCCTGAATAAGGCTTACTAACAAGGCTTGAATTATTAATCATGTTTACATTCATTTTATATTACTTATTGTTATTTTTAATAATAAAATTATACATAATCTAATAATTATAATTCAATTAGTTTAATAAACTATTATAAGTAGTATGTTTAATTGAAAAAGCGCCTCTAGAGGGCATTAGGGAGCGCATCGGGGGGTATTATTGCGGTCTCTGAATTGAAGTTTTTAGGTCTTTTGCAATTTATTATTGTAAGTGCTAGGATTGAAACGTTTATGTTAAAAAAAAATCTATATTCAGGTTGTTTAGGCCTGTTTTTGTCGTCTTTTATTGTTCTTTGTCTATTGGCTCAAGAGAGGGTCTGGGGGTCAACTGATTCGTTTTCATTTTGGGGGGATATTGCTTTTTTTCGTCGTTCTGAAGGGAGTAGGCATTGGTTAATTATTGACAGCAGTCAGGGGACTCTTAACTCCTGTGGGGGTTGTATTTTTAAACATTGTTCTTCAGAAACACTTGTCAAGCGGTTTAATTATGAGCCGGGCTTTGAAGTTGGAGTTGCCTATGCAACATGTCGGACTATTTTGGAAGCTCTTTATCTTGAAGTTCGAGAATGGAAAAGTCGATGTTTCAAGAAGAGCACTGGTCTAATTTCTTTTTCTGGGGAAGGCCGTTTGGGGCTTCCTCAGGGCTTTTTCAATGCTGATCAGGGTGGAGCTCAATATAAGGAGCATTTTCAAAATGGAGAGCTTAATTACTATCAATTTTTTGATCAGCGGCAAGGGAATCCCTTCTCTGTTGCCTGGTTGGTGGGAGGAAGGTATATGGGGTTGAGGGATCGGCTATCGGTAGAGTTTTATAAAAATTTGGTTCTGAGTCGTTACTCTGTTGATACAAAAAACAGAATTGGAGCTTTACAGATCGGTGGGTTTTTGGGATGGAACTCGACTTCAAGAATACATTTGGACTTTAAAGCTAAAGTCGGTCTTTGTTTTGATTGGGATCATAAAAGAAGGGTTGTTACGAGTTCACAAAATACGGACGTTAGCGGAGGGGGGTTTTCCCTTCCTTTCCTCGCTGGTGTTGGACTTTCTTTAGGCTACCAAGCCGCGAGATGGTTAAATACCCATATTGCTTATCAGGTTATCTACCTTAATGGGATAACTCTGGCTCCAAATGTCATGAATGGTGATTCTTCCGGGGTTGCTCTATTTCACGGCTGGACTGGAGGATTAGGAATAAGTTTTTAAGTATACCGAATCGTATTGAAGTTTTTTTCTTTTTTGGATAAAATGCCCACTTTGAGGAAATTTTTGTGAAAAGAACATACCAACCCAGTAAAAGAAAGCGGCAAAAAACTTGTGGCTTTCGAAAAAGAATGAAAACGGCAAAGGGAAGAGAGATTATTAATCGCCGTCGTCGTAGCGGACGTAAGGAGCTTTCTGTATAGCTTGGGGGGCTTTTTTAAGTGGATCGAATACGCTCAAGAGAGACTTTTTTACGAATAAAAAAATACGGAAAGAGAGTTGTCGGGCGATCCGTTGTTGTTCACTTTTTGAACCGCTCTCATGTTGCCTTTCGACCTTGTCTGGGCTTGACGGTATCAAAAAAGTTTGGCAAGGCTCACGATCGAAATCGTTTTAAGCGATTGGTTCGTGAGGCATTTCGTTTGAGTTGTCACCCTTTACAGCAGGGGGTGCTTATCAATGTCTCGCCTCGCAATGATATTTCGATGCCAACACTCTCCCAGATTCTTGAAGATATTGTCTATTGTATGCCCGAGCCATTCCGAGGGAGTTGAAAGACCCAACCGCAAGAGCCTTCGCGACGGCCCAAATCCAATTTTTTAGCTCACTTGGGTGTAGGTTTTACGACGAAACGGTTTAGGTTTTGCCGTTACTTGAAAGGTGCGTCTATCTGGGGCTTCTTGACAGAGTGGGGAACAACACCCTTGTCTATTTTCAGAGCACGGTAAGCAGGCAAGATAAAGTGCATTGCACCTGCTATTTGCGCAATTAAAATAAAAATCTGATTTCGTTTCACAAAACTGACACTGGCTAATGACTTCACCGGGACTGTTCTTATCAATCGAGACAGAGAGCCGGTCATCAAATACAAACAACTTTCCTCTCCAATAAGTAGAGCCCTCTTCGATACCATATTGAACAACACCGCCTTTCAGCTGGTAAACGTTTTTATAGCCTTCATTATACAGAAAGGCAGAGTAGAGCTCACATCGAATACCTGCGGTGCAATAAAGCAAGAGATCAACGGTCTTATCATGTGAGTCTACCTTAAAATTTTTTAAGAAAGAGGGAAATTCTCGGAAATGCTTCAAAGCGGGCAATAAAGCCCCTTCAAAATGCCCTACTTTCCATTCATAATCATTCCTAACATCGATCAAAACGGTCTTTTCATCTCGATTTTTAAGCCTCTCCTTCCATTCTCGGGGGGTGAGGTAGTCTCCTCTTCTACCTTGATTAAGTGGAGATCCAATAGCAACAAGTTCAGGTCTACATTTAACGGTAAGTCGAGGAAAACAGTGTTCATCATGAAGCTGAATTTTGAAGTCAATGGCACTAAAGCGGGGGTCGGCAGAGAGCCACTCGATATACTTTTTTGCAGAACTAATTTTCCCGCTCATTTGTCCGTTAATCCCTTCATGAGAAAGATAAATCCTTGCCTTAATATCGAGGTTAAAAAGAAAGGCTTTATGTCGAGCGACCTCTAACAGAGGGTTCTCTATAGGTGTGAAAAGATAATAGGATACAACCCAGTACTCCATGGGACGAGATTTTACATCTTCTTGTTTGTTTTTTACCACGTGAAAATCGCATCTGAATAAATGGTGATTTCTGGAAAATTTATGGGAACTAAAACCCATTGATAAGCGTGTTTTGGCTGAAGCTTGTTTTCTAACATTTGGCGAGAAAGAACGAAGGTAATCTCGCCATCTTTATCTTCGACTCCTTCCATGAGGGGAATCATAGGAGAGGTTTTGGTAACATCAACGGCAAATAGCTGTAAGGGAGAGTAGTAAGTAGGTGAATGAACGGCTATTTTAAAAAAATCATTTTCCCATTCTCCTTTTCCATTAAAAAAAGGTGCTTGTTG